>VAYS01000018.1:0-1965 GCA_005883215.1 Actinomycetota bacterium
CGTACCGCCGACATCGATCGCGTGCACGACTTCTATGTGGGCATCCTGGGCTTCGAGGTGATCGTCCGGATGCCCGACGCGCTGTTCGTCTCGGCCGGCGGCTATCACCACCACCTCGGCTTCAACACCTGGCAGTCGCGCGGGGGCTCGCCTCCTCCGACCGGCACCACCGGCCTCTACCACGTGGCGATCCGCTACCCGGACCGCGTGGCGCTGGCCGGCGGCCTGCGCCGGCTCGTGCGGGCGCGCTGGCCGCTGGACGGGGCAACCGATCACGGGACCCATGAGGCGCTGTACCTGCGCGACCCCGATCAGAACGGCCTGGAGCTCTACTGGGACCGCCCCTCCGAGCACTGGCCGCTCGACGCGGCGGGGCATCTGACCTTCGTCGGGGGGCCCGTCGATCTCCAGGACCTGCTCGCCCAGGCCCCGGACGACGCCTAGCCACAGCAGACTCGCTGCAGGTTTTTCCCGCCGAGGCTGTGCAGTGCGAATCGGTGGGTTTCCCGGCCCGCCTGAGCTGCCGAACTGCCACGCATGGGGGTCTTCCGGGCCAGGGTCATCCGTGCGCTGCCGGTCGCCGCTGTGCTGGCGCTGGCGGCCAACGCCGCGGCCGCCCCGGCCGGGGCGGCGGTCGGCGTCAGCGGGGGCGTCGCGGCGGGGTCGGTCTCCGAGCAGACGCCCACCGCCGGGGCCGTGGTAGGCGCCGGCGGCGCGACCTACACGCCGGCCACTCCGGCCACCCCGGCCGATCACTTTCCCACCCGCCCACTCACCCGCTACTCGCGCGGGGCGGTCGTACGGGGACTGCAGCGAGCACTAGTCGCGCTGGGCTACCGCGTGTCGATCACCGGCCGGCAAGATGCCGGCACCGCCCGTGAGCTGCGCCGCTTTCAGCGCCGCGTCCACCTGCGGGTCAGCGGGCGCGGAGACGGCCCCACGCTGGCGGGGATCGCCCGGGCCCTGCAAGCGGCTGCCTCAGCCAAGCACCCGCCGAGTACCGACTCGGTCAGCGGCCTCGTCTTCCCCATCCAGCCCCGCAGCGTGGCGGTCGGCCCGAGCGAGTGGGAGCCCGACCAGGGCGTCGACATCGCCACCAACGGCTCGGCCTGTGGCGCGAGCGCCACGCTGGTGGCGATCGCCAGCGGCACGGTCGTCGACGAGGGCATCTCAGGGTTCGGCCCCTACGCTCCGATCTTGCACGTCGACCGGGGCGCACTGGCCGGCCGGTACGTCTACTACGGTCACGCCGCGCCTGCGCTCGTCGCCGTCGGCACCCACGTCCGTCCCGGCCAGCCGATCGCCGACGTCGGCTGCGGGAAGGTCGGCCGCTCCTCCGGGCCGCATCTGGAGATCGGCATCAGCGTCCCGGGGGGGCCGCCCTGCTGCCCGCGCTGGGGCGAGACGTCGGCCGAGATGCAACGCATCCTGCTGAGCCTCTGGCGCTGAGCGGTCCGCTCGCCGCCAGACCCGCCAAGCAGATCCCCGCCCAGGGTGGGGCGAGGTTGACGCGGCCTACCGTTCTCTGACCGTCTGTTTGACGTCGGTTAGGCCCCCACAACACGGCGCAGCGCCGCGACCTTCCGGGGGTTTCCGGCTTCGGGAAGTGTCCACCTCATCTTGGAGGGATTCGATGCGGATCAAGCACGTAGCTGGCGGCCTGACCGCCGCCACCCTGGGCCTGATGGGAGCGCTGGCTCCTGCGATCGCCCAGGGGCAATCGGCCCACCGTGCGGCGGGCCATCACATCACGATCAACGTCCAGCCACGGCCGAGCACTGCCGGGGACCCGGTGATCATCTACGGCCGGCTGTTGGGCCCCAACAACGCGGGGCGGGTGGTGAACCTCTATCACCGGGTGGCCCTCGAGCGGCGCTTCAGCTTCGTGCAACGCGCGCGCACCGATGCCCGCGGCGCATACGAGTTCCCACGCGCCGACGGCGTGGTCACCACCAACCGGAGCTG
>VAYS01000018.1:2083-74070 GCA_005883215.1 Actinomycetota bacterium
GTCTCCCAGGCGCAGAATCCGCGGCTCACCATCAACGCGTCTCCCAACCCGGCGTCTGAAGGCCAGACGGTCACGGTCACCGGCGTCCTCGCCGGCGGGCCGAACATGCCGGTGACGCTGTACGCCCACACGGCGGGCAACGGCTTTCAGGCGGTGGCGGTCTCCAGCACCGACGCCACGGGTAACTACGCGTTCTCCCAGGCGCCGGTCAACAGCACCTACTACCAGGTGCGCGGCGGCCGGCGCTCCTCGGCGGTCCTGTTCGAGGGCGTCAAGGACCTGCTCACCGCGTCGGCGTCGGCGACCACCGTCCAGGCGGGCCAGCCGGTGACCTTCTCGGGCACCGTGTCGCCCGACAAGACCGGGCACGTGATCTACCTGCAGCGCCAGAACGCCAGCGGCGGTGACTTTCACAGCGTGGCGGTCGCCTCCGTGGGGCCGGGCTCTGCCTACGCGATCACCAAGCGGGTATACGCGTCGGGCACCTTCCGGGTCCTGATCCCCGGCGGCCCGGAGAACGAGGGCGCGGCCCGTCCCGGGGTCGCGATCACCGTGACCCCGGTGCCGGCCTCGGCGGTGACGCCGCCGGCCGGCTGAGCGCAGCACTGGTGGCGAGGCCCACCCAGGCCGATGGCCGCCCCTTACACGGGGGCGGCCGCCGGTCGGCGGCCCGTCGGCCCTATGCGGCCGCCGGCGCCGCGGCCGCCTGGGCGGGCACGAAGTCCCGGCCGCGCACCAGCGCCAGCCCGAGCAGGGCGCTCACCACGGCCACCGCCGCGGCGATGATGAACAGCTCGTCGAGCGCGGTGGCAAAGGCAGAAGCGGCAACATGGTGCACGGCGGCGCGCGCGCCAGGAGGCACGGCGGCCAGCGCCTGCTTGGCTCCCCCGGCGGTGATGGCCTTGGCCAGCTGCGAGGCGTGGGCGGCGGCGGGCGTCCCCGCCAGGCCGCTCTGTACGTGGGTGCGGATGACGTGCTCGAAGATCGCCCCCAGCCCGGCGATCCCGGTGGCGATGCCCACCTGGCGGAAGGTGTTGTTGATCCCCGAAGCCATCCCGCTGCGCTGGGGGGGGACCACTCCCACCGCCGTGTTGGCCAATGAGGGGTTGACCATCCCTACGCCGACTCCGGCGATGAGGAAGCCGGCCAGCAGCGCCGTCCAGCGCGAGTTGGCGTTGATGCCCGACATCAACAGCAGCGCGAGCGCCACCAGCGCCAGGCCGGCCCCCAGCAGCAGGCGGATCGGCACCCGCGAGGAAAGCCGGCCGGCGATCGGCGCGGCGACGAAGGAGACCAACGTCAGGGGCAGGAAACGCAGCCCCGCCTGGAGCGGGCTGTAGCCGAGGATGCCCTGGATCCACAGGGTCATGTACAGGAACATGGCGAACATCGTGGCCGAGAGCCCGAAGGCCACGATCGAGGCGCCGCCGAAGGTGCGGTTGCGCAACAGGGACAGGTCGAACATCGCGTCGGAGCGGGCGCGCTCGATCAGCACGAAGGCGATGAGCAGCAGCGCCGAACCGGCGAGCAGGCCGACGATCAGCGCGCTCGACCAGCCCTCGTCGTTGCCGCGCACGAGCGCGAACACGAGCATGAACAGGGCGGCCGAGAAGGTGACCAGCCCGGGCCAGTCGATCCGCCCGTGCTGTCCGCGCACGTTCACCAGGCGGGTGGCCGTCGCATACAGCGCCAGCGCGCCGATGGGGACATTGAGAAAGAAGATGGACTCCCAGCCCAGGCCCTCGGTGAGCGCCCCGCCGACGAGCGGGCCGACCGCGACCGCGCCCCCGATCGTGGCCCCCCATGCCCCGAACGCGGTGCCTCGCTCAGCGCCGTGGAACTCCTGAGCCAGCAACGCCAGCGAGGTGGCGAACATCATCGCTCCGCCCGCCCCCTGCACGCCGCGCATCAGGTTGAGGAACAGGGGGCTGTTGGCCAGCCCGCACAGCACCGAAGCCAGCGTGAACACCACCAGGCCGAGCATGAATACGCGCTGGCGCCCGAGCAGGTCCGACAGCGACCCCGCGGTCAGCAGCAGCGAGGCGAGCAGCAGCGAATAGGCGTCGACCACCCACTGCAGGTCGGTGAAGCTCGAGTGAAGCGAGTGCTGGATCGACGGCAGCGCCACGTTGACGATCGTGATGTCGAGCAGCAGCATGAACGTGCCGATGCACACCACGCCCAGCGTCCACCACTTGCGCGAGCTCTGAGCCGCCGGCTGCGAAGCCATCGCCGATCAGACTAGCTGGTTGCGCGTGCAACTGTATGTTTGGCTCGGGCGGGATCCGCCGGCCCTACGTCCGCCTAGCGGCCGAACTCGATCGCCTGCTGGAACGTCGGGCGGTTGGTCCAGCGCATGCTGAACGGGATCAGCCCCGGCTTGAAGGTGATCCGCTCAGGGTTGGCGCCGGCGCGCCATGCATTGGGGTCGGGGCCCTGGGTCATCGACAGCTGCGTGGCGGCCGCCTGGATCGCCGCCCACAGCGAGTTTCGGCAGGTGGTCAGGTCGCCACCCCCGCAATAGCGCCGGCTGAACGGCCCGCGGACCGGATCGCCCAGCTGCGTGCGCAGGTCCTTGTCCACGTACTCATACCAGCCCCCCCCATAGGCGCTGCCGCTCGGGCTGGGCTTGTTGTCGCGGCCGTAGATCCGGGCGAACTGGCTCAGGAGGGGCGGTCCGAGGACCGGGCCAAGGACGGCGTCGGCGAGCCCGGGCCAGGCGGCGTCGAGCACGGCGGCTCCCGGGTCGGTGACCTTGCCGTTGCCGGTCGTGTCCAGGCGACTCGAGCCCCGCGCCGACCACGCGGTGACCAGGTCGGCGGCCTGCTGGGCGACCGGCGAGGGCGCCGGCGAGCCGGCGAGCACCCGGCGGATCACCGGCCAGACTCGCACCGCGCGCAGGTCCTGGGTGGCGGCGCGGTTCATCACCGAGGCAACGTCGCTTAGCCGGTTGCCCCGGCGCCGGAAGCCGGTGAACTCCTGGACCCGGTGAACCGACCCGTACTCCCACACGTTGTCGGCGGCGCCCCACCCCGGGGCCGGCTTGTTGTTCCAGTTGAGGATCTGCCCGGCGGGCGGGTTCAGCGCGTGGGGATGGGCGTTCTGGGAGAGGAAGCCGCGCCAGTCATAGGCGCCGGTGCCCAGCGTGGGCAGGTCGGGGTTGAGGCCCGGAGCGCGTACCGGCAGGCGTCCAGAGGAGAAGTAGGCGATGTTGCGCTGGTCGGCGTAGTGCCAGTTGAAGGTGGTCTCGAACTCGTTGGCGACCCGGAAGAAGCTCGTGGGCCCGGTGGCGTGATTGGCATTGAGATCGGCCAGGGCGAGCGCACTGGCCGGCTCACGCCCGCGCGTGGCGCGGTCGGTGGCGATCGCGTAGGGCGCTCCGGCAACGGTGACCGTCCCCGAGACCGGCCCGTGGACGGTCTGCATGAAGGTCAGCTCGCGGTCGGGCTGCCCGCTCGAGCCCTTGAGCAGGCCGGCGTCGAAGCTGGTCATCGGCGTGCAGCGCCCCTTGTACATGTACGAGGTCGAGCTGCTGGTGGCGGGAGAGCCGTCGGGGTTGCACAACTGCTCGAGGAACTGGTCGGTGTTGTCGTTCGACGCGCTGGTCAGGCTCCAGGCGTAGCGCTTGGCCCGGCCGATGAGTACGTAGGGGGCGACCGGGGCGACGGCGCCGCGGGCGTCGATGCCGCCGCCGTGCAGGTCGGCCTCCATGACGATCTCGGGGTAGTAATAGCCCAGCTGCGGCCCCATCACCGCCAACGGATGCCGGGAGGCCGAGCGCCGCGCGGCGATGAGCAGGGCGTTTGACATCCGCTGGCGCGAGGACGCCAGCGTACGGGCGGCGCTCTTGCCCATCGGGCTGATCGAGCCGGCGTCGATCACCGGCGATCCCGCCGTCGGCCCGCCCGGATCGGAGTGGTAGTCGAAGGGGGCAGGGGCCGAGGTGGGAGCCTCGGGGTCGTTGGACTCGCGCAGGTCGTGCCACACCCCCGCGCCCGCCGTCGCGCCGAGCCGGTTCTGCAGCCCGGCGAGCAGGTCGGCGCTGCGCACCTCGTCACCGCCGCCGTTGCCGAAGATCGAGCCGATGAAGCTGAAGATGCCGAACGCGTCCGCGAGCGTAAAGGGCGCCGGCCGGCTGGCGGCGGGCACGCGGGCGCGGTAGTAGGCGTTGATCCCGTCCACCCAGGCGCGAAAGTCGCGCAGCACGCGCCGGCCCTTGGCGCTGCCCTGGAGCACCCTGGCCTGGCCGCCAACATAGGCCTGGGCCTGGGGGCTGGGGATGAACGTCTGCAGGTTTACGATCAGGCCGAAGGCGTCGACCCCGGGCACGCTGAGCGCCGAGACGTAGCCCGGACCGCGCCCCTGCTGCAGCAGCAGCCCGCGGTCCTCGGCCGCCACCCAGCCGGCGCCGAAGCTGACGTCGTCGCGCGTGCGCCCGAACACGTGGGGAACGTCGAAGGCGTCGCGCACGATCCGCAGCCCCTTGCGGCCCGTGGCCTCCTTGCGGGTGCCACGACCCGAGACACCGAAGCGCTCGGACTTGAACAGCCGTTGCAGGTCGCCGGCGGTGACGTTGCCCTGCAGCGGGGTCAGCGCGTCGTAGAGGCTGCCCTGGTCGGTGGAGTTGCGGGTCGGGGGCACGTTGCCGAACTCGCCCGGCGCGAGGATGTTGTAGGCCTGACGGGCGTGGTCACCGAAGGGCGGACGGCGCGGCTTCTTGGCCGCCGCCGAGCCGAGATCCAGCGCCAGCAGCGCGACGGCGGCCAGCAGCGCGACGCACGCCAGCAGCGGCGCGGGCCGGAATCGGGAGGGAGAAGCGGGTGAGGGGTCGCTCGAGGGCATGCGTGCCCCTGCCGCGAAGGACCATAACCGGTGGCGACGAGGGGGCGCAATCGCCTTGGAGGCCGGGCCTCGTTCACCCCTTGCCCTCCGGCCCCGCTCGTGCGAACATGTGTTCGTATGATCGTCTGCGCCTGGATCCCCCGCTTCGAACTCGCCGTGGCGGCGGGTGGGCGGGCGGCGATGGCGGGTCCTCTGGCGCTGGCCCCCCAGCCCGGCAACGCCCAGGTCGTGGGCGAGGTATCGGGGGCGGCGGAGGCCGACGGCGTGCGTCCCGGGATGGCGCTGGGCGAGGCGCTGGCCCGCTGTCCGCGACTGGCGCTGGTAGCTCCCGATCCCCAGCGGGTGGGCGACGCCTGGGAGGCGGTATTGCGCTCGCTGGAGGGGGTCGGCGCCGCGGTCGAAACCGAGCACGCCGGCGTCGCCAGCTTTGACGGAGGCACCCTGCTGGGGCTCTACGCCGGCTCAGAGCAGCGCATGCTGGGCGCCGTGCGCGGAGCGCTCGAGCATCCCGCACGCCTGGGCGTCGCCCCCACCCGTTTCTGCGCACTGGCCGCCGCCCGCCGCGCCCGGCCACGGCGGGCGGTGACCGTCACCGGCGGACGGGCCGCCGCACGCCACTTCCTGCGCCCCGAGCCGGTTTCGCTGCTTCGCTTGCGCGCGGGCACCCGCGAGCTGGTCGCCCCGCTGGAGCGTCTGGGCATCCGCACGCTGGGCCGCCTGGCCGCGCTGGAGCGCCCGGCGCTGACCGACCGCTTCGGCGCCGCCGGGGCGCTGGCCCATCGCCTGGCCTGCGGCGAAGACGATCCGCCTCGGCCCCGCCGGGCGACCGAGCGGGTGAGCCGCTCGCTGGAGCTGGCCGAGTCGGCGGACGGGCCGGCGCTCGAGCGGGCGCTCGGAGCCCTGATCGACCAGCTCCTGGCGGGCGCCGAGCGTCGCGGGCGCACGCTGCGCACGGTGGTGCTCTCGGCCACGCTGGCCAGCGGCGGCACCTGGCGCGAGCGCGTCGCGCTGCGCGAGGCGCTCGCCGACCCCGAGCGCCTGCGGCTGGCCCTGGCCCCGCGCCTGGCACTGCTGCCCGCGCCCGCCGAGCAGTTGCGCCTGGAGGTCGAACGCTTCGGGCCCGCCGGGGGCGATCAGCGCACCCTGCTGTCGGAGCCGATCGCCCGGCGCCAGGCCCGCCTGCGCGAGGCGGTGCGCCAGACGCGGGCGGCGGCGGGCGAACGCGCCGCCCTGCGGGTGGTGTGCGTGGAGCCCGGCTCGCGGGTGCCCGAGCGCCGCGCCGTGCTGGCGCCGTTTCAGGCCTAGGACCAGGAGGACCAGGAGGACCAGGAGGACCAGAGGACATGAAGACCACCGCGCTCAACCTCCCCCGCCCCGTCCGCGTCGTCCCCGGCCCGTGGGGCGCCCCCCAACGGATAGGAGGCAAGCCCGTGCACGCGCTGCGCGAGTCCTGGCTGGTCGAGGACCGCTGGTGGACCGAGCGCCCGCTGCGCCGACGCTACTGGGAAGCGGTCACCGCCGCCGGCGCCGACGTCGTCGTCTTTTGTGACCTGCAGACCGGGCGCTGGTTCTCCCAGCGCTGAAGCCGTGTACGTCGAGCTGCACTGCCATTCGGCCTATTCGTTCCTGGACGGCGCCTCGCTGCCCGAGGAGCTGGTCGCCGCCGCCATCCAGCTCGGCTACGGGGCGCTGGCGCTGACCGACCACAACGGGGTGTGCGGCTCGATGGAGTTCGCCCACGCCGCCGACGGTCTGGGACTGCGGGCAATCCATGGCGCCGAGGTCGACCTGCTCGATGGGGGCCACCTGACGCTGCTGGTGGCCGACGCCCAGGGGTGGAGCAACCTGTGTCGGCTGCTCACCCTGGTCCACGCGCACGACCGCGATCCCGCTCCGCCCCCCACCGCGGTGGCGCTCGAGGCGGTGCTCGAGCACTCCGCGGGGCTGGTGTGCCTGACCGGGTGCGCCGAGCGCGGCGTGCACGACGAGGCCACCGCCGCCCGCCTGCGGGAGGCGTTTGGCGCCCAGCGACTGCGGGTCGAGCTCCAGCGCCCGTTCGCCCGTCACGACCGCGCCCGCAACCGGGCGCTGGTGCGCCTGGCCGGTCGCCTAGGGGTGGCCTGCGTGGCCACCGGCAACGTCCACGCCCACCACCGCTGCCGGGCCGAGCTCCAGGACGCCTTCGTGGCCCTGCGCCACCACTGCACGCTGGAGGCCTCCGAGCCGCTGCGGCGGGGCAACCATTCCCACGTGCTGTGCTCGCCGGCGGCCATGGCCGCCCGCTTCGCCGACCACCCCGAGGCGGTGGCCGAGACCGCCCGCGTGGCCGAGATGCTGCACTTCGATCTCACGGCCGACCTCGGCTACCGCTATCCCGGCGCCGAGGATGCCGGCGCGCTGCGCCGGCTGGGCGAGTTGTGCTGGGCCCGCCTGGGCGAGCGCTACCCCCGCCGGCGAGACCGGCCCGTCGGCGCTCCCCCGCCGGGCGTGTCCGCCACCCACCGGGCCGAGGCCGAGGCCCGGCTGCACGAGGAGCTGCGGGTGATCGACAAGCTGGGGCTGGCCGGCTTCTTCTTGCTTCACCACGACATGCTCGAGCTCGCCCGCGAGGTGGCCGTGGAGGTGCGCGGGCCCGACTCGGCCCGCGCGCTGCTGCCCCCGGGGCGGGGTCGCGGCTCGTCGGTCTCCTCGATCGTCTGCTTTCTCACCGGCCTGTCGCACATCGACCCGGTGGCCAACCGGCTGCTGCTCGGGCGCTTTCTCAACGAGGAGCTGGCCCAGCTTCCCGACATCGATCTGGACTTCCCGCGCGACATCCGCGAGGTGCTGATCCCGCGCGTACACCAGCGCTACGGGCGCGAGCGCACGGCGCTGGTCGCCCCGCCCCGCCGGCAAAGGCCAGCGCGCCCCAGGACGTTCGGACCGCTGGAACTGGCTCGTGCGCCTGGCCGCCGAGGTCTACGGCCTGCCCCGCCACCTCTCCCAGCACCCCGGCGGCATGATCCTCGCCACCCGCCCGCTGATCGACTGCTGCCCGGTGGTCCCCGCGGCCATGGAGGGCCGCCAGATCGCCCAGTGGGACAAGGACTCCTGCGCCGACGCGGGCTTTTTGAAGATCGACCTGCTGGGCCTGGGGATGCTCTCGGCGGTGGAGGAGTGCGTCGAGCACATCGCCCGCCACCGAGGCCAGCGCATCGACCTGTCTCGGATCCCCTTCGACGACCCGGCCACCTACGCCACGATCCAGGAGGCCGACACCGTCGGCGTCTTTCAGATCGAGAGTCGGGCCCAGATGCAGTCGCTGCGACGCACCCGCCCGGCGACGCTGGACGACCTGACGGTCCAGGTGGCGATCATCCGGCCCGGGCCGATCCAGGGCGGCGCGGTCAACCCCTACATCGAGCGCCGTGCCCGCCTGCGCGAGGACCCCGCCTACCAGGTCCCCTACCCCCACCCCTGCCTGCGCGAGGTGCTGGACGACACGCTGGGCACGATCATCTTCCAGGACCAGGTGCTGGAGGTGGCCCAGGCCTTCGCCGGCTTCTCTCCCGGGCAGGCCGAGGGACTGCGCCGGGCCATGAGCCGCCGGCGCTCGCTGGCGGCGATCGAGCGCTACCGGTCCGACTTCATCGCCGGCGCCGCGCGCCACCGCGGAGCCGACGAGGCGACCGCCGAGCGGGTGTGGAAGATGATCGAGGGCTTCGCCGGCTTTGGCTTTCCCAAGGCCCACGGCGCCGCGTTCGGCCTGCTCGCCTACCAGTCGACGTGGCTGCGCGTGCACTACCCGCAGGAGTTCCTGTGCGCCCTGCTCAACGAGCAGCCGATGGGCTTTTACCCCTCCGACAGCCTGGTACACGAGGCCCAGCGCCGCGGGCTGGCGATCGAGGACGTCGACGTCAACGCCTCCGCGGTCAAGTGCACGGTGGCGGGCGGCGGTGAGGGGCCCCTCCGGGTGCGCATGGGGCTGGGGTATATAGGCGGCATCCGCCGCCAGGAGGTCGAGGCGCTGGTGGCGGCCCGGCACGCCGGGGGGCCCTTCGGCGACATGGCCGACCTGGCCGCCCGCTCGGGCATGGGCGCGGCCGGCCTGGAGCTGTTGGCCTGGTCGGGGGCGTGCGACGCGCTGGCCGGCGACCGGCGCTCGGCGCTGTGGCAGGCCGGGGTGGCCGCCGGCTCGCACACGGTGCCCGCGGGCACCCAGCTCGCGCTGCCGCTGGGCCTGCCCCAGGCGCCGCACCTGCCCACCCTGGATCGCTGGGAGCGCCTGATCGCCGACTACGCCTCCACCGGGGTGACGGTCTCTGACCACGTGATGGCCGCCCTGCGCGAGCACCTGGACGGCGTGGCCACCAGCGCCGAGCTGGCCCACCTCCCCCATCTGACCCCGGTCTGCGTGGCGGGGATGGTCACCGCCCGCCAGCGGCCGGGGACCGCGCACGGAGTGGTCTTCCTACTGCTCGAGGACGAGACCGGGACGGCCAACGTGATCCTTCCCCCGGGCGTGTACGAGCGACACCGCTCGGCGGCCCGGGCCGAGCCGCTGGTGCTGGTCTCGGGCAGGCTCGAGCGCCCCCCCGAGGGCATGGGCACCATCAACGTGATCGCCCACGAGCTGCGCGCGCTCACGCCGCCGGCCGAGCGCGAGGAGGCGGCCTCGGTGCACCCGCTGCACCCCGCCGGCGAGACCCCCGCCGAGCAGGACGCCCCGGCCCAAGCCCACCGCCCCGAGGACCTGCCCGCGCTGGGGTCGGACATGCGCGCCGTCGCCCCCGCGGTCCAGAGCTTCGCCGCCGGACGGCGGCGGTGAACGGCGTAGCCTCCAGCCCGTGAACGACCAGACCGACGAGCGGCTGCCGGACGCGCCGCTGGGGGTGGCGGCCGTCGTGCGCCGGGCCGGCCCCCGCCTGGTGCGCGATGGCTTTGGCCCGCTGGCCACCTTCTTCGTCGCCTGGAAGCTGGTGGGGCTGGTGGCCGGCATCGGCGCCGCCACGCTGTTCGGGCTCGTGGTCTTCGTGCACGAGCGGCGCGCCGGGCGACCGGCGATGGTGGTGCGACTGGCGCTGGTGCTGGTGACGATCCGGGCGATCGTCGGGCTGACCTCCCAGAACGCCACCGTCTACCTCGGTCAGGAGGTGGCGATCGACACGCTGCTGGGGAGCGCCGTGCTCGCCTCGCTGGCCACCAGGCGGCCGTTCGCGTCTCTGTTCGCGCTCGAGGTCTACCCGTTCACGCCCGACATGCTGGGCTCGCAGACGTTCCGGGGCGCGATGCGGCGGATCACCGTGGTCTGGGGGGCCTATTTCCTCGCGCGCGCGGTGGTGCGCCTGGCCGCCCTGCTGACCCTCCCCACCGACCGCTACCTGCTCGTGGCGGCGCTCAGCGACGCGCCGTTCCTGGTGGCGTTGCTGGCCTGGTCGGTGTTCCATACGCTGCACGCCTTTCGCCGCAGCCAGCGCTGGGGGCACCTGCTGGCCGCGGGCGCGGCGGATTCCGCGGCGTCGGTCTCCGCCTCCGGGTGATCCCCCGGCGCCGCCGGCGAGCACGGCGGCCGCCAGGCCGCCCTTTATCCACTTGCCATCTCGCGCCGGGCGCGGTCAGACACCGCCAGCAGCAGCCCCAGGAGCACGAAGTTCATGACCACCGAGGAGCCGCCGTAGGCCACGAACGGCATGGTCACACCGGTGAGCGGGATCACCCGGGTCACGCCGCCCACGATCACGAACACCTGCAGCGCGACGATGAAGCTCAGGCCGACCGCCAGCAGCTTGGCGAACGAGTTGGGCGCCAGCACCGCGGTCTTCAGCCCGCGGGCGACGAACAGCAGATAGCACAGCAACAGACCGGTGGCCCCGGCCAGCCCGAGCTCGTTGGTGATCACCGAGTAGATGAAGTCGCTCTCGGGCACGGGGAGGATGAAGTGCCCGTTGGGCAGCTGCAGCAGCGACTCGTTGAAGCCGGTGCCCAGCAGTCCGCCGTCGGCCTGGGCGAACAGCGACTGGGCGAGCTGGTAGCTGCCCCCCACCTTGTTGTAGAGCACGGGGTCGAACGGGTGCTGCCAGGCCTGGATGCGCTCGTGGACGTGCCCCACGTGCTGGGAGATGAAGTACGCGCCGGCCCACCAGATCACCAGCAGCCCGATGACCGGGAAGCGGACCCGGCCCAGGGCGACGTAGAGCAGGGCGACGAACACCCCGAAGAACATCAGCGACGTCCCCAGCTCGCGGGTGAGCAGCAGCATCCCCATCGCCGCGCCCCAGATCAGGAGCATCGGGCCGGTGATCCTCATCGGGGGCACCTCGACCCCGAGGATCCGCCGTCCCCCGCCGGCCAGGATCTGGCGCGTATCGCGCAGGTAGCTGGCCAGGAAGATGACGATCGCGAGCTTGGCCAGCTCGGCGGGCTGGAACTTGATCGACCCCAGCTTGATGTTCAGGTAGGCGCCGTTGACCTGCTCGCCGATCCCGGGTAGGCGGGGCAGCACCAGCATGGCGATCCCCACGGTGGCGATCGTGTAGCGGTAGCGCTCGAGCACGACCAGGCCGTGGCGGCGCAGGAACAGGATCGTGCCCGCGAACAGCACCAACCCGAGCACGTACCACTGGGCCTGCTGGCGGGCCAGGGTGGGGCTGATCCGGTAGACGATCACCAACCCGAAGCTGGCGAGCACGGCGGCCAGGGGAAACAGGTAGGGATCGGCGTCGGGCAGCACGAAGCGGATGGCCAGATGGGTGATCACGCACAGCCCCAGGAACGCCAGCCCGTAGGTCAGCGAGAGGTCGGACAGGCGCTTTGAGGACTGGATGAAGATGGCGGCAAAGCCGCCCGTGACCAGCAGCCCCGCCGGGACCAGCGCCAGCAACTCCCGATTTCGCGGGCGCAGCATGGCCGGCCACCATAGCCGGGAGCGCGGCGCCGGTGGGACCCCGACTGAGAGGGGCGGGGAGCACGATCGCGGCCGGCCGGCGGCGGCGCCGGGGCCGGCCGCTAGCCTTGACCCGATGCTGCCTGCCGAGCGCGGGCCCGGCCCGGATGCGACCCGGGAGGGCGTGCCAGATGCTTGACGACGGCCCGACCGCCTCGGCGCGGTGGATGTGGAAGCGCTTTGCCCTGGCCGCGCTGGCGATCGTGATCATGACCGCGGCCACCACCGCCACCGCCGCCCTGCTCAAGGTCTCCGACGTCTCCCAGAAGGTCTTTCCCACCCGCAACCGCATCGCCTGTGAGCTGTGCACCGGCGATCCGGGCGGAGCCGAGACGATCATGGTGATCGGGTCCGACCGCCGCGCGGGCTCCAAGGGGATCGACCGCAGCGAGCCGCCCCACTCGGACACGATGATGCTGGTGCGCATGGACCCCGACACCGGGCAGACCTCGATCCTGTCGATCCCCCGCGACCTGAAGGTGACGATCGACGTTCCCCATCAGGGCCCGCGGACGGAGAAGATCAACGCCGCGTTCACCTTCGGGGGCGACAAGCTGGCGCTGGCCACCGTGCGCCGCCTCCTGGGCATAAGCTGTGCGACGAGCAGGCGCTCGACTACGTGCGCTTTCGCCACGCCGACTCGGACTTCGTGCGCGCCGCGCGCCAGCAGGACTTCGTGCGCCAGTTCAAGGAGCAGATCGGGGTGAGCAAGCTGCTCGACCACGAGAACGAGCTGGAGAGGGCGGCCGGGGACTCGATCCACACCGACATCCACGGCACCCAGGGGACGCTGCGGATCCTCAAGCTGGCCGCCTTCTCCGTCAGCCGCCCCGTGCGCCAGGTCCACTTTCGCTCCGTGGAGGGCCCGTCCTACGTCACCGCCAGTGCGCAGGACATCCAGCGCACGGTCAGCGACTTCCTGTCCGGCAGCCGCTCGAGCTCGGCGGCGCCGCCGGCCAGCCGCGCCGCCCGCGGGCGCCGGGGAGGCCGGCGGGGCGGGGGCGGCGGCCTGAGCCTGGCGCGGGTGTCGGCCGGCAGCTACGACTCACTGGTCAACGCCACGGTGGGGTTGCCCTTCCCGGTGCTCGCGCCGCGCCGCGCCCTGGGCTCGGGCAGCCTGCAGACGGTGCGCCGCTACGTCGTGCGCGACCTGCACAACCACCCCCGCCGCATCTACCGCGTCGTCTACTCGCGGGGGACGATCGGCGAGTACTACGGCTTCTCGGGGATGGATTGGACCGACCCGCCGCTGATCGCCCACGCCCGTAAGGTCCAGGTGGGCGGGCGCGCCTACCGCGAGGTGATGGACGGACAGCACATCAAGACCATCGCCTGGCAGCAGGGCAACGCGCTCTACTGGGTCAGCAACACGCTGCTCGACGGTCTGACCAACGCCCAGATAGTGGCGATCGCCAACTCGGCGCGGCCGCTGGGCTAGACGTCGGCGGCATCGAGCACCTGGTTGACGAGCGCGTCCGCCCCGGCGTTCTGCTCGCGGGGCACCGTACGCACGATCCAGCGGTCAAACTGACGCAGCGCGGCCCGCGCGTCGAGGTGAAGCCGCCGCATCGAGGGGTGCTTGACCTTGTAATCGCCGTTGATCTGCTTGGCCACCAGCTCGGAGTCGTTTACCACCTCCACCTCGGTAGCTCCCAGCGCCCGCGCCCGCGCCAGCCCGAGCAGCAGGGCCCGGTACTCGGCCACGTTGTTGGTCGCCTTCCCCAGCCTCTCGGAGACCTCCTCCACCGCTTCGCCGTCCGGCCGGGTGATCACGGCGGCGGCGGCCGCCGGCCCCGGGTTGCCACGCGCGCCCCCGTCGACGTGGACGACCAGCTTCAACCGTCAGCGAGCGGGCTCGTCGATGGCCGGGAACTCACCCGGCACCCGGGCCCGGCGCCGGTCGCGGACCTGACGTTGGCCCTGGTCACCCGCCTCGGAGCCCCGGCGGCGCTCCTCGCGGCGTCGATCGATGATCACCTTGACGTTGTCGTCTTCGGCGTAGTACGCGGTGAGCTTGTCGTAGAGCTCGTCGGCCAGCGCTTCGGGAACCACGCAGTAGATCATCGGCGCGGATGCTACCGAGCCCGCGTGACTACTCGACGTAGAGCAGACCCTGCTCGTCGGCGGCGCCGTTGGCGTCGCGATCGACCGGGTCGAGCTCTCCCAGCTCGTCGCCCTGCCCGCTGAGGCGCACGCCGGCGGCCTCGTCGGCCAGATCGACCTCGTAGCGATACCAGCACAGCTCCCAGCCCACCAGGATGCAGACCACGCTGCCGCTGGACTCGGTCGGGCGCACGCTCACGAACGGGGCCCCCAGGGAGCGCATCACCCCCGCCACCGTGCGCGGGTGCTCGCTGGCGTTGAACACGTCCAGAGCGCGGGCCGTCTTGAGGTCGGCGTTGGTGGGCACCGCGTGCACCTGGCGCTCGCGCGGAGGCACGCCGGCGGCGACGGCCTCGGCGGCGGGCGCCTCGGGGGCCTCCTCCATCCCCTGGCCCGCGCCCACCGGCCGCTCGCGGACCCGGTTACCGCGGCGTTGGCGCAGACGGCCGAGCACCGAGCCGCGCCCCTCCTGGCGCGGGCGCACGCCCAGGGAGTCGTCGACGCTCTCCCGGATCCAGCCCTCGTGGGTGGCCCGGGCAACGCACAGCTCGCATACCGCGCGGCGCGACCCGCCGCTGATGAATACGTCGGCCTGCTCGCCGCGCAGCAGCGTGCGCCCGCACACGTCGCAGGCCGCCGCTCCTTGACCGGTGGTGATCGACCTCCGTGCCATGCCGGCCCTCAACATAACGAGTGCCCCGGCGCGGTCCCGCGCGGACGGTGGCCCCGGTCCCGCGTTGACCGTGCTCTGGGCCCGACCGTCCGGGGCTGGGGTGCCCGGCGATCGGGGCCGGGGTGCCCGGCGATCGGGGGCCGAGGCGCTCAGGCCGCCGCGTGCTCGTCGGCGGCGGCCGCCACGAGCTTCTGGGCCAGGTGCCCCGGGACCTCCTCGTAGCGCAGCAGCTCCATCGAGTAGTCGCCCTGTCCCGCGGTGATCGAGCGCAGGTCCGGCGCGTAGCTGAGCAGCTCGGCCATCGGCACTTCGGCCTTGATCTCGGTCATCGCGCCGGCGGGCTCCATCCCCTGGGGGCGCCCGCGGCGGCTGTTGAGGTCGCCGATGACCTCGCCCACGCAGTCCTCGGGCACGGTCAGGGTGACCAGCATGATCGGCTCGAGCAGGACGGGGTCCGCCTGCTCCAGCGCCTGCTTCATGGCCTGCGTGCCGGCCAGCTTGAAGGCGATCTCGGAGGAGTCGACCGAGTGGTAGGAGCCGTCGACCAGCCTCACCCGCACGTCCTTGACCGGGTAGCCGGCGACCGCCCCGCGCTCCATCGCTTCCTGGACGCCCTTCCTGACCGCGGGGATGAACGAGCTGGGGATCGCGCCGCCCTTGATCTTGTTGACGAAGTCAAAGCCTTCGTCGAGCCCCAGCGGATCGATCTCGATGTGGCAATCGCCGAACTGGCCGCGGCCGCCGGTCTGCTTCTTGTGGCGGCCGTGCGCCTTGGCCGACCGGCGGATGGTCTCCATGTAGGGCACGCGCGGGGGCTTTAGGTTGACCTCGGCGCCGAAGCGCGACTTGAGGCGATCGACGATCACCTCGACGTGGATCTGCGACAGGCCGGCCACGATCTGCTCGCCCGTCTGGGGATCGCGGTGCAGGTCGATCGTCGGGTCCTCCTCCTGCAGCCGGCGCAGGGCGGTGAACACCTTGTCTTCGTCGCCCTTGGAGCGCGGCTCGATGGCGAAGGCCATCACCGGGCCCGGGAGCTTGATCTGGGGCATCTCGATCGGCTCGTCGCGGTCGGCCAACCAGTCGCCGGCGCGGGTCTCCTTGAGCTTGGCCACCGCCCCGATGTCACCGGGCCCGAACTCCTCGGCCGGCTCGGTGCCCTTGCCCTCGAACACGGTCAGCTGACCGATCCGCTCCTTGGCGTGGGCGCGGGTGTTGAGCACCTGGGTGTCGTGGCGCATCACGCCCTGGTAGACCCGGAACATGTTGATGCGGCCGGCGAACGGGTCGGCCCGCGTCTTGAACACGTAGGCGAACAGCTCGCCGTCCTCGACCGGGTCAAGCGTGACCTCGCCGAGCTCCAGGCCCCCGTGCTTGACCGGCGAGGGCAGGTCCTCGACGATCGCCTCGAGCAACCGGTTGGTGCCCAGGTTGCGGGTGGCCACCCCGCATACCACGGGAAAGATGTTGCCGTGGTTGGTGCCCTCCTTGAGCGCCCCGACGATCTCGTCATGGGAGATCTCCTCGCCCTCGAGATAGCGCTCCATGAGCGAGTCGGACACCTCGCAGACCTCGTCCATGAGCTTCTCGCGGTACTCCTGGGCCCGCTCGGCGAGCTCCTGGGGAATGTCCTCCTCCCGCGCCGCGCTCCGGCCGTCTCCCTCGTAGCGGTAGGCGCGCATATCGACCAGGTCGACCACGCCCGAGATCTCGTGCTCGGAGCCGATCGGGATCTCGGTCGCCACCACGTGCTGGCCGAAGGCCGACTTGAGCGAGTCCAGGGTGCGGAAGAAGTCGGCGCGCTCGCGATCGAGCATGTTCACGAACAGCATGCGGGCGAGATCGAGCTCCTCCGCCCGCGCCCACAGGCGGCTGGTGCCGACCTCCACGCCCATCACCGCGTTGACGACGAAGACCGCGGATTCGCACACCCGCAGCGCGCTCAGCGCGTCGGCGACGAAGCTGGGCTCACCCGGGGTGTCGAGCAGATTGATCTTGCGCTCGGACCACTGGAACGAGTTCAACGTGGTCGAGATCGACATCTGGCGCGACTGTTCGTCGGGGTCGGCGTCGGACACCGTGCCCCCGTCGGTCACCGCGCCGATCCGGTTGATCACGCCGGCCTCGAAGAGGAGCGCCTCAAACAGCGCGGTCTTGCCAGCGCCGCGGTGGCCGACCAAGGCCACGTTGCGAATCCGGTCCGGGCTGCTGCGCATGCTCTCTCCTCCTGGGCGTGGGCGGCAGGGACACTAGCGCCCGACCGGTCGCGACGTAAGGGATAGCGCCGGTCGCCAGGAGGCCTCGGCGACGGGGGCGAGCCGGTCGCCGAGGTGATCGGGGACTAGTCGTGCACGATGTCGTTCTGCAGCCGTGAGCGCAGGCGCAGGACGGCCTTGGTGTGCAGCTGGGATACCCGCGACTCGGTCACGCCCAGGACCTCCCCGATCTCCCGCAGGGTCAGGTTCTCGTAGTAGTAGAGGGCGATCACGAGCTTCTCCCGCTCGGGAAGGCGGGCGATCGAGTCGGCGATCCGGTCCTTGAGCTCGGTGGCGTCGAGGATGTAGGCGGGGTCGGGCGCTCCCGGGTCCTGCAGGGTGTCCAGCAGCGACACCTGGTCTCCGCTGGCGTCGGACACCGTCCACAGCTCGTCCAGCGCCGCCACCGACGAGTTTGAGATCTGCAACAGCGTGTCTTGGAACTCGCCCACCGAGATCCCCAGCGCGGAGGCCATCTCCTCGTCGGTGGGCGCGCGCTGGAGCTCGTGCTCGAGCTTGGAGTTGATCCGCTCGATCTCCCGGGCGCGGGCCCGCACCGAGCGCGGCACCCAGTCGATCGAGCGCAGCTCGTCGATGATCGCGCCCTTGATGCGCGTGATGGCGTAGGTCTCGAACTTGATGTCGCGGGCCAGATCGAAGCGCTCGATGGCCGAGATCAGACCCACCAGCCCGTAGGAGATGAGGTCGGCCTCCTCGACGTGGGCGGGCAGGCCGGACGCCATCCGCCCGGCGACGTACTTGACCAGCGGCGAGTAGGCGACCACGAGCCGCTCGCGCGCCCGCTCGTCGGCGCTGGCTTTGTAGCGGCGCCAGAGATCACGCAGCTCGACGGCTTTGACGTTGGTTTCCAGGGCCCTCTCCCGGTCCGCTCGGCTCGATCCGCTATGCGCGCGGATGACTGCGCCGGTACGCCTTTCTAAGCCGGGCGGACTCTACCCGAGTGTAGAGCTGGGTCGTCGAGATGCTGGCGTGGCCCAGCAACTCCTGAATCGCCCGCAAATCCGCGCCTCCCTCGAGCAGGTGGGTGGCAAAGGAATGGCGCAGGGCGTGCGGCGAGGGACTCCCGGGGAGGCCGCTGCGGCGCGCCCACACGCGCAGTCGGCGGCGGACATCAGAGGTCCCCAGCCGCCGTCCCGACTTGGACAAAAACAGCGCGCTCTCGTCCCCGGCGCCGGCCAGGGCGGGGCGGGCCCGCGCCAGGTAGCGCCCCAGGGCGGCGAGGGCCTCCTCGCCGATGGGCACCAGCCGGGTCTTGGCGCCCTTGCCCTCCACCCGGACGGTCTCGCGGTCGAAGTCCACGCTGGTCAGCTCGAGGTCGACGAGCTCCTCGGCGCGCAGGCCGCAGGCATAGGCGACCTCGAACAGGGCCCGGTCGCGGACGTCGAGCGGCGTGCTCGCCGGTATGCGGTCGAGCAGGGCGCTGAGCTCGGCGGGCTTGAGCACGCGCGGCAGGCGGGCCGGGCGCTTGGGCGCGGGCACCAGCTCGGCCGGGTTGTGCGCGACCCAGCCGTGCTCGCGCAAGCAGCGAAACAGGGTCCGCACCGAGGCCAGCTTGCGCGCGGTGGTGGTGGCGCTCAGGCGACGATCCGACAGGTGAGCGGCATAGCGACGCAGGTCGCGAGCCGAGACGTCGGCGGGGTCTAGCCCCATCGATGTGCACCACTCGGCCAGCTGCCCAGCGTCCAGCCCGTAGGCGCGCCGCGTCTTCTCGGCGGCACCGCGCCGCCCGAGATCGGCGTCGAACAGGGCCAACGCCTGTTCCCAGCGTCCGTCGGGGCGTTCGACGCTCGGAGGATCCGGCGAGACGGGCAGGGCGCTCATGGCCGTGGTCTTCGCCCCGCGGGAATGTCTGCCTGCCTCTGACGGCCGTCCTGCCGCTCGCCGCGGGCCCGAACGGGGACGCGGCGGCGGTCAGGCGGCGCGGCGGCGCACGGCGGCCCGTGCCCGGTCGATCGCCCGGCGGGTGCCGGGCTGACGGCGGCGCCGCTGGGCCCGGCGTTCACCCCGCGCGGGGGCTTCGGATTCGGGGCGGTGGAGGCCCGGCTCTGTCGACGCGGGCTTGCGGGCCTGGCCGGGG
The DNA here is from genome assembly GCA_005883215.1 of Actinomycetota bacterium. Lineage (GTDB taxonomy): Bacteria > Actinomycetota > Thermoleophilia > Solirubrobacterales > Solirubrobacteraceae > AC-64. The sequence continues at coordinate 20,977 of VAYS01000018.1, forward strand.
TCGGCCTGCGCGGCGCCCGGGTCATCGGGTGGCGGCTGGAGATCCCCGGTGGAGGAGGCGGTTCCTAGCACCGGCGCCAGCCTGCGCTCCAGCTCAAACCAATCCCGGCCGAAGACGACATCCTCCTCTTCGCACAGGTCGCGATTCCACGGATGCACGATGGTCGCCGGCACGATGCCGTGCTCGGCGGCCCGCATCAGGTTGAGCGGGCTGTCGTCGATCAAGACATCGATTTCCAGCTGGCGACAGCGGGCGACCTTGTCCCGCGAGCAGTAGAGCTCGTCGTAGGGCAGCCCGATCCGCCGCAGCCAGTGCTCGGTGGCGGGGTAGGAGGCCGGCGTGCGGTGGCTGGTGATGTGGATGAAATGCCCGGCGCCGTGCCACCGGCCGATCGTCTGGACGGCGTTGGGGTACGGGCGTCCGGCCAGCACGTTCTCTTCGTTGTGCGTCTCGGCGATGCACAGCTCGAGCTGCTCGGGCCGCAGGCGGGTGATCCCCCATGTCACCTGCTCCTCGTAGGGCAGGGAGATCCCGAAGCGCCGCTCGGCCGCCCGCGAGAGCACGTCCCAGTAATGGTGCAGCGTGGAATCGATGTCGATGGCGATGCGCACGCCGAGATAATGTAGTCGCCGATGGCGACGGCGCCCCCGGCCACCGCGCCCTTGCACCCCGAGGCTTCGGACGGATACGGGCCGTCGGGCCGCTCGGCGTGGCTCGATGTCGACTGGCGCCAGCACCAGCGCTGGATGCGACTCCACGAGCGGCCCGTCAACGTGATCGAGCTCGGGGCCGGGCCGCCGGTGGTCTTCGTCCACGGGCTGTCGGGGTCCTGGCAGAACTGGCTCGAGCAACTGCCCGTGTTCGCCGACCGGCACCGGGTGATCGCGCTGGACCTCCCGGGGTTCGGTCACTCCGAGATGCCGGCCGAGAGGATTTCCATCGCCGGCTACGCGCGCGTGCTCGACGCCCTTTGCGACGCGCTGGACATCGATTCCGCGGCCCTGGTGGGCAACTCGATGGGCGGCTTCATCAGCGCCGAGCTGGCGATCGCCTATCCCCAGCGGGTCGAGCGTCTGGTCCTCGTCTCGGCCGCCGGGCTGACGGTCGAGAACCAGCGCTCGGACCGCGGTCTGGCCGCCCTGCGGCGGGCCGAGAAGGTGTTGGCGTTCTACACCGCCTGGATCGCCAGCCGCTCGGACGCGGTGGCGCGCCGGCGGCGTCTGCGCCGGGCGCTGCTGGCCTTCGTGGCCGCCCACCCCGAGCGGCTCCCGGCGCCTCTGGCCGCCGAGCAGATCCGGGGGTCGGGAAAGCCGGGGTTCGTGGATGCCGTCGACGCCCTGACCAGCTATCCGATCCGTGAGCGCCTGTCGAAGATCGCCTGCCCCACCCTGATCGTCTGGGGAGACCGCGACCGCCTGGTCCCGGTGCGCGACGCCGACGAGTTCGAGCGCCTGATTCCCGACTCGCGCAAGGTCATCCTCCAGGACACCGGGCACGTGGCGATGCTCGAGCGCCCGGCCCGCTTCAACGAGCTGCTCGACGAGTTCCTGGGCGCCTGATCAGAGCGTGACGGCGCCCTCGGCGGCGCTCGAGACCACCCGTGCATACCGGGCCAGGGCGCCCGTCATGTCGCCGTTGGCCGGGGCTCGGTAGGCGGCCAGGCGCTCGGCGATCTCGTCTTCGCCCAGGTCGACGTCGAGCCGGCGAGCGTCGACGTCGAAGGTGATCCGGTCGCCGTCGCGGACGGCGCCGATCGGGCCCCCGCGCGCCGCCTCGGGCGCCACGTGGCCGGCCATCAGGCCGTGGGTGGCCCCCGAGAAGCGCCCGTCGGTCAGTAGCGCCACCCGGTCGTCGATCCCGATTCCCACCAGGGCCGCCGTGACGGCGAGCATCTCGCGCATGCCCGGCCCCCCCGCCGGGCCTTCATTGCGGATGACGATCACGTCGCCCGGCTCGATCGTCTGGGCGGTGACCGCCGCCATCGCGTCCTCCTCGCTCTCGAACACTCGAGCCGGCCCGGTGTGCGTGCGGCGCTCGTGGCCCGCGAGCTTGACCACGCAGCCCTCGGGCGCCAGCGATCCGCGCAGGATCGCCAGCCCTCCGGTGCGCTTCAGCGGATCCGAGACCGGGCGCACGACGCGCTGACCGTCGGCCTCGACCGCCTCGCGGGCGTGCTCTCCCACGCTGCGTCCGGTGACGGTGATGGCGCCGTCGTGGAGCACCCCGGCTTCGTGCAGGCGCTTGGCCACCAGGGGCACGCCGCCCGCGTGGTAGAGGTCGACCGCGACGTACTGGCCGCCCGGACGTAGGTCGCACAGCAGCGGCGTGCGCTCGCTGATGCGATCGAAGTCGTCGATCGACAGCTCCACGCCGGCCTCGCGGGCTACCGCCAGCAGGTGCAGCACCCCGTTGGTGGAGCCGCCACTGCAGGCGACCGCGGCGATCGCGTTCTCCAGCGCCTGGCGGGTGATGATGTCCCGGGGCATCAGGCCGCGGCGCAGGACGTCGATCACCAGCTCTCCGGCCTGGCGCGCGACGTCGGCCTTGCTCGCGTCGACCGCCGGCACCATCGCCGAGCCCATCGGGGAGATGCCCAGGATCTCGAACGCCATGGCCATCGTGTTGGCCGTGTACTGCGCCCCGCACGCGCCCGCGCCCGGGGATGCCGCCCCCTCGAGCTCGTGGAGCTCTTCGTCGTTCATCGTGCCCGCCGCGTGTCTGCCGACCGCCTCGAAGACGTCTTGGATCGTGACATCGTGACCGTGGAAGCGCCCGGGTAGGATCGAGCCTCCGTAGATCATCACCCCGGGGACGTTCAGCCGGGCCAGCGCCATCACCGTCCCGGGAATCGTCTTGTCGCAGCCGCTGAGCGCGACGATCGCGTCGAACAGGTGGGCGCGGCCGACGAGCTCGATCGAGTCGGCGATCACCTCGCGCGAGACGAGCGAGGTCTTCATTCCCGAGGTTCCCATCGTGATCCCGTCGGAGATCGCGATCGTGTTGAACTCCATCGGAGTCCCCCCCGCCGCCCGGATGCCCTCCTTGACCTTGGCCCCCAGCGCGCGCAGGTGGAAGTTGCACGGCATCGTCTCGATCCACGTCGAGGCCACCCCGATGATCGGCTTGGCCAGCGCCTCGTCGTCGTAGCCGATGCCCTTGAGGTACGCGCGCGCTACGGCCCGTTCCGGCCCTTCGGTGAGCGCGCGGCTGCGGTGTTTGAGGTCGAAGCCCCCGTTCACCGCGCGCTAACCTCGCGCGGCGAGGTCCCCGCCCGCCCCAGGCGCTCGCGTTCCCAGCGCCCGAGCCGCCACAGGTCGCGCCGAACCTGCTTGGGATCGACCTGGCGACCGGGTAGGTGCATGTTGGCGTTGTTGATCAACCGCTCCTCGTCTCCGGTGAGCGCCATCCACTTGGCCAGTACGTCGTCGGAGTCGGGCAGCCGCGGACTGCCGTAGGGCCGGCTCTCGTCGAGAAACTCGATGCAGTACTCCGACAGTAGGGTCGAGGTCTGCGGCAGGTAGGCCACGATCGGCTTGTGGGGGTAGATGAGATAGGCGTAGGGCGCACCCAGCCGGCTGCCCCTGCCCCGACTGACCGGGGCGACGCTCTTTCCCCACACGCGCAGGAAGCCGAGATCGCGGTACATGGCCCATTCCTCGGCGTTGACGCAGGACTTCAGCAGGGCGCGGGCCCGCTGCTCGGCCCGGCGCTCGCGGCCGGGGTCATACAACTCGGCGTCGTCGAGCCGGCGCCGCCGCGCCCGGCGCTGACGGGCCGCAGCGACCACCCGGGGAGCCGCCACCTCCCACAGCAGCGCGACGATCACGATCGCAGTCGCGCCCAGGGCGAGGAGCATCGCGGCTCAGCGACCGCCGGCGGCGCGCGGGAAGAAGATCACCCGGTCGGCGTGGCGCGCCTCTTCGAAGCTGCGCACCAGCTCGGCCTCGCGCCGGCCGCCCTTGTCCACCGTCGGCACCGCTGCCCACATCCCGGCGTCGAGCTGCTCGCGGAACGCCTCGATCAGGGCGCGCTCCTCCTCGGCGACCTCGACGTCGCCCTCAGCGAGCAGAACCTCTCCGTGACCTGGGCGCATGCGCAGTAGCTTCACGCCGCCGATTATCGCAAATGCGCCGAGGGGGACCGGCCATCGGCGGCGCCGGCGGCGGCGTGACGGGCGATACCCAGCGCGTCGACCGGGCCAGCGCCTGCCCCCACCCCGACCAACCCGTCGCGGATCGCCGCCTCCGCCACCGCGCGCGCCGCGCGCGCCGCTTCCAGGGGCGCCCGGCCCAGGGCCAGGTGAGCGGCCAGCGCCGCGGAGTGGGTGCACCCGGACCCGTGGGTGGCGCCGCCCGGATGGCGCGTCCCGGACAAGGCGACGCAGCGCTCCCCGTCATAGAACACGTCGGTCCCGTCGCGCGTGTGCCCGCCGGTGACGACCACCGCCCTCGGCCCCAGAGCGTGCAGCGCGCGCGCCAGGGTCTGGGCATCGGCCTCGGGCTCGGCCCCGGTGAGCGCCCGCGCTTCGGGCAGGTTCGGGGTGAGCACGTCGGCGCGGGGGACGAGGAGGGTCAGAAGGGCGTGCACGGCGTCGTCTTCGAGTAGACGACCGCCGGTCTCGGCGACCATCACCGGGTCGAGGACCACCGGCGCCTGGGCGGGGACCTGGGCCAGGGCTTCGGCGACCGCCCGCGTCGTCTCGGCGCTGCCCAGCATGCCGATTTTGACCGCGTCGACCCCGATGTCGGCCTGCACCGCGCGGACCTGAGCGACGATGTGCTGCGGGGCGACCGGCGCCACGGCCTCGACGGCGACCGTGTTCTGGGCGGTGACCGCGGTGACCGCGGTCATGCCGTGCACTCCGCAGCGGGCAAATGCCTTGAGGTCGGCCTGGATGCCGGCTCCCCCACCCGAGTCCGAGCCGGCGATCGCGAGGACGCACGGTGGTCGGAAGTCGGGCATGGGCCGCGCAGCTTAGAGCGCGGGCAAGTAGGTGCCCGACAGCGTGCGACGGACCGCGCCGCGGAGCTCGAGCTCGGCCAGCCCGGCCAGGACCTCGTCGGGGGCGATGCCCGACTCCACCAGCTCGCTCGGCGTGGCGGCTCCCTCGGCCACCGCCGCGAGCAGCCTCCCGAGCAGGCCCGGGAGTTCGGCCGGGGCCTCGGGGGAGGGCACGCGCCGCCCCCCGATGCCGCACACCAGCTCCAGGGCATCCTCGGCATCGCGGATCAGCTCGGCTCCAGAACGAACCAGTGCGTTGACGCCGGCGGCGCGCGGAGCGCTCACCGGGCCGGGCACCGCCCCTAGGGGCCGTCCCAGCTCGCGGGCCCAGCGGGCGGTGAGGAGCGCGCCCGAGCGCGGGGGCGCCTCGACGACGATCACCGCGTCGGCGAGCCCGGCGATAAGGCGGTTGCGGGCCACGAAACGCCACCGCCGTGGCGCCTCGCCGGCCAGCGCCTCTGACACCACGCACGAGCGCTCGGCGATCCGGCGGTAGAGGCCCAGGTGCACGACCGGGTGGGCCCGCTCCGCTCCCCCGGCGAGCACTGCGACCGTGTGTCCGGGCGCCTCCAGGGCACCGGCGTGGGCGGCGGCGTCGATGCCCAGCGCCATCCCGCTGATCACCGTGACCCCAGCCGCCGACAGGCCCCGCCCGAGCGCCCGCGCAGTCTCCAGCCCCAGCGCCGAGGCCGAGCGCGTGCCGACGATCGCCATCGTAGGCCCGGCCAGGGCGTCGCCCAGCCGCCCGCCGGGTGCGGTGCAGTAGAGCACGGCCGGCGCCGCGTCCAGTCCGCGCAGGCGGGCGGGGTAGAGGTCCTGGTGTCGGCAGATCGCGGTGAGGCCGGCCCGGCGGCAGCGGCCGAGCTCTGCGCCGGGATCGCCACCGTCGGCCTCGCGACCGGCGAGTTGCGCCAGGCGGGAGTCGGACAGGCCCAGCAGGGCCACCAAGCGGTCGGCGCCGCGACCGGCCCGGTCCAGGTAGGGGCTCAGGCGGGCGAGCGTCCGGCTGCGCCCCAGGCAGGCGGAACACGGCTGGCCGCCGGTCATGCGGCGCGTTGGGCGCCGAACGCGGCGTCCTGGCGCAGGGCGAGCGCCTGCAGCACGTGCTCGAGCCTGACCGCCGGGCTGGCGTCGAGGTCGGCGATCGTGCGAGCCACCCCCAACACGCGATCGTGGCCCCGCGCGCTGAGGGCGCCGCGCTCATAGGCGGCGGCCAGCGCCGACCGAGCCCTCGCCTCGGGCTGGGCCCACTTCAGCCTGTCGCCGCCACAGGCGGCGCCCACCGGGTCCGGGCGCCGCGCCGACCGCCGCTCTCGCGCCGTCAGCACCCGCTCGCGGACCTCGGCGGAATGGATGCTCGGAGCGGCCTGCAGCCGCTCGAGCTTGGGACGGCCGACATGCACCACGAGATCCATCCGGTCCAGGACCGGACCGCTCAGGCGACGGCGGTGTCGCGCGAAGTCGGCCTCGGTGCAGCGGCACATCTCGTCCTCCAGGCCGCACGGGCAGGGGTTGGTGGCGGCCACCAGCATGAAGCTCGCCGGGTAGGCGACGGCCCGCTGGCCCCGCACGATCGTCACCCGGCCGTCCTCCAACGGCTGGCGCAGCGCCTCGAGGCTGGGGCGACTGAACTCCGAGAGCTCGTCGAGGAACAGCACCCCACGGTGTGCCAGGCTGGCCTCGCCTGGGCGTCTACGCGCGCCGCCTCCCACCAACCCCACCGCGGAGATCGTGTGGTGGGGGCTGCGAAACGGACGCGCCCCCACCAGGCCCCCTCCCGGGTGCTCGCCGGCGATGCCGTGGATGCGCGTGACCTCGAGCGCCTCGGCCCGGCTCAGCGGAGGCAGGATCGAGGGCAGGCGACGGGCGAGCATCGTCTTGCCCGTGCCCGGAGGGCCATACATCAACAGGTTGTGGTCGCCGGCCGCCGCGATCGCCAGCGCCTGCACGGCCATCTCCTGTCCGCGGACGTCGGCCAGATCCGGCTCCTCGGCGGGTGAGGAGGTCGGCTGGGCGGGCGCTGTCGCCGGCGCCGGGGCTCCCCTTAGCAGGGCGACGACTTCGCGCAGGGACGTGGCCGCCGCGACCCGCAGCCCTTCGGCGAGGGCCGCCTCGGGCGCGGTCGCGCGCGCCACCACCAGACCCCGACACCTCAGCCGGCGCGCCGCCTCGGCCGCGGCCAGCGTCCCGGGGCACGCTCTCACCTCCCCGGTCAGGGATAGCTCGCCGAACAGCGCCCAGCGGTCGAGCGCTGCAGTCGCCAGCTGGCCGCTGGCCGCCAGCGTTGCGCAGGCGAGCGCCAGGTCAAAGCCGGCACCCTCCTTGCGCAGGTGGGCGGGGGCCAGGTTCGCCACGATCCGCCGCGGGGGGAAATCGAAGCCCGAGTTGACGATCGCGGCGCGCACCCGTTCTCGCGCCTCGCGCACGGCGGTGTCGCCGAGGCCGACGATCAGGAAGGCGGGCAGTCCCGAGCGGACATTGACCTCGACGGAGACGCCGGTGGACTCCAGCCCGTCGAGGGCGAACGTCCGGGCGCGCGCAAGCACCGGGCGAAGGTAGGCGGCCCCGGGGTCGCCGACGGCGCCGGCTGTGTCCGATCAGCGGCCGGGGTGTGACCGTCGCGTGTCGCGCGCGGAAGAGCCGCCGCGCGGACACGATTCGGTCACCCACGCCCGGGGCTTCCGCGGCGTGGCCTCCTAGCGTCAGCGGCATGGTCGGACCCTCGCGCGCCGAACTCGCGCGACGCGGAGAGGAGCTGGCGGCGCGCCATCTGGAACGCCTCGGCTATCGCCGTGTGGCGCGTAACGAGCGCACCCGATGGGGAGAGCTCGACCTGATCGTCTGCGACGCCCGCACGCTGGTGTTCGTCGAGGTCAAGACGCGGCGGGCGCCGTGCCCATTGCCGCTGGAGGGCGTCGGTCCGGCCAAGCAGGCACAGGTACGCGCGCTGGCCCGCGCGTGGCTGGCCGCGCCGGGACCGCGCCCCGTGCGAGATCGCTTGCGCTTTGACGCCGTCGGCGTGGTGCTCGACCGCGCCGGGGAGCTAGTCCGGCTCGACCACGTCGAGGGCGCCTTCTGAGGTCTACAGCGCGAGCTGCTGGTAGGCGGCCGACTGGAAGGAGAGGCGGTGCAGCGGCGAGACCCCGCGCCCCTGGATCGCGGCCCGATGCTCGGGGGTCGAGTAGCCCACGTGCGACGCGAAGTCCCAGCCGGGGTGCAGGGCATCGGCGCGGTGCATGAACCGATCGCGGGTGACCTTGGCCACGATCGACGCGGCGGCAATCGCCGCGCTGGTGGCGTCGCCGTCGACGATCGCTCGTTGCCGATGCGGCAGGTCGGCGAGCCGGAAGCCATCGACTAGGCAGATGCAGCCCGCGGTGGCGACCCGCTCCAGCGCGTCACGCAGGGCGCGCAGGTTGGTGACGTGCAGGCCGCGACCGTCGATCCTCTCCGGGCAGCGCGAGGCCACCGCGACCCGCGCGGCGATCCGCAGGACCACGGGGTAGAGCTGCTCGCGCATCTCGGGGGTGTGCTGCTTTGAGTCGTTGAGCGCGCCCAGCGCCCGCACGTCGCGCGGCCGCAGACGCTGGTAGTCGAAAAGCACGGCCGCCGCCACCAGCGGGCCGGCCAGCGAGCCCCGCCCCGCCTCGTCGGCGCCGGCCACGAACCGGATGCCCAGGCGGCGGTCGAAGTTGAACAGGCGCCGCCCGCCGAGCCGACGGCCGGCGTTGCCGTTGCCGGGAGCGCGGGGGGCGGTTGTCGGGGTGACGGCCACGCACGCCGGATGATGAACGAGCGGACGGGCGGAAGGATCGTGAAAGCGCCCGAAATTCCGGGAACCCGCCCAGCCGCCGCCCCGGCTGGGCCTACAGCGGCCCGATCTTGCCCGGCGGCCAGTAGGTGAAGAACGCCCCGCCGATGATCCAGCGCTTGGGGACCGGCCCCCAGAAGCGACTGTCATCCGACGCTCCGCGGTTGTCGCCCATCATGAACCAGGAGCCCTTGGGGATCGTGATCGGGTTGCGGAAGTTACAGGCCCGACTAGTGCCGCATGGGCGCGTGAAGCCGTCGGGCTGCAGGCGGCCGTTTCGCATGACGTGACCATCGACGATGGTGATCGTGTCGCCGGGGCCTGCCACCACGCGCTTGATGAAGTTCTGAGACGACTGGCCGCTGGTGGGTGTGTCGCACGCCTGATCGGATCCCTGCCCCTGGCGCGAGTTGCCGCAGGTTTGCGACGACGCCCCCGACGGGGGGTGAAAGACGACGATCTCGCCCACGTGGGGATCGGAGAAGCGGTTTCCGATGCGGTTGACCAGCACCCTCTGGCCGATGTCCAGCGTCGGCTCCATCGACTCGCTGGGGATGCGGTAGGGCTTGATCAGGAACGCCTGTATGCCGAAGGCGAGCAGCAAGGCGATGACGACGATCACCACGAGCTCGACCAGCGAGCTCACGCCCGACTTGCGTCTCGTCTTCACACGCGGTCGGGGCCGCCCGACGGCTGCGGCTCGTCGGCGGAATCCCCCCCGGTCGCCGCCGGTGTCTCGCTCGCCGCCTCGGGCTCGCCCTCGGCGGATTGCTCCGGGTCGGGCTCCGGCCGGGCGGAGCCCTCGCCCTCGCCTCCGGCCTTGCCCTCGCCTTCGGCCTCGCCCTCGCCTTCGTCCTCGGGCGGGGGCGCCGTCTCGGGGGCGGCCTCGGCCTGGGTGCCCTGCGTGTCCGCCATCTCGGTCGGATCGGCGGGTGGCTCGATCAGCCCGGGCTCCAGCGCCTCCTCGGGACCGGCGTAGCTGCGCTCACGCACGCGCGCACGCTTGCCTACCCGGCTTCGCAGGTAGTAGAGCTTTGCCCGGCGCACATCACCGCGGGCAGCCACCTCGATGCGCTCGATCTTCGGCGAGTGCACCGGGAACGTACGCTCAACGCCCACCCCGAAGGATTGCTTGCGCACGGTGAACGTCTCGCGCGCCCCGTGACCCTGGCGCTTGATCACCACCCCTTCAAAGACCTGGGTCCGGCGCCGCGACCCCTCGATGACCTGGAAATGGACCTTTACGCGGTCGCCGGCGGCGAAGGTCGGAATCCGGCGGAGCTGGGCCCGCTCGAGGCTTTCGATGACACCGCTCATGGGCAAAAAGAACGCCGCGCGCGGGGGCGCCGGCGGGCGCCGTCAATGGTAGCGAACGCCCCGCTAGCCCCGGCCGCGCTCACGGCTGTGCTCGAGGCGCCAGCGGCGGATCCGCTCGTGGTGTCCCGAGAGCAGGATCTCGGGCACCCGCCAGCCGCGAAACTCGGCCGGCCGCGTGTAGTGGGGGTACTCCGGCCCGCCCTCCAGGGCCGGGCTGAACGACTCCTCGAGGGCCGACTCGGCGTGCCCCAGAGCGCCCGGCAGCTTGCGCAATACGGCGTCGCAGAGCACCATCGCGGGAAGCTCGCCACCCGCCAGGACATAGCGCCCGATCGACACCACGTCGCTGGCGTAGTACTCGATCACGCGCTCGTCAAACCCCTCGTAGCGCCCGCAGAGCAGGGCGATCTCCGGTTCGCCGGCCAGCTCGTCGGCGAGCGCGTCGTCGAGCAGGCGCCCGCCTGGGGCCAGCGCGATCACCCGGCGATCGGCGCGCAGCTGCACCGGGTCGCCGCCGTAGCGAGCGCGCAGGGCCGCCTCCATCACGTCGACGCGCAGCACCATCCCGGCCCCCCCGCCAAACGGCGTGTCATCCACCTGGCCGGCCGGCAGCGGGGTGTGCTCGCGTGGGTTGACGAAGCCGATCTCGTGGCCCTGGGCCAGGGCGTTGGCCACGTGGCGCTGGCCCAGGAACCACTCAAACCACTCGGGAAACAGGGTAAAGACGTCGACCCTCACCCCTCCCCCTCCACGAACTCGAGGTCGACCTCGATACGCGTGGCGGGCACGTCGATGCCGCGGATCGCGTCGCGCACCATCGGCACGATCAGCTCCCCGCCCTCCGGGCGGCGTACCTCAAGCGCCTCACACGACGGCAGGCCAAGCATGCGTTCCACGACTCCCACCAGGCGATCGCCGTCGTAGACGCGGCAGCCCTCGAGCTCCTCGGCCCACCACTCTCCTTCGGGGAGCGCCGGGGCATCGGGCGCGAAGACGCGCAGATCGGACCCGGTCAGCGCGGCGGCCGCCTCCCGGCTGTCGCAGCCCTCCAGACGGAGGATCGGCCGGGCGTCGCTGCCGGCCCGCCGCGACACCCTCCAGCTGCGCTCGCCCAGCTGTACGACGGCGCCGGGGACGAGCAGCGACGCACGCGCTGTGATCACCCTGAAGCTTCCGTCGAGGCCGTGCGGGCGGCCGACCCGTCCGGCGAACAGCGTCGGCTCGCGTCCAGCGCCCGACGCCGCCCGCTGGCCCGCCTCAGCCATCCAGGACCTCAGTCGACGATGTCGACGACGACGCGGCGGTTCTCCTGGGCCGCCGACGCCTTGACCACGGTCCGCAGGGCGTGGGCGGTGCGCCCGCCACGACCGATCACCTTGCCGTAGTCGTCCTCGGCCACGGCCAGCTCGAGCACCAGGGTGCCGTCGTCCTCCTCGAACTCCTCGACCGACACCCGCTCGGGCGCGTCGACCAGGCGCCGAGCCAGGGTCTGGAGCAGCTCTCGCGGGTCCATCCCGCCGATCAGGAGGGCAGTTGGATGCCCTGCAGGCGCAGCAGCCTGCGCACCGTGGCCGAGGGCTGGGCGCCGCGAGCCAGCCACGCGCGCACCCGCTCCTCGTCGAGCGTGATCGCCGACGGCTCGCTCCGGGCGTTGTAGTGGCCAAGGGTCTCGATCACCCGGCCGTCGCGCGGCGAGCGCTGGTCGGCGGCCACCACCCGCCACATCGGATCCTTGTGCCCACCCACTCGCGTCAGGCGAAGTCGTACCGCCAACTCGTATCTCGGCTTTCCTCGTCGTTCTCGTTACGGCGCGAGGCGCGCTGAGGCGCCCGCCCGGGACGCTCAGGGTAGTCGGTCGGGGGCCGCGGGGGCGTTCAGCGCCCCTGGCGCATCAGCGCCCCGAGATCGGGCATACGGCCCGAGCCCAGCTGGCGCAGGAGCTTGCGCATCTGGTCGAACTGCTTTACCAGCTGGTTGACCGCCTGCACGCTGGTCCCCGAACCGCGGGCGATGCGCAGGCGCCGCGAGCCCTTGATCAGCTCCGGGCGGCGGCGCTCCTCGGGGGTCATGGACAGGATGATCGCCTGGATGCGGTCGAGCTCGCGCTCGTCCACCTTCGCCCCCTTCAGCTGCGCGCCGATGCCGGGGAGCATGCCCAGCACGCTGGTCAGGGGACCCATGCGCCGGATCTGGCGCAGCTGGGAGAGGAAGTCCTCGAGCGTGAACTCATTGCGCCTGAGCTTGTGCTCGAGCTCCTCGGCTTCGCGCTCGTCGAACTGGCGCTCGGCCTTCTCGATCAGGCTCATGACGTCGCCCATGCCCAGGATGCGCTGCGCCATACGGTCGGGGTGGAAGCGCTCGAACTGCTCCAGGCGCTCCCCGGTAGAGGCGAAGACGATCGGGGTGCCGGTCACCGCCTTGACCGACAGGGCCGCGCCGCCGCGCGCGTCGCCGTCGAGCTTGGTCAGGATCACGCCGTCGAACCGTACGGTCTCGCCGAATTGCTCGGCGACGTTGATGGCGTCCTGACCGGTCATCGCGTCGAGCACCAGGAGAACGTCGTGGGGCTTGATCGTCCGCCGGATCTCGGCGAGCTCCTCCATCAGCTCCCGGTCCACGTGCAGCCGGCCGCTGGTATCGACGATGAGCACGTCCTTGCCCTCGCTGACCGCGCGCTCGAGCGCCCATCGGGCGACGTCGGCCGGAGCCGCCCCGGTGCCCTGCTCGTAGACGGCGGCGTCCACCTGGCCTCCGACGGTCACCAGCTGCTCGACCGCCGCCGGGCGCTGGAGGTCGCAGGCGGCCAGGGCGACCGACGAGCGGTGCTCGGTGTGTAGGTGGCGGGCGAGCTTCGCGGCCACGGTCGTCTTACCCGAGCCCTGCAGGCCGGCGAGCAGGACCACGGTCGGTGGCCGGGGCGAGAAGCTGAGGTCGCGGGCGGCGCCACCCATCAGCGAGGTCAGCTCGTCGGAGACGATCTTGACCACCTGCTGGCCCGGGTTGAGCTGACCCACCACCTGGGCGCCCAGGCAGCGCTCGCGCACCGTGGCGGTGAACTGCTTGACCACCCGGAGGTTGACGTCGGCCTCCAGCAGGGACAGCCGAATCTCGCGCATCGCCCGGTTGACGTCGTCCTCGGTGAGCGTGCCGTGGCCGCGCAGCTCAGACAGGGTGCCCTGCAGCTTGTCGGCCAAGGAGTCGAACACCGACACACAGTCTGGCAGCGCCCGGGCGACGACTTTCGCCGCGCGGCCGGCGCGGACGTAAAGTAGACGTGAAGCAATGAGAGGGGAACGCGGATGAGGCCGTGGCGGCGAGGGTTGGCGTCAGTGAGCGCGCTGGCGGCGCTGTCGGCGCCGGCGACGGCCCAGGCCGGGCCCGACCCGGTCAACCAGCCCCTGGTGGATGGCTGTCAGCGCAACCCGGCCGGCCTGCTGACCTTCATGTCGCCCGAGTGGGTGTTCGTCAACGGCCAGGCCGCCGGCGACCCCGTGCATCAGATCCAGGGCAGCGCGACGCTCGTGCACACCGCCGACGAGGACCTGCCCGAGGGTCACAACAGCTACGACATGGACTTCGACGTGGCGCCCGATGCGCCGTACACGGGCCTGTTGGCGGGCGATCCCAGCGCCAACGGCGGCAAGGGAAACGGCAACTTCGCTCGCGACCAGGACTTCGCCAAGCTGCACGTCGAATGGGAGTCGGGCTCGGTGCCCACCTTCGTCTGGCCCGCCGAGCACGACCGCATAGCGCTGTGGGGGCAGTGGATCTGGGACTGCGGCCACTGGGGGCAAGGCATCCAGACGCCCACCAGCCAGCAGGACTTCCAGGGCTCGCTGCAGAACACCGGCGACTACTTCCTTCCCGGCCAGATCGAGGGCCCGCCGCCCCCGACCCTGCGCGGCGAGCAGACCGAGCTGCATCCCATGCAGGCGCTGGTGGTCACCCGAGCGGCGTCGTGGAGCTCGCCCCAGGCGGCCACCGAGACCGACGCGTTCATCTCCAGCGACGGCACGCACGCCTACGCCGAGGAGCAGTGCGCCAGCGGACGGGCCTCGGCGGCGGGCCCCGGGCAGCCGGGCGCCCCGTCGCCGATCCCCGGGCTAGCGACCTACGGCCCCGACTTCGCGGCGTGCGTGAACAACACGGCCAACGACCTGCAGCCGATCGCGGGGCGCAGCTACTCGTTTCACATCCCCGCGCCGCCGCGACCCTCCGCCGACGCCCAGCTCACCCTACGCGAGCAGCAGATGGTGACGGGCAGCGGCTTTACCGAGCAGGTGGCGTCGGCCGGCGACGGGGTCGACGTGACCGTGACCGCCAACCCACCGGCCGACGGCAGCCCGCACGCGTTCGGCCAGCGCTACTACGTGGGATGGGCGCACCCCTCGGGGTCCTCGGCCGGGGTCGCGCCCGCCCACCTGCGGCTGACGGTCAAGAGCATCACGGTCAACAACGCCCTGGCCGAGCCCAACCCCGTGCATCCCACCGCCGCCGGACCGCCCGGGGTGGGCCGCTACAACCTCTACCTCAACGCCAACGGCTACTGGAACTTCATGGGCGGCCGCGCGCCCGAGCCCGACACCTCCTGGGCGCCCGGTCTCGGCTTCGTCCACGACGGCCAGTCCTTTGACGTCAACCAGACGGTGGACCTCTTCGTCCCGGCCGGTGCCCCGGTGCGGCTGGACGTCAGCGGGCGCGAGTGCGACCTGCCGCGGATGGATCCCTGCGCGGCGACGGCCGAGCTGGCGGACGCCAACGACCATCCCGGCGAGGCGGTGGCCAGCTTTGCCTCGGCCGACGCCGCCCTGGGCGACCACACCCTGCTCTCCCCCAACCACGATCCACCGCAGAGCAACCCCGGCGCCGATCCGAGCACGGTCCCGCCCGACTACCAGGTCGCCTACTCGATCCGCCGGGTGGTCGGTCCCTCGGGCGGTCCCACGGGCACCCCCAACCCCGAGGGGCTGTGCGCGGCGTCGCCACCGGGAAGCACCGGCGTGGGGTCGAGCTCGCCCGGCGGCAAGCTGGGCGGGAGCTCGAGCGTGTTGGGGTGCGCCGCGGGAGCGGGCGGCGCCGGGTGTGCGGGACGCCCCCCCGCCTCGCGCATCTTCCGCGGCCAGCTCTCGCGTCGCCGCCGCCTGCACCTGCGCGGCACC
The DNA here is from genome assembly GCA_005883215.1 of Actinomycetota bacterium. Lineage (GTDB taxonomy): Bacteria > Actinomycetota > Thermoleophilia > Solirubrobacterales > Solirubrobacteraceae > AC-64. Next base: position 36,265 of record VAYS01000018.1, read on the forward strand.
GCTCGCCCGGGGCGCTGCGGGCGGATCACCCAAGTCCGGGTGGCGGTGGCCCGTGTGGTCCGTGGGCGCTGCCGCTTTGTCAACCGACGGGGCCGGATGCGGCGGACCACCGGCTGCGCTCACCCGCAGTTCCTGCGAGCCCGGGGACGCTCGCGGTGGAGCCTCTCGCTGCGGGGGCGTTTTCCGCGTGGTCGCTACGTCGCCTTCTCGCAGGCAATCGACGGCCAGGGACGCGTCGAGCTGCGGCGCCTGCGGGGCAACCGCGCCCGCTTTCGCGTCCCCTAGCTCGGTCTGCAGGGGGTCGCCGGCGCCCGTGCACGTGGGGACGCCCCAAGCGGCTAGTCGGGCACCTGGCCCGACAGGCCGCCGCCCCGATGGCGGGTCAGGAAGCGGTTCAGGGAGCGCTGCAGACGTCCGCAGTCGGCGAGGACCGCGGGGGCGAGGCGACGCCGGCCCGCCCCGCCGGCGGCCGTGCGCCACCGTTGCAGGTCGGATACCAGCAGCGCGCGCGCGGACGCCAGGTCGCCATCGCCGGGGTGCACGGCGCTCGCTCTGCGCGCTGCCCCGGCCAGATGGGCGAGGGCGCGGTCGGGCCCGGCGTGCGGCACCCGCGCAGTGCCGGCACTGGCGCACAGGAAGCCGGTGGTGGTGGCGAGCTGGTAGTAGGCGATCTGGTCGGCTCGAGCGATGCCCCGGGCGCCTCCCCGCCCCTCCTCGCCGGCGCCCTGGTGAGGCGGCCGCGAGCGGCCGGGCGGGCCCGACCGATGGTGCGGCTTGGCGCCCCCACAGCCGCCGAGGGCCAGGCCGATCCCCGGGGCGACGGTGATCCAAAGCAGCACGATCCAGGCGCCGACGCGCCCGGCGGCGGATGCCACCGGGGGAGCAGCCGGCGCGCGCGGCCTCACCCGGCTCGCCGGATGAGCGTGATGCCGTCGCGCACGGTGAGCATCACGCAGACCACCCGGGGATCGGTCACCACGCGCTCGTTGAAGGCCGCCAGCGCGCGCGTCTCCGGCGCGGCGTCCGGGCGGTCGGCTTCGAGCACGCGCCCGCTCCACAGGGTGTTGTCGGCCACGATCAGACCGCGCTCGGACAGCTTGGGCAGGACCGCCTCGTAGTAGTCGAGGTAGGACGTCTTGTCGGCGTCGATGAAGACCAGATCGAACGGCCCCCCGAGGCCCTCGATCGTCTCCAGCGCCGGCCCGAGACGCAGCTCGATCCGCTCCGCCAGGGGACTGGCGGCGATGTGGCGCGCGGCCAGCTCGGCGTGGCGCTCGGACGCCTCACACGTGATGACGCGACCATCCGGGGCGAGCGCGGCCGCCATCGACAGCGCCGAGTAGCCGCTGAACGTCCCGATGTCCAGAACCAGGCGGGGCTGCAGGGCGAACACCAGCGTCTCGAGCAGCCGCCCCTCGACCGCCCCGGTGAGCATCCCCGGGGAGTCCAGCGTCGCACGCGTCTCCTTCACCAGTGCGGCCAGGCCCGGATCGGGCGCGGTGGTGTGGCGCTCGGCGTAGGCGTCGAGCGCCGCGTCGAGGATCGGCGTCAATCTTCTCCGGGCTCGCCCGCCGGGCTGTTGCCCGCCGCGCCGAAGGCCCGGCCGAGTTGCCCCAGCGCCTGCGAGTACTCCGACGGGATCACGAACACCTTGTTGGCGTCGCCTTGGGCCAGGCGCGGCAGCATCTGCAGGTACTGGTAGCTGAGCAGCTCGGGGTCGGGCTTGCCGCGGTGGATCGCCTCGAACACCGTGGAGATCGCCTTGGCCTCACCTTCGGAGCGCAGGATCGCCGACTGCCGGGCGCCCTCGGCCTTGAGCACGGCGGCCTGCTTCTCGCCCTCGGCGGTGAGGATCTGGGACTGCTTTACGCCCTCGGCGGTGAGGATCGCCGCGCGCCGGTCGCGCTCGGCGCGCATCTGCTTCTCCATCGCCTCCTGGACGTTGGCCGGCGGGTCGACCGACTTGATCTCCACCCGGTTGATGCGGATGCCCCACTTCCCGGTAGCCTCGTCCAGGACCACGCGCAGCTCGGAGTTGATCCGCTCGCGGCTGGTCAACGCCTGCTCCAGCGTCATGCCGCCGATCACGTTGCGCAGCGTGGTCACCGTCAGCTGCTCGATCGCCTGCAGCGGGCTGGCCACCTCATAGCTCACCGACTTGGGTTCGGTGATGGTGAAGTACAGGACGGTGTCGATCTGCACCACCAGGTTGTCCTCGGTGATCACCGGCTGGGGCTGGAACGTGACCACCTGCTCGCGCAGATCGATCAGCGGCCTGACCCGGTCCACGAACGGCACCACCAGCGCCACCCCCGGATCTAGCGTCCGGTGATAGCGCCCCAGACGCTCGATGATCCCGGCCCGCGCCTGGGGAATGATCCGCACGGTGCGTGCGGCGATGACCAGCAGCAGCAGTACCAGGGCACCGAGAACGATCAACCCGGCCATCCCGTCACCTCCTCAGCTTCCGACGAGCGCAGTGGCGCCCCGGATCTCGATTACGTGCACGCGCTCCCCGACCTCCATGACCTCGTCGTCGTCGTAGGCCCGAGCGGTCCACACCTCGCCGTCGATCTTGACGCAGCCCACCGCCTCGGCGTTGGCGATGCGCTCCACCACCAGGGCGCGCTGGCCGATCAACCCGGCCGTCCCGGTCCGCAGCCGCGGCGGGAGCCGGCGGTGGCGGCGGGCCAGCGGCCGGATCCCCAGGAACAGCCCCAGCGACACGACGACGAAGACGATCAGCGCCCCGGTGGTGCCCGCCCCGATCAGCGAGGCGATCGCCGCCGCCACGCCACCCCCGGCAAACGGGGCGAGAAAGAAGCCCATCGTGAGCATCTCCCCCACCGCCAGCGCGCAGGCGACCAGGGTCCAGACAACCCATGCATCCATACGAAATCGAGCTTACTCCAGCAGCGCGCGGGCGAAATCATCGGCATCAAACGGCCGCAGGTCCTCGAGCCCCTCTCCCACCCCGATCAGCTTGACCGGAATGCCCAGCTCCCGGGCGATCGCCAGGGCGATGCCGCCCCGGGCGGTGCCGTCGAGCTTGGTCAGCACGATCCCTCCCACCCCCACCGCCTCGGCGAACAGGGCCGCCTGGCGCAGGCCGTTCTGCCCGGTGGTGGCGTCCACGGTCAGCAGCGTCTCGTGCGGGGCCCCCGGAGCCTGCTTGGCGATCACCCGGCGGACCTTGGCCAGCTCGTCCATGAGCGCGTCCTGGGTGTGCAGGCGCCCCGCGGTGTCGATCAGCACCACGTCACAGCCGCGCGTCCGGGCCTGGGCGAGCGCGTCGAAGGCGACCGCGCCGGGGTCCGAGCCCGGGGTCCCGGTGACCACCGGGCACTGGGCGCGCTGGGCCCACGCCTCGAGCTGCTCGGTGGCGGCGGCGCGGAAGGTGTCGGCCGCGGCCAGCAGCACGCTTTTGCCCAGCCGATGGCGCAGCTGGTAGGCGAGCTTGCCGGCGGTGGTCGTCTTGCCGGTGCCGTTTACCCCCACCAGCAGGATCACCGCCGGGCGGGCGGTGATGTCGATCAGATCGTCGTCGCCGCGGGCGATCTCGGCCAGCAGCTCGGCCAGGCGCTCGGTCAGGGCCCGACCCTCCAGGCCGCCGCCCTGGGCCTCGGCCTCGAGGCGCCCCACCACCTCGGCGGTGGTCCGGGCCCCTACGTCGGCCATCACCAGCGCCTCCTCCAGGCGCTCCCAACCCGCCTCGTCCTCCGGAACGGCCAGGGTGGCGGCCAGCTCCCCGCTCAGCGCCTCGCGGGTGCGCGACAGGCTCTCGCGCAGGCGACCGAGGAACCGGCGGCGCTGGGGCTCGGCGTCGGCCGCGGCGCTCGCGGGCGCCGGAGCGTCCGCCGCGGGCTCGCCGGTGACGAACAGCTCCGACCAGTCGCGGGGCACGCCCGCCGGGCTCAGGCGGCGCCGGCCGACGCCAGCGCCGGCGCCGCCCCTTCGCGCGGCAGGCGCCGAGAGACCACCTTGGAGACGCCGTCGTCGCCCATCGAGACCCCGTACAGGCAGTCGGCCGCCTCCATCGTGCGCTTCTGGTGGGTGACGACGATGAACTGAGCGCGGTCGCTGTAGCGGCGCAGGAGCCCGAGGAAGCGGTCGAGGTTCAGGTCGTCGAGCGCCGCCTCGACCTCGTCGAGGATGTAGAACGGGCACGGCCGGGCGAGGAAGATCGAGAACAGGAAGGCGATCGCGGTCATCGACTTCTCGCCCCCCGAGAGCAGCGACAGGCGCTTCATCGACTTCCCCGCCGGGGTGACCTCGATCTCCACCCCCAGCAGCTCATCGGGATCGGCCCCGGGTCCCTGCTCGGTCGCCTCGGCCTCGGCGGCCGCCTCGGCGTCGGCGCCCTCCTGGCCGGATGCCGGCTGGGCCCCGGAGTCGCCCGCCGCCTGTCCCCCCAGCACCGGGCGTGGCCCGGCGTCCTCCCTGACCAGGCGCAGGCGCCCACGCCCGCCCGGGAAGACCTCGGCCACCAGCTCCTCGAAGTTGGCCGCGGCGGCGGCAAACGTCTGCTCGAACGTCTCGCGGATCTGCCGGTCGGTGTCCCGGATCAGGTTGCGCAGCTCGCGCAGCGCGGTGTCCAGGTCGGCGCGCTGGGTCTCGAGCTCGGCGACGTGCTCGACGGCAGCGGTGTAGTCGTCCTGGGCCAGCGGGTTAACCGGCCCCAGCGCCTCGCGGCGGCGCGCGAGCCGCGCGATGCGCTCGCGCAACGCCTGCTCCTGCTCGGGGTCGAGCTCCTCGGCCGCCGGCTCCGCCTCCAGGCCCAGCGCCTGGGCCAGCTCATCCAGCTCGCCGCCCACCTCGTGGGCGTGATCGCGCGCTTGCTGGGCGGCGACCTCGGCGGTGGTCACCTCCTCGCCGCGCTCGCGCAGCGTCCCCTGCAGCTGGGTCTCCTCTCCGGCGCACGTGCGTAGCCGCGCGGCCACGTCCTCGCCGGCGCGGCGGTCGGCGTCCAGGTCGGCGTCCAGGCCCTGGGCCCGCTGGCGGGCGCCGGCCAGGGCGCGCTCGAGCGTGCCGGCGAGCGCCTGGGCGCGAGCAACCAGGACCTGGTCCTCGGTCACCAGGTGCTCCAGAGCGGCGACGCGATCGGCCCGCGCTTGGCGCTCGCGGGCCGCGCGCTTGACCGCGCGGCGCTCGCCTTCGAGCCGTCCGCGCAGCTCGGCCCGGCGCACGGCGCCGGCCCCCTCGGCTGGGGCGCTGCGGCGCTGCTCGATCAGCCAGGCGGCGCGCCGCGCTTCCTCCTCGGCCTCGGCGCGGGCGCGATCGGCCTGACGCAGGGCGCGGTCGGCGGCGTCGAGCGCGAGCTCGGCTTGGCGGCTGGCCTCCACCCCGTGCTCGCGCTCGCGCTCGGCCGCGTGCTCGGCGCCGGCGGCGCGCTCGTGGGCCGCGAGCAGCTCGGCGCGGCGGTTGCGCTCGGCGAGCACCCGCTCGGCGCCCCCCTCCGGCAGCTGGCGCAGCTCGCCGGCGGCGGCCAGCCAGGCCCGCCCGGCGGGGGTCACCGCCGTGCCCCGGAAATGGGGGGCCACGTCCTCCAGGCGCTCGACTAGCCAGGCCCCGCCCAGCAAGCGCCGCGCGACGCCCAGCGCCGGCTCGGGCCCGGAGACCAGGTCGATCAGGGCCCGGGCGTCCGCGGTCGGGGGCGGGTCGAGGTCGGCCGCCGGGGAGGCGCCCGCGTCGGCGGGGCCGGGGGCGTCGGCCATGAGCACCCGGGCCCCGTCGGAGCCGCCCCGGTCGAGCACCTCGGCGGCGGCGTCCCAGTCGCCGACCAGCGCTGCGTCGAGGCGCCCGTCGAGCACGGCGGCCACCGCCAGCTCACAGCCCGCCTGTACCTCGAGCTGGGCGCTCAGCGCCTGCGCGTGCCCCGCGGCGACGTGGGCGCGCAGGAACTGGTTGGCGCCGGCCAGCTCGGCTGCCAGCGCCGCCGCCTCGCGCCGAGCGTGACCCCAGCGGCGCTCGGCGGCGCCCACCGCCTCGCGCGCGGCGCTCGCCTCGCGCTCGCAGCGCTCGCGCTCGGACGCGGCCGCCGTCGCCTCGCCGGACAGGACGTGCGCGCGCGCGGCGGCGTCGCGCTCGCGGGTGCGCAGGTCGGCGGTCTCGCGCTCGAGCTCGTGCTCGCGTTGGGCCTCGAGCTCGGCCAGCTGGGCCTCGAGCTCGGCCAGACGCCCGGCCGGGGCGGGGCCGTCGCCGTCGCCGTGCTCGCGCAGGCGCGCCCGCTCTGCGGAGCGGCGCTCGACTCGCTCGGACAGCGCCCGCCCCGACGAGCGCACCTGCTCCAGGCGCAGCTCCAGGGCGCTCAGCGCGGCGCGCGCGCCGAAGGCGCGGGCGGCCAGGCGCTCGCGCTGTTCGGAGCGCTGGGCGAGCTCGCGCTCGGCGTGCTCGCGGCGGGCGGCCATCTCGCCGAGGGCCTGCTCCACCTTCTCGCGCTCGGCGCGGGCGCCCCCGGCGGCCCATTCGGCCTCCGACAGCTCGGCCTGGCGCGCACGCAACGCGTCGCGGGCCAGGTCCCAGCGCGCCTCGAGCGTCTGGCGCTCCAGGCGCTGGTGGAGGTCGGCCGCCTCGGCCTGGCGCTTGAGCGGGCGCAGCCGGGCGCGGGCCTCGCGTTCGACGTCGAGCGCGCGGTCGAGGTTCTCCTGGGTGCGCTCGAGCTTGAGCTGGGCGCGGCGGCGCCGCTTGCGATGCTTGCCCAGCCCGGCCGCCTCCTCGATCAGCAGGCGCCGGTCGCGGGGCTTGGACGTCACGATCGCCTCCACCCTGCCCTGGGAGATCACCGAGTGACTCTCGCGTCCCAGCCCGGTATCCGAAAGCACTTCGAGCACGTCCACCAGGCGACAGCGGGCCCCGTTGATGCGGTACTCGCCCTCGCCGTTTCGGTCCAGGCGCCGGAGCATCGAGAGCTCGCTCACGGGCAGGTCGACCGTCTGGTCGGAGTTGTCGAGGACGATCTCGACCTCGGCCGCGGAGCGGCCCTGTACCCCTTTGCCCCCGCCGAAGATCACGTCCTGCATCGACTGCCCGCGCACCGCCAACGGCGACTGTTCGCCCATCGCCCACAGCACGGCGTCGGTGATGTTGGACTTCCCCGAGCCGTTGGGTCCCACCACCACGCTCACCCCGGGGGCGAACTCCAGGCGGGTGCGATCGGGGAAGGACTTGAACCCCTTGACCGTGATCGACTTCAGGTGCATCTCATGCCCCGGTCTCGGCGGTGTCCAGGGCGGCGCGCGCCGCCTGCTGCTCGGCCAGCTTCTTGGAGCGTCCGCTGCCGTGCCCGATGGGGGCCCCGTCCACCAGCGCGGTCACCTCGAAGGTGCGGTCGTGGGGCGGACCGAGCTCGCGCTCGACCTCGTAGGTCACCACCTCGCCGCGGCGGGCCAGGCGCTCCTGCAACGCCGATTTGAAGTCCACCGGGTGCTCCAGGGCGCGCTCGATCTCGGGGCCGAAGGCCTCCACCACCGCGGCCACCGTCCGCTCCTGGCCCGCGTTCAGGTAGCACGCCCCGATCACCGCTTCGACCACCGACGCCAGCACCCGTTCGGTGTTGAGCGCCTCGGCGTTGTGGCCCTGGGCCGGCGCCGCCTCGGCCAGGCGCTCGGGCACCCCCAGGCGCTCGGCCACCGCGTGGCAGGAGACGCCCGAGACCGCCTGGGCGCGGATCTTGGTCAGATGACCGGCGCCGTAGCGCTCGGCCTCCAGCCGCGGGTACAGATGCGAGGCCACCGCCAGGCCGAGCACGCTGTCGCCCAGGAAGGCCAGCCGCGCGTAGGAGTCCGAGCGGCGCTCGCTCCAAGAAGCGTGCGTGAACACCTGCCGGTAGAGGTCCTCCGGCAGCTCGTCCAGCAGTTGCGTGAGCAGCTTCAGCGGTCAGGGGATCGGCGGCTGGGCAAGGCTAGGTGGCGACCACGCGGGCGAGGACGAAGTCGATCGCCTGGCCGACGGTCAGGATCCTGGCGGCCTCCTCGTCGGTGATCCGCACCCCGTAGGAGTCTTCGAGCTCCTGCACCAGCGTATAGAGGTCGAGCGAGTCCGCCTCGAGGTCCTCCTTGAAACGGGTGCTCTCGTCGATCCGGGCCGGGTCGATGTCGAGCTCGTCGGCCAGGTGCGACTGGACCAGGGCGAAGACCTCTTCGCGGGTCATGCCGGTGAAACGCTAGTCGCAGATCCGGACGGGGGCACCACGCCGCGCGCAGTCGCCGCTTCCGCCGGGGCGGCGCCCGCCTGCGCCGCGGGCGGGGTCCGCAGGGCGCCGGCCGCCGCCAGCGCCTGGTGGGTGCGCCCGACGACGTCCTGGCGCACGCCCAGGGCCGCCCGCTCGATCGCCCTCCCGATCCCCAGGCGGGTGAAGCGCCCGTGCGGGACCACGCCCAGGCGCCGCAGGCCGAGCAGGTAGGCGCCCCCCTGCTCCTCGGGGTCGATCTCGGCGCGAAAGCCCCGCAGGGCGGGGCGCAGCAGAGCCCCGCCGAGCTTGGAGCGCGGGGACGATAGGGCCGCCTCGCGTACCGCGTCCAGGATCGTCTGGGACACCCCCTCGATCAGCTTGAGCGCGACGTTGCCCATGAATCCGTCGGAGACGACCACGTCGGCGGCACCGGCGGTCACGCCGTCGCCTTCTACGTTGCCCACGAACTCCAGCGCGTCGGAGTCCGCCGTCCGCTCGGCCAGGGTGGCGTGGGCGGCCAGCACGAGTTCGCTGCCGCGCGCCACCTCGGTGCCGTTGGAGAGCAGTCCCACGCGCGGGCGCTCGATCCCCAGCACCGCCCGCACGAAGGCGGCCCCCATGAAGGCGAACTGCACCAGGTGCTCGGGCCGTACCTCGGTGTTGGCCCCCACGTCGAGCAGCGTGACCGGGTTGCGCGGGATGGGCAGCGGCAGGGCCAGCGCTGGGCGATAGATCCCCGGGGCCCGCTTGACGTGAAACAGGCCGGCGGCCAGAGCGGTGCCGGTCGAGCCGCCGGCCACCAGCGCCTGGGCGCGACCCTCGGCGACGGCACGCGCGGCGAGCACGATCGACGCCTCGGGGGTCGAGCGGGCGGCGCGGACCGGGTCGGGCGCCTTGGCGATCGACACCGGGGCGGGTATCACCTCCACGCCGGGCGCCACGTCGCCGATCTCGCCTTCGGGGCCGAACAGCAGGACGTGCACGCCGCTCTCGGCGGCGCGGGCGGCGCCGGCGGCGACCTCGGCCGGCCCGAGGTCGGCGCCGTTGGCGTCGACGGCGACGGTGACCGTCTCGGGCGCGGGCGCCCCGGCCATCTACCTACTCGTGGTCGTGATCGTGGTCGTGGTCGTGCCCGCCGCCCGAGGGCGCCACCACCTCGCGGCCGGAGTAGAAGCCGCACACCGGGCACACGCGATGGGGCCGGCGCGGGCTGTGGCACTGCGGGCACTCATTCAGCGCGGGCGCGGACACCCGGTGCTGGGCCCGGCGCTTGGCGGTGCGGGCATGCGACTGCTTCTGCTTGGGGACGGCCATCGGCGGCAAGAGGCTAGCAGCGGCGCTTACCTTCTCCCGGGCGCGGCCCGGCGCGGGGTCGCGCCCGGGCCGGAGCCCTCGGCGGCTAGTCGAACCGGAGCTCGGACAGCTTGGCCCACCGCCGGTCGGGCGCACGCTCGTGGCGGTGCTCGGGCCCGGCCTGGTTGAGGTTGGCCCCGCACACGGCGCACAGCCCCGCGCACTCGGGCCGGCACACCACCTGGGTGGGAAGGGCCAGGGACACCGCGTCGCGGGTCCAGCCGGCCAGGTCGAGCACGTCGTCGTGGACGTACGGGCTGTCGAGCTCCTCCCCGCCGCCGGGCTGGTCGACCTCGCGCGCGTCGACGCCCAGCTCCGGAGCGGCCTCCTCCAGGCACCGCACGCACGGCCCGGTCATGCGCGCGGACAGTCGCAGACGCAGGCTGTACCCCGAGCCGCTCAGGCGCGCGACGTCGAGCACCACCGGCTGGCTGGCGTCGCGGCCGCGGTAGGTCTGGCCGCCGAGCGCGAACGGGGCCAGTCTGACGTCCAGCGACAGCCGCCGTCCCTCGCCCGGGCCCAGCGCCAGAGCCCCCAGGTCGAAGTCGTCGGTGAGCGCCATGCGTCGATGGTAGACCGCCCTGGGCCGCCCGCCATCATGTGGTCAGGCATGCTCGCCATGGCCCTTCATAGCCCGGGAGAGGCGCTGGTGGCCGACCAGCGTCCCGACCCCGCCGCGGGCCCGGGACAGGTGGTCGTCGCGGTCAAGGCCTGCGGCGTGTGCCGCACCGATCTACACGTCGTCGACGGCGAGCTGGCCGCGCCGGCGCTGCCCCTGGTGGTCGGCCACCAGATCGTCGGGACCGTGGTCCAGCCCGGACCGGGAGTCCAGCTCCAGCCCGGCGCCCGCGTCGGCGTCCCCTGGCTGGCCTGGGCGTGCGGGGAATGCGAGTACTGCCGCTCAGGGCGCGAGAACCTGTGCCCCCGGGCGCGCTTCACCGGGCTCGACGTGGACGGCGGCTACGCCGAGCGGGCCGTGGCCGCGGCCGACTTCTGCCTGCCCCTGCCCGAGGACATTCCCGACACCGAGGCGGCGCCGCTGCTGTGCGCCGGCCTCATCGGCCACCGCGCCCTGCGCCGGGCCGGCGACCCCCGGCGCCTGGGCCTCTACGGCTTCGGCGCCTCGGCGCACCTGGTGTGCCAGGCGGCGCGCTTCGAGGGCCGCGAGGTGTACGCGTTCACCCGCGCCGGGGACTCGCGCACCCAGGCGTTCGCGCTCGAGCTGGGCGCCGTGTGGGCCGGCGACGCCGAGGCCGCGCCGCCCGAGCCGCTGGACGCGGCGATCATCTTCGCCCCGGTGGGCGCGCTCGTGCGACCGGCGCTGCGCGCCGTGCGCCCGGGGGGGACGGTGGTGTGCGCCGGGATCCACATGTCCGACATCCCCTCCTTCCCCTACGCCGAGCTGTGGGGCGAGCGCACGCTGTGCTCGGTGGCCAACCTGACCCGGGCCGACGGGCGCGAGTTCCTGGCGCTGGCGGCGCGCGCCCACGTCCGGGCACACCCCGTGCCCTACCCGCTCGAGCGGGCCAACGACGCCCTGAATGACCTGCGCGCGGGACGCTATGACGGCGCCGGCGTGTTGGTCGTGGAGGGGGAGAGCCGGCGGGGAGAGCCGGCCGGCGCTAACGGGGCCTGAGCACCCGCACCTTGCGGGCCTTCGCGCACGCGTGCCCACCCCGCGGTGTGTAGGCGGCCCACACCCGGATGTGAAGCGCCCAGCCCCGCCCGCGGTGGCGCCGGAGCAGACGGCGCCCCTGCTTGTTGGGGCTGAGGCGGATCCGCACGCGCCCGGCACCCCGCACCCGGCGGTCCAGGCGCCCATAGGCGAAGCGATTGCGCCCCGGCTGGAGGCGGGCAACCCAGGCACTGGGCTTGTCCTCGGTACCCAGCACGTCAAGCGCGCCCGCACCCGGCAGGCGCAGCGTCACCACGATGCCCCCGTCGGCGCTGCTGGCGGTCGCGCCGAGGACGCGACGACGTAGCTGGTGGCGGTGGCGCCGGCGATCGGCGCGCAGCTCGCGCCGCCCTCGTCGCAGTCGAGCCACTGATAGGACGGGCTGACCGGCGCCCCGCTCGGAGTGCCCGTCAGCGTCTGGCCGATCTGGGCCGTGCCCGCGATCGTCGGCGCCGGACACGCACCCTGGGTGGAGGGGTCGGTGAAGCAGACGTCCTGGGTCTCGTCGCCGTAGCCGTCGCCGTCGGCGTCTCGCTCGAGCTGGGCCGAGACGTCGTAGCGCACGGTTATGTTGGTGAGGTAGCTGGCCGTGGTGCCGGGGGCCGGGTCGCCGCCCGTGATGCCGTACTGGTCGGCGGCGGTCAGGCCGCCCATGCCGCAGATGTTGGGTTGGCCTCCATTGGTCTGGTAGAAGCCGATCACGTCGCCGGCCTGCACGGCGATCCGCGTGGGGTAGGTGTTCGTCGTGTTGGCCGCGGGGGTCTGCGTCGTGCTCTCGCCCACCGTCGTGTAGTTGGTGCCCCCGGCTGCGCGCGCGACCTTGAGCTTCATGGTCATGAGCGCGTTGGCCGTCGCCTGGTAGCTCCAGGAGCTGATGACCCCGCTGAACGGCGCCGCGTAGCTGGGCGCACCCGCGGGGGTGGCCTCCTGGATGAACGTGTCGCCGGACGTGCACCCCGTGTTCGGCGAGAACGTGGACCCGAGCGTCGTCGAGGCGGGGGCGTCCTGGGCCCCGGCGGCGGCGAGCGCGGCCACCGCCACCCCGGCCGCCACAGCCCGGCGCGCGCGAGCGCCCGGAGGGCGAGACGATCTGAGACGAGGGCGCCGTCGCGTCCGTGCGAGGGGCACGCGGGCGACCCTACCGCCCCCCGGCGAAGCTGTCCACGCGCGGGCAAACCCAACCACCTCGGCCCCCGCGGCGCACGCGACGGCTCAGGCCTTGGCCTTCTCCTTGGCCTTGCCCTTGCCCTTGCCGTCCCCCTTGCCGTCCCCGCCCTCCTCGTCCTCGCGCTCGGCCAGCTCGCGCTTTAGCACCTTGCCGGTGGCGTTGCGCGGCAGATCGTCGAGGAACTCCACCTCGCGCGGGACCTTGTAGCGCGCCAGGTTTGACTTGACGTGCTCCTTGACGTCTGACTCGGAGAGCTTGGCGCCGTCGTCCTTGACGATGAATGCCTTCAGGCGCTGGCCGAACTGCTCGTCGGGCACGCCGATGATCGCCACCTCGCACACCCCGTCCAGATTGTGGAGCAGGTCCTCGACCTCGCGCGGGAACACGTTCTCGCCGCCGGAGACGATCATCTCGTCGTCGCGGCCATCCACGAACAGGCGGCCGTCGGAGTCGAAGTGGCCCACGTCGCCGGTGCTCATCAGGCCCCCCAGGACCTCCTTGTTGCCCCCGCCGCCGGTGTAGCCCTCGAACAGCATCTCGTTGGCCACGAAGATGCGCCCCGTCTCGCCCTCCGGAACCTCCTGGCCGTTCTCATCCAGGAGCTTGACCACCGTGCCGCGCGGGAGGCGCCCGGCGGTGCCGGGGGCGGCGCGCAGGTCCTCGGGGGTGGCGATTGACGCCCACGCCACCTCGGTGGAGCCGTAGAGGTTGTAGAGCACGTCGCCGAAGGTGTCCATCACCCGAAGCGCCAGCTCGCCGGGGAGCGCCGAGCCGCTGGCGGCGATCACCTGCAGGCAGCGCAGGTCATAGCGGGCGATCGTCTCCTCGGGCAGCTCGAGGATCCGCTGGAGCATGACCGGCACCACCACCAGCGCCGTCGCCTGGTGCTGGGCGGTGGCCGAAAGGGTCTCCTCGGGGTCGAACTTGCGCCGCAGGACGAGCTTTGCGCCGAGCCCCAGCCCGAGGGTGAAGTGGGCGAACCCCCAGGAGTGAAACATGGGGGCGGCGATCATCATCGTCTGCCGCGCCTTGAGCGGGATCCGCGACAGGTAGGAGGCGGCCGGGTCCAGCGAGTCGGGCTGCGAGCGGCTCGCGCCCTTGGGCGTACCGGTGGTCCCCGAGGTGAGGATGATCACCCGCCCGGGCTCGGAGGGGGGGACGACGTCCTCGGTGTCGCCGCCCTCGATCAGGTCCTCGAGCACCGGGTCGGAGGGCCTTTCCTCGTTCTCGGTCCAGGCGATGAAGCGCTTGCGCCGGTGGCCCGCCTCCTCGACCAGGTTCTGAAACTCCTCGTCGAAGATCAGCGCCACCGGCTTCTCCCGCGCCACCACGTCGGTGATCTGGGGGGCGGCGAACGCGGTGTTGAGGTACAGGCAGTGGGCGCCGAGCTTCGAGCAGGCGACGGTGGCCTCGACGAAGCCGCGGTGGTTGCGGCACAGGATCGCCACCCCGTCGCCCTCGTTGATGCCGCGGTCGGCCAGCGCGTGGGCCAGGCCGTTGGTGCGGCGGTGGAGCTCGGCGAAGGTCAGCGTGCCGAGCTCGTCGACGAGCGCCTCATCGTCGGGGTAGCGCGCGGCCGAGACCGTATAGCCCGCCGCCGGGGTGGGGCCCCAGCGCGCCATCTCGCGCAGGGCGTGGAACATCCGATCCGGACGCGACGGCGCGAATACCCCCGCTCCCACGAGCGTGCGCGTTACGTGCAAACGGTGGGAGAGGGCATCGAGCATGCGCCGGTATCCAAGCACTTTCCCCGTCTAGGGCGGGCTAATCGCCCGCCGATTTTGGCGGCGCACGGCGCCGCCGAGTCGATCCGTCGGGGGCCAGGCCTAGCATCGACGCACCATGGAAGCTGCCACTCCCCTGCCCCTCGCCTCGGTGCGCACCCGCGCCGGACGCCTGTACGTCGAGAGCCTCGTCGTCGAAGACGAGTGCGCCGTGCGCCTGGCCTCAGAGCGCGAGCAGGCCGGCGCGGACGCGGTAAAGCTCGTGCTCGACGCGATCGAGATCGGTGCCCGCGTCCTGGACCGCGAGCAGGCCGGCGCCCAGGCCGACTTCGTCAAGGCCGAGTTCGAGCGTGCCGCCCGCGACCTCGACGCCCAGTTCGTCGAGCGAGCCCGGCGCGTCGCCGAGCGCCTGGACGAGAAGCTCGAGGAGGCCTTTGGCCCCGAGGCCGGCCACGTGACCCGCGCCCTGGAGCGCCACTTCTCCGACGCCTCGGCCGACGCCGTCCAGCACAAGGTGCGCGACGTCGTGCGCGACGTCTCGGCCCAGATGCAGCACGAGCTGCGCGCCCAGCTCCTGGCCGAGGGCGAGGAGAACCCGCTGGCCAAGTTTCACCGCGTCCAGCTGGCGGTGGCCAAGCAGACCGCCGACGCCCACTCCCAGCAGCTGCGCGCGGTGGTGGACAAGCTCGAGGCCACCCGGCTCGAGGTCGAGCGCCTGCGCGCCGAGGGCGAGAAGCTCGAGGAGGTGGCGGCCGAGCGCGAGCGCGGCAGCGCCAAGGGACGCACCTTCGAGGAGGAGGTCGCCGACGCCATCGAGCAGATCGCCGCCGCCCAGGGCGACGACGCCGCGGCGGTGGGGGACGTAAAGGAAGCGAGCGGCAAGACCGGCGACGTCGTCGTGGGCATCGACGGCTGCGCCGGGCCGCCGCGGGGACGTATCGTCTTCGAGGCCAAGAACTCCCGCCTCTCGCGTCCCGAGGCCCTGCGCGAGCTCGACCGTGCCCGCTCCGAGCGCAACGCCGACTTCGCCGTGCTGGTGGTCGCCGGCGCCGGCAAGGTGCCGGCCCGGATGCGGCCCCTGCGGGAGTACAACGGCGACAAGCTGATCGTCACCTACGACCCCGACGACGGCCCGCCGCTGGAGCTGCAGGTCGCCTACGCCCTGGCCCGCGCCCGCGTGCTGATGCGCCACGGCGGTGGCGAGGGCATCGACGCCGAGGCCGTGCGGGCCAGCGCCGAGCGCGCCATCCAGGCGCTGGGCGAGGTCCAGCGCATCAAGCAGCAGCTGACCGCGTCAAAGACGGCGGTCGACAAGGCGGCCGAGATCGTCGAGACGATGGCCGCCGGCGTCAAGACCAGCCTGGCCGAGATCCAGGCGCTGGTCGCCGCGCCCCCGGACTCCGAGAAGACCGCGCCCGCCCGCTAGGTTCCGGGGCGTGAGCCAGGTGTGCCGGCGCGTGATCGTCCACGGGCGCGTGCAGGGTGTGTTCTTCCGCGACACCGTGCGCCGCGCCGCGCAGCGCGGAGGGGTCGCCGGCTGGGTCGCCAACCGCCCCGACGGAAGCGTCGAGGCCCAGCTCGAGGGCGCGCCCGAGGCGGTGGACGCTACGGTCGAGGTCTGCCGGCGCGGGCCGCGGGGCGCCCACGTCGAGCACGTCGAGGTCAGCGAGTGCGAGCCCTCGGGGGCGACCGGCTTCGCCGTGCGCTGAGGCGGGCTGAGCCTAGGCGACTTCGGCCGGCTCGTCGCGTCCCTGCAGGCGCTCGCGGCCGCGCTGGACCGCGGCGATGAACTTCGAGAGGTTGACCTCGAGCGTGTTGAGGATCTCGTCGGCGTAGTCCTCTGCGCCCAGGCGAATCTCGCGCTCGCGGGTCCGCGCGTCCTCGATGATGTCCTCGGCGGCGCGTTCGGCCTCGCGGGTGACCTCCTGCTCGGAGATCAGGCGGCTCTGCTCCTCGCGCGCCTCCTTGACGATGCGCTCGGCCTCGCGCTTGGCCTCGGCCAGCATCTCCTGGCGCTCCTTGACGATCCAGCGCGCCTGCTTGATCTCCTCGGGGATCGTGGCGCGCATCTGATCGAGGATGTCGTAGATCTCCTCCTTGTCCACGCGCACCTGGTCGGTGAGCGGCACCGGCTTGGCGTTGTGAACCAGGTCGTCGAGCTTGTCGATCAGTACGAGGACGTCCATATTCGGATCATCTCTTTCGTCAGCGTGTGAGCTCTTCCTTCAGGCGCTGCGCAACGTTGGCGGGCACCAGATCCTCGATCTGTCCCCCGAAGGTAGCCAACTCCTTGACTCCGCTGGAGCGAAGGAAACTGTACTGGGGTCCGGCCATCAGGTAGACAGACTCGATGTCCGGGGCCTGGCGGCGGTTGAGCTGGTTCATCTCGAACTCGTACTCGAAGTCCGAGATCGCCCGCAAACCCTTGACGATCGCCGACGCACCGACGCGGCGGGCGAAGTCGACGACGAGGATGTCGAACGCTTCGGCGCGCACGTTGGACAGGTCGCCGGTGGCTTCCTCGATGAAGCGCAGGCGCTCCTCGGCGTCGAACAGCGTCTTGCCCTTGCGCACCGGCAGGTTGACCACCGCGACCACCACCTCGTCGTACAGGCCCGCGGTGCGGGTGATGATGTCCAGGTGGCCGTTGGTGATCGGGTCATAGGAGCCGGGGACGACCGCGATCCGCGTCTTGGGGCGTCCGTCGGGCGAGCTCATCGGGGGGCCGGATCCCCCGGCGGGTGGTGGATGGCGATCACGGTGTCTCCGTAGCGGCGGGTCAGGACGACGGGCAGCGCGAGCTCGATCGGGGCGTGACGGTCGCTCTCGGTCACCACGCGCGCGCCCGGGCCAAGCAGCGCGGGCAGGGCGTCGGAGAGCTCGCCCCCGAGGGCGCTCGCCTGGCCGTATGGCGGGTCAACTAGCACCAGATCGTATGTTTCGCCGCGCTCGCGTGCACGCCGGAGCGCGGCGCGCACGGTTTGGGCACGGATCTCGGCCTGCTCCGGATTCAGCCCCAGCGCCTGCACGTTGGCGCCCAGCGCGGCCAGCGCGGGCGCTGAGCGCTCGACGAATACGGCCGCGGCGGCCCCGCGGGAGACCGCCTCCAGCCCCAGCGCGCCGGTACCGGCGAACAGGTCCAGCACCCGTTGCCCGTGCACCGATCCGAGCATCGAGAACAGCGCCTCGCGCACCCGGTCGGCGGTCGGTCGGGTGGCCTGTCCGGCCGGCGCCCGCAGGCGCCGGCCGCGGTGGCGTCCGGCGACGATCCGCACGGCTTCAGGCCGGCAGCGGCTCGAGCTGCTCGGGTCCGAAGGCGCGCGCCAGCGCGTCGGCCAGCAGCACGTGCTCGGGCTCGACCAGCTCGGGATCGGGCGCGGCAATGCGCTCGGCCTGGGTGCGAGCCGCGCGCACCAGGTCGGCGTCCTCGGGCAGCCGGGCCACCCCGAACTGGTTGAGGCCGGACTGACGCGTTCCCGCCAGCTCGCCCTCCTTGCGCAGCTCGAGGTCGAGTTGGGCCAGCTCGAAGCCGTCAGTGTGCTGGGCCAGCGCCTCCAGACGGCGCGACTCCCGCGGGCCGAACAGCACGCACAGCGAGCGATGGGCGCCCCGCCCGATCCGCCCCCGCAGCTGGTGAAGCTGTGAGATGCCGTAGCGCTCGGCGTTCTCGACCAGCATCACGGTGGCGTTGGGCACGTCGATCCCCACCTCGATGACCGAGGTGGCCACCAGCACGTCGGCGCCGCCCTCGGCGAACGCGGCCATCGCCGTCTGCTTCTCCCGCGGCCGCATCTGGCCGTGCAGTAGCACGACCCGAAAGTCGGCGAACTCGCCCCCGGCCAGGCGCTCGTACTCGGCCGTGGCCGCCCGCGCCTGCAGCTGCTCGGACTCCTCCACCAGGGGACAGACCACGAACGCCTGGCGCCCGGCGCGCAGCTCCTCGCGAATGCGCTCGTAGGCCCGGGCCCGCTCGCCCTCGCCCCCGGCGATGTGGGTCGCCACCGGCTGGCGTCCGCGCGGCAGCTCGCGCAGGCTGGTCTGGTCCAGGTCGCCGTAGTTGAGCAGCGCCAGCGTGCGCGGGATCGGGGTGGCCGTCATGTGCAGGACGTGCGGGGACAGGCCGGCGGGCCCCTTGGCGTCCAGGGCCGCGCGCTGGCGCACCCCGAAGCGGTGCTGCTCGTCGACGACGGCCACCGCCAGGCGGTCAAAGGCCACGTCCTCCTCGATCAGCGCATGGGTCCCTACCACCAGCGATAGCTCGCCGGTGGCCAGCTTGCCCACCACGTCGGCCCGCCGCGCCGCCGGCGTGGACCCGGTGAGCAGAGCGGCGCTGATCGTTTCGCTCACCAGCAGCCGCTGGAGGGTGCCGAAGTGCTGCTCGGCCAGCGTCTCGGTGGGCGCCATAAGCGCCGCCTGCATGCCGTGCTCGGCCGCGCGCAGCATGGCGTAGACGGCCACCACCGTCTTGCCGGCCCCGACCTCCCCCATCAGCAGCCGCTGCATGGGCCGATCGCGACCGAGGTCGGCCTGAAGCTCGGCGAGCGCGCGGGTCTGATCGGCGGTCAGCTCGAACGGCAGCCCGCGCTGCAGCCAGCGCGCGGTGAGCGACGGCGGCTCGTCCAGAGCGGGCGCCCGTGCGGCGGCGTCGCGCCGCGCGCGCCGACGCAGGAACAACAGCTGGGTGACGAGCAGCTCCTCGAACGCCAGTCGCCGGCGGCCGGTCTCGGCGTCGTCGGGCCGGCCGGCGAAGTGCATGGCGGCGAGCGCCGCCGGCCGGTCGGCGAGCCCCTGCCCCACCCTCACCTTGGCGGGCAGCGGCTCGACCACGTCGGCCAGGGCCGGGCGCGCGGCACCCACCAGGGCCAGGATCTCGGTCGAGGTGATGCCCTCGCTGGCCGGGTAATGGGCCACGTCTCCCTCCCCCTCGGGGTCGCCCCCCGCGCCGCCCAGGGGCTCGTCGGTGACCGCGTGGTGGGAGACCCGGAAGCGATTCTTTCCCTCGTAGCGCCCGTGCAGGAGCAGCCGGGTGCCCGGTCGGTAGCGCTCGGCCAGCCACGGCTGGTTAAAGAACGTGGCCTTCATCGGCCCGGTCTCGTCGGCGACGGTGGCCTCGACCAGCGGGCGCATGCCACGCCGGCGCACCGGTCGCGAGCGGATCGAGCGCACCTCCACCACCACGGTCGCCGCCTCCGAGCGCCCCAGGTTGGCCACCGTGCGGGCCTCGCGGCGGTCGCGCGGGAGGTGCTCGAGCAGCTCGCCGACCGAGTGAACGCCGAGCGCGCCCAGCGCCTCGTCGGCGCGGCGGCGACCCGTGCGCAGCGGCCGCGCAAGCCGCGAGGGCCGGGGCCAGCGCACGCGAGCCTCCAGCAGCTCGGCGCGGTCCGCTGGCGGCCCGCCCGCGAAGCTTGCGGGTGCGGTGTCAGACATGGCGGCCCCGGAGATGATGACCCCCGCCGCGGTCGTTGCCGCCCTGCCGTGCGCCGCCCGCGGGTTCAGCGAAGGAGCGCGACCCGGCTCACTCGGCCGCCAGCAGCCACCAGTAGCGGGGCTGGCCCCCGGCGGCGTACTCGAGCTCGACGCCCGCCGGCATCAGGCTGCGCACCTGCTCGGGCCCAAGCGGCGGCTGGTCGCCGGCCAGGCAGGTCACCAGCTCGGCCTCCCCGGCCAGCGCCTCGAGTACCGAGCGCAACGTCGGCTCGGGCGCGCCCCAGGCGCACAGGTCGTCGTCGACGAAGCCCACCGCCTCGCCCTCGCGAAAGCGCCCCTGACCGTCGTCGCGCGCCGCCGGCGCCACCGCCCCGGTGCGCACGCGGCCCAGCGCCGCCTCCATCGCCTTCGCGTTGTGCTCGGCTTCGCGCGTGGTGTCCAGCGCCACCGCCACGGCCAGGCCTGCCTGCGGCGAGCGCGACGCGACCACCCGCACGCGCTTGTCCGACAGCTCGGCGGCCCGCTCTGCGGCCATGATCACGTTGGGGCTGTTGGGAAGGACCACTACCTCCTCGGAGGGCACCTCGTGGATGCCGGCCAGCAGCTCGTAGGTGGATGGGTTCAGGGTGGCCCCGCCGTCGAGCGCGTGCACGCCGAGGCTCTCGTAGAGCTCGCGCATCCCCTCCCCGGCCACCACGGCCAGCGCCCCACACTGGGTACGCACCGAAGCGGCACCGTCCTCCTCCCCCGCCAGCCGTGCGGCGCGATGCCCGATCTGAGCGCGCATGTCGGCGACGTCCAGACGCGAGACATCGCCCACCCCGTCGAACACCCGCATCGCCGTCTCGGGGTCGTCGGTGTGGAGATGGACCTTGAGCGTGGCGGCGTCGCCGACCACCAGCACCGAGTCGCCAAGCGTCTCGAGCGGCGCGTGAAAGCGCGACGGCTCCAGCTCGTGGCCGGTGACCGCGAAGTTGGTGCAGAAGCGATATGTGCTCGACTGATGCTCGGGGTGGGTGACCCGCGCCGGGGCGCGCCGCTCGAGCGGCGGCGGCTCGGCGCCGCGCAGCGCGGCTACGATCCCGGCGAAGATTACGGTCAGGGCGTGCCCCCCGGCGTCGACCACGCCGGCCTCGCGCAGCACCGGCAGCAGGTCGGGCGTGCGCTCGACCGAGTCGCGCCCGGCGGCGACCGCCCGCTCGAGCACGGCGGCGATCGCCTCGTTCTGCTCGGTCGGATCGCCGTAGGCGGACTGGCGCGCCTCGGGCGTATGGGCAAGCTCGGTGACGATGCGGTGGGCCATCTCGCGGGCCACGGTGAGGATCGTCCCTTCCGCCGGGTCCCGCACCGACTGGTAGGCGCGATCAGAGCCCTTGGCCAGCGCCGCCCCGATGAGCACGGGATCGACCAGCTCGCCGGGCCGGCTGGCCAGCTCCTCGGCCGCCCCGCGGATCAACTGGGACAGGATCACCCCGGAGTTCCCGCGGGCCCCCAGCAACGCCGCCCGGGCGACCGACTCGACGATCTCCTCGCGACCGATCTCGTCGATCGTGCGATCGCCGCCGCCGGCCAGGCGGTCTAGCTCGACCAGCACGGCGCGCAGGGTGAGCACCATGTTGTCGCCCGTGTCACCGTCGGCGACCGGGAACACATTGAGGTCGTTGACCTCCTGGCGGCGCGCTTCGAGCTCGGCCAGGGCGGCGGCGACCACCGAGCGAAATCGGACCAGGTTGGGATCCGACATCGCCCGCCGGTCCTGCGCGTGATCTACCTCCCGGCGCGTTCTCAGAGCGCCTTGGTGACCTTGCCAGCCTTCAGGCACCGTGTGCAGACGTAGACCCGGCGCGGGGACCCGGCGTCGAGCACTCGCACCTTCTGCAGGTTGGGATCGAAGCGCCGCTTGGTGGCGACCATCGAGTGGCTGCGGCTGTGGCCGAACGCGGGACCCCGTCCACAGCTGTGGCAGACCTTGGCCATAGCGGGCGAGGGTAGCAGGAGGCCGCCGCGGCGCCGGGGGGCGATCGCGCCGCCGAGGCTCACCGGGTCAGCCGAGCGCGCAGCGCGGCCATCGTCACCACCGCCTCGGCTGCCAAACGACCCTGATCGCGCTTGTCCCCGCCGGCGCGCGCCAGCGCCTGGTCCATGCTCTCCACGGTGAGCACGCCGAACGCGCAAGGAACCCCGGTGCGCAGCCCGACGTCGCCGATCCCGCGAGCCGCCTCGGCGCACACGTACTCGTAGTGGTCGGTCTCGCCGCGAATCACCGCGCCCAGGCACGCCACCCCGGCATAGCGGCCCGACTGCGCGGCGTACAGCGCCGCCAGCGGGAGCTCGAACGCTCCCGGGACCTCGTAGACGTCGGCGGGCTCGACACCGGCCTCGGCGAACGCCGCCTGGGCACCGGCCACCAGGCGGTCGGCCAGGTCCTCATAGAAGCGCCCGACGGCGATCGCGAACCGGCTCACCGAGGCGGGGGATCCTCGCCGTCGCGCCTGCCGTCGTGGTCGCCCGCGCCGGGGTCGCGGGCGGCGCCCTCGGCGCGGCTGTCGGCCGAATGGCGCTCGCTGTGCCGCAGCTCGGCGTCGACGTTGAGGCCCTGGTGGTGCAGCGTGTGGCCCATGCGGTCGGCCTTGGTGCGCAGGTAGCGCTCGTTGTGGGGATTGGGCAGGTGCTCGATCGGGACCTGCGCGGTGACCGATAGGCCGTAGCCCTCCAGGCCGCGGATCTTTTTGGGGTTGTTGGTGAGGATGCGGATCGAGCTCAGACCCAGGTCGGCCAGGATCTGGGCGCCGATGCCGTAGTCGCGCAGGTCGGCGGGCAGGCCCAGGCGCAGGTTGGCATCGACGGTGTCCAGACCGCCGTCCTGGAGCTTGTACGCCCGCAGCTTGTTGAGCAGGCCGATGCCGCGCCCTTCCTGGGCCAGATAGAGCAGGACGCCCTGGCCTGCGCGCTCGATCATGGCCAGGGCGGACTCGAGCTGCTCGCCGCAGTCGCAACGCAGGGAGTGAAAGACGTCGCCGGTCAGGCATTCGGAGTGCACCCGCACGAGCACGTCGGGGTGGCCGGCCACTTCGCCCTTGACCAGCGCGACGTGGTGCTTGTCGTCGATCAGCGAGCGGTAGCCGATCGCCTGGAAAGCGCCGAAGCCAGTGGGCAGGTGGGTGGCCACGACGCGCTCGATCAGCTTGTCGTGGATCCGCCGGTAGGCGATCAGGTCGGCGACGGTGACCATCTTCAGCCCGTGGCGCGCGCAGTAGGACTCCAGGTCTCCCACCCGCGCCATCGTGCCGTCGTCGTTCATCACTTCGCAGATCACGCCGGATGGGTTCAGCCCCGCCAGCCGGGCCAGGTCAACCGCCGCCTCCGTCTGGCCGGCGCGCTCGAGCACCCCGCCCGGGCGCGCCTTGAGGGGGAACACGTGACCGGGCTGGACGAGATCGCTGGGCCGCGATTCGGGATCGATCGCCACCTGGATCGTGTGGGCGCGGTCGTGGGCGGAGATCCCGGTGGTGACGCCCTCCCGGGCCTCGATCGAGACCGTGAACGGCGTTTCGAACGGGGACTCGTTCTTGGCCGCCATCAGGTCGAGCCCGAGCTCGTTGCAGCGATCCGGCGTGAGCGACAGGCAGACCAGCCCGCGCCCTTCCTTGGCCATGAAGTTGATCGCCTCGGCGGTGACGAATTGGGCCGCGATCGTCAGGTCGCCCTCGTTCTCGCGATCGGCATCGTCGACGACCACGACCATCCTGCCCTCGCGGATGTCTTCGAGCGCCTCCTCGATGGTCGAGAACGGGCTCTGCACGCGGGCCGAGCTCATGCCGCCGTCTCCGAGGGCGCAGCCGGTGCCGCCGCGGCCGCGGTCAGCTTCTCCACGTACTTGGCCAGCACGTCGACCTCGAGGTTGACCCGTGCCCCGGGCTCGAGCTCGCCCAGGGTCGTGCGCTCGAGGGTCTCGGGGATCAGCGCGACCTCAAAGCCCTCCCCGTCGACCGCCGCGACGGTCAGGCTCACGCCCTGAACCGCGATCGATCCTTTGGCCACCACGTAGCGCAGCAGACCGGGATCGGCGCCCACGCCGATGGTGCGCGCCAGCCCGTCGCCGAACACGCCGGTGACCGTCCCCACCCCGTCGACGTGGCCCTGGACCAGGTGACCGCCGAGGCGGTCGCTGGCCCGCAGCGGCAGCTCGAGGTTGACCGGGTCGCCGGCGCGGGAGTCCCCCAGCGCCGAGCGGGCCAGCGTCTCGCGCACCACGTCGGCGCCAAACGCCCCATCCGCCACGACGGCGGCGGTCAGGCAGACCCCGTCGACGGCGACCGAGTCTCCCTCGCCGAGCTCGCCCGCGAGCGCACTGGTCACCGTCAGGCGCACGCCGTCGCCCCGCGTCTGTACGTCGGCGACGCGCCCCATGTCGGCGATCAGTCCGGTGAACATCTGCCGGCGCGCCGCGGGCGCCCTCACCACTCCCTCAGCCGCGCGGAGATCATCAGGTCCTGACCGACCCGCTCGCACTCCAGCGTGAGCGCTTGCAGGGCTTGGGAGATGCGGTCCACGCCCTTTCCCTCCAGCGGGTCGCGAGCCGCCCGCCCCCCTACCACCAGGGGGGCCAAGAACAGGCGGATCTCGTCGATCTGGGCGGCGTCCAGAAACGCGCCCGCCAGGTGGGGACCGCCCTCGAGCAGAACCGCCGCGACGTCCATCGTCCCGAGCTGATCGAGCGCCGAGCGCACGCGGGCAGACTCGTTCTCACCGGTGGCCACCAGCACCTGCGCGCCGGCCGCCTCCAGAGCGCCGATGTCGGCGCGGCGCGCCGCCCGCGAGACCACCACGGTGACCGGCACCTCGGGGGCGGCCTCGAGCAGCCGGCTGGACAGCGGCAGGCGCCCCAGCGAGTCGAACACGACCCGTCGCGGCTGGCGCCGCACCCCCTCGACCCGAGCGGTGAGCTGGGGATCGTCGGCCAGCGCGGTACCGATGCCCACCGCCACCGCGTCGACCGAGCAGCGCCAGCGATGGGCCAGCTCCCGGCTCGGCTCGCCCGAGATCCACTGCGAGTCGCCCGCCTGGGTGGCCACCTTGCCGTCGAGCGTCATGGCCGACTTGAACAGCACCCAGGGGCGCCCGGTGCGGGCGTGCTTGCGAAACGCCTGGTTGACCAGCCGGGCGCGGGCGCACAGCTCGCCGTCGGCCAGCACAACCTCCACCCCCTCGTCGCGGAGAATGCCCAGGCCTCGGCCGGAGGCCCGCTCGGAGGGATCGTCGGAGCCCACCACCACCCGCTCGAGGCCAGCGTCGAGGATGGCCTGCGTGCAGGGCGGCGTCTTGCCTTGGTGGCAGCACGGCTCGAGTGACACGTAGAGCGTGGCCCCGCCGAGGTCGGCGTCCCCGCAGGCGGCGATCGCGTTGACCTCGGCGTGCGGACCGCCGAACTCGTCGTGCCAGCCCTCGCCGAGCAGGTCGCCGTCGCGGGCCACCACCGCTCCCACCATGGGGTTGGGATTGACCCGGCCGAAGCCGCGCTGGGCGAGCTCGATGGCGCGCGCCAGGTGAACGCGGTCGGTGTCCGTGCGCACGGGCATGCCCTGGAGAATAGGCCCAGCCGAGCGCCGCTCGTGCACGGCGCCTTCCTGCATGGCGCTCGGCGGCCCGGCCGCTCAGCAGCCCCCGCCGGTGAGGCGGTAGACGGTCATCACCGGCCCGGGGCGGTGGTAGGCCAGCGGGTAGTAGTCGAAGGTGAAGTCGAAGTTGAACGGCACCGCTCGCTGGTCGCCCCCGAACGGCGACGCCCGGAAGGCCGCCTGCTCGCCGCCGTCCAGCGCCCGGTAGTAGGCGACCGCGCCGGGCACCCGGCGCGGGTTGGCCGCCGCCCGGCCGGCCTGCGTCGACCCGGTGATCACCCAGCAGTAGCCGCTGGCCTCATACAGGGCGATCAGATCGGGGCGCAGCGTGCGCTCGTAGTCCTCGATGTTTACCGACCGCCCGGCCCCCGGAAATAGCGAGCCGTCGGCCGCCACCTGGGTATGGCTGGTGGGGAACTTCTGCCAGCGGTAGCCGTTGTCGGTGACCGGCGAGGGGTGTCCGGGATCCATCACCCACAGGTCGGGCACCACCGGCTCGATCACCAGCTTGGAGCCCACCGGGACGTGGTCCACCAGCCACTGGCGCGTGAGGTTCCGGGTGTCGGTGCGCGACAGGACCAGGTCGGCGTGCACGGAGTGGATCAGCCCCTGGAGACACAGGGCGGCGGCGCCCGCCACCGCCAGGGAAGGCGCCAGCGCGGGCCGAAGCCGCGCCAGCCACCGCGCCAGCTCGAGGGCCGCGTAGGCAGCCAGCAGGCAGACGATCGGGATGATCGGCATCAGCCAGCGACCGAAGTAGCGGCCCTGGGCCCCCATGAAGATCAGGAACAGCACGGGAGCCGGGACCAGCACCGCGACCAGCCGGCGCTCGTCGCGCCACAGGGCCACCGCGCCCCCCACCGCGGCCAGCGCCGGTATCCAGCCCATACCCCAGGTCAGTGACCACAGGTAGTAGACGACGCCGCTCTTGTGGGTCATGCCCAGCTTGCCCGCGGCGTCGTCGGCGACCGAGGACTGGTGCCCGAGCCCATCGCGAAAGGCCGAGAAGTCGAGCAGCGAGTAGGGGTCGGTGGCGAAGAAGCACACCACCGCCGTGGCCCCGGCGAGCACCAGACCGGTCGTCGCGGCCCGGTGGCCGTCGGGCGCGGTGAACTGCGCTCCCGCCGCGGCCAGCAGCGGGAGCAGTGCGATTCCCCCGGTGTACTTGGTCGCGCAGGCCAGCCCCAAGCCCAGTCCGGCGACCAGATAATCGAGCGGCCGTCCGTAGCGAAGCACGCCCGCCGTGCCCACCAGCGCGAGCGTCAGCGGAAACAGCGTGGGCACGTCGTTGAGCGCCAGGTGCGAGTAGAAGACGGGCAGGAAGGACACCGACAGCAGCGCGGCGGCGAGCAGCGCCACGCGCCGATCGATCAGCCGCGCGCCGGCGATGTACAGCAGCCATACGGCCAGGGTGCCCAGCACCGCGGAGACGACCCGGGCGACCTGGAAGACCTCGCCCGGGTGAGTGGCGAACGCGTGCGCCACCGCGGCGCGGCCGCCGAACCACACCCCGAAGACGAGCTTTAGCAGGTAGCTGTAGGCGGGCGGGTTGTCGAAGTAGTGGGGGTTCCAATCCCCGTTGAAGAACGCGATCGCCTTGGGGACGAAGTGGTTGTTCTCATCGACGTTGTACGCCCATGGCAGGCCGTGGCCCGAGCCCCAGATCCGCAAGATCAGGGCGAGCGCCAGCACCCCCGCCAGGCCCAGCCACCACCAGGTCCGGCGCTCGCGAGAGGCGGCGGGCGCGAGCTCGTCGGTCGCCGCCGCGGGCGGCCCCGTGGGTTCCAGGACGGCGGTGCTCAAGCGGGCCGCCTGGGGTCAGCAGTGGGCATAGGCGGCGTAATACTGGGTCGTGGCCACGCGGTCAAAGCTCGCCGCGGGCACCTGGTCGATGGCCGCGTCGCCGGGGTCGACGATCGCCTGGCGAAAGACCGCGTCGCCGGTGGGGTAGATCGCGATTCCGCTCGCCAGCCGCCGCTCGAGCGCCTGATCGCCGCGATCGGCGCGAGCCCGCGCGTCGCTGCGGGCGACGATCTCGTCGGGCCCGCGGTCCATGAGCCAGCGCAGCTCGGGGATGAGCTTGTGGTTGGGCACGGAGACCGGTCCGCAGGCCAGCGCTCGGCGCACCGCTGTGTCGGCGAGCAAGGCCGTCAGGGCCCGGTGCGAATCGCGGCGAAAGGCGAGCTCGGTGTCGATGTTGTCGAGGCTGACCTTGAGCACGGTGTAGCCGGTCGCGTAGACCACGAGCAGCAGCGCCGCCGCGGCCCAGGCCCGGCGCAGGGCGCCCGGCTCGAGCATCGTCCAGCCGGCGATCCCCACGGCGGCGAAGACCATCACCATGAGCGACGGCACGAGCAGGTAGCGGTCGATGATCGACAGGCCGGCGATGCCGACCATGAAAAACGTGGCCACCCCGATCGCCAGCAGCGCCCCGGGCACCACACAGCGGCGCGGCGCGAGTCCCAACGCCAGGACGGTGCCCACCACCGCGGCGACCACCACCGGAGCGCGGTCCAGGCGCTCGAGGAACTGCACGGTGGCCAGGGGGATGTTGCCCACCCCCGTGGCCCGTCCGAGGTCGGCGGCCAGGCCACTGGTGGAGTGCAGCGAGTACAGCGGGTCGCCGGTGATGGCCAGGTCCATTCCCAGCCACAGCGCGGGACCGACGGCCGCCAGCGCAGCGAGCCGGATCCGCGCCGGCCACGGCTCGGGCCAGGCGCACCAGACCAGATACAGCCCGGTGAGCATCCAGGCCTCGGGGCGCAGCAGGCCGGCCCCGGCCAGCAGCAGCAGCACGGGCCAGCCCCGCCGGCGCCGTTCGAGCTCGAGCACCGCCGCCCACACCACCAGGGCCAGGTAGGGAATGTCGATGTAGCCGCGGGCGGCGAGAAAGGCGAACTGAAAGCGGCTGAGCAGCAGGATGGCCGCGACCGCCCCGACCAGCGGAGTGAACGCCAGGCGACCGAGCCGGTACAGGCCGGCCACCAGCGCCACGTAGGAGGCGATGATCATCGCCACCCACAGGCGATCCCCGGAGCGACCGGCCAACGACAGCAGCGCGCCCAGGGCGAGGGCCAGCGGGTGCTCGGTGGGGGCGCGGTAGACCCTGAACGCGGGCGCGTGCAGGTGCAGCAGGTCCCGACCCCACAGCAGGTAGTAGTAGGAGTCGTAGTTGGGATAGGTCGGGTAGAGCAGGAACCCGAGCAGCGCCACGAGCACCAGGACCCCGAGGCCCAGCTTGGCCCAGGTGGACGCAGACACGGCCTGCAGCCGCGCCAGCCAGCCGGCCCCCGGCCGCGGTCGGGTAAGCGTCGCGCTCTCCATCGGCAGCTCCCGCATGGGACCCGGGGCCCGCGCCATGCTCGGCCGACTTGGCGCCCGACCGGTCCTCTGGGATACTGAGGCGGCCAGTCTATCGGCAGGTCCGGGCCCCCACGCGGACGCCTGCGTCGCACTTCGCTCCCTCATGCGGTCCGGACGATGGCGCCTATGAAGCTGATCATCCAGATCCCGTGCAAGGACGAGCAGGACCACCTGCCGGTGGCCCTCGCCGAGCTGCCGCGCGAGGTGCCGGGCTTTGACACCGTCGAGTGGCTGGTGATCGACGACGGCTCTTTGGACGCCACGATCGAGGTCGCCCGCGCCCACGGGGTCGACCACGTCGTGCGCCTGTCCAACAACAAGGGCCTGGCCGCCGCCTTTCAGGCCGGCCTGGACGCGAGCCTGAAGCTGGGCGCCGACGTGGTGGTCAACACCGACGCCGACAACCAGTACAACGCGGCCGATATCCCCAAGCTGGTGGCGCCGATTCTCGACGGTCGCGCCGACATGGTCGTCGGCGACCGCGAGATCACCCACCTCGAGCACTTCTCGCCCCTGAAGAAGGGGCTGCAGCGGCTCGGCTCCTGGGTGGTCCGTCAAGCCTCGTCCACCAAGGTGCCCGACACCACCTCCGGGTTTCGCGCCTACAACCGCGAGGCCGCGATCCAGATGTTGGTGATCTCTCGCTTCACCTACACGCTGGAGACGATCATCCAGGCGGGCAAGCTGCTGGTTGCCGTCGAGGACGTCCCGATCCGCACCAACGCGCCGAGCCGTCCGTCGCGTCTGGCTCCCTCGATGGGCGGCTACGTGCGGCGTAACGCAACCGCGGTCTTTCGCATCTACTCCCAGTACGAGCCGCTGAAGGTGTTCATGAGCGCGGCGCTGGTGGTCGGCTTGGCTGCCCTGGTGGTGTGGGGACGCTTCGCCTACGCCTACGTGATCGAGGGCAACGGCAAGGGTCACGTCCAGTCGCTGATCCTCGGGGCCGTGCTGTTCAACGCCGCCATGCTGCTCGCCGCCCTGGGCGTGGTGGGCGACCTGCTCAGCGCCCAACGGCTGATGGGGCAGCGGATCTTCGAGCGCGTGCGGCGCATCGAGCTCGAGCTCGGGGTGGCGCCGTCCCACTACGAGCCCGGCGCCCGCGACACCGGCGTTCCGGTCACGACCGGGGCCGGCAGCGGGCGGGCCACCGGGCAGGCGGCCGAAGGCACGCGGCCCCAGTCGACCGAGGGCGGCGAGCGCCAGGCGCTCGGGGTATGAGCCGCGGCATCGCCGCGTCCAGCGCCTCGGCCGAAGGCGTCGTCACCGGCAACACCTACGACAAGTACGGGTCCACCAACCCGGTCGTGCGGCGCCTCATGGGGAGCTTCGAGGCGACGCTCGACGAGCTCATGGGCATGGCACGCCCGGGGTCGCTGCTCGACGTGGGCTGCGGCGAGGGTGTGCTCACCCAGCGCTGGGCGGCGCACATGGGCGCGGGGCGCGTCGTGGGGATCGACCTCGACGATGGCAAGCTCCGCGCCGAGTGGGAGCGCCGCCAGGCCCCCAACCTCGAGTACCGGGCGGTGAGCGCCGAGCAGCTGCCCTTCGCCGACGACGAGTTCGAGGTGGCCACCGCCATCGAGGTGCTGGAGCACGTGCCCGAGCCAGAGCGGACGCTGCTCGAGATGG
Organism: Actinomycetota bacterium; assembly: GCA_005883215.1. Taxonomy (GTDB): domain Bacteria; phylum Actinomycetota; class Thermoleophilia; order Solirubrobacterales; family Solirubrobacteraceae; genus AC-64. Next base: position 66,395 of record VAYS01000018.1, read on the forward strand.
CCCGCTGCGCGCGCCGGTACCTGCTCCTGTCGGTCCCCCGCGAGCCGCTGTGGCGCGCTCTGAACCTGGCCCGCGGCGCCTATCTCCGGCAGCTGGGCAACACGCCCGGACACCTCAACCACTGGTCCAAGCGGTCATTCGTAGCGCTCGCCGCTCGTCATGGAGAGGTGGTCCAAGCGCGCTCGCCGGTGCCCTGGACCGTGCTGCTGGTGCGGCTCTAGCGGTGCCCGAGCCGCGCCGGGGGGACCCGTCGCCGCCGGCCGGTCAAGGCGGCGCCGTCGGCTCCTACGGCCGCGGGGCGCGCGTGCTGTCCGTGGGGATCGCCGCCACCGGCCTGCTGACGTTCGCCTACTTCTCGCTGGCCAGCCACGTGCTCGGCGAGGTCGCCGCCAAGCGGCTGGACCTCCTGTGGTCGGTGATGTTCGTGATCATCTCGGTGATCTACCGGCCGGTGGAGCAGCTGCTGTCCCGCACCATCGCCGCGCGCCGCGCCCGCGGCCTGCACCGGGAGCATCCGCTGCGTATCGCCGTCGCCCTCGAGGCGGCATTCGCGCTCGCCTTCCTCGCGGTGGCGCTGGCGCTGCACCGCCGCATCGAGCAGGACGTGTTCGGCGGATCGCGCACCCTGTACTGGGTGCTGGTGGTGGGCGTCCTGGCCTACGCGGCGAGCTACTTCGCCCGGGGGTGGCTGGCCGGCCACAAGTACTTCGGCCTCTACGGGGCGCTGGTGTTCATGGAGGCCACCTCGCGTGTCTGCTTTGCCCTGGCGGTCGCCGTGGGCATCGCCTCCGGTCAGTCCGCGGTCGCGCTCGGCATCGCCGCCGGCCCATTCGTCTCGCTGGTCGTCCTACCGGCGGCGTTCGCCCGCCGCGCCGGCCGGGAGCGCGGGGCCCACACCACGCCGGCGCTTGGCCCCCGCCATCCCACGGTCGCCGACGCCGACGCGGCGCTCCAGGGTCCGGCCGCGGCCGCGGTCGAGGAGGAGGCGAGCGAGCCGCTGTCGCTGCGCCGCGGCGGCGGCTTCGCCGCCGCGGTGGCGGCGATCATGCTCGCCGAGCAGGCGCTCTTGAACGCCGCGGTGCTGACCGTGGACGCCACCTCGAGTAATGCGGCCCTGGCGGGCATCGTCTTCAACGTGCTGCTCATCGCCCGCGCCCCATTGCAGCTCTTCCAGTCGATCCAGACCGCGCTGCTTCCGCACCTGGCCGGCCTGGAGGTCACCGAGGGCCGGAGCGCGTTCGCGCGCGCGGTGCGCGTCACCCTGCTGGCGATCGCCGCCTTCGGCGCCCTGGTGGCCCTGGCCCTGCTGGTGGGGGGGCCCTTCGTGATGGGCCACCTGTTCGGCCAGCACTTCTCCTACGGGCGGGCGGGGCTCGCCGTGGTCGGCGCCGGCATGGCATTTCACCTGTGCGCGGGCACGCTCAACCAGGCCGCGCTGGCGCGCGGTCAGGCGGGAGCCGCGGCCACCGCGTGGGCGCTATGCGCCGCCGGCTTTGTCGCCTGGCTGTTGCTGCCCGTCGTGGGAGACGGCCTGCTGCGAGCCGAGGTGGGCTATTGCGGCGCGACGGCGACGCTCACCGTCGCCCTGTGGCTCGTCTACCGGGTGGGCGCCGGGCGGACCGGCGGCCGGGGTCAGGCGGCGCCGACGGCCTCGACGATCGCGCGGTAGGCCTCCGCGGGCTCGGGTGCCGCGAAGATCGCCGAGCCGGCCACGAACCGGGTCGCGCCGGCCGCGGCGCAGGGGCCGGCGGTCTCGGTCTCGATGCCGCCGTCTACCTCCAGCGCCGGGCCGGCGCCGATCGTGTCCCGCAGGCGAGCGATCTTGTCCAACGACGAGGCGATGAACGGCTGACCGCCCCACCCGGGGTCCACCGTCATGCACAGGAAAAGCGCCGTGTCCCCCACGGACTCCGACACCGCCGACACCGGCGTGGCCGGGCAGATGGCCAGCCCGGCCGCCGCCCCCGACTCGCGCACGCTGTGCAGCGCGTAGTGCACGTTGGGGGTGGCCTCGGCATGGACGATGATCAGGTCGGCGCCGGCGCGGGCGAAATCGGCCACGTGGCGTTCGGGACGCTCGACCATGAGATGAACCTCGAGCATCCCGCCGACGGCAGAGACCTGCTCGCGCAGGGCGGACACGGCGGGCGGGCCGATCGTCAGCGGGGGGACGAAGTGGCCGTCCATCACGTCGACGTGGATGACGCGGGCGCCGGCATCGGTCACCTCGCGCACCTGCTCGCCCAGTCGGGCGTAATCGGCCGACAGGATCGAAGGGGCGACGTGGATGCCCTGGAGGAGCTCAGCCCCCACGTCAGATCGGCTGCAGCATGCTCTCGCCGCAGTGATTGCACTTGACCATCGCGGTGCTGGACATGCGCACGATCGTCGAGTGCTCCCCGCAGTTGGGGCAGACCGAAGTCAGCTCGAAGCGATGCAGGCAGTAGACGCAGCGGTAGCGCCCGGCCAGGTTGGTCGGACGCAGCCAGGGCTCGGCGCAGTTGGGGCACACCAGCCCCAGGTCGACCGGCGGATCGTCGGAGCGCAGCGGGCGGTCGTCGGGTGCCGACATCTCCTTACCTACCCGTTGCGGTGGGCCGGTTACGTGATCGCGGAGGCGCCGGGGAGCGCGCCCGCTCCAGGCGGACGACGAAGAACCCATCGGTCCCGTGGCGATGGGGAAGCGCCAGCAGGGCACCGGCCACGTGGGGATGGTGCCACGCCGGCAGGTCGGAGCCGGTTGCCAGCACCGAGAAGCGGCGGTCCACGGCCAGGAAGCGCTCGAGCTGGCGTTCGTTCTCGGCCGCGGCGAGCGTGCACGTCGAGTAGACGATCGTGCCTCCGGGCCGCACCGCCTCGCTCGCCGCGGCGAGGATGCGCGCCTGCTCGGCGGCGAGCGCGTCGATCCGCTCGGGCGATGCACGCCAGCGCAGGTCGGGGCGCGATTGGAGGGTGCCCAGCCCCGAGCAGGGCGGATCGACGAGGACCCGGTCAAAGCCAGCGCCCCTGAAGGCCCCAGCGTCGGCCACGTGCACCTCGACGGCGGTGGCACCCATCCGCTCGCAGGTCCGCGCCAGCCCCCCGGCCCGCGCGGGATGGCGCTCGACGGCGGTGATCGAGCCCAAGTCTTCCATCAGCGCGGCGAGGTGCGTGGTCTTGGCTCCTGGAGCCGCGCACAGGTCGAGCACGCGCTCGCCGGGGCGCGGCGCCAAGGCGCGGGCCGCGAGCATCGAGCCCCGCGACTGGGGCATGAACGCTCCCTCCCGCCACAGCGCCGAGCCGTGGGCGTCAAACGGCTCTTCCACGACCACCGCCTCGGCCAGCTCCGGGGCCAGCCGGCACGCGACGGGCAGACGTTGGGCGAGCGTCCCCGCGTCCAGAAGCAACGTGTTGGCTCGTAGCGCCGATTCGGCCGGCTCGTTGACCCGGCCCAGGAGCGCCCGCGCCTCGTCGGCTCCCAGCTCCTGCCACCACATCCGCGCCAGCCAGACAGGCAGCGAATGGGCCACCGCGGCTTGCTCGGGCGTGCCGTCACCGAGCTCGGCGAGCATTGCCCCGCCCTCGCGCGCCAGCCGCCGCAGGACGGCGTTGACCAGCCCCGATCCGTGGGAGGAGTCCGAGCCGCTCAGGGTCACCGCTTCGTTGACCGCGGCGTGCGGAGCGGCTCCGCCGGAGAACAGCAGCTCATAGCCCCCCAGGCGCAGGGCGGCCAGCACCGGGGCGTCCAAGCGCTGCAGGGGGCGGCTGGTAAGCCGCCCCACCAGGTGGTCGACGGTCCCCCGGCGCTGCACGGCGCCGTAGGCAAGCCGGGTGGCCTGGGCGCGCTCGCGCGACGCCAGGCCGGCCGCCGTGGCGTGCAGGGCCCGATCGGCGTAGGCGCCCTGCTCGAAGACGCGCCGGATCACGCGGTAGGCGCAGCGCCGAGCCGGCGAGACCGGCGGCGGCGTGGAGCGCCGGGTGGGCGACGGCTTCGCCGGCGCGCCCGGCGATCCTCCGCGCCCGGCGTCGCTCGCGCGCGGAGCGGCGGGGCTCACGGCCCGCTCCGGGAAGCCTGGGGCGCCGAGGGAGGGCCGTGGCCGCGCAGGTAGTCGGCCGCCGCCATCGCCCGCGCCCCCGGCGGCTTTACCTCGAGTAGCTCGAGCGTTCCCGGTGTGCAGCCCAGGAGCAGGCGATCCCCGGCGGCGAGCAGGGTGCCCGCCGGGGGCGGGGCGTCGACCTCGGGGGCCACCCGGCTGGACTCCACGCCGAGCGTCGGCCCGTGCGGCGCCTCGAGGCGAGCGCCGATATGCGGGTGAAGCGCCCGCACCACGCGCTCGAGCTCCACCGCCGGGCGCGCGGGGTCCAGCCGGCGGTCCTCGGCGGTGATCTTGTCCGCGTAGGTGGCCGCCTGGTCGTCCTGCGCGACGAACTCAAGCGGCTCGCGCAGAGCTCGGAGGAGCAGAGGGCTACCCAGCGCCTGCAGGCGCTTAGCGAGCCCGCCGTAGGTGTCGCTGGCGTCGATCGACTCCTCGGCGACCAGGCCTACGGGACCGTCGTCCAGCCCCGCGCCCAGGCGCATGATCGACACGCCGGTCTTCTCGTCCCCGGCCATGATCGCCCGCTCGATCGGCGCCGCTCCCCGCCACCGGGGAAGCAGCGACGGATGCAGGTTGAGCATCGGATGCGCCGAGAGCAGGGGCTCGCGGATGATCGCTCCATAGGCGCACAGGCACAGGACATCGGGATTTGCCGCCTCGATGGCGGCAAGCGCCTCGGCGCTATTGACGTCCGCTGGCTGCTGGACCTCGATGCCCAGCCGCCGAGCCGCCTCCACCGCCGGCGGCGACGCCAGGCGACGGCCCCGGCCCTTTGGGCGGTCGGGCCGCGACACCACGATCGCCGGCGCCTCGCCCGCCGCCGCGAGCCCCTCCAGCACGGCGGCGGCGAAGTCCGAGGTGCCCAGAAAGACGGTAGGCACGAGGCCCGCTACCCGCCGTGGCCGGGCGGGCGCGCGGGGAAGGCCGCGACCAGGCTCGAGCTAGGCGGGCGGGCCTCCGGGCACCGGCTGCTTGGCCAGCTTGGCCGCCTCCTTGATGCGCTTGCGCGTGCGGTGGTCACGGACGGCTATGCCCGCCTTGGCCGGCGATTTTACGATCGTGACCAGGAGCTTGAACAGCCAGGCGATCGGCCGCGTCAGGAGGTAGATCACAGAGCTCTCCTCTCGCCGGCATGGGCGCGGGCCGCCAGTGGGTTATGCGGTGAGCCGCCGCCGGTACGTCGGGGACGCCAGGACCTTTCCACAGCAAGCGGCGGCGCGCCATCGGACATCCGTCGAGACCCGCGGCGCTCACGCCGCGCCGGCTTGACCATCGCTGGCGACCGGGGGCGGGCCGCTGCCGACTTCGGCCTCGCGCATGGCCCGCACCGCCTGCTTGCGCTGCTCGCGACTGGTCCGGTCGAGAACCAGGATGCCGTCGAGATGGTCGATTTCGTGCTGGAGCACGCGGGCCTCCAGACCGGACGCCTCGACGGTAAGGGCATCACCGTCGGGGCCCCGCCCGCCGACCCGGACGTGGATCGCGCGCTCGACGTCGACGTGCACCCCGGGAAGGCTCAGGCAGCCCTCCTCCATCGTCTCAAGAGCCGCACCGGACCATTCGATGCGTGGGTTGACCAGGGCCACCGCCGGCGCGTCCGGGCCCACCCGGTAGACCAGCAGCCGGTGCTGCACGCCCACCTGGGTGGCGGCGAGCCCGACACCCAACGCGTCGCTCATGATCCGCGCCATGCGCTGGACCTCACGGCGCAAGGCATCGTCGAAGCGCTCGACCTCGCGTGCCTTGGAGCGCAGGGCGGGATCGCCGAATTGGCGCACGTGGCGCAGAGCGGCATCGCGCCGGGCCTTGACCTCGGGCGCCAGCTCGGGGGGAGCCGGCGGCGCGCCCGGTTCCTGCTCGCCCCCAGCCGGGGCGTCGGCCGACCCAACCGGGGCCAGGGCGGCGGTTTGCTCCTCGGGGGTCACGGACCGAGCTTAGAAGGCAGCGGCCGGACGCCGCGTCCCGGCGGCGCGCGAGCGCGCACGGTGGCCCTCCAGTGCGCGTATCGCCGCCAGAAGCCGCACCCGCAGGCCCGGCCTGGCCGCGCCGGCGGGCAACTCGACCACGAACGCGCTCGTGTGGGCCAGGCGCCGGTTCTGCCAGCGCGTCGCCGTCCCGGCCAAGGGGGCCAGACGTACCGCCCGCAGCCCGATGCGCCGAGCGAAGCGACGCTCGAGCCCGGCGTTGCCACCGGACAAGTCGACCAGGTTCAGATGCTGGTGAAACCAGATCGTCACGGTTGGCCGCTCGCGAAGCACGAGCGACCGCAACGCCCGGGTCTCGGGCTCGGAGAACGGACGAGGCCCCGAGTAGAACGTCTCCCCCCGACGCCCCGAGCGGCGAAACCCGACCGAGAAGTTGCGGTTGAGATCGACCCCCCGGGCGTTCTGCCGGGCGCCGGCGCGTCGGCCATCGGGGTTGAGCTCGTCGACCAGGATCAGCCGTGCCCCCGGCGTCCCCGGCAACCGGCGCAGCGCCCTGGTCACCGCGATCCCCGCCGGCTCGTCGCCGTGGATGCAGCCCACCACCAAAATCCGGCGGGGCGCCCGCCGCGGGCCCCTGACCCAGGCCAGCAACGGCCGTCCCCGCGCCGAGCGCCCGAACCGGACGACCGCGCCGAGAGGGACGGCCCGAGCCAAAGCGCGCCCAGCGCGCGCCGCCGGCGCGGCGGGCTCGGCCCGCGCCGCGCACCACGCGCTCGGGGCGAGAATCACGGCGGCGAGGACGGGCCCTCGCCAGAAGCCAGCCAACCGACCCACCGCCTAGGATGCCGGCGTGATCCGGGGCAAGCTGATCGCTTCTGCCGCCATCGTGGGAATCGTATTTGCGGCCCCCGCCGCCCCCGCCGCGCCGGCGGCTCCCGTCCCCCCGTCCCCCCCGGCCCCGCCGGCCCCCCCGTCCCCGCCGGCCCCGCCGGGTCCCCCGGCACCGGCGCCGGTGACCACCACCCTGTCGCTGTACCTCGTCGGCGCCGAGGGGCACCCCCCGCTGGTCGTGCGCGGCGAGGGCTTTCAGATCCGCGGCGTGCTGAAGACGTTCGTGCCCGGCCAGAGGATTCGCGTGCGCGTCGTTCGCAACGGCCGCCAGGTGGCCGTGCATTTCTTCGCCGTCAAGCGCGGCCCCCACCACACCGGCGTGTTCAGCTGGGGCTATAAGAGCCCCGGCGCGGGCAAGGTCACGATCACCGCCGATCACGCCGCCACGCCTCAGATGGCGGCGCTCCGGGCCCGCCCCGTCTACCTACGGGCGGTGAGCGGCAGCGTCCACGGCCACCAGCGCGGCGACACGGTGCGCCTGCTCCAGACCGAGCTGTCCAACCTCGGCTACGCCGTCGAACACAGCGGGGTGATGGACGGGGCAACCGAGCGGGCCGTCCTGGCCTTTCGCAAGACGAGCGGCCTGTCCCGCACCACCCGGGCCGACCGCGCCTTCTTCATTCGCATGTCGCACGGGGGCGGGCGCTTCCACGTGCGCTACCCGCGCGACGGCAAGCACGTAGAGGCCGACCTCTCTCATCAGGTCCTGGCCGAGATCGAACCCGGCGCCCACGTGCATCAGATCTTCACGATGAGCTCGGGCAAGCCCTCGACCCCCACCGTC
>VAYS01000043.1 GCA_005883215.1 Actinomycetota bacterium
GAGCGGGCAGCGCGGCGGGCGCGACGGCGGCGGCTACCCGGGCCCGTGGCGGCCAAGCTCGACCGCGAAGGGATTCGCCAGCAGCGCCGCTTCGCCCGCGAACGTGAACTCCGGTGGGACCGCCCGGAGGCCGCATGAGACGCGGTTGGCCCAACTCGACGCCCGCCCTACCCACAAATCGGGGGGCGTGCGAGGTTTCTGCGAGCTTCGGAAACATTACGCAGCAACTTCCTAGCACCTGCTCGCTCAGCGCTGTGAGCAGACGATACTCGCTGCGATGCGAACTCCTAAATCTGCCGCCCTACCCGCGCTCGTGTTTGGTAGCCGACACGCGGGCGGGCGGCCCGAGCCCTCCCGGAGGAGGTACCCGTGCCGCACCGTACAGCACGCCCTAGTCGTCTCGTAGCTCTCATCAGCGCGCTCGCCGCCAGCGCCGCTTTGATCTCGGCGGCGCCGGCGGCCGCCAGCCCGGCCGTGGCCTACGTAGGCGCGATCCACACCTGCCCGGGCGGTGGGCCTCCGGCCCCGTGCCCTCCGGCGGCCGCGATCGACGAGTACGGGCTGGATGACGCCGCCGGGCTGACCCCCCTGTCGCCGGCAGGTGTTGGCACGGGGGCCGGGGTCTACGCGGAGTGCGCCCCGCCCAGCGGACGCGTCGTTTACAGCGTCGACCAGGGCGCCCGCGACGTCAGGGCGTTCGCCGTAGGCGGCGACGGGCAGCTCACCCCTATCGGCACGCCGCAGGCGGCCGGTCAGGCGCCCCAGGCGTGCGCCGTCACGCCGGACGGTCGGTATCTGATCGTCGCGGACGACAACGCCCCCGTGGGGCAAATGTTTGTGTTCCAGGTCGGGCAGGACGGCACGCTGACGCCTGCGCCGAGCTCTCCCACCGCGGTCGGCCCCGATCCCCTGGCCCTGGCCGTCAGCCCCGACGGCACGAATCTGTACGTGATCAGCTCCTCGGATTCGCTCGTCGAGCGGTACTCCGTTGCCGCAGACGGCAGCCTGACGCCCGGGGACGAGGGTCCGGTGGCGACCGGCCAAACACCGACGGCCGCGATCGCGAGCCCCGACGGCACCAACGTGTACATCTCGGCGCTAGACGGTTCGATCGACGGGTACAGGATCGCCGGCGGGGGCGCCCTGAGTCTCACGGGCTTTGTTTCGAACCTGCGGACGCCGCGCGGGCTGGCGATGAGCGGCGACGGTCATTATCTGTACGTCGCCGAGGACGGGGACGCGGGAGCGTTCGCGCGCGACGCCACGAACGGCGGTCTCACGCCGCTGACGCCGCTGCCCTGCGGGTGCGGGCCCCAAGGATTTAACCTCGCGCTCTCTCCGAGCGGGCGCTCGGTGTACATGACGACGGGTTCGGCGGTCCGCCAGTACGCGGTTGGCGGGGATGGCGTGCCGTCACTGCTCACGCCCTCGAGCGTCGCCACGACAGGCTTCGCTACCGGGATCCTCGCCCTGCCGGACGGCGGTCCGACAGCGGCGTTCACCGTGGGCGCCGCTCGTGCCGGGGTTCCCACCGCGTTCGACGGCACGCCGTCGTCGGGCGCCCAGCCCCTGAGCTACGCCTGGGGCTTCGGCGACGGCACGGCGAATGGTGGCGGCGCCGCGCCCGGCCACACCTACGCGACCGCGGGCACCTACACCGTCGCGCTGACCGTCACCGACGGAAACGGCTGCGGCGCCACACAGACGTTCACAGGCACGGCCGCACTGTGCGGGGGCTCGCCGACCGCGACGACCACAAGGACGGTCACCGTGACCGACTCGCCGCCGGATACCGGCACCGTGGCGTCCGGTGGGGGCACGAGCGGGTCTGGCGGCGGGGGTTCGCCGGGACCGCCCGTACCGCCGCCAGTCGGCCGGCGGCCCACGACCCGGCCGAAGCTCGGCAAGTGCACCAGCGCGCGGAGGCTCAGGCTGCGCATCCGCCACCCGCGCGGGGCGCGCGTGGCCGCCATCAAGGTCCTCGTCGCCGGCGGGCGCCAGTCGATCCAGCGCGGCGGCAATCTCACCGTGGCGCACATCGACCTGCGGCGGCTGCGGGCCGGCAGCTACCGGGTGCGTGTCGTGGCCACACTCGTCCGCAACGGTCACCGCAGCCGGGTGACGCTGCGCCGCGTGTACCGCACCTGCGCCCGCCGGCGCACACCTAGACCGCACGGCCGGGGCCGGCGATGACCGCTGAGCTCTCGACCAGCTGCGAGGACCGCCGGGTGCCGCGCGCGCCAGGCCCCGAGGGCACGCCGGTAGGCGCCACCCGCGATGGCGCCCTGGCGCCGAGCGAGGCGTTCCGGCTCAGCACGAGAGCCGGGGCCGTGCTCAGCATCCGCCGCCTGGTGGTGGGGCGGTGTCCGCCGATCGTCGAGCTGACCGTGGTCGAAAGTGCAGGCGGGCCCGAATCCGAGTTGCGCCTCACGGCTGCCGAGGGCCTGACGCTGGCGCTCGAGCTCGCGGCGCGGGTGCGCGGCCTCGTCCAGTCCGCGAGCCCGAACGCTACGACCGAAGGGCCGCCGCGATGAGCCGGTCGACCGTGATGACGGTAACCCTGCGCTGCGGGGCCTGCCGGCGGACCTGGCTGGAATCCTTTACCGCCGCGCGCGCGCGAGGCCGGTCGCCCCGGCAGGTGTCCGCTTCCACGGTGCGGTCGGGCTGCCCCGCGTGCGGCGCGTCGGGCTCTCACCTGGTGAGCGTCGAGAAGATCGCGATTCAGCTGGGGCTCGGGCTATGACCGGGCGCCAGACGATACGCGCCCGGCTGGAGGCGGCCCGCGAGAAGTACGCCCGGGCGCAGGCGGCCGCTGCAGCAGCCAAGCTCGAGCGCGACATCGAGCTCGAAAGAGCTAAAGCCGAAGGCCTAACCACCCGCGAAATCGGCGCGCTCACCGGCCTCACTAGTGCGTACGTGGCGGCCCCGTGGCCCGCGACCGAGGTCAGAGAGCGATTCTTAGCCGAGGTCGCCCAGATATGGAACTCGGTCGATCCCGAGCGGGCCGCTACCGTGCGCGCCCGCGTGGAGCGCCTGACTAGGCGCCCGCGTTCGCCGGCGGACTCGGGGGAAGAGTCGTGAGACGCCGGGCGGCAGTTGCTCTGATGATGCTCGGCGGCGTCGCGGCGGCGTACATCGTCGACAGGGGGGTGCTCCTGGTGGCCGTCGTGTCCGGGACGATTTGCCTGGCCGCGGGCTTCCTCGCCGCTCGCCGCGCCCCCGTCGACGGCGGATGGGTGCCGCGCCTGGAACGCTGGTGGGCCGGCGGCAGTGCGGCGGACGCAGACGCACCCGCAGCCCACGCGAGCCGCGGGCCGATGGCGCCGCTCGTCCAGCTCGCGCCCGCCGCCGCCCCCGCCGAACGCGGAACCGCGGGGGTGCCGCAGCTGCAACCCTCGGTGGTCTCTACGGCTCCGGCCGCTGTCCCCGCCGCCATACAAAGCGCCGAAGGCGCCGAGCATCTCACGCCGGTCGAGTTTCATCTCGGCCGGGAGCTTCCCGCGGCCCCGCGCGAGATCCTCGCCGAGCTCGCCGCCACGGGGGGTCTAAGCGGCGCGGTGGCCGACCTGGCCGCCGAAGCGGACGTCATCGCCCACACCTACACGGTCGGTGTGGCGTTGGCGCTCGGAGGAGAGGGCGAGCGCTATCTCATCGTCCTCTCCGGGCCCCCCGGAAGTGGGCGGGGACGCGTAGGCCGAGCGATCGGGCCACTGCTCCACTCGCTCGGAGCGCTCGGCACCGGGGACACGGCGGTTGTCCCGGCCGGAGCGCTCATCGACTCTTGGCGGCGACGTGGGTGGTCGGCCGTGGAGGATCTGTTCTGGAACGGCTATCCCTGCGGGCTGGGAGACGGCGGTGGGGTGCTCCTGGTGGAGGGCGCGGGGGCGCTGGCGGGCCCCGGTGACTCCGTAGCATCGATCAGCCGGCCGGCCGAGGGGCCTGTGGTACTGGACGCCCTGCTCGAGCACCTGCGCCGGGAGGCGGCGGCGGGGTCGTCTCGTTGCCTGTTGATCTTGAGTGACGAGCCCGACCGGGTGGTCGAGCTGCTGCGTCGCGAGGGCGTGCGGGCAGTGCTCCGCCGGCGAATCGACCTTCTCGCGCCGGACGTCGACGCGCTCGAGGAGATCGCCCTGGCCGCGATCGCCCGGGCCGGATCAACCACCGACGCCGCGGGCCAAGCCGCGCTGCGCGACGCGCTCGAAGCGCTCCATGAGGGCGACCTTCTCGGCTCTCACGACGCCCGCCTGCTGATCCACTTGGCCGTGGCCGCGCGAGGCACTCGCCAGGCGCCGACCCGTGAGTTCGTGGGCCCGGAGGAGCTGAGGCTGCTGACCGCCGAGGACATCGTCGCCGGCGCCGAGCAGCTCCGACAGCAGGAGGCGGCGCAATGAGGCTGGTTGGCACGAGCATAGGTGTGTTCGCGCTGCTGGCGATATTCGGCGGCCGCCACATCCGGGGCGGTATGGCCGCGATCGCACGCGGTCACCTGAAGCGCCTCGTCATCGGGGCGGCGCTTCTCGTCGTCCTCGCCGAACTCGGCCTAGGAGTCCTCCTGATCCCGGTGCTGCTGCTGGGCGGAGGAGCGCTCGCGGCGCACAAGCTGCGAGGGCCCAAAGAGGCGCGCGGAGTAGAGCCGGCGAGGTGGCGCGGCCCCCGTGCGCTCGTGGACGCCGCGGTCGGAGGGCGCCGCCAGGGGATCCTTCTCGCGCGCACGACCGTGACGCACGAACCCCTGCGGGCCGCGCCGGATGGGAATGGGCTCGTATGCGGCCCCCCGAGGTCGTTTAAGTCCTCGCGTGTCCTGGCGCCCGCGTGCTTAGAGCACCGAGGCGCGGCGCTGATCGCATCTACCCGCCGCGAGCTGATCGGGATGGTCGGCGGCGCGAGGGCGGAGATCGGCGAGGTCTTCGAGTTTGACCCGTTCGGTCGCCCGGAGGCGTGCGTGCAGTGGGACCCGGTCGAGGGCTGCGAGGACTGGGAGACCGCCCTGTGGCGCGGGATAGACCTCACGTCCGCCGCGCGGGACACCGAGCACGCCTCGGCCGAGGCCCGCTACTGGCTTGCCGAGGCCACACGCACGATCCAGCCGCTAGTTCACGCCGTCGCGACCGGCCGGCAGCGCGGGCTCAAACTGGGGATGCCAGACGTCCTCGAATGGATCGAAGACGGCACCTTCATCGATCCGCTTGCGCTGCTGCCCCGGGGGACACCGGCGGCGGCACAGCTCGCCGCGATCGCCCAGCTCGAAGAGCGCCCCAAGGCGTCCACGCTCCAGACCGCGGCGAACTGCCTGGCCGTATATCGCTTTCCATCCCTCGGCAAGCTGGCCGGCCCCGAGTTCACCGTCGACGGCTTCCTCGAGGGTAAGCACACCCTGTTTCTCGTGTCCGGGCGCAAGGAGCATCAGGCCCTGGCTCCGGTTCTCGTCGCGTTGCTTGCCGCCACCGTGCATCGGGCTGAGCAGCTTGAGCGGTCGGGCCGACGGCTGGACCCAAACCTCCTGTTGTGTCTGGACGAGGCGGCCAACATCGTGCCCTTCGACGGACTCCCCGCCGCGCTGTCTCTCGGCGCCGGCAATGGGATCTCCGCGCTTCTCGCTTTCCAGAGCCTTTCTCAGATGCGGGCGAGGTGGCGCGACGAGGCCGACACGATCCTGGCCTGCTGCGCCACCAAGCTGTTCCTCGGCCCCACGACTGACCGCGTGACGCTCGGCTACCTGCGCGACGTCCTCGGCGAAGTCGAGATCGAGCAAGTGTCCAAATCGGGGGGGCAACGCACCAAGAGCAAGACGCGTCGGCCCACGCTCACGCCCCAGCAGCTCCAGCAGCAGCGGCCGGGACGCGGCCTCTGGCTGCACGCCCACCACGCCCCCGCCTGGGTCGCGCTCAACCCGGCGCCCGGCCGCGAACCGCAGCGGCGCGCGTTGACCGCGAAGGCCACCCCGTGAACTCGGTCTGCCTAACAGGCAGGCTCGCGGCGGATCCCGAGGTGATCGGGAGCCCTGGGCGCACCGGCGCCGCGATGCGGCTCCGCTTCAACGACAGCCGCGGGCGTGTCAACTTCGTCACGGTGGTGGCATGGGGGGCCAACGCGCGCGCGTGCCTTGACCGCTGCCGCAGCGAGCGCCTAATGGCCGTCACGGGCGAGCTTCGCCTGGACGAGTGGACCGGCCGGGACGGTCAGCGGCGGCAGGAACACCGGATTTTTGCGAGGCAGGTCGATTGGCTGCGGCGCGCCGCGGGAGAGACAGAGTGAGCCAGCTCGCGAAGATGATCGTGGTGGGCAGCAGCGTCACCGTGGCGGCCGCCGGCGCCACGACGGGACGCGCTGCGGGCGATCCGCACGGCCACGGACCGTCCGCGGCCAAATGCAACGCCGCGATCCTGCGCGAATGGCGGCGCCGTCACCACCGCGGCTTCACCGTCAACGAGCTAAACGCCCTCTACCGGCGCCTCCACAAACAGGGCATCTGCCCGAACGTCCGCATCGCACTCCCGAGCTCCTCCCAGGGGCGCGCTCGATGAGTGCTCTACGACACATGACGCTGCCCGGCGGGCTCGAGCGGTGGGCAGCGCGACTCGCCCTCGTGGCCGCCGTGGTCCTCGGCCTGGCGGCGGGACCGCCTAGTGCTGGCGCCGACCCCACCTATCAGGGGGGTCCCGTCTTGCGGGCGCACGTGAGGCTGGTGTTCTGGGATCCGGGCGGCGAGATCGCGCCAGCGACCAAGGACATGCTGACCGCCGAGGTGCGCGGGCTCGCCGCCAGCGCCGCATGGGGGGGCGTGGTGGGCCAATACGGCGACGCCGGCGGGGGTGCACGGCTCGAGGGCCTCGAGGACGTGACCAGCGACGCGACGCCATTCCCCGCGGGGCTTTGCCCTGTCCCCGCTGGGTACACGAAGTGCTTTGGCTGGAGTGCGGCCGAGAACGACGCCGCCCGGCGCTTGGCCGGGCCGAGCTGGGCTCCCGACCGCCTCGTGGTGATAGTCGCGCCCCCTGAGGTCTGTGTCCAGCCGTGCGAGTCGGACACGATCGGGCCGCCCGACTCGGTCCCCTGCGGGTTTCATGGGGCAGCGACGGTGACTCCCGACGGCCCGCTCGCCTACGCCTATGTAGAGACACATGGGGTTTGCGCGAGCAGCCTGACGATCTCGCTCGCCCACGAGCTAGCAGAGGCGCTCACCGATCCCGCCCTGACGGCCTGGTTCGATAAGAGCGCGGCTCAAGGGGGCGAGATCGGGGATCTGTGCGCCGGCCGGCCGGTCTACCCCATGAAGGGGCTTGGGCCGCGCGCCGGGACGCTGCCCGCCCCGGCGCTGTACTCACGCGGGAGCGGGTGCGCGACCCCGGACGCCGCACCCGAGGACGGCACGCCCACGCCCGCCCAGACCCCGCCCGGACCAGACCTGTCGGCTCCCAGCCCCGAGGAGACACACGCCCGTCTTCCGCGCCCCCGCGCGACGGTGCGCCGGCGCCGAGGCCGGATCGTCCTGCGCCTTCTTAACCGCCCGGCGGCAGCAACGGCGACCGTCGACCTGTTCGCCGGGACCAAGGAGTTCGGCGCAGCGCGGATCGTGGGTCACCTGGCCGCACGACGGGACACGCTGACGCTGCGCCCCCGTCGGTCGGCCCGCCGCGTCGCCGTCCGCTACCGGTCGCCGGCCGGTCTGTCCCTGCCTCTGCTTCTGCCCGTTCCCCACTCAAGGAGAACCCGATGAGACCGTGGCAGCTGCGCACCTCAAAGGGCGACGTCGTGGCGCTGGAGCGGACCGTTCGCGGGACCGCCGCCCCGATTGGGAGCAAGTCATGACCGCGCAGCAGTCGCACGCTTTGGCCCAGGCGAACCGTGTGCGCGGCGCGCGCGGCGCCGCGCTTCGCGAGATCCGCACAGCGCCCGACCGTCCGACCGCGATCCGGCTGGCCGCCGAGCTCGTCGCTGGCGCCGCGCGCGCACCCGGGTGTGACGGGTTGCGCCTGCGCGAGGTCCTTGAGGCGATCCCCCGGGTCGGCTCGGGCGCCTCTCGCGACCTGCTGCGGCTGATCGGCGCCCCAGACGGCGACCCACGCCTGGCGGACCTCGGGGCGACCGGTGCGGGTGAGATCGCCAGGGCCCTGAAGGGCGCCTTCGACGACCGCGGGCGCCGCGTGTGGCGCCGCCCGTCGGCCCACCGGCCGAAGACGGTAGTCATCACGCGCGGCGACTCCAGCCGTCCCATGGCCGCGGTGCTGGCCAGCCGCGCCCTGGTCCTGCGCCGCCGCGGCGACCTCCTCGAGCTCGTCGAGGTAAGCGTCGACGGCAGCGAGCGCCTAGTCGGGACGCTGCCCGCCTCCGCCACCACCGCGGACGTCGCGGTCCTGGTGCGCCGCTGGCGCTCCCGCCAGGTGATCTAGCCATGCGACTCAACCAAAACAACCGCGGACGGGCCGCCACTGGAAACGCTGGCGCCCGGCCGTCGAGAGATCGGAGACCCCTCGTGCCCCAACTTCTAATAGCTGCAGTCGCCGCCGTCGCAATGGTCGCGATGCCCGCGCCCAGCCTCGCGGCTCATCGCAGCACCCGCAGCAGCTCGCCGAAAAAGCATCACCGTCCATCCCGCCGCTGCCGCGCCAACCGTCGCCGGCGCTGCCCAACGCGGCGCCCGAAGCCCGCCGCCGGCCGTCCGGGACCAGCCAGACCCCCCGGCGTCCACGGAGCCCCGGGCCCGGCGGGCGCGCTGGGCGCGGCCGGGATCCCCGGGGTAGGCACCCAGGGCGCAACAGGCAGCACCGGATCGCAAGGCCAGGCGGGACCCGCCGGCGTTGCCGGGGCGGTCCTGCGCGTGAGCGCCTACGCCCACGTGGCCGCCGACGGAACGTTCGATCCCAACACTGGCGCCGGCATCACCAGTGGCGAACTCTGGCGCGCTGGGACAGGGGTCTACTGCGGTGGCGACCTGAACGCCGCTCCGTTCGCGGTGACCGCCACGGTCGACAGCACCCTGGCGGCGATCGCCACCGTCCACATCGGGCTGAACACGGCCTGCGACGCGGCGGCCAACCCGCCCAAGCCCGGAGGCACCACCCAGGTGACAGTACGCACCTTCGACGCCTCCGGGACCCCCACCGACGAGGCCTGGGGGCTGCTGATCCTCAGCCCCCCGCCGCCCACACCATGAACCAGGTCCCTCAGCCATCGCAAACCAGCGACATGCACAGCTATTTCCATGAGGGCGACCGATGAGGCTTCGAGGCTGGGCCGGGAGCCAGGTGCGCCGACGCTTGCGCCGGTCGAGCCGGCTGGCGTCCGCCAGGGGCGGTGCTCGCCGAGACGCGACCGCTGCCGAGGCCAGGCCAACTCACCGGGCCCGACCCGACGTAAGCCGGTCCCCCGAGCGCGCAATCGCCCTGAAGCGTCGGCTCGAGCTCAACCGCGTCGTCAAGGCGCTGGCGTGGGTCCGGCTGGGGTCGTACATCCGCTTGAGCCCGCCCGCCCCAGCCGCGCTCGCGGACGAGATACGGATACGGCTAGTAATCATCCGCGCGGCCGAGTTGGGCCTAAACTGGCGCCAGGCGGCTCGGCCCCTGGGGCTCACGGCCGGGGCGCTCCGTCTTCGCGCGGAGCGACGTGGGCTTCGCCTGGATGAGGCGCGGAGGCACCACAAACCGCTCGACAAACCGACGTTTCGCGCGATCGAGCGTTTCCTGGCCGACCTCGCAGCGCTGGACGAGACGGCAGCGACCGGTCTTCTCGAGCCGGTCGCACGCATGCGGCTGCTAGACGAACTTGACCAGCTGGGGAGATGGCTGTGGATCGACCCCCACGAGCGCTTTGTCACGCGGCCGGTCATCGACCTCTCGCGCGGCGTCGAAGACCAACGCGGGCGTGGGAATCGGGCGAGGGCGCGGATGCTCGGGCTCGCTCCGGATCGACGCTCTAGCCATGTTCCTTGATGCCGACGACGTCGAGGCGATCGCCCAGCGCGTCGCCGAGCTGCTCGGGCCGTCCGCTGAAACCGGTGAACTGGTCGAGGCGCGGCAGCTCGCCGCGATCCTCCGCGTGAGGGTGGGCTTCGTGTACGCCCATAAGGTGGAGCTTGGCGGTGTGCCGCTGGGTGACGGGCCGCGTCCGAGGTGGCGGTTTGACCCCGAGGTCGCTCGGCGGGCGCTCGCGGCTCGAAACCAGATGCCGCCCGCCCCTCGGCGCCCGGCGGCGGATGCCAGGGCGGTGGCCCGTCGCCGCTCCACGGCCGCGCTGCCGCCCGGCGTAAAGCTGCTGGAAGGGAGGAAGCACGGTGACCGGTTGCGCGCCTAACATGCCGCGCGGCCGCGACGCCGCGGTCGAACCGCATGCGATTCGAGACAGGCACCAGAACGCCATGGCAGGACCGCGCACCGGGTCCGTAGTCCGCCGGCCCACGCGCCGCGGCGTGAGCTACGGGGTGCGCTTCACCTATCACGGACGGCGCATTTATCACCACATCGGTGGGTCCTGGGAGGGGTGTACAGAGGAGCAGGCGGCCGAGGAGGCCGCCTACGTCATCGCCCAGGTCAAGCACGGCGAATATGTGCCGGCCGGTCGCAGTCCGGCCCCACGTGCTTCTGGTGACGATCGGGCGGTGTCGTTTCGCACCTTGGCCTCGATTTGGCTGGCCCGCCAGCGGCCGCGGATCCACAGCAGCAAGTCCTACGCCGACCTGGAGTGGCGTCTGAACGTCGCCGTCGACCACCTGGGGGAGCGTCGGGTTGGCGACATTCACGCCCACGACGTCGATGACATGGTCACGGCGCTGCTCACCGAGCGCGCAGAGATCGAGGAGGCCGAGCGTCGAGGCGAACCTGCAATGGAGACCTACCGCGACTCGCGCACGGGCAAGGAGTACCTTCGTCGCCAGCGCGGGCTTTCGCACGGCTCGATCAACAAGGTTGTCGCCGCGGTGCGCCGCGTGCTTGAGGACGCCGAGCGGCGCGGTCTGATCGGCCGGCAACCGGTCGACGCGCGCGCCAAGGTAAAGCCCCAGCGGCCGCGCCGTTCGTTCCTGGAGGTCTCCCAGGGCATCGCCCTCCTCGACGCCGCGCGAGCGATCGAGGCCGAGCAGCAAGGACTCACCTGGGGCCAGGTCCGCGAGATCCGCGCGAGCCGCGAGTCACACCTGGCTCTCGCGCGCCGCTACCGCGTGAGCGACACCCTCATCCGCAAGATCCGCCGCGGCGAGCTGTGGGCCGCGAACGCCGAAAGCCGGCGCAACGACGTCCCGCGCCTCGCGATCCTCGCAACCCTGATGCTCGCAGGCCTTCGTATCGCGGAGCTGTGCGGCCTGGACGGGGTTCACCTGGAGTTTCCCCGCAGGCGAATCCGCGTGCCGCGCTCGGCGACCAAGACCGACGCCGGCGAGCGCTACGTGCCCATGGTGCCCGCCCTACACGAGCTGCTCCTCGAGCATCACGCCCAGCACAACTACGGGCCCGAGGACCCGGTCTTCGCTACCCGCACCGGCCGGCGGAACACCGCCAACAACGTCCGCAAGACCATCCTGGCTCCGGCGCACGCGCGCGCCAACGCCCTCCTAGCCGCCAACCCCGGGCTACCGCCGATCGAGCACCTCACACCCCAGACGCTGCGGCGCACCTTCGCCTCTCTGCTCGCCGAGCTCAGCGTTCCACCCCGCCGCGCCATGGCCCTGGTCGGCCACACAAATCCGTCGCTGACGATGGGGGTGTACCAGGCCGTGCTCGACACCGACCAGGCGGCCGTCGACCAGCTGGCCCGCCTGCTCGGGGCGCCGCCGGACGAGGCGCTGGTGATTCTCTGCGGACGCTCGCTCGAGGCCTCCGCCGGCCCAACGACCGCGCACCTGGCGGCGCCGGGGCCGGTCCCGTCCTTCACCTCGCCGTAGCCTGGCGCGGGGGAAGAGCAAGCAGCGCCCGGTTGCCCTGCACCTAGCGCTCGTCGAGGCCCCCCGTCCGCGCTTCACCTACCCGAGGACGCCCTGCGGTGGTTTGCCAACCAACTGCCAACCGGCGACCGCGAACGACTTCGGCGAGCGGCTAGCGGTCGTGCTAATGGCGATACAGCCCGAGATTCCGGGCTGTTTAGAAGCGGATGAAGGGACTCGAACCCTCGACCTTCTGCATGGCAAGCAGACGCTCTAGCCAACTGAGCTACATCCGCGCGAGAGCGAATTGTAGAGCGAGCAGGCGCTCTACCCTTGGCTGGCGTGTCTGTCCGCCGGCCCCTCGGTTCGCTCGCAGGACTCGCCGTCCTCGGCGCCTGCGCGCTAGAGGTCCTCGGCTGCGGATCGCACTCCCACCATGCCGCCGCGGGCGCCGGCAAACCGGCCTCGCACCCGGTATCCACCCCCAAGCCGATCGGTGCCGACATCCCGATCGGCTGCGGTCCCGCCCACCGCCTCTACACCGAGACGGGCGATACCCCGGACAAGGTGGTGGCCCTCACCTTCGACGACGGTCCGAGCGGCTACACCCATTACGTGCTCGACATCCTCGAGCGCGAGCAGGTGCACGCCACCTTCTTCCTGATCGGCAACCAGGTGCGCGACTA
Source organism: Actinomycetota bacterium (assembly GCA_005883215.1). Classification (GTDB taxonomy): domain Bacteria; phylum Actinomycetota; class Thermoleophilia; order Solirubrobacterales; family Solirubrobacteraceae; genus AC-64. The sequence goes on from VAYS01000043.1 coordinate 12,538, forward strand.
CCCGGGCCAGGTCCGTCGCGAGCTGCGGGACGGGAACCTCATCGGCAACCACACCTACACCCACCCGGACATGCTCCAGGTCAGCTTCGGCCACGCGTTCAAGGAGCTGCAGGGCGCCCAGCAGGCGATCTGGGAGGCGACCGGATTTATCCCGTGCTTCTGGCGGGCTCCCTACGGCTCGATCAACGACGCGCTGAAGTACCTGGCGCGGTCGTTCGGCATGGACAGCATCCAGTGGGACACCGACCCCCAGGACTTCACCGAGCCGTCGGCCGCCGAGATCTACCACCGCGTGCTCTACGGCAACCCCAAGGACCCCGATCCCGGTGTGCACCCCGGGGCGATCGTGCTCATGCACGACGGCGGCGGCAACCGCTCACACACCGTCGAGGCGTTGCCGCGGATCATCGATGCCCTGCGCGCGCGCGGCTACCGCTTCCTCACCATCCCCGAGCTCCTGCACATGAAGTTGGCCTACGCGCACGAGGCCCCCGCCCGAAGGCCCGCGTCAGCCGCCCCGCCGGCGCCGGCTAGAGGCATCCACCCCGGCGCCTGACCCGCCTGGCCCCGGCGAAGTCAGTACGCCGCTCGCTGGGCCAACCCGAGCGCGTAGTCGGGCCACCACACACCCGCGTCTGGTCCGCCGTTACAGGGACCGTCGGACTCCCCGGGCGACTTGATCCACACGTAGGCGTCGGCCGTCGGGTCGTCGGTACGCGCGGTGGGCCGCGCGCCGAGCGCCCGATCCGGGGGGTTGCACCACGCGTTCCCGGCGGGCGGGCCATTGCCGTTGCGGCTGGTGTCGACCACGAAGTGCGCTCCGCCTAGGAGCGCGGAAACCTGCTTGCCGTATGCCAGCGAGGACTCCGTGGTCTGGAAGTTGGAGACGTTCAGGGCAAAGCCCCGGGCCCGCTGTGCGCCGACCTGCGTCAGGCGCCGGGCCATCTCGTCCGCGGGCTGCCAGGCGGAGTTTCCGGCGTCGAGGTACAGGGCCACTCCTGGGTGGGCGGTGAGCACCGCGATCGCGTCGCTCAGGAGCGAGATGTAGGAGGCGCGTTGCTCGGCCGAGAGGCAGTCCCATTCGGGGAGCGCGTCGGGTTCGAGAATCACGACGGCGCGTCGATCGCCGATGCCGGCGGCGAAGCTTCGAATCCAGCTCTGGTAGGCCGATGCCGATGAGGCGCCCCCGGAGGAGAAGCCGCCGCAGTCGAGGTAGGGCAGGTCGTAGGCGACCAGGATCGGGAGGCGCCCGGCCTCGGCAGCGCGATCGACCACCGCGGCCACGTCGCTGCGGACGGTGTCGTTCCAGTGGCCGAACCACGTCGCCTGCGGCTGGGAGGCGATCTTGTCCATCTGCGCCGCGTCGGCGGGCCGCGAGTCGCGCCAGGCCTGGGCCTGGCGGGCGGCCGAGGTGTCGGGATTGACCCAGAGCGGGGCCGCCGCGACCGGATTCGACCCGCTGGGCGTCGGTGAGGCGGGGACGAAGACGAGACGGTCGATGAGCACGGCCTGGCGACACGCCGCGCCACCGCGGGCCACGCTCAGCTTGACTACGTGCGCTCCGTGGTCGAGCAAGACCAGGAGCTGTTGGTCGCGAAAACGACGCAATGAGAGCTTCAGGCGCAGGGGCCGAGCGCCGTCGAAGCCAAGCGACAGGATGGGGCGTGCGGCACATCGGCCGGCGCGCGCGCGGACGCGCACGCCGAGCGCCGGGCCCGGTAGGGAGAAGCTTCCCGTCGCGATCGCCCCCTTGCCCAGGGCCAGGGCGCGGGCACCGCCCGCGCCGCGATCGCGCACCGCGGCTACGTGCCCACGGTTGCGGTGCAGACTGGCGCCGGACAGGCGGTACGACGAGCCGGCCGCGCTCGCCAGCGCGGCGGGGCCGACGAGCGCCCCCACCACACAGGCAAAGCCCACGGCGGCGCCGATGGCCAGCCGTCGCCGGCCAGACGGGGGCGACGTTCGGGTTTCCACAGGGGTAAGGGCGGGTGATCGCATGGCTATCCGGGCCTGGGCCACGACCGATGAAAATCGGCAGGGGCCGTCCGTCTACAGGGGCTCTAACACCACCATTAGCGCAAACTCGCGCCTGGCAGCCAAGCTCCTAGCAACTCTTTATGTGTTACCCGGCCGCTACGGTTGCGAGCCGCGAGGGATTTTCACCGGGCGGGCGCCGCGCCCGCGTCCGCGGTGCTCCTGATCGCCGCGCCCGGCGCTTCGTCCGATCCGATCCCACCGCCGCGTCGAGGTTCGGCTGGCCGCTTCTGCCGGGCGCCTCGAGCGTGTGCGGCTGGTCGTGTGCACCGCCGATGGGGGCAGGTACGTCCTTCGGCGGCGCTATCGCCTCTGCCCAAACCGCACCCCGCGCGCTCCAAATAGTGGGTAGTCCATCTGCGTAGGTACCCCGAATTGCGGGTTGTCGGCCTCGGGCTTTTTGCCGATAGACGCCCTAGGCAACCGGCGCCGCCGGGATTCGTCGCCGGGATGGGGAGGCAACGGGCCCCGTCGGTTGGCCGTCGTTGCCGAGGTCCAAAGTGCTCAAGAGTCCCCCCGCCCGATCGATACCTTCTGGAGGCGAGCCCGCGGAGAGATCCGACGCTCCGTTCGTGCACTTCTGCGCCTTCTGTAGCTGGCACCGACCGGCCCAGTCCCTGACCGTCCTCTCTCCGCGTTGCGAGCACTGCGGGTGCACGCTCGGCTCGTGTCCTGCCGACCGCTTCGATCCGGACTCGCTCGGCCAGCCCCAGCACGTCTCCGAGCGCCGGGTGGACGCGTCGATCGGCTTCGTGGCCTTGGCCGCCGGCCCGTTCCTGCTTCCGGTGGTCGGGGTCAAGCTCGGGGACCTGGTGTTCGCCGTGCCGCTGGGGATCCTCGTGTTCGCCGGCATCCACTGCCTGGGCACGGCTCGACGCAGCGCCCAGCGACGGAGCGTATGGGTCTGGCTGGCCGGCGCCTGCGCGCTGGCGGGTGCAGCCTCGCTGGTGGCCGTCCTGTCCTCGATCCTGGGACAGCAGCTGCTGGGCGCGTACTACATCGGGGCGCTCGCGTCGGTGGCACTGCTCGGAGGGATTGGCGCGCTGGCGCTGGGCTGCTGCCGTGGGCTGCCCCTCGAGCGCGGATTGGACGGGCTCCTGGCCGGCGTCCTGCTGCTCTCGGTCGGGATCTACTTCGTGCTCGGGCCGGCGCTCGACGGCGGCGACGTGCTGCTGGGCGCCACCGTGTTGGTCGACCTGCTCGCCCTGACCGGCGCGCTGGTGGCCCTGGCCGCCCGTCCCGCGCGGCGCCATCGCCGCGTTGCCTTGGCGCTGGCGGGCTGCGCGGCGGCCGCCGCCGCCGGGGACTTCCTCGCCTCGGCCAACGCCAGCGGGCAGATCCCCGCCCAAGGCTGGATCACCGCCCTGCTGTGGGCGCTCGCCGCCTATCTGATCGCGCTGGCGTCGGAGTTCGAGCGCACGCCGGCTGCCGAGCCCGAGGCCCCCGACGCCATCGACGGCGGCGCGCGCCGGTGGGTGCTCGTCCGCATCGTCCTGCCCATGATCACCGTGCTCGCCTTCCCCGGGATCCTCGTGGGGCTGTGGCTGGACCGCGCGCTCACCACCACGGCCGAGCTGTACTTCGGTGGCCTGGGGGTCGCCGTGCTCGCCGCCACCTTCGGCCGGCAGGCCTTCATGCTCGTCGAGCACCGCCGTGCTGCGCTGCGCGAGCGTCGGCTGCGGGCCGAGGCGGTGCGCCGCAACGACGACCTCGAGGCGCTGACCGGCCTGGCGACCACCATGACCCAGAGCCTGGAGGAGGCGCCGATCCTGGAGCGCGGCTTGGGCGTCGTGCACCTCGCCGCGCGCGCCGTGTCTTCGGCGCTGCACACCGTCGAGGACGGCTCCCGCACGCTGCGGGCCGCCGCCGGCGATTGGCGCGCCGAGCGTCCGTGGACCACCGTGGGTTGCTCGCCCGTGCGGTTCGGCGCCGAGCGACGCGGCCGGCGAGCCATCGTCCGGCTGCCGCTGGCGGCACGCGGTCACGACATCGGGTTGGTCACGCTCGTGCGCGACGAGAGCGAGGAGTTCACCGAGGCCGAGCTCGGCCTCCTGCGCCTGCTCGTCGACCAGCTCGCCATCGCCGTGCAGAACGCGCGCGACTATCTGGAGAAGCTCGATCAGGCGATCCGCGACCCCCTGACGGGCCTGTACAACCGGCGCTTCTTTTCCGAGTCCCTGGACAAGGAGCTGCACCGGACCGAGCGCTATGGCTCCCAGATCTCGATCGCCCTGTTTGACATCGACGACTTCAAGGCGATCAACGACACCTACGGGCACTCGGCCGGCGACGACGTGCTGCGGCGCATCGGGACGCTGGTGAGCGCCCTGCTGCGCCCCACCGACAGCTTCGCGCGCCTGGGGGGCGAGGAGTTCGGTCTCCTGCTGCCGGAAACCTCCCAGCTCGACGCCCTCCTGGTCGCCGAGCGCATCCGCACGGCGATCGCTCGCAGCACGATCCTGCACGGGCGGCCGGTGACCATCAGCGGTGGCGTGAGCAGCTGCCCCACCGACGCCACCGTCCAAGACGATCTCGTCGACCGCGCCGACGCGGCGCTCTACTGGGCCAAGCGCAACGGCAAGAACCTGTGCTCGATCGCCGGCGAGGTGGTCATCGACCCCGACGAGCCGGCGGGCGACACCATGATCTCCCACCTGCACGCGCTGGTGTCCACGATCGACGCCCGCCAGCTGCAGACCAAGGACCACTCCGAGAACGTCGCCGCCTACGCCGTGGCTATCGGGCAGGCGATGGGCCTGGACGGCGAGCGGATCGTCCGGCTCCGCCGCGCCGGCTTCCTGCACGACATCGGCAAGGTCGCCGTCAGTCGCCGCATCCTGGAAAAGCCCGCCTCGCTAACCGCCGAG
>VAYS01000047.1 GCA_005883215.1 Actinomycetota bacterium
CCCCGCTGATGGGCGGCACGTAGCCCTCCTCGCCCCGTTCTTTGCCCGCCGGCGACCGGTCGCCGAGGCGCGAGCGGCTTATAGAGTCCCGCCCCCGCATGCCCTCCCACGACGTCCTGATCATCGGCGCCGGGCTGGCCGGCCAGCGCGCGGCCCTGGCCGCCGCCCGGGCAGGGGCCACGGTGGCGATCACGAGCAAGGTCCACCCCGTGCGCTCGCACTCGGTGGCCGCCGCCGGCGGCATCAACGCGGCGCTCAACCCCGAGGACAGCTGGGAGTCCCACGCCTACGACACGGTCAAGGGGTCGGACTACCTGGGCGACCAGGACGCGATCGAGATCATGTGCAAAGAGGCGCCCGACGAGCTGCTCGAGCTCGAGCACATCGGGGTGACCTTTCACCGCAACGACCGGGGCGAGCTGGGCACGCGTGCGTTCGGGGGCGCCTCGGCGGCGCGGACCTACTACGTGGCCGACATCACCGGCCAGGCGATCCTGCACGTGCTCTACGAGCAGCTGATGAAGTACGCCGACCGGATCGACCGCTACGAGGAGTGGTTCACCACCTCGCTGCTCTCCGACGACGAGGGAAACTGCTGCGGGTGCGTGGCTCGCGACGTGCGCTCCGGGACGATGGAGAACTTCACCGCCAAGGCGGTGATCCTGGCCACCGGAGGAGCGGGCCAGGCCTACAAGCCCACCACCAACGGCCTGATCGTCACCGGCGACGGGATCGCCCTGGCCTACCGGGCGGGCGCCCCCCTGATGGACATGGAGATGGTCCAGTACCACCCCACCACGCTGGTGGAGAACGGCTTTCTCATCACCGAGGGCGCCCGCGGCGAGGGCGCCCAGCTGTTCAACTCCGAGGGCGAGCGCTTCATGGAGCGCTACGCGCCCAACAAGGTCGAGCTGGCCTCGCGCGACGTGGTCTCCCGAGCCGAGCAGACCGAGATCGACGAGGGCCGGGGCGTGGGGGCCAACGGAGCCGGGCTTCACCTCGACGTCACCAAGGTCCCGCGCAAGCGGATCCTCGAGGCGCTGCGCGAGATCGTCAACATCGGGCGCGACTTCGCCGGCACCGACATCACCCGCGAGCCGATCGTCATCCGGCCCGGACAGCACTACTACATGGGCGGCGTCAAGACCGACGTGTGGGGCCAGACCCCGGTGCCGGGGCTCTACGCCGCCGGCGAAGTGGCCTGCCTCTCGGTCCACGGCGGAAACCGGCTGGGGGCCAACTCGCTCCTGGACACCCTGATCTTCGGCCGCCGGTCGGGCGAGCACGCCGCCCAGCGGGCCTCCGAGATGGCGCTCCCCCAGGTCTCCGACACCCAGCTGGACGACGACATGGCGATGATCGACCGGCTCATCTCCCGCGAGCGCACCGGCCGGCGCATCGCCGAGATCAAGGACGAGCTGGGCACCTCGATGAACAAGCACTGCGCGGTGTTTCGCGACGCCGAGGGCCTGGACACCTGCCTGCAGACCATCCGCCGCCTAAAGCAGGACGCCGAGCGGGCCTACGTCGATGACCGGGGCACGGTGTTCAACCAGGATGTGCTGGGGGCGATCGAGCTGGGCTTCATGCTCGACTGCGCCGAGACCACGGTGGTGGCCGCCATCCACCGCACCGAGTCGCGCGGCGCGCAGTTTCGCACCGACTTTCCCGAGCGCAACGACGACGAGTGGCTCAAGCACATCGATGTCTCGCTGGGCGGCGACGGCGAGCCCGACCTCTCATACTCTGAGGTGACCATCACCCAATGGCAGCCCGAGGCGCGCACCTATTGACCGGGGCCGGCTAGGCCCCCTATCTCAAATGCCCGCGTTCACGCTCAAGCTCCGCCGCTATGACCCCGAGTCGGGCCAGGCCCCGTTCTGGCAGGAGTTCCCCGTCGAGCTGGAGGGTCACCGCTCGGTGCTGGAGGGGATCCTCGAGGCCCGGGCGGCGCTGGACGGGTCGATCGGCATCCGCTGCTCGTGCCGGGCGGCGATCTGCGGCTCGTGCGGGGTGCGCATCAACGGCGAGCCCGGCCTGGCGTGCAAGACCCACCTGGAGGAGGCGTTGAGGGGCGCCCGCGACGGCGCGATCGAGGTCGAGCCGATGGGCAACATGCCGGTGATCAAGGACCTGATCGTCGACATGGACGCCGTGCACTGGAAAAAGGTCCAGCGCGTGACGCCCTGGCTCATCAACCGCGAGCCGATCCCCGAGCGCGAGTACATCGTCCCCCACGAGAACATGGTCGACGTCACCCAGTCGATGGCCTGCATCCAGTGCGGCGCGTGCGTGTCGGACTGCCTGTCGATGGAGATCGATCCCGAGTTCGTGGGCCCGGCGGCGCTGGCCAAGGCCTACCGCTTCGTCGGCGATCCCCGGGACGCCGAGCCGCGCGAGCGGCTGACCGACCTGTCCGAGGACCCCCACGGCATCTACGACTGCACCCACTGCTTCAAGTGCATCGACGCCTGCCCCAAGGACGTCGACCCCATGAACCAGATCATGCGCCTGCGCCGCCGGGCGGGCTCGGACTTCGAGATCGAGGACTCCAACAACGGCCACCGCCACGAGGCCGCGTTCGTCAAGAACATCCGCCGCAACGGCATCCTGCACGAGGCCGACCTGCTCGCCGACTCCTACGGGGGCAAGCTCAACCCCCGCGCGCTGCCGGTGCTGCTCAAGTCGCTGCCCACCGCCCTGCGGGCGGTGCTGCGCCGCAAGATGACGCCGGGCAAGGTGCTCCTTCACCCCCACAGCCGTCAGGCCAAGGAGCTGCGCCGCGTCTACGACGAGGTCGAGGGCCACGAGCAGCCCTATCAGCTCAACCTCTACGTGGAGGGCCACGACGAGGAGGAGGACAGCTCCGCGTCCGCGCTTGCCAAAGAACAAAAGGCAAGCTCGTCCGCGGAGGCTGCCCCCGGAGCCGGGACCTGATGGCCCGCCGGGTGGCCTACTGGCCCGGGTGCGTGAGCCGGGGCTTTACCCCCGAGCTGCACGGGGCGATGGCCGCGGTGGCACCGCTGCTCGACCTGGAGCTGATCGAGCTCGACCGGGCCAGCTGCTGCGGTGCGGGCGTGATCGCCGAGCACAACCAGGAGCTGGCCGACACGCTCAACGCGCGCACCTTCGCCCTGGCCCAGCAGACCGACGGGGAGCTGATGATGAACATCTGCTCGACCTGTCAGGGGGCGCAGACCGAGTGCCAGGAACGCCTGGACGCCCGGGCCGACTACCGCGAGCACATCAACGCCCACCTGGCCCCCGACGGGCTGCGCTACGAGAAGGGCTTGACCAACAAGAACCTGCTCTGGCTGCTGGTCGAGGAGATCGGACTGGACACCGTGCGGGCGAAGGTCACGCGGCCGCTTAGCAACCTGCGGGTGGGGCCGTTCTACGGCTGCTACATCGTGCGCCCGCGCGAGCGCCTGGACATCGACCCCGAGCGCCCGCGCGACCGCTACCTGGACATGCTGATCGACGCGTTGGGGGGCACGGTGGTCGCCTACGCCGGATCGCACAAGTGCTGCGGCTTTCCCATCATCACCATGAACCAGGAGGCCTCGCTCAAGCAGGCGGGCCGGCATGTGGGCGACGCGATCGACGCCGACGCCGACTGCCTGGTCACCCCGTGTCCGCTGTGCCACCTGAACCTGGATTTCCAGCAGCCGGCGGCGGCGGCGACGGTCGGCCGGGACCTGGGCCTTCCCGTCCTGCACCTGCCCCAGCTGGTCGGGCTCGCGCTCGGCCTGGAGCCCAAGGAGCTGGGCATGGGCCGGCACGTGGTGCGCCCCACCCGGGTGATCGACTGGTCGACCGCGGTCGTCGGCCAGGCGGCCGCCGCCTAGTCGCCCCGGGCGCGGGCGGCCCGGCCGGGCCGCCCGTGGGCGGCGATCGCTAGCCCGCGGGGGTCACGGGC
>VAYS01000019.1 GCA_005883215.1 Actinomycetota bacterium
CGCCCGGCCCACCCCCTCGGCGCCGCCCGAGGCGGTCATCCCCTTGTAGCAGCACACGATCGCGATGATCGCGCCGAACATGGTCGTCTTGAGCACCGACCCCCACAGGTCGGTGGTCGAGGCATTGGTGAAGAAGGTCGCCCAGAACGGTCCCAGCGGGGCGCCGTTTACCAGCGTGGCCACGACGCCGCCGAAGATCCCGAACAGCAGCGCGTAGATGTCGAACAGCCCGGTCACCAGCATCAGCGCCAAAAAGCGCGGCACCACCAGGTTCTTGACCGGGTCCACGCCCAGCACCTGCAGGGCGTCGAGCTCCTCGCGGATCTTGCGCGCGCCCAGGTCGGCGGTGATCGCCGTGCCCGCCACCCCGGCGAGCACGATCGCGTCGACGAACGGCGCGAACTCCCGGATCGACGCCAGCACGAAGAAGCCGCCCAGGCGGTCCAGCGCGCCGAACAGCACGAGGAAGTTGGCCGCCTGCAGGCCGGGCGCGCCGTAGCCGAACGCCACCGTCGAGACCAGCAACGGGAACCAGCACAGGCGCAGGGCGAACAGGAACTGGGAAACGAACTCGCCGCCGTAGGGATAGGGCGGGCGCAGCGCCGACATGATCGTCTTCCCCGTGAGGATCATCATGTCCCCCACCTCTTCGAGCAGGTTCTTCGTGGGAAGAAACGCCCGGTCGGCGACGCTGCGAACCATCTCTTTCCCTCCTGAAGGGTTCCCTGAGAGGCAGCCGCTGCCGGCTGCACCGCATACGTTATGGCACGCCACCGCCTCGTGGCAAGCGGCAATCGCATACCCGCGCCCGTGGTATGGTCGCCGCTGGTGAGGGGGCGGTTGAGAAGCACCGGGTTGATGGCTCTGGCGCTGAGCAGCCCGGGCCTGCTCGCCGGGTGCGGCGGACAGCGCCAGGACGCCCACGAGCCGTCGGGGAGCTTCGAGGTCAGCGTGCTGCGGGCCAGCTTCCCCGCCAGCCAGGCCCTGGCCCGACAGGTGCCGATGACGATCCGGGTCAGAAACGACGGAACCCGCACGATCCCCGACCTGGCGGTGACCGTCAACGCGTTTACCACCCGCAGCCAGCAGCCGGGGCTGGCGGACCCCACTCGGCCGGTGTGGATCGTCGACCAGGGCCCGACCGGCGCCGAGACCGCCTACACCAACACGTGGGCGCTGGGCTCGCTCGGGCCGGGGCAGGTGAGCACGTTCGTGTGGTACGTCACGCCGGTGGTGCCGGGGATGCACACGGTCAGCTACCGCGTGGCCGCGGGCCTGAACGGCAAGGCCCGCGCCGAGCTGACCGGCGGCGGCGGCGCGCCGGCGGGCAGCTTCACCGTGAACGTCGCCGGCGCGCCCCCCCAGTCGCGGGTCGACCCCAACACTGGCCGCGTGATCGCCTCGCCGCCCTTCCCGCACGCCGGCACCAACGCCTCGCCGGGCTACTCCAGCGGCAGCGGCTACTCGACCTCCGGCAACTACCAGGGGGCCAACCCCCAGCAGCCCTCGGGCCAGCAGCCCGGCTCGGGCACCGGCGCTCAGCCCGACCAGGGCGCGGGCTCGGCGAGCGGGCGCTAGCCGGCGCGCCGGCGACGGGGCGGGCGCTAGGGCAGCGCGGCCGAGGTCGCGTCGTGGGCCTGCAGGGTGTCCTCCCCGGACTCCCCAGTGCGGATGCGGTAGGCCTGCTCGACCGGGAGCACGAACAGCTTGCCGTCGCCCACCGCGCCGGTGCGGGCGTGCCGGAGCACGGCGTCGACGACCGTGGGCACGTCGCCATCGGCGACCACGCACTCGAGCTTGAGCTTGGGCCGCAGGTAGTGGGTCAGGTCGGTGCCGCGGTAGCGCTCGGTGATCCCCTTCTGGCGGCCCGACCCCTTGACCTCGGTGATCGACAGCGAGGGGAATCCCAGCTCGAGCAGCTCGCTGCGGATCGGCTCGAAGGCCTCGTGGCGAATGTAGGCCACCACCATCTTCATCTCGCCCGAGACTTTATCCCGCTGGCGAAACCGGCCGGCGTCGCTTTCGCCACCGCGTCGATGCCCGGCCCAGCGCTCGACCGGTAGAGTCGCCGCCTCGAATCTGGCCAGCCAAGCGACGGCGCCTCGCCGCGGCCACCTAGTTCGACGCGCGCGCGAGGCCCAGGAGGACGACACCCGAGCCTATGTCTCTCACACCCGAGCCCTCGGCGATCCGCGAGCTCGTCGCCGGCGACCACCCGCTCACCGTCCAGGCCCACAGCGGCAAGGACGAGATCGAGCCCAAGCACGTCTTCGATCTGGCACAGGACCTCGGCGTGACCATGGTGGACCTCAAGTTCACCGATCTGCCCGGCATGTGGCAGCACATGGGGCTGTCGCTCAAGTCGCTCGACGAGGACGCGTTCAGCGACGGGCTGGGCTTTGACGGCTCCTCGATCCGCGGCTTTCAGCAGATCGCCGAGTCGGACATGCTGCTCATGCCCGACGCCTCGACGGCCAAGATCGACCCGTTCTACTCGGAGCGCACCCTGTCGATCATCTGCAACGTGATCGACCCGATCACCCGCGAGGCCTACTCGCGCGACCCGCGTTACGTCGCCCAGAAAGCCGAGCGCCACCTGCGCGACTCGGGCATCGCCGACACCGCCTACTTCGGCCCCGAGGCCGAGTTCTACGTATTCGAGCACGTGGCCTTCGACCAGGCCAACCACCGGGCCTTCTATGAGGTCGACTCCAACGAGGCCTACTGGAACATGGGCCAGGCCTTCGCCGAGGCCGGCAACCTGGGCCACAAGATTCGCTCGCAGGAGGGCTACTTCCCCGTGCCCCCGTCCGACACCCTGGCCGACCTGCGGGCCATGATGGTGATGTCGCTCGAGGCCCTGGGCATCTCGACCGAGTTTCACCACCACGAGGTGGGCGGACCGGGCCAGGGCGAGATCGACCTGCGCTTCTCGCCGCTGCTGAGGATGGCCGACACCCTGCAGCTGCACAAGTACGTGGTCAAGAACACCGCGCGCGCCGTGGGCAAGACCGCGACCTTCATGCCCAAGCCGGTCTTTGAGGAGAACGGCTCGGGCATGCACGTGCACCAGTCGCTGTGGAAGGGCGGCGAGACGCTGATGTTCGACGAAGGCGGCTATGGGCTGCTCTCGGACACCGCCCTCAGCTACGTGGCCGGCCTGCTCGAGCACGGGCGCGCGCTGATGGCCTTCTGCGCCCCCACCACCAACAGCTACCGCCGGCTGGTGCCCGGCTATGAGGCCCCGGTCAACCTGGTGCACTCCCAGCGCAACCGTTCGGCGTGCGTGCGCATCCCGATGTACCTGGCCTCGCCCAAGGCCAAGCGCGTCGAGTTCCGCCCCCCGGACCCGCTGGCCAACCCCTACCTGGCCTTCCCGGCGATGATGATGGCCGGCCTGGACGGGATCGAGCGGGGGCTGAAGCCCGCCGCCCCGATCGACACCGACCTCTACGAGCTCTCCGAGGAGGAGCTGTCGGGGATCACCCTGGTCCCCGACTCGCTGCCGGCGGCCATGGACGCGCTGGAGGCCGACCACGAGTTCCTGCTCAAGGGCGGAGTGTTCACCCAGGACCTGCTCGACGAGTGGATCTCCTTCCGGCGCACCGAGGCGGCCGAGGTCGCGCTGCGCCCGCACCCCTGGGAGTTCCCCCTCTACTACGACGGCTAGCGTCGAGCACGACGGCAAGCGTCGAGGGCAAGGCCACGCGGACCCCCGCGGCCGCGGCGGTTGGCCCCAATTTCCGGGATCGGGTTGTCCGGATGGTCGAAGGCCCCCCGGGCGGCTTTATCCGCGTGTACATAGAGCCCCCGCCCGCCGGCGGCCATCCTGTCGGACAGTCGGCGCGCCCGGGGGTTTTGTGCGTTCGCTCACACGGTCCGGGGCGTGGGAAACCGAGGTCCCAAGGACGGACACAGGAGATCTATGCTTGCCCCCTATCCGCATTGGCTGAGCCCGGGAGACAACGCCTGGCAGCTCACGGCAGCGACGCTCGTGGGACTGATGAGCATCCCCGGCCTCGCAGTGCTCTACGGCGGAGTGATGCAGAAACGCTGGTCGGTCAACAGCATGATGCTCACCTTCGTCGCCTTTTCGATCGTGCTGGTCGTATGGGTGCTTTGGGCGTTCAAGATGGGCTTTGGCGATCCATGGCACGGCATCTCGCACGGCACGAAGGGATTCAGTGGCCTATTCGCCAACTTCGTCGGGATACCCGGCAGCGTGCTCAGCCACTTCGGCGAGCAATCGCAGGCGAACATCCCGCTGATCACCGGCGGCAGTCCGCAGACGGGACCATCGTTCCGGTTCCCGATGTCGTCGCTCGTGTACTTCCAGTTCGTGTTCGCGGCGATCACGCCGATCCTGATGCTGGGCTCGGTGCTCGGCCGGTTCAACTTCAAGGCGTGGGCCGTGTTCCTGATCCCGTGGATGACGCTCGTCTACGCGGTCAACGCCTTCATGGTCTGGGGCGGCGGCTGGTGGGCCCAGAAGGGCGCGATCGACTTCTCCGGTGGCTACGTGATCCACCTCACCGCTGGGGTGGCGGGCTTCGTCGCCGCCGCGGTGATCGGACCCCGTCTGGCGCGTGACCGCGAGATCGACGCCCCCAACAATATGGCGATGGTCGCCGTGGGCGCCGGTCTGCTGTGGCTGGGCTGGAACGGGTTCAACGGCGGAGACCCCTATTTCGCCGGCGCCGACTCCTCGGCCGCCGTGCTCAACACCAACCTGTGCACGGCCGTGGCGTTCTGCGTCTGGATCCTGTTGGACTACGCCACGCGGCGCAAGCCGTCGATGATCGGCGCCGTCAACGGCATGATCGTCGGCCTGGTGGCGATCACGCCCGCGGCCGGGTGGGTCAACGGCTACGGGGCGATGGCGATCGGCGCGATCGGATGCACGATCGTCTACCTGGCCTACAACTACCTGTCCCGGCTGCGTCCGTTCCGCAGCGTCGACGACACGCTGGGCGTGGTCTACACGCACGGCTTCGCCGGCCTGTCGGGCGGCCTGCTGGTCGGCATCTTCGCCGACCCCCACATGGTCGAGTTCCTCGGCGTGGGCTCGGGCAAGAACAAGACCGCGGACATCGCCTTCTCGGGCGTGATCCACGGCAACTGGGCCTTGCTCAAGTGGCAGGCGCTCGCCGCGCTCAGCGTGATCATCTGGACCGCGCTGGTCACCTTCATCCTGCTCAAGCTGGTCGGCCTGTTCATGCCGCTGCGCATGAGCGAGAAGGACATGGAGGAAGGCGACGTGGCCGTGCACGGACACGAGGTCTACCCGGCCGACGTCCCGTCGCTCGGATACCCGGGCAGCGGGCCGGCCTGGCAGCCCGCGCCGGCAGGCGCCGGAGCGGGCGGAGGAGGCGGGCCCTCGGGCTAGTTCGCGCCAACAAAAGGGGCCGGATTGGCTCCGGCCCCGTCACTCACCGCCGACGGCCCCGCTCGCAGAGCGGGGCCGTCGCCGTTTCAAGATGCGATCAGGCGACGCCGACGGGCACCCGGAAGGGCACCGCCACGCCGCGGGGGACGACGAGCACGGGACGCTCGGACGTCTCGATCAGGTACTGGTTGGCGGCGCTGACCAGGACGCGACCCTGGGGCGCGTCGGGGCGCGAGCCGACCACGATCAGGTCGGCGCTCTCGCCGTCGACCACGCGGGCCCCGGCGGACTGGGCGAGCGCCGCGGCGGTCTCGCGCACGCTGTGATCGCCGTCGGCGGCGGCGACCCCGATCGTCTCGACCTCGAGCTCGCCGCGCGTGCGCGCGCCGGCCGGGGCCAGGGCGATCGCCGTCGGGCCACCCTCGAGCAGGCGCTGAGCCGACGTGCCGGGCGCCACGTGGCCGGGGGTGGTGCGGTACTCGGAGCCGAACACCACGACGTCGGCGCCCACGCGCTCGGCGAGCCGGCGCAGGCCGGCTCCCGTCGACCCGCTGAGCACCACGTGGCGGGCGGCGTCGGGGTGTCCCAGCGATTCGGCGCCGGACGCCAACAGCCGCTCGGCCTCCTGCTGGGCGGCGCGCTCGCGGGCGGGGTCGGCCTCGGCGCTGTGGCGCACGTACGCCAGCTCGAGCTCGGCGCCGACGCTGCCGAACAGGCGCCCGAGGACGAGCGCGTCCTGGTCGTTTGCGGTCCCGTCGTAGGAGATGATCACTTTGGGGGTCATTGTCGGCTTCCTCCGGTTCGCGTAAGTTCGGACCAGGGGGCTCGGCTTGGCGCCTCCCTGCAAGCACTACTTATGGCAGGTTCAGGGCATCACCGCCACTTGGTTTGATGATGCTAGGCATTAGCCATACTTATCCACGGCCAACCTTGCCAAGGCTGTGTCAAGGTTGCCCGGATCGCTGGTAGTCTGGCCTGGCGATGCGGGACTTCCTGGCAGCCACGCGCGAGCGGGTCGTCGTCTTCGACGGCGGCATGGGCGCCACGCTCGAGCAGTTCGACCTCTCCCCGGCCGACTACGGCGGCCTGGAGGGCAAATGCCACGAGGCGCTGGTCCTGCACCGTCCCGACGTGGTGGAGGGGGTGCACGCCTCGATGCTCGAGGCCGGCGCCGAGGTGGTCGAGACCGACACCTTCCAGGCCAGCCGCCTGAAGCTGGGCGAGTGGGGCCTGGCCGATCACACGCTCGAGATCAACACCAAGGCGGCGCAGATCGCCCGCCGGGCGGCGGGTGAGCGGCGCTTCGTGGCCGGCTCGATCGGCCCCACCGGCTTTCTGCCCGCCTCCGACGACCCCACGCTGGGCCAGATCGGCTTCGGCGAGCTGGTCGACGTGTTCGCCGAGCAGGCGCGGGGCCTGATCGAGGGCGGCGCCGATTTTCTGATCATCGAGACCGCCCAGGACATCCTCGAGGTCAAGGCGGCGGTGTTCGGTGCCCGCGAGGCGTTTCGGGCCAGCGGCCGCACCGTGCCGATCCAGTGCTCGGTCTCGCTCCTGCCCCAGAGCGGCACGATGCTGCTGGGGACCGACATCTCCTCGGTGCTGAGCACCCTGGAGGGACTGCGCGTCGACGTGATCGGGCTCAACTGCTCGACCGGGCCCGAGGACATGCGCGACGCGATCCGCTTCCTGGGCGAGAGCTGCCCGCTGCCGGTGCACTGCATCCCCAACGCCGGACTGCCCATCCAGGGCCCGGATGGCGAGACGATCTTCCCCGAGCAGCCCGAGCCGCTGGCGGTCACGCTGGGGGAGTTCGTCGAGCGCTACGGCGTGGGCATCGTGGGCGGGTGCTGCGGCACCACGCCCGAGCACATCCGCGCGATCGTCGAGCGCGTCGGCGGGAGCGAGCCCGGGCCCCGTCCGGACCCGCGCCCCCTGCACGTCTCCTCGATGATCACCGCCACGCCCCTGGTGCAGGACCCCCGCCCCACGCTGGTGGGCGAGCGGGTCAACTCCCAGGGCTCGCGCAAGGCCAAGGAGCTGCTGCTGGCCGAGGACTACGACGGCCTGGTGCTGATCGCCGAGGACCAGGTCAACGGCGGCGCCCACGTGCTCGACGCTTGCGTGGCGCTGACCGAGCGCCAGGACGAGGCCGAGCAGATGCGCCAGGTGGTCAAGCGGGTGTCCCTGACCCAGCCGGCGCCGATCCAGGTCGACTCCACCGAGCCCGACGTGATCGAGACGGCGCTGGGACAAATCCCGGGCCGGGCGATCGTCAACTCGGTCAACCTGGAGGCCGGCCGCGACAAGCTCGACCGGGTGGCGCCCCTGGCCGTCGCCCACGGCGCGGCGCTGATCGCCCTGACCATCGACGAGCAGGGCATGGCCAAGACCGCCGAGCGCAAGGTGGAGATCGCCAAGCGCATCCACGAGCTGGTGTGCGGCGAGCACGGCCTGGCGTCCGAGGCGCTGATCTTCGACTGCCTGACCTTCACGCTGACCACCGGAGAGGCCGAGTGGCGCCCCTCGGCGACCGAGACGATCGCCGGCATCAAGGCGGTCAAGGAGGCCCTGCCCGGGGTCAAGACCTCGCTCGGGGTCTCCAACGTCAGCTTCGGCGTCTCGCCGCCGGCGCGGGCGGTGCTCAACTCGGTGTTCCTGCACCACTGCGTGCAGTCCGGGCTCGACCTGGCGATGGTCAACCCCAACCACATCACCCCCTACGCCGAGATCCCCGAGCACGAGCGCCAGCTGGCCGACGCGCTGGTGTTCGACCGCTCAGAGGACGCGCTGGAGCGGTTCATCGCCCACTTCGAGTCCAAGGGCGAGGAAGCCGAGGACCAGGGCGGCACCCCGACCGAGGGGATGGAGCCCGAGGAGGCGCTCCACTTCCACATATTGAGAAGGAAGAAGGACGGCGTCGAGGAGTGGATCGACCGCAGCGTGGAGAAGATCGGCGCCGTCCCCACGCTCAACGAGGTGCTGCTGCCCGCCATGAAGGAAGTGGGCGACAAGTTCGGCGCCGGCGAGCTGATCCTCCCCTTCGTGCTCCAGAGCGCCGAGGTGATGAAGAAGGCGGTGGCCCGGCTGGAGAACTACCTGGACCGCATCGAGGGCTACACCAAGGGCACGGTGGTGATCGCCACCGTGTTCGGCGACGTGCACGACATCGGCAAGTCGCTGGTCAACACGATCCTCACCAACAACGGCTACACGGTGGTGGACCTGGGCAAGCAGGTCCCGATCTCCAACATCCTCGACGCCGCCTCAGAGCACGAGGCGACCGCCATCGGCCTGAGCGCGCTGCTGGTCTCCACCTCCAAGCAGATGCCGCTGTGCGTGTCCGAGCTGCACGAGCGCAGGCTGGGCTTTCCGGTGCTGATCGGGGGCGCGGCGATCAACCGCGACTTTGGACTGCGCACCCTGTACCCCAAGGGCACCGAGTCCGACGAGGTCTACGAGCCCGGCGTCTTCTACTGCAAGGACGCCTTCGAGGGGCTGGCCAAGATGGACCAGCTGATCGACGACGAGGCCCGCGAGGGGCTGGTGGCCAAGACCCGCGAGGCGGCGCGCCGGCTGCGCGAGAAGGGCCCCGAGCCCGAGGAGCAGCCGACCGACGACGACAGCGTGCGCTCGGCGGCGCGCACCGACGTCCCGGTGCCCGAGCCCCCCTTCTGGGGCGCCCGCGAGATCGAGGTCGACCTCGCCGACGTCTACCCCCATCTCGACACCCACGTGCTGTTCAAGTTGCACTGGGGCGGGCGGGGCGTCAAGGGCGAGCGCTGGCGCAAGCTGGTCCGCGAGGACTTCCGGCCGCGGCTCGAGCGCATGTGGGCCGAGCAGGACTACCTTCACCCCCGGGCCCTGCTCGGCTACTTCCCCTGCTACGGCGAGGGCAACGAGGTCGTGGTGCTCGATCCCGAGGATCGCCAGACGGTGCTCGAGCGCCTGGTCTTCCCCCGCCAGCCGGGCCACGACCGGCTGTGCATCGCCGACTTCTACCGGCCCGCGGCAAACGGATCGGTGCCGGAGGAGCTCGACGTGGTGGCCATCCAGGCGGTGACCGCGGGGGATGAGGTCACCAAGCTGATGGCGCGCCTGGAGCACGAGGGTGAGTTCGCCGAGCAGCTGTTCGTGCACGGCCTCGGGGTGCAGTCGGCCGAGGGCATGGCCGAGTGGCTTCACGCACGCGTGCGCGATGACCTGGGGGTCCCTCGCACCCAGGGGCGGCGCTGGTCGTGGGGCTATCCCGCCTGCCCCGAGCAGTCAGAGCACGAGAAGGTCTTTCGCCTGCTCGACGTCCCCTCGATCGGCCTGCGCCTGTCCGGCGGCTTCGCGCTCGAGCCCGAGCAGTCGACGCTGGCGGTGGTCTCCCACCACCCCCAGGCCGTCTACTTCGGCATGAAGAGCGGGCGCCTGCCCTCCAACGAGCGCCAGGCCTCCGACGAGGTGATCGCCGGCACCGATCGCGACCCGACCCGGCTGGGCGAGCTGACCGACGCCGACCCGGCGGAGAACGGCGTGGTCGAAGACGAGACCGGCGCCGAGGGCGACGGCGGGCCCGACGAGGAGCCGGCGCTGGCCGGGCGCTCGGGCGCCGGCGCGAAGTCGGCCTAGGCCGAGCCGGCGCCAAGGCGGCCTAGGCCGAGCCGCGGAGGTCGCGCGCAGGTACCCCGAGGGGCACCCGCCGATGGCCCGCGACGCCGTCCGGACGCGGCGTCGGGCCGGCCGGCCCGACGCCGTCCGGGACGGGTTAGTAGGTGGTCGTGGCGGTGACCTTCACCTTGGCGGACTTGCCACCGCTGTTCTTGGCCTTGACCCGGCAGACGGTGCCGCCCAGAGCCGAGCCCTTGCTCGTCTTGACGTTCTTCTTGCCGGCGCCCGAGACCTTGACCTTGCACGAGTACTTGGCGCCTTTGAACTTGAGGGCCAAGGGATAGGTGACGTCAAAGGTCTTGCTGCTGTGGCCCGGGAGGCTGAACGTCTTGCTGGCGGACTTCTTGTGCTTCTTGGCCGCGCCGGCCTCGGTGGGCAGGGCCGCGACGCCCGCGGCGGCGATCGCGGCGATCGCCGCCAGCGCCGCCAGGCGCGTCCACACGCGGATCCGCCGCGCGGGGGTAGCTGTGGGCATGGGGACTCTCCTTGGATCGGTTTCGGGTGCCCGGCGAACCGGCCTCCCGCCTGCGGTGCAGCCTAATCCAGAGTCCGGGCCCGGTGCCGGGTCGGCCGACCCGGCACCGTCCGGAACGGGGTTAGTAGGTGGTCGTCGCCGTGACCTTGACCCTGGCGGTGGTGTCGAGGCTGGGGAGCTTGGCGTTGTTGCGCGCCTTTACCCGACAGACCGTGCCGCCGAGCGCCGAGCCCCGGCTGAGGATCTTGACGTGCTTGCGTCCCAGTCCGGAGGCCTTGGCCTTACACGAGTACTTGGCGCCCCTGAACTTGAGCGCCGACGGATAGGTGACGTCGAAGACCTTGGTGGTGTGGGCGGGCAGCGTGAACGTCTTGCTGTGCGTCAGCCGGACCTTCTTCTTGGCGGCCGAAGCGCCGCTGAGCGCGACGGGGGCGCCGCCCAGCGCGGCGGCGCAGGCGAGCGCGACGATCGCCGTCACGCGCGTCCTCAGCCGAACGCTCGAGCGGGTGGGGATCCGTGGGGACATGGACTACCTCTCTGGTCGATTCTGGTGGGGCCGGCCGCCGCGCGGCAGCCGATCCCCTTCAGGGGCCAAGACACCAGACGCCGGGGCGAGTAGCGGTGCCTGGCAGCGCCTCCTAGGGTCGCGCTAGGCCCACGCGATGCCCGAAAACCCGGCCCGACGGCAGCGAGACGAGGGTCTCGGAGATGTTGTCGTTTGGTTTGGATTCGTTAAGCAGGTGGCGGGGGTCGGCGATGTGCACGAAGGCAAAGCGTCCGCGCAGCCCGGTGACGTCGACCCACTGCTCCGGATATCCGTAGGGGTAGACGTCAGACCAGCCCGCCGAGGTGCCCAGCCGGTCGCGGCGGGCCCCGGGGTCCTGGTTGCAGCCCGGGTAGATGCGGTGCTCGGGCGAGGCGCCCGACGGGAGAGTGCGAAACAGGTCGCGCAGGCAGTAGTCGAGCTTGGGGCCGGTGCGGACGAGCGCCGTCGCCTTCATCTGGGCGTCGAGTGACCAGACCTCAAACGCCGCCGCATTGTGGAACTTCCAGTAGTAGGCGGTTCCCACACCGGGTTCGTCGTAGCGATAGCCGGACACCCGCTTGAGGTCCAGGCGGCCCCGGGTGGCGAACAGATGCGCACGCTGCCGGGAGTCGTAGATGACCTGCCACACGCGCATGTGCGGCCCCCGGGCGCGGCGGGCGCGCAGCTCGATCGGTCCCGAGCCGTAGTTGTTGACCGAGCTCGTCGCCCGCAACAGCACCCGCCCGGGCACGCTGCGCCGGTCCAGGTGCAGGTCATAGGGCGCCGACATGACGAGGTTGGGGCAGCGCAGGCTGAGGTCGGTCGCGCAGGGCCCGGCGGGCGTCGGCGGGGGTTGGCCGGCGGGCGTCGGCGCGGGTTGGCCTCCGGGCGGGGGTGGGGGCGGGGGCGTGGGTTGGCCGCCGGGCGCCGCGCCGAGCGCGGCCGGCGCCGCGCCGAGCGCGGCCGCGAGCAGGGCCGCGATGAGCCACCGGCGTAGAGCAGGCCCCGATCTCCAAGCCACCGGACGAGACTGCCAGGGTCGCCTAAGCGACAGCTAGGAGCCCAGGCTCTGGGCCTTGGCCGCCGAGGGGTGGCCGGGCCGAGGGCGGGGCGCGAGCTTGACCGGCGCCGCGTGCAGCGTCCGCAGCCGCACGTCGCGCCAGGACAGGCCCTCCTTGACCAGCGCCGGCATGCCCATCGCCACGGCGGTGGTTATCTCCACCGCCTGGAGGGTGATCCCGTAGGCCAGCGCCTCGGCCGAGGAGACGTGAAAGGCGCCGTGCAGGACGGCCACGCAGGCGGCCTGAAAGACCCCCAGGTTGGAGGGCGTAGCCGGTACCACGGCGGTGACGTTGACCGCAAACAGGACCGCGGCGGCGGCTCCCAACCCGGCGCGCCGGTCCAGGCCCAGCGCCGCGAGCAGCACGTAGCAGGCCATCCACTGCAGGGCCCAGGCCGAGAGCTGGGCGCCGATGGCGGTGACCGCCGAGCGGGGGCGCCGGAACACGCTCAGGCCCATTCGCGCGCGTCTGACCGCGCGTCCCAGCCGCTCGGTGAGGGCGGCGAGGCGGGCGTTGCCCGCGCGCGCGGCGGCGGGGAGCAGCAGGGGAGCGAGCAGCACCGAGGCGGCCAGCGCGACCGGGCCGATGGTCGCGGCCAGCAGGGCGTCGTGATGGCCGTCGAACAGGTGCACGCTCGAGAACATCACGGCGCCCAGGATTCCGAGCGCCACCAGGTTCAGCAGCGTCTGGGAGACGAGCGTTCCCAGGACCGCGGGCAGGCGCTCGCGCGCATGCCCGATGCGGCGCGCGACGATCATCGCCCGCGCCGGCTCGCCCAGGCGGGCGGGCAGGGTGGCCGACATCAGGACACCAATGAAGGTGCCCTGCATGGCGTCTGACCGGCGCACCCGCGCAGCCGGTATGGCGGCGCGCAGGATCGCGTGCCAGGCGACCCCGCGCAGCAGCATCGACGCGCACATCAGGCCGAGTCCGCCGATCACCAGCGAGGGGCTCGAGGCGAGCAGGCTGGCCACGATGCGGTCCAGGCCGATGCGGGCGAGCGCCAGCGCCGCCAGGGCCACCCCGCCGAGGGCGGCGACGGCCAGCGCCGCGCGCCGCGCCAGATCGAGCAGGCGGCCGCGCGCCGCCTCCGCGGGCGGCCGGTCAATCGGCGGCAGCCGCCGGGGTCGGATGCGGGGCTCGAGGTCGGCGGGGGCCAGGCCCGCGCGCACCGCCAGGCGCGCCGGTACGCCCTGGGGCCGGGGTACTCGACGCGCGTCCTTATACGCCTCGAGCACCCGCTCGGCGACCCGCGGCCAGGCGTAGCGCTGGGCGGCGCCGGCGGCGGCATGGGCCATCTCCCGCCGCCGGGCGGGATCGAGCGCCAGCCCGCGCAGCGCCTCGGCCAGCGCCGTGGCGTCGCCGGGAGGGACGAGCATCCCGTCGATGCCCGGGCGGACCACGTCGCGGTAGCCCGCGATCCGCGAGGCGACCACCGGGGTGCCGGCGGCGAACGCCTCGGTGAGCACCATCCCGAAGCTCTCGCCGCCCAGCGAGGGCGCGCATAGGACCTCGGCCCGCTGGAGCTCGCGCCGCTTGTCGGCGTCCGAGACCTTGCCCAGCACGCGCACGCCGCGATCGTCGAGCAGCAGCGGGGCGACCTCCTCGGCCCCGGCGCCGACGATCGTCAGCGTGGCCGGGACGTGCTCGCGCACGGCCTCGTAGGCGCGCAGGAGCATCGGCAGGCCCTTGCGCTCGACCGCCTGTCCGACGAACACGATGCGCAGGCCCGCCTCGGCGCCGGGCTCCGCCTCGCGGTCAGGCCCGCCGTCGCGGACGCTTGCCCGGTCCGGCGGGTCGGGCTCCCCGACCGTCGCGTCGGCCGCGGGATCGAGCTCGACGCCGTTGGGGATCACCCGGTAGCGACCGCCGAAGAAGCGGCGCCCGGTCCAGGCGGCGGCCTCGGAGACGGCGATCCGCACGTGCAGGCGATTCATCCGCCGCCGCGCCCCCACCAGGTTGCCCAGGCCGTTGGTCAGCGCGTTGGCGGAATAGGAATGAAACGTGCCCACCAGCGCCGCCTCGGTGCACCCCAGCGCGTCCCAGGGGGCGATGGGGACGATCGGCTCGTGGACGTGGATGACGTCGAAGCCGCCGTGGCGCAGGTGGTGGCGCAGGGTGGCCACCGCAAACGGGGTGAGGGCCACGTTGGACACGGCTCCGTTGGCGGCAAGGCCCACCGTCCGCCCCAGCGACACCACCCGGGGATCGGCCGGCCGCAGCTGCGGACGAGCCCGGCGGTGCAGCGCGCGGCCGAGGCGGTCGTCGGGGTCATGCGGCGCGAAGATCCGCACCAGGTGGCCGGCGTCCTGGAACTGGTCGGCCAGCGCCTCGATATGGCGGGTCACCCCTCCCGGATAGGTCCAGGAGTACGGCGAAACCAGCGCGATGCGCATTGGGGGACTGTACCCGCCGGGGGGGCGCGGTTACGCGCCGATACACTCGGCTGACCGGCCGTCTGCCCCCATGCGCGAGCGCCATTTCGTCAAGTACACCTTCCTCAAGGTCGATCCGGCGTGGCGACGGCTGGACGCCGAGCAGCGGGCCCAAGACAAGCGCGAGTTCATCGCCGCCTGCGAGGACTTCGCCACCGACCACCTGCTGCGGGCCTTCTCGCTGGTCGGCACGCGTGGGGACTGCGATCTGTTGCTGCTCTCCCAGGCGGTCAACCTCGACCATATCCACGAGTTCCACGTGGTCCTGGCCCAGAGCGGGCTGATGAAGTGGGCGACCGTCCCCCACTCCTATCTGGCCATGACCAAGCCCTCGGAGTACTCCGACGAGTCGCGCCTGGAGCTGCGTCCGGCGCGGGGCAAGTACCTGTTCGTCTACCCGTTCGTAAAGACCAGGGCGTGGTACGGCCTGCCCGCCGAGGAGCGCCAGCGGATCATGGCCGAGCACATCCGCCTGGGGCGCGAGTACCCGGAGATCGACATCAACACCAGCTACTCCTTCGGGCTCGACGACCAGGAGTTCGTAGTCGCCTTCGAGGGCGACGACCCCGCGCAGTTCCTCGATCTCGTCCAGCGCCTGCGCACCACCGAGTCCTCCTCCTACACCCTGCGCGACACCCCGGTGTTCACCTGCATCACCGCCTCGGTCCCCCGGGCGCTCAACGCGCTCGACGGCGAGGCGCTCACCTCCGAGCCCCTGCCCGCGCTGGGCTGACCCGCGGGCAGCCGGGGTCCGGTGGCCGCTCGACGCCTCGCCCTGCGCCCGCGCGCACCGGCCGCGGCTCGGGCCGCGCTCGCGGCCGTCGCCGCCCTGGCCGCCGGCTGCGGCGGCGGCCACGGCGCCACGACGATCACGCTGACCTACGCCAAGGGCGCGCCGATCGAGTCAAAGCTGCTGCTCGGCGCGGCCGTCGACGGCCACGAGCAGGGCGACACGGCCAAGATCTTTACCCCCGCCAACCTGCGGGCGATGGAGTCGGTCGACCTCGGCGCCCTGAGCTATCGCCTGAGGACCGAGCTCGGGGTGGAGGCCTGGCACTGGAGCCGCGGCGGGACGTGGTCCGATCCCCAGCGCCAGCAGGGCTACTGGACCGGCAACGGCGAGGGCGCCGGCGGAATCACCAACGGCTACCGGCTGCCCCGGCGCGGGAACACCTTCGACCAGGCCGAGAACGGCGACCACTCGCGCGTCGACGACGGCGACCCGTCCTCGTTCTGGAAGACCAACCCCTACCTGGACGAGCGCTTCACCCACGAGCCCAACTCGCTGCACCCGGCGTGGCTGCTCGTCGACCTGGGGCGCGAGGAGGCGGTGGACAGCCTGCGCGTGACCTGGGGGCCGGTCCGCCCCGAGGCGTTCACGGTGCAGTACTGGCCCAGCGGCTCGCCCCTGTTTCAGATCTCCACGCCCAGGAAGGTCACCGTCGACTGGCAGCCGCTGGCCTCCGGGCGGGTGAGCGAAAGCCAGGGGACGGCCCCCCTCGGCGGGCGCCGGGTGCGCTACCTGCGCCTGGTCTTCGCCGGCTCGCGCTACCGGGGGCCGCCCACCGCCGACGCGCGCGACCGGATCGGCGTATCGGCCTCCGAGCTCTACGTGCTCGACCGCGGCCGCCACGACCTCATCCGCCACCGCCCCGACAACCATCAGACGGTCATCTACACCTCCTCCACCGACCCCTGGCACCGGGCCTCTGACCGCGACCCCAACTACGAGCAGCCGTCGTTCGTGGGCCTCGCCCGGGGCCCGCTCAACAAGGGGCCCATCCTGGTCCCCAGCCCCCTTTACTACGACACTCCCCCCGACGCGCGGGCCTGGCTTTCCTACCTCAAGCGCACCGGGGTGAGTATCCGGGGCGTCGAGCTCGGCGAAGAGCCCGACGGCCAGCTGGTGGCGCCCGAGGACTACGCCGCCCTGTACGTGCAGGTGGCCCGGGAGGCCAAGGCGATCGACCCCGCCTGGCCCACGGGCGGGCCGAGCTTTCAGAAGTACTACCCGGACTGGGTGTTCTGGCTAGACGCCCACCGGGACCCCTCGTGGATGCACCGGCTGACCAACTACCTGCGCGCCCGGGGGGCGTCCTCGCTGTTCAACTTCTTCTCCTTCGAGTGGTACCCGTTCGACGACACCTGCGCCGACCCGCTGCCCAAGCTCCGGGCCGAGCCGGGCATGCTCAAGACGGTCGTCGAAAACCAGAAGCGGGCCGGCGTCCCCACCACCATCCCCTGGATGGTGGCCGAGTACGGCTACTCGGCCTACTCGGGCCGGCCCGAGGTCGACCTGCCCGGTGCGATCCTCGACGCCGAGGTCGTCGGCCAGATGAGCCGCCTGGTCCCCCACCCCCAGGCCTACTTCTACGGCTATGAGCCGGTGCCGCTGATCTCCGAGTCGCGCCGCTGCGACACCTGGGGCAACCTCACCCTGTTCGTCACCGACGACGACAACCACATCCGTTACCGGGCCCCCGCCTACTGGGCGATCTATCTCCTCTCCCACCATTGGGCCGACCGCCGGCCCGCCTATCCCCTGGCCTCGACGCAGGGCGGCGACGTGACCTCCTATCCCCTGCTCCACCAGGACAACTCGGTCAGCGTGCTATTGCTCAACAAGAGCAAGACAGCGCGCACGGTGGCCCTCGACGTCAAGGACGGGGCACGAACGGCGCGGCTGCGCGAGCTGCAGGCCTGGCAGTACTCGGCTGCCAATTACCGCTTCGTGGCGGCGGGGGAAAACGGCCACCCGGCGCTCGACCGAGCGCCCGCCCGCCTGAGCGCGGTGGGGCAGATCACCCTGCCCCCCCTGTCCTTCACCGTCGTGCGCTCGCGGCTCTGACCGCCCGCCGGGGAGGCCTTTGCCGCCGCTAGTCTGGAGGCCCATGACCATGGATCAAAAGGATTTGGGGCGCGACTTCGACGAGGTGCGCGACATCACCGTGATCGGGGCGGGCCCGGTGGGGTTGAGCGCCGCCTTCTGGGCGGGCATGCGCGAGGCCACCTCGCGGATCATCGACTCGCTGCCCGAGCTGGGCGGCCAGCTGACCACGCTGTATCCGGAGAAGTGGATCTACGACGTGCCCGGCTTTCCCCGCGTGCTGGCCAAGGACCTGGTCGAGCAACTCCGCGAGCAGACGCTCGAGCAGTTCGACGTGCCCGTGCACCTGGATACCACCGCCGAGACGATCTCCCGGGAGCCCGACCCCGACGACCCGGAGCGCGAGCATGTGGTCCTGCACACCGAGCGCGGGGAGCTGCGCTCGCGCACGGTGATCATCGCCGGGGGCCACGGGGCGTTTGAACCCAAGAAGCTGCCGGGCTATGACCTGTCGGAGTGGGAGGGCCGCGGCGTCCACTACATCGTCGGCGAGAAGGCAGTGTTCGAGGGCAAGAAAGTGCTGATCATCGGCGGCGGCGACTCGGCCTGCGACTGGGTGATCAACCTCCTCGACACCGCCGATCAGGTCAGCCTGGCCCACCGTCGCGAGGGCTTTCGCGCCCACGAGCTGACCGTCGGCCAGGTGCTGGAGGCCGCCGATCGTGGCGACGTGGCGCTGCACGTGCCGTTTCAGATCAAGGAGGTCTCGGGCAACGGCGCCGTCGAGCGCGTGCGCCTGTTCCACTCCGAGGACGAGGCCCACGAGGTCGAGCTCGAGGTGGACGCGATCCTGCTCCAGCTCGGCTTCAAGACCGCCCTGGGGCCGCTCAAGGACTGGGGGATGGAGATCGAAAAAGGATCGATCGTCGTCGACCAGGTGATGAAGACCAGCCTGCCCGGCGTGTGGGCGTGCGGGGACATCACCGTCTTCGACGGCAAGCTCAAGCTGATCGCCACCGGCTTTGCCGAGGCGGCGGTCGCGGTCGCCCAGGCGGTGCACCACATCCGCCCGGAGATGAAGATCCAGCCCAAGTACTCGACCAACACCGGCGTGCCCGGGGCGGTCGAGGGCCAGCCCTGAGCAGCGCACCCACCCGGGGCCGATCGCCCTCGGGTGCCCGGCGCGCAGCGCGCGGAGGGGTCGATTCGGCCGCCGCCCGGCGCCACCTGCTCGCCGCCGACCCGGTGCTGGCCCAGATCATCCAGCACGTGGGGCCGGTGCGCCCGGGGCGCGATCCCTCGCGCCCGGGGCCCGAGGACCACTACGGCTCGCTGCTGCGGGCGATCGTCGGCCAGCAGCTGTCGACCAAGGCGGCGCGCGCCATCTACGCCAGGCTGCTGGCGCATTTCGGCGGGGACCCGCCGGGGCCCGAGCAGATCCTGGCCGCCGACCCCGAGAAGATGCGCGCGGCCGCCGGGCTGTCGCGGGCCAAGGTGGGGTTCCTGCGCTCCCTGGCCGAGCACGCGCTCGGCGGCGAGCTCGAGCTCGACCGGCTCCACACCCTGCCCGACGAGGAGGTGATCGCCGAGCTGGTGGCGATCAAGGGCCTGGGCGTCTGGAGCGCCCACATGTTCCTGATCTTCCACCTGCGGCGCCCCGACGTGCTGGCCTGGGGCGACCTGGGCATCCGCCGGGCGGCGATGCTCGCCTACGGGCTCGGCGAGCTGCCGAGCCAGGACCGCCTGGAGGCGCTGGCCGAGCCCTGGCGCCCGCACCGCACCACCGCGTGCATGTACTTGTGGCGCTCGCTGGAGGGGTTGCCGGTCACCGGCGGCGAGCCCGACCCGATCTGAGCGTCCACCGCGACCGGGCCCACGCCCGCCTTGGGCGGGCCTACGCGTGCCGGCGGGCGACCACCGTGCGGTCGAGCTCTTCGATGATCTCCCAGCCCGAGGCGCCGGCGGCGCCGGCGCGCAGGTGGCCGTCTACCACCGCGGTCGGCCCCGGCAACCCCCGCCCGCCCGGCTGGCCCAGGCGGGCGTCGTGGAAGGCCACCAGGCCGCCGGGGCGCACCAGCGGTCCCCAGCGCCGCCAGTCGCGCTCGCAGCCGGCGTGCGAGTGGTCACCGTCGATGAACACCAGGTCCACCGGCTCCGCCCAGGCGGCCGCGGTCTCCTCGGAGCGCTCGATGTGCCAGATCGCCGCCGGTCCGCTGGCCGCCGCCCGGGCCACCACCCGGCGGCTGGCCCATTCGGTCGCCCCCCAGCCGGCGGGCAGGGCCTGGGGGTGGCGGCCGAAGGGATCGATCAGGTGAAGCTCGGTCCCCGGGCCCATCGCCCGGGCAAGCACGACCGCCGAGGAGCCCTCGTAGACCCCGATCTCCACCACCCGCTGCGCCGGCGCCGCCAGGCGAGCCAGCAACCGGGCCTCGGCCTCGGAGTGCATCGTGCGGGGAGGGATCAGGCCCAGCCCCACCGCAACCGCGCGCACGCGCACGTCGTCGCGGACGCGGTTGGGCACCAGGCGGCGAACCGCGGGCGGTAGCAGGGCCATCGCCGGCGGGATGTTCTCAAGCGCCGGCGGCCGCGGTGCCCCTTTGGCCAACCGACGCGCTAGCTCTTGGCGCGCGAGGCAGCGTGGACGGTTGGTGTTGGTGAGGGCGGCGCCGTGTTCGGTTGACGGGGCCGCGGGTTGCGTCCGACTCCGGGGCGATGCTATTGACGTGGCGGCGATGGTGGTGAAGCTCGGGGACGGCGAGCTGATTCTGCGGCTTACCGCGGCGGTCCTGCTCTGTGCGTTGATCGGTCTCGAGCGTTCGGCCCGAGACGAGGTCGCCGGGCTGCGGACGCATGCGCTGGTCGGCGGAGGAGCGGCTCTGTTCACGGTCGTGTCGGCGTACGGCTTCAGCGAGTTCGTGAGCTCGCCGAGGGATCCGACGCGGATCGCCGCACAGATCGTCTCCGGAATCGGCTTCCTCGGTGCCGGCGCGATCATCCGTCAAGGCCTCAATGTCCGCGGCGTAACGACCGCCTCGTCGCTGTGGATCGTCGCGGCGATCGGGATGGCTGCGGGCGCGGGCTCGTACTTCGCGGCCGTGTTCACCACGGCGTTGGTGCTTGTCGTACTGATCTTGCTGCGCCGCCTGCGAACGCCGCTGATGCGCGCCATCCGTGCCGACTATGTGCTGCTCGATCTGGAGATGCGCTCGGGTGGCGAGAGCAGCCCGGTGTTCTCGGCGCTGGAACGCAATGGTGTTCGTATCGAAGGGATGCGCAGCGACCTCGCGCCCGAGGCCGAGCGAATCCACCTCGAGCTGCGGATTCCGCCGCGACTCGACTTCGCCGAGTTCCTCGGCGAGATCACGGCGCTCGATGACGTCTCGGCAGCGAGCGCCTCGGGGATGCGTCCCCGCGCATGAGGACCGGACTTCCTCCCGGGTTCGCGGAAACTTGCTGGCTTGCGCTTTGCACAGCGAGAGGGCGTGCGATCGGGGGCGAGCAGACGACCGCTAAGAACGAAGCGGAGGGCCATCGAGGTCCTATCGGGGCCGGCGCCACCAGCGACTCGCTGTGTGTACAACGCGGGCGCCCACTGCCCGAAACCTCGGATGCCCGATCGGGTCTGCGAGCGGAAGCGGGGCGGTGGCGCCGGCCACGGCCGCGACGAGCTCGACCTGTCTAAGCGCAGCCCGCCCACAGCCGGGGGTCGCCCCCGCCGTAGGCCGGCCAGTTCCACACCTTCCACAAGAAAAAGGTCCAGAACGGGCGCTTGAGCGCGGGACCGATCAGGCCCACCGGAAAGGCGGGGTCCTGGCGGAAGCTGTACTGGAAGATCGCCTTTACCCGGGGGTCGCGGTCCCAGCGATCGAGCATCGCCCCCTGGGCCTGGCAGGCGGCGTGCTGCTCGACGGGGGTCGACTGGCGCGCCCCGCCCGGGCGGGGCGCACCGGCGCCGGTCTCGGTCACCCAGATCGAGGCTCCGCGCGCGCAGCGCGCCCGCCGGTCGAGCGCCCGCTCCAGGAGCGCCGCCTGGTCGGCCCCGGGGCGGGGATAGCGCGCATAGGCGTGCATCGACCACACGCCGGCCGAGCACACCACGTCGTCGGGCAGGGCGAAGACGAACTCGGGGATCGCGCTCGAGTAGGGGCCGGCGCCCGCGCCGCCGGCCAGCTCGCCGAGGACGAGCACGTGGGGCTGGGGGTCCGAGCGCAGGACGCCGCGCATCGTGCGCACCAGCGCGGCGTAGGCGGCGGCGCTGCGCGCGGGCGGCGCGCCGGCGTCGCAGACGTCGCGCTGGGGGCTGAGGAAAAGGGGGCTGTTGGGCTCGTTCCACGGGCTCAGGTAGTAGACCTGAAGGCCGACGCTGCGGGCGAGCGCCAGCACGTCGGAGACCAGCGCGGCGTAGGCCGGGAGCGCCTGGGGACGCGGGGCCCGGGCGGCGCGGGGCGTGGCCGGCGGCTCACAGGAGCCCGGGGCGCTGGCCGCCCACGCCGGCGCCCCGTAGAAGTTCAGCACCGGCTCGACCGGGCTGCCCGCCCGCTGGCGGGCCGCGATCGCGGCCAGCACGTCGCGCAGGCCGCGATAGGGAGCGCATGGCGGCCGGCCCCGGGCGCAGCCGTCCTGGGGGGTGTCCAGGCCGGGGGGCTGATCGGGGCGGGGTTGCAGCTTGGACCAGTCGACGTCGACGCGCAGGTAGCGGGGGTGCAGCGACCACAGCGCGGCTCGGGCCCAGGCGAAGCCGCTCGGTGCGGGATCGGCGCTGCCCGGCGCGATCAGGTGGGCGTTTCCCTCGGTGATGCCGAAGGCGGGCGTGACCCGCCCGCTGGGCGGCGGAGTGGGGAGGCCGGAGGGCCGATGATGCTGGCCGCCGCAGCCGCTGGCGGCCACCGCGAGCGCGAGCATCCCGCCCGCCAGCGGGACCCGTCTGCGGGCCCCGGAGGGGCCGCTCAGACGGCCGAGACCTGCTCTTCGTCGGCGACGCGGAAGGAGGAGCCGCAGCCGCAGGCCGCCACGACGTTGGGGTTGTTGACCTGGAACCCCGCGCCCTGGAGGCTGTCCTGGTAGTCGATCACCGAGCCGGCGATGTAGGGCAGGCTCGCCTTGTCCACCAGCAGCTTGAGCCCATGATCCTCGAAGACCGCGTCGTCGTCGCGCTGCTGGTCGAACGCCAGCTGGTACTGAAACCCCGAGCATCCGCCCCCCCGGATTCCGACGCGCAGGCCGGCCGCCGCCGCGTCGGCGTTCTGGCCGGCCAGGAAGTCCCGCACCTTCTCGGCGCCCTTGTCGGTGATGGTGATCACTTCAGAAATTGTAGCGGGACGGCGGACTTGCTCTAGGCTGGCCCTGGGTGCCCACGGCAGAGGAGATAAAGCGGCGCATCGAGGCCGCCATTCCGCAGGCCAAGGCCGACGTCCAGGACTACACCGGCGGCGGCGATCATTTCCAGGCCACCGTGGTCTCGCCCGCGTTTGCCGGCCTCAGCCGCATCGAGCAGCACCGTCTGGTCTACCGCGTGTTCGGCGAGGAGATCGGCGGACCCATCCACGCACTCTCATTGCGAACCGAGACGGAGCCACAGCTATGAGCCACGACCCGCAGTCCCCCCCTTCGCGCCCCCCCGAGCCACCGGCCGAGTCTGCCCCGGAGAACCCGATCCGGGCGGCGATCGCCGGGGCGATCGACGAGAACGCGGTGCTCCTGTTCATGAAGGGCACCCCGGATCAACCGGCCTGCGGATTCTCGGCCCGCACGGTGGCCGCGCTGCAGGCGCTCCAGGCCCCGTTCGCGGCGGTCGACGTGCTCCCCGATCCCCGCATCCGCCAAGAGCTCTCGGCGCTGTCGAACTGGCCGACGATCCCCCAGCTGTTCGTGCGCGGCGAGCTCGTCGGCGGCTGCGACATCGTCACCGAGATGTACCAGTCGGGCGAGCTGGCGCAGGTGCTGGGCGTCGAGGCGCCCCAGTCGCCGCCCGAGGCGACCGAGGCCGAGGTCGCTCCCCGGCCGCTGGGGATCGAGAACCGCCTCTAGCGCGCTCAGCGCACCGTCACCGGCAGGCGGGCGGTGCCGCTGATCCGCAGCCCCGGGTCGCGAAACAGCCGGCCCTGCGCCCCCCCGCCGGGAGAGCGCGCCGGCCGGCGCCGCTGGGGGCGCGGTCGGGGCGCCGCCGCGGCCAGCGCCCGCGCCGCGGCGACGGCCGGTCCGGTCCGGACGAAGCGACCGCGCACGCCGTCGTAGCGATGGATGGCGGCGATCGCATCGGCCACCGCCGCCAATGAGCGCGGGCCCTGGCCGGTGGAGCCGCCGCCGCCCGAGCCACCGGAGAGGTCGATCGTCACCGTCGAGGTGCCCGGCGAGCTGGCGCTGTCCTCGGGGGTTCCGGTGAGCGAGAGCACGTAGCGCCCGCGCGGCAGACCGCGGGGCACCCGCACCGTCTCGATCCGGCGCTCGCGGTTGCCGTAGGGGTGCTGCAGGGTCAGCGCCAGACGCAGCCGGCGCCCGGGACGGCCCACGCCCAGGGCCCGGGCGCCGAGCATGATCCCTTGGCGGAGCCCCGCGGCGAGGGTCAGGCTGACCTGCACGCTCTTGATCCGCGGGACCCCGAACTGGAAGTCGTCCAGGCTCTGCAATGCCTGGCCGAGGTCGCTGGTGAGCAGCTGCTCGACCGCCGCTTCGCTCGAGGTCGAGCTCGGGGCTCCGGTGGCGACGTAGCTATTGCAAAAGCCCATCGCCTTGGCCAGCCCCGCTACCCGGATGCTCAGGCACACGGCGCCGCTCTGGCGCGCCGGAGAGCTGTGCAGGACGGTGGCGGCGGCCTGGTCGACCGCCATCGGGGCCACCAGCGACAGCGAGGAGCTGCCGGTGGGCAGCCCGACCGAGCTCTCGTCCGCCAACCTGCTGTTCAGGGTCACGACCTCGCCGGTGTCCAGGCTGCGCGCCCGCACGCGTAGGGGGAAGCTCGGCGGCAGCGCGCCGATTCTCCCGGTGACCGCCGACAGGCCATCCCCGGTCACCGTGCCCAGGTCGTGGCCGGGGGCCGCGAGCTTGTAGGTGCCGGGGACGGCGTCGGTGCTGATCGGGTTGTCGATCACCGAGTACACGTAGGCGTCCTGGAGGAGCAGCAGGCGCCGCCCGGCCGCGTCGAGCGGGTGGCCGAATGCCCACACGTTGGGCCCGTCGGTGTACGCCACGGTGCCGATCGCGCCGGCGTATACGTCGCCGCTGGACAGGCCGGTGGACACGGCGGACCCCGGCCGCAGCGGCTGGATGCCAAAGCCCGGCACCGGGGCGGTGGGCACCACGTAGAGGACGCGCCCGGCGCGGGCCGCCGCGCGCTGGAAGGGCGCCGCGACCGCCGGGCTCACCCCGCCCACCACCAGCGGCTCTCCCAGCGGCCGGGCGCTGCGCAGCAGGGCGGGGTCGCCACGGGCGCTGCGCGGGGGCACTACCGGCTCGCCGAGTATCGCCTCGATCGGGGTGGCCAGCGCGACCGTGTTGCCGTACTGGCCGACCGACTGGCTGACCGCACCGATCACACGCCGCACGCCCTGGTCGTCGGGGCAGTAGATCGGCGAGCCCGAGAAGCCGGCCCCCAGCCCGGTGGCGTCGACCGCTGGACCCGAGGCGCGCACCAGGATCCCGGGCTGCGCGGTGCCCGCGCCGGCGACCACGCTGATCACGTGGACGTCGAAGCCGGCGATGTCGGTCCCGGCGATGACCGAGTAGCCCGTGCAGTCCATGCCCCCGTGCACCGAGGACAACGGCATGATCGGATCCCCGGCGAGCGCCAGCGCGGGGGCCAGCAGCAGGCCGGCAAGCGCCGCGAGCCCGGCCAGCGGGCGGACGCCGGGCCTCACCGGGTTGCGCTCACCGGGGTTCCCCGGCCCGCCAGCGCAGGTGCTCGACGATCCGGTGCGAGTCGCACACCGGCTCGCCGTCGAGGACCACGATGGGCACCCGGGGCTGGCCACTGAGGGCGATCACCTCGGGCCGCCGTGAGCGGCGATAGGGGACGCGGACCTCGTCGTAGGCGACGCCGCGGCGGCGCAGCTCGCGCGCCACGCGGCCGCAGGGACAGAGCCAGTCGGTCGGGTTGGGGCAGCGGTAGAAGGTGGCCACGCGCCCGCAGCGTAGCGCCGCCGTGCGCCTAGGACGCCACCCTGGCCAGCAGCGCGTCGCCCTGGCGCACGGCGTACCCCATGGCCCGCAGCGCGATGGGCTGACGGGTGCCCGGCGAGGCCAGGCGCTCGCCCTCGCGCTCGCGGTACCAGGCGATCGTCTTCTCCAATGTGTCCTCGTGGTGGGAGGGGACCCAGCCGAGCTGCTTGCGCGCCTTGTTGGAGCGGTAGGCCCACCACAGCGAGGCGGCCCGGACCTCGGCCACGGTCACCAGCGGGCGCCCGGGCATGCGCTCGGCCGCGTTGGCCAGCAGGTAGGCGGCCTGCAGCGGCAGCTTGACCGCCGGGGGGTCGACCCCCGACAGGCGGCCGAGATCGGCGAACAGCCGGTCCAGCGTGAAGTTGCGATTGCCGAGGATGTAGCGCTCGCCGATGGTGCCCTTCTCGTCGGCCAGCAGGTGGCCCTCGGCGACGTCCTCGGCGTCGACGACGTTCAGGGCCCCGTCCACGTAGCCCGGGATGTCACGCCGCAGGAAGCGCCGCACCAGCTCGGTGGAGGAGCGATTGACGTCTCCCCGGCCCAGGACGTGGGCCGGGTTGACGATCACCACCGGTAGGCCATGGGCGGCCAGGCGCAGGGCCTCGGTCTCGGCCTCGTGCTTGGAGTTGACGTAGGCGAGCCCGTATCCGCCGGCGCGGAACACCTGGGTTTCGTCCGCGGTCGAGCCCTGGGGGGCGGGACCCACGGCGGCCACCGAGGAGGTGTAGACGACGCGTTCGACCCCGGCCCGGAGCGCCTCCTCGAGCACGATCCGGGTCCCGAGCACGTTTACCCGGAAGAGCTGGTCGTTGGAGGCGCGCAGGTTGGTCAGTCCCGCGGTGTGAAAGACCCGCTCGGCCCCGCGCAGGGCGCGGCGCACCTGGTCGCGTTCGAGAATGTCGCAGCGCACGGCCTCGTGCTCGATGCCAGCCAGGTTCTCCAGGCGCGTGCGCTTGCGCACAGTCACGCGCAGCCGGTCTCCGCGCTCCACCAGCCGGCGCGCCACGTGGGACCCGACCAGGCCGGCTCCCCCTGTCAGCAGCGTGGTGGGCACGGGCGCAGTGTGGCAGGGCCGCGTCGGGCCGCCCCGAACCGCGTTGCTAGGGTCCGCCGCCGATGGCGGGCGTGGCGATCGTCACCGACACGACGCACTACATGCCCCGCGACCTGGCGCGGGCGCGCGGCGTCCAGCAGGTGAGCCTCTACGTCAGCTGGGGGGAGGAGGCGTTCCGCGAGAGCGAGATCGCCGACTACGACGCCTTCTATGAGCGCCTGCGCAGCGGGCGCGAGATGCCCTCCACCTCCCAACCCTCGATCGGCGACTTCCTCGCGGTCTACGAGCCCCTGCTCGAGGCGGGGCAGGACATCTGCTCGATCCACCTCTCGGGCGGGATCTCCGGGACCTTCGGCGCCGCCACCCAGGCCCGCGCCCTGCTGGAGGAGCGCGGCCTGAGCGAGCGCATAGAGACGATCGACGGCGAAACCGCCTGTGGTGGCCTGGCCGGTGTCGTTCTCGCCGCCGCGGCGGCCGCCGATGGGGGCGCCGGCCTGGCGACGGTCAGCGAGCGCGCGCGCCGCGCGCGCGAGGCGCTGGATATCTGGTTCTGCGTGGACACGCTGGAGTTCCTCCAGCGCGGAGGCCGCATCGGGCGAGCCCAGGCCTGGCTGGGCGGCGCCCTGCGGGTCAAGCCGATCCTTTCGCTGGGCTCCGAGATCCTGCCCGTCGAGCGCGTGCGCACCGCCGGGCGGGCGTTCGAGCGCATGGTCGAGTACATGACCTCGCTGCACGATCGGGGCGCCGACGGTTGGATCGTGCAGCACATCCAGGCCGCCGAGCAGGCCGAGCGTCTGGTCGAGCGCGGTCGCGAGCTGTTCGGCTCCGAGCCGCTCTTCGTCTCGGAGGTCGGCCCGGTGATCGGGGTCTACACCGGCCCCGGCCTGCTCGGGGTCGGCGGCCTGCCCGCTCGCTTCCTGAGCCCCGCGGGTTAGCGCCCGCCGCTCAGCCGCGGCGGCGGCGCCGGAGTCCGCCCAGCGCCGCGAGTCCGCCGCCGATCACGAATCCGGCGACGGCGGCGCCGATCAGCACCTCGGTGCGGTGGCGCACCAGGTGTCTGCGCCAGTCGGTGAGCTCGGCCACCTCGCCGCGCAGGCGCTCGAGCGAGAGGCCGAGCTGGGCCCGGTTGGCCTCGACTGAGGCGCGGATCTCGGCCGCGCTGCGCTCGGGCATCACGGACCCCCCTCGGGCGGGGGGCCGATGGGCGGTGGTTCGGGGGCGCCCACGGTAAGCGTCGAGGGCGAGGGCGCCTCGCCGGCGACCGGCGGCGACGCGGCCACCGTGTCGCGGATCTTGCGCGCCTCGTCGAGGGCCATCTCGGGGGTGGGCGGCGCGCCCGAGCGCACCGCGCGGGCGGCCAGGAACCCGGCCAGGGCCCCGAGCAGCAGCAGCGCTCCGGCGACCACGAAGAACCCCCAGAAGTAGGTCTGGTTGCTCGAGAACAGCTCGAACCAGGCCAGCCAGGCAAAGCCGTGCAGCGCGAACAGGAGCGCGGTGAGCACGAACACGCCGGCGGCGGCGCCCACCACGATGCCCTTGAGCAGCCGGGTGACCTTCTCGGTCACCTCGGCCTTGGCCAGCTCGATCTCCTCGCGGATCAGCAGAGTGGCCCGCTCGGTGACCTCCGAGATCGCGGTGGCGATGTTCTGGGATTCGGTGTCAGGCGGCAAGGCGCTTGAGCAGGATCGCGGCCAGCAGCCCACCGGCGAAGGCCAGCCCCACGGCGACCTCCGGGCGCTGGGGGGCGGCCAGGTCCTGAGCGGCCGGGGGCCCCTGGTCGCCCGACGCGCCCAGCCCTCCCACGCCGGGCGGCGGCTCGGACCCGGGGGTACTCACTCGGGCGGGTCCTCCCCGAACACCCGCTGCCAGATCAGCGCCGCGGTCCGCTGGGTGGCGATGCTGGCCAGGGCCCCCAGGCCGGCCAGCAAGCCCGACCACATCAGACGTTTGGCGAGGTCGTTCTGCATCGGCCGGGCAGTCAATCAGATCGCGCTATTTGGACGAGTCCGCCCGGTCCAGCCCTCCGCAGATCGTCTCGATGATGAAGTGCTTGGCCTGCTCGAGGTCCCGCTCGCCCTGGGGCAGCATGTCGAAGATCCAGCCGGTGAGCACCTGCTCGATCGCCCCGTAGAAGGTGAAGGCGGCGAACAGCGGGCTCACGTCGGGGTTGAAGCTGCCCTCGCGCTGGCCGCGGCTGACGATCCCGGCGATCAGCCCGTAGGCCTCGTCGATGGCCCGCAGATGGGTCTGGCCGAACGAGTTGGCGGCCCGCGTGACCTCGACGATGATGACCTTCATCACGTCGGGCTCGTGGCGGTAGGAGTCGACGATGAACGAGACGATCGAATAGAGCTTCTCCCGCGCCGGCAGGTCCTGCCCGTCGATCGTGCGGATCACGTCGACCATGATGTTCCAGCGCTCCAAGAACAGCGTGTCCAACACCTCGTCCTTGGAGTCGAAGTAGTGGTAGACGAGCCCGTAGGCCACGCCGGCCTCGTCGGCGATGTCCGAGACCCGGCAGGAGTGAAAGCCCTGGCGGGCGAACACGCGCACGGCGGCGTCGAGGATCGTCCGCCGCTTGTCGGCCGCCGCCTGGCGCCGCGCGGTGGCCATCAGAGCGCCACCTCCTGCGGCCAGGCATAGGCGCCCGGGCGCCGGTTGGCCAGCGACGGCAGCTGGGCGCGGATCCGCCGTTGGCGCTCGAGATCGAGGTCGGCGACGATGTGGCACTCGGAGTCGGGCGCCTGAGCGAGCACCACGCCCCAGGGGTCGACGATCAGCGAGCGCCCCCCCGAGCGGTTGCCGTCCGGGTGGGTGCCGAGCTGGTTGGCGGCGACCACGAACACCTGGTCCTCGATGGCCCGGGCGCGGACCAGCGTCTCCCAGTGGTCGCGGGTGGTGGCCAGCGTGAACGCCGCCGGGATGGCGACCACGCGCGCCCCCCGCAGCGCCAGGATCCGATACAGCTCGGGAAAGCGCACGTCGTAGCAGATGCTCAGGCCCAGCTCGACCCCGTCGGCGGTGCTGCTGAGCGCCAGCTCGTCGCCCGGCTCCTCGGTCTGAGACTCGCGGTAGACGACCCCCTCGACCTCGACGTCGAACATGTGGACCTTGCGGTACACGGCGGCGATCTCGCCGTCTGGACCCACGTGCACCGAGGTGTTGGCGAGCTTGTCCGCGTCGGCTCGCCGCTCGGCGATCGAGCCGGCCACCAGATCGATCTGAAGCTCCGCCGCCGCCGAGCGCGCCCAGCCGATCGCCTCGCCTTCGAGCGTCTGGGCCCCGGCGCGCAGGTGCTCGGGGGCGCCCAGCACGGTCCACTTCTCGGGCAGGACGACCAGCCTGGCCCCGTCGGCCGCCGCCGCCCGGGTCAGCCGGTCGGCGGTGGCCAGGTTGGCCCCCACGTCGTCGGTGGAGTTCATCTGGATGGCCGCCGCCCTCACGCCGCGCCCTCCCGGCGTCGGGTCTGCTCACCCGGCGCGACGGTGGCGCCGCCGGCGCCCGCGAATTGGATTGACTGGTCAGTCAATGAATTGGCCTGAAGCATAGAGCCGATAGCGTCGAGACCATGAACGCGCCCCTGCACGGGGCCGAGCCGCTGGAGCGCCTGCCCTACCGGGGGCCCGGCCGGCGCGGCGCGGCGCCGGTTCCCGGCCCGCCCCGGCGTTGGCGCGGCGCGCCGGCGCGGGCGGGCGGACCGCCGTCGGGGCTGGCGCTTCCCCCCCACGACCGGCTCGCCCGCTGGCGGGCGGGGCGTCCGCTCAAGCGCTGGCGCTACGTGGGGGTGTTCGGGTCAGAGCTGATGATCTGCGTCGGCGACGTGCGGGTGGGGCCGGCGCGTCAGACCTTCTGGGCGCTCTGGGACCGCACCCGGCGCCGCCTGCACCAGCGCACCGGCCTGCTCTCGCACCGCCACCTCGAGCTCTCCGAGGGACGCGTGCGCGTGCGTCAGGGCGGCGTCTGTCTCGAGCTGGAGATCGACGAGGACGACGGCGTGGAGACGGTGTGCCGCGCCGGGCGCGCTTATACCTGGACGCGCAAGCAGGGCGGTGTGGCGGCGCGCGGCGAGGCCCGCCTCGACGGCCGCCGCGTGCCGGTCAAGGCGCGGGCGGTGATCGACGACAGCGCCGGCTATCACCCGCGCCCCACCCGCTGGCGCTGGTCGGCGGCGGTGGGCGAGGACCAGCACGGCCAACCGCTGGCCTGGAACCTGGTGAGCGGGATCAACGACCCGCCCCGCCACAGCGAGCGCACCCTGTGGGTGGCGGGTGAGCCGTCCGAGGTGGCGCCGGTGCATTTCGCCGAGGACCTGTCGGCGATCGTCTTCGAGCAAGGCGAGCGGCTGGCCTTCTCCGTCGAGGCGCGGCGGGCCCGGCGCGACAACCTGCTCCTCGTGCGCAGCGACTATGAGCAGCCGTTCGGGACCTTCTCCGGTGTCCTGCCCGGCGGCACCGAGGTGCGGGAGGGCCGGGGCGTGATGGAGCGCCACGAGGCCTTCTGGTAGCGAGCGCGCGACCCATGCGCGCGCGACCCACCCGCACGCCGCAGGCTAGCGAGACGAAGACCGCCCGGCGTCTTGGCGGCGCTCGCCGAGGGCTTGGAGCGCCTCGGCGAGGGTCTTGTACTCCCACGTCTCGAGGATCAGCCCGTCGCGCAGCTTGACCACGAACACGTAGGGATCGCTGACCTCGACGCCGCTGGCGCCTCCCCGTCCGTTGAGCACCGTCGAGGCGACCACGCAGCCGCCAGCCTCGAAGACGTCGAGGACATCGAAGCTGATCTCGGCGAAGGCGTCCATCCATCCCGATATCAGGCGCTCGAACGAGCCGCGCCCGTGGTGCACGTGCGCGTCGGGCTCATCCGCCCGCGGGTGATAGACGAGGTCCGGGTGATAGAGGGGCAGTAGGCGCTTCCACTCCTCGGCCCGATAGGTCTCCTCATAGACGCCGCGGACCAGCTCCACGTCCTGCTCGCTCATCGCGCCGATCCTAAACTCCGGGGGCGGTACTGGCCGAGGACGCCAGTCCGGCCAAGCGCCGCCCGACGCGGCGCTAGGGCCTAGCGCGTCCTATTCCCGAGTTGTAGCGACGGTTGGTGCTCATCTGACCGTGCTCATCTTGTGGGCGCCGAAGACTATGTCGCTGGGGATGCGGCCTTTGGTGTGGCGCCCGGTGTGGGCGCGGTCGGTGTTGTAGTAGGCCAGGTACTCGTCGAGGTCTTGGGCGAGCGCTGTGCTCTTGGGAACCAGGGA
>VAYS01000020.1 GCA_005883215.1 Actinomycetota bacterium
GCCCCGCGGCGGCGTGCCGGTGGCGTTCGAGGTCGCCCGGGCGCTCGGTGCGCCGCTGGACGTCCTGGTCGTGCGAAAGCTGGGCGTGCCGGGTCAACCCGAGCTCGCGCTGGGGGCGATCGGCCCCGGGGTGCGTGTCCTCGACGAGCACGTGGTACGCGAGGCGCGCGTGAGCGCGGATGAGATCGAGCAGGTCACCGCCGCCGCC
This sequence comes from Actinomycetota bacterium, assembly GCA_005883215.1. Lineage (GTDB taxonomy): Bacteria > Actinomycetota > Thermoleophilia > Solirubrobacterales > Solirubrobacteraceae > AC-64. The sequence goes on from VAYS01000020.1 coordinate 209, forward strand.
CAGGCCGAGCTCGAGCGGCGGCTCCGGGCGAGCGGGCAGCCTCCCGAGGGCCCCCACGTCGCCGGTCGCGCAGTGATCGTCGTCGACGACGGGCTGGCGACCGGCTCGACGATGCTCGCCGCCATGGCGGTGCTCCGCCGGCTCGCGGCCCGGTGGGTCATGGCCGCGGTGCCGGTCGCCGCCGCCGAGACCGCGGCCAAGGTCGAGGCCGAGGCCGACGAGCTCGTGTGCGCCGCCATGCCCGAACCGTTCCGGGCCGTCGGGCTGTGGTATCAAGACTTCTCGGAGGTTTCCGAGGAGGCGATCGCCGACCTGCTGGCGCGGGCGCGCGCCGGGGACGGGCCGCCGTCATCCGCCGCTTAGCGCTCTAGGCGGCGCGACGTAGGCGAGCGCTCAGCTCCAGGAGGGCCAGCGTCAGCGCCGCCGTGGCCGCGGGCAGGGCGAGCACGCCGACCACGGCCCCGAGCACGTCGGCCACCGAGCCCGCCGGTCCCACGGCGACCAGGGCCCAGCCGACCACGATCACCAGCCCAGCGAGCACCGTTCCTCCGACCAGCCCCACGCGATCCCCGGGAGACGGGAACGCGGCCTGCCCGCACGAGAGCGCCAGGTATCCCCACAGCACGGCCTGCCACAGGGGCACGCGCCCGAGGACGTCAGGCAGCTGCGTGAGCCCGTGCGGACCTAGGAGCAGTCGCGTGAGCAGGGCGAGCACCGGGGGGATCAGAAGCAGGGGTGAGATCGCGATCAGCGCCTGGCGCACGGGGTCGGTTTGGGCGTGGGGAACGCCGCCCAGGACCACGTCGCCCTCGGGCGTGCGACGGGGCCAGAACAGGCGCACCCGATCGGGACCGGCGCCCAGCTGTCGTCCTACCGCTACCCCCAGGGTCAGGCAGGCCAGATAGTGGGCGCCCTCGTGCAGGACCGTTCCCGGCAACGCCAGCGCGTAGGCCAGCATCCGTGAGCCGCTGGCGCGCGCAATCGCCCAGAACAGCCGGCGCTGGCCGCGCCACAGCAGCACCAGCTCGACCCCGAGCAGCAGGATCAGCGCCGGCAGGTCGCGGTCGAGCCCAGCCATGTCCCGGGTACCGTGTCAGAAGTGCCGTTTCCGTCCCGCGTTCGAGCCGCCACGTGATCGACCTGCACAGCCACGTGCTTCCCGGCATCGACGACGGTCCCGCGGAGTTGGCCGGGAGCCTGGCCATGGCCGAGGTCGCGGCGCGCTCGGGCACGCGCCGCATCGTCGCCACGCCGCACCTGCGCGAGGACTTTCCCGACGTGCGCCCGAGCGAGCTGGCGTCTCGGGTCGCCGAGCTCAATCGCGAGTTCGCGCGTGCCGGCGTCGAGCTCGAGGTCCTCCCCGGCGCCGAGGTCGACATCTCGGCGGCCCTGGAGGCCTCCGATGAGGACTTGCGCGCGGCGACGCTGGCCGGCAACGGCACCGACCTATTGCTGGAGACCCCCTATGGCGCCTTGCCCTCGATCTTCGAGAACCTGCTGGCCTCGGTGCGCAGCCGTGGTTTTCGCGTGACGCTCGCTCACCCCGAGCTCAATCCCTCGTTTCAGTTGCACGCCGACCGGCTGGGGCGCCTGGTCGAGGACGGCGTGCTCGTCCAGATCACCGCGCGCTCGCTACAGCGCCGTTCGCCCGCTCGACCCCTGGCCCTGACGGCAATCGAGCGGGGCTGGGGCTCGGCCCTGGCCTCGGACGCCCATTCCGCCGACTGGCGCCCGCCCACGCTCGGCGAACATCTGCACGAGGCGGCCCGGCGCCATCCTGGCCTCGCGGCGCGCCTGGGCTGGATGACCGAGGCGGCGCCCGCCGCGATCCTGGCCGGAAGCGAGCTTCCCCAGGCGCCGCCCGCGCAAAGGGAGGGATTCCTGAAGCGCCTGCTGGGGAGCGCGGCTAGATGAGCTCGGGCGGCAGCGCCGCCGCCACGCGTGTCGCCGCCCGGCCGCCGGGCCTGCGCCACCGGGCCCACCGGCGGTTGGTCTCCGCGCTGTCGCACGCCCGCGCGCGCGCCCGCAACCGCCACGAGCGCCGGCACCGCGTGCCGTGGCCCACCGAGGCGGCGCGCAGCGACGCCGGCGATCGCGTGGCCGCCGTGGTCGTCAACTACGGCACCCGCCCGCTCATCGCGCAGCTCATCTACTCGATGTATCGGATCGTGGGCGCGGAGCGCTTCGCCGCCATCGTGGTGGTGGACAACGGCTCGCGCGATGGATCCGTCGAGATGCTCGACGAGCTCGAACGGGCCGGGCTGGTGCACGTGATCCGCAACCGTCGCCACCGCTACCACGGGCCGGGCGTCAATCAGGGGATCTCCTGGCTGGCTCGCCGTCAGCGGGCGGCGGAGGCGGATCAGCGCATCGACTACGTGTGGGTGCTCGACTCCGATGTGCTGCTGCTGCGGGCGGCGGTGGTCAAAGACGCCGTGGCCACCTTGCGTCGCACCGGGGCGGCGATCATCGGCCAACAGTTCGAAGGGCGGGTGACCGACCGCGAGCTGGTAGCGCTGAGCACGCTGATGCTCGATCCCTCGCAGGTGTGGCGGGCGCCCTTCCCGCCGTTCCTGGACGACGGATCACCGTCTGATGCGCTCCAGCGCGCCGTTCTCGCCGCCGGTCTGCGCATCGAGAGCTTCCCCTTCTTGCATCACAGCTACGTGCTGCACGTGGGCAGCGGAACGCTAGATCAGATCGCCGACCGCGGCGAGCGCGGCAATCGCTTCTACCACTACTCGCTCGACCACCGCGCGCCCCACTACAACGAGCACCCCCTAGGTCCCCGCCTGCGCGCCGCCGTGCTCGCCCACTACGACCGCGACGTCGCCGAACAGGACGCCGCGGGTCTAGCCCGCGCCTGTCTGGAGCCTGCGCTTCACACGATTCCCGAGGCCCAGCCCCTCCCGCCGACCGCCGAGTTGTGGCGGCTGCACCGGGAAGGGGTGGACCTGGGGGACTACCTCATGCGACTGTTCGCCCAAGGGCCCGCGGTCCCCGAGCGATAGTCCGGCGCTGGCTTAGCCGGTGACTTCTTGGCGGGGGGCGTCGGAGAGTTTGATGGCGATGATGGTGGTGTTGGAGGCGTGCCAGGGTTGGCCGCTTGAGCCGCAGCTGACCTTGATGTCGCCGGGGGCGCCCAGCGAGCGGGTGATCTGCATGCTCGCGCCGGCTAGGTGGCTGGCGCTGGGCGCGGTGATGGGGGCGAAGGTGACGTCCTGGTCGCCGGCGGCGTCCAGGCGACACTCGGCGTCTGAGTCGCCGCCCTGGCCCAGGCGGGTGAGGATCGTGTTTAGGTCGGTGGTGTTATTGAACTTGCCCTGGACTACGGTCTTGGCGAAGATCGCCCATACCCCGGGGTCCAGCGCGGGCATGGTGGCGATGGTGATCATCTTGCCGCCGGGCTGGTTATCGGGGCCGTCCTTGCGGATCACCTCTCGGGCCGAGGACATCGCGCCCCCGCCGCTAGCGCCGGCGGGCGCCGCCGCCGGCCCACCGGCCGACTTATTAGCGCGCGCGGCGGTGGCGATCAGGCCGCGCAGGCCGCGGTCCAGGGTCACCGGGCGCACGCTGCCCGAGGCCAGGTTGCGCGCGGTGATCGTCGCCGAGGCGATGTTCTTGCCCTTGATCGCCCCCCGGGCGACCTGAGAGCTTGAATGGATCAGCACCCCCGAGGCGGCGATCGAGGTCCCTCCCATAGCGACCACCAACGCCACGATCGCCACCACCATGGCCGGACTCGGCCGTCCTAGCCCCAACCGCCCAAGCCAACCACGAGCGTTCATTTCGACATCTCCCTTGTCGGTATCCCTGCCTCGGCCCCGAACTACCCGTCAACGGCGTCGTGCCGAAGTCACCCTGCTATGCGAGAGGCCCGCGCCCCTCGCGGCACGGATGGTACCCACTTTTGGGGATGTTGCAAACCCGTTCGGTCGCCGCCCCGGGGCTGTTTTACCCGAGGCGGCGGCCGACTCGCTATCGCCGAGACTGCGTCACGCCGGCGCGGGCGGCAGCCACAGGTTGCCGCGAACGGTGTTGCCCAGACCCATCCAGATCAGGTTCATGAGCCGCAATGCCTGGAGCTCCTTGGGGGCCGTGGGGTTCCTGACCCACCACGAGCCCAGGCCCTCGACCGCGGCCACCAGCGCTCGGGCGATCGGCTCGGTCTCCTCCTCGGCGACGTCGGGATCGACCCCACTGGCGACCGCGGCGTCGCGAAGCAGACGCGTGAGCAGCGCTGCCATCGCCTCGCTCGCGCGGTGGGCGCCGGCGAAGAAGGGACCGCCGCTCGGGGGGCCATCGGGATAGAGCAGCGCCCACGCCTCGCGGTGCTCCTCGATGAACGTGAAGACCGCAAGCAGACCGCGCCACATGCGCTCGTCGTTGGGTAGGTGGGGCGGGGTTGCCTGCTCCACGCCCTCGATGAGGTGCTCGGTCGCCCGCTCCACGCAGGCCAGGAAGAGGCCTTCCTTGGACTCGAAGTAGGCATAGACCATCGGCTTGGACACGCCGGCCGCCTGGGCGATTGCGTCCATCGAGACGGCGTGGTAGCCGCGCTCGGCGAACAGGCCGGCGGCCGCGTCGATCATCTGCCGCTCGCGCAGCGCGCGGGGAACCCGGCGCGGCGCGTCACGATGGCGCACCCGCGCCCGTTCTTTGGATGTGCTCCTGGCGATCGGCATCGGCGGCACAGGCCTCCTGCTACTCATGGTAATGTTACGCACGGTAAGGGCAAGCGGCCGCCGAGGGAGGCGCGCGTTGGTCGAGAGGTATGCGCGGCTCGCGTCGCGCGAGCTTCAGCGGGCACGGCTTTGGCTAGCGGCCGCCGCACTAGCCGCCCTCCTGGTGCCCGCCGGCGCGCGGGCGGACTCGCCCAATCCCGCCCAGGGGCTAGGGGCGCCGGTGATCTCGGGCGACAAGTGCGCCGATACGACCTATAAGGACTGCACCCGCCTGCACTTCGCCTACGGGCCGGTGAGCATCACGCCGGGCGCCAACTACCAGCTCCTGGGCCAGCAGATCTCCAAGCCCAACTACGACGGCTACATGGTGAGGGTCCAAGCCAACATGGTGCGTCCGGATGGGTCGGTTCCGCCCGTCGACGAGCTCCACCTGCACCACGCGGTCTGGACCTCGATCCCCCAGTACGGCAACTACCTGCCGTTCTATGGCGTGGGGGAGGAGAAGACGGCCAACCAGGCGCCCCACGGCTACGGGCTGCTCGTGCACGCCTCCGACGTGTGGCTGCTCGACTACATGCTCCACAACCTGACGAGCCAGAACGCCCCCGTCTACGTCACCTACGACGTCGACTTCATCCCCAAGGCCTCGGCCGAGGCGCAGGGGATCAAGAGCGTGCTGCCGCTGTGGATCGACGTGCGCAACGCCGACCACCCCTACTACCCGGTGTTCAACGTCCAGCGCGGCTACGGACACGTCGATCCCGCCACGGGCAAGCGGGTCTGCGTCTATCCCCGCGAGACCTGTGCCCGGTTCGATCCCTTCGGCAACGCCCAGCCGGGCAACGGGGTGGGCTACGACTTCACGATTCCGTCCCAGTTCGCGGGCACCCTGATCGGGATGGGGGGCCATGTGCATCCCGGCGGCCTCACCGACGAGGTCTCGCTCGTGCGCGGGTCGGGCGCCTCCACGCAGGAGCGCCGGATCTTCAACTCCCGCGCCCACTACTACGACCCCGGCGGACCGGTCTCGTGGGACCTGGCGATGACCGTCACCCCGCCCGACTGGCGAGTCCAGGTGCGCCCGGGCGATCGGATCCGTCTCAATGCCGTCTACGACGCCGAGTACGCGAGCTGGTACGAAGGCATGGGCATCGTCATGGCCTGGGTGGCTCCCGGCGACCACGGGGGCGTGGATCCCTTCCAAACCGAGAACGTCCGGGTGGCCCACACCCGCCGGGTCAAGACCAGGGTCAGGGTGAGGGTCAAGCCGCGCCGGGCGCGCCGCCGAGCGCGGGCCCGCCATCATCACCACGCTCGGCGTGCTCACCGCCGACGCCACAGGCGCCCCCGCCCGCGCTACCGGTGGGTTAGTCGCTACGTCAAGCGCACGACCTACACGGACGAGACGCGCTATGTCCCGATCCAGACCGAAGGGCCGCCCAACCACGGGCACCTGCCCGAGAACGACCACCACGGCGGCGAGTACCCGACGCCGTTGCCCGACCGGGCCGGGCCGGTCAGCTCGACGATCAACATCGCCAACTTCAAGTACAGCCCCGGCGACCTGTCGACGGCGGGGCAGGACGGGATTCCTCAGGTCAAGGCCAACCAGCCGCTGGCGTTCAACAACTACGATGCCGCGGTGGGGATCTGGCACACGGTCACCACCTGTGAGGCTCCGTGCACCGGCGTCACCGGGGTGAGCTACCCAACCGCCAACGCGCTGCCTCCGCTCGACTCGCTCGAGCTCGGCTACGTGCCCGGGAACAACCCCGGCGGCATCCAGCCGGTGGGCCAGACCACCCAGTACCAGTTCGTGCCCGACCGGGCGGGCCTGCAGCCGGGCCACGTGTACACGTATTTCTGCCGCATCCACCCGTTCATGCGCGGCGCCTTCAAGGTGGTCTCGTGAGGCGACGTCGCCAACTGGCAGCGGCCGTCGCGCTCGCCATCCTCGCCCTGTCGCTGGGCGTCCCCAGCGCGCTCGGCGACGCTCAGATCACCGCCGTCTTCCGCGACCAGTACGGCTCGTCCACCTACACCATCGACCAGGGTCAGAGCGTCACGTTCGCCAACAGCGACATCGACAGCCACAACGTCACCGCCAACGCCGCGGGGCCGGACGGAAACCCGCTGTTTCAGAGCTCGACGATCGGCGCCAGTCAGAGCGCGGCGGTCTCGGGCACGCAGTATCTGACCTCGGGCAGCTACTCGTTCTACTGCACCGTGCACCCCTCGGTCATGAGGGCGACGCTGGTGGTGACCTCGGCCGGGACCCCGGTGCCCCGTCCGGGGGGCTCGACCCCGCCGTCCTCGTCTTCGCCCCCCAGTGGCCCGGCGCCGGTCGTGGTCACGTCGCATCCGGGCAAGAAGAAGCACGCCAAGCGCCACAAGAAGCACCGGCGCAAGCGTCATAAGCGCCGCAAGTCCCACCGCCGCAAGTAGCCCGAGCTCCGCCGAGCGCCGCTGGCTGCCCGGCGCGTTCCTGGCGAGTGCTGGCTGAGGCGCGACCGCCCAGGCGTGCGCCCTACCGACGCCTCAGGCGGTGGGCCGCGGGATCTGGAACATGCCCGCGATCCGAGCCGCGAACATGAGGTCTCCCTCGATGCGAAGCTTGCCCCGGATGAAGAGCTCCGGCCCGCTGGTGCTGCCGGTCACCAGCCTCATGAACTCGACCGGCTTGACGCGCAGGGTCACGCGCGCCTGCTCGCCCGGCACCTCGGAGAGGGAGCACTTGCCGTCGCGGATGACGATCTCGTAATGGTCATAGCCGCCGTCGGGGCGGTCGAGGATCTTCCAGTGAACGACCGCATCGACGCCGGCGGCGCGACTGGGCTCCAGGTGATCGGCCATGCGGCGAAAGATCTCCCCCAGGATCATCGGCCGGGCTTCGCTCGTCATGCCCTCGGCGATCTGCTCATCGCTGGCGTTGGCGACCATCGCGGCGAGCTGATCGGCGCTCGGCTGACCGGCCTCGGGCGCCCCGGATCCCTGCGCGCTCATGTGGTGGCTCCTCTCCTCGAAATCCTACCGTCGGTAAAGGGGATGCTACTCTGAGTAGGAAATGAGTGCAACCGCTCGCCAAGGGGCCCCTGTCGCCCCGCCCAGCGGCCGCCGACGGGCGCGTCACCTCGGCCCCGAGCGACGCCGGCCGATGATCCTCGACGCCGCCTTCGCCATGTTCATCGAGCGTGGCTACGAGGGCTCGTCGATGGACGCGATCGCGCGTAAGGCCGGCGTGACCAAGCCGGTGATCTATGACTGTTACGCCAGCAAGGAGGAGCTGTTCACCGAGCTGCTCGAACGCGAGGAGGAGCGCATCCTCAACCAGATCGCCGCGGCGCTGCCCGACCGCGCGGACGAGGATCCCGAGCGCACGCTGGAAGAGGGGCTGACCGCATTCCTGCGAGCGGTGGCCGACTCTCCCGAGGCGTTTCGCGTGATTTTCCTCGGGGAGGGCGGAGGCAACGCGGCCATCGCCAAGCGCATCCAGAGGGGCCGCGCTGCCCAGGTCGACGCGATCGCGACGCTCGTCCAGGCCTGGCTCGAGCAGCGGGGGGCGAGCGATCCCGAAACGACCGCTCGCCTGATCGCCCACGTGCTCACCGGCGTCTCCGAGGCGGCGGCGCGGGCGGTGCTCGCCGAGCCAGAGCGCTTCCGGCCCGATACCGTGGGGCCGATGCTCGCCCGGCTCATCGCGCGCGGGGAGCGCGCACTCTCGCCCGTCGGCCCCGCCTCGAGGAGGCACGAGCCCACGTGAGCCGGCCGACCGAGACCGCGATCCGACCGCCCGCCCGAGAGGGCTCTGAGGGCCGGCGTCCGCAGGCGTCGAGCGTCCGGTCGGGCCCGCGGAGGCGGGGGCCGCTCCGCCTGCTGGCCGCATTCGCGCTGGTGATGTTGATGGCGCTTGGTAGCGCCCTGATGTGGATCGTCGTTCCCTTCGCCTTGATCTGGGTCGCCTCCCATCTGCAACAGGGCACCAGCCCGTCGATGGGCGCCTACGTACTCATCATCCTTGGCCTGCCCGCGTCGATGATCGTGATCGGACGGGGGCTTGCCGGCCTCGACCGTGCCTTTGCCCGGGTCACCGGCTATGACCCCAACAACCGACGGGTACCTCTGCCGTGGCTGAAGAGCATGCGCGGCGAGCGCGGTTCCGGGCGCAAGCGCACGGTGCTGGATGTCGTGATGATCGCCAGCGTCATCGTCGCCGCGAGCGCGTTCGGCCTTTGGTTTTTCCTGTTCGCCCACCCCGGGCTCCCCGGCAGCTGAGCTCGTCGGGTGGCGGCCTCCCTGCCGCCCGCGCGGCGGGTGGTCTGCTACGTCGGCGGGGCAGAGGGTCTTAAGGCCAAAGTCGCATTGTCCATCCGTCGCTCAGGCGCCACCATCTACCTGGGATGCGCCTTAGGCAGGTGATGGGGGTTGGTCTCGCCGCGCTCGGCCTGTCGGCCGTGGCCGGACCTGGAGCCGTGGCCCAGAGTGGGTATCCCACCCCTCCCTCGGGCCCCCCGGGGGCCTCATCGCCCTCGCCATCCTCGTCGGGGACGTCCGGTGACGTGGTCCTGATCCGCGCCGAGGGCAACGCGCTCTACGACAGCGCCGATCTGCGCTTTGACCCCGCCAGCGCGGGGGCGCAGGTGGGCCAGACCGTCCGCTGGCTGAACACCGACACGCTCGTTCCTCACACCGCCACCGAGGACCACGGACTGTGGGACCTCGGGGGGACCTACGGGGCCACGCCGGCCAACCCGCCCGGGTTTGGCCCCGGCACGACCGTCGAGCGTCCCTTCGAGGCTGGCACTGCCCACTACTACTGCCGCGTTCACCCCGCGCAGATGCACGGCCTCATCGCCGTGCCCGTCGCGCTAAGCATCGAGCGCCCGGCCACCAGGCCGGCGGGGCCGGCGCTTGGCAGCGCGCCGGCGCACCTGAGACGGCCCCACAGACGCGCCCGGGCACCTCGGCGAGGCCGGCGAGGCCGGCGACGCGGGCGCCGACACCGGCCCGCCAAGCACCGGCCCGCCAAGCGTCGGCCCACGCCCCGGCCACCGGCCAGCTCGACGCCCACGCCGGTGGTCTCCTCGACCGTCGTCGCCCAGTGGGCGTCCGCCGCGCCGGCGGCGGGCGAGGCGTTCGATGTCCAGCGCCGGCGTCCCGGCGGCACCTGGGAGCCGTGGCTTACCGCCACCACGGAAACCCGCGGCACGTTCGCCGGCGGAGCGCCAGGGACGGCGTGGGAGGTCCGCGCGCGGCTGCGCCGGCTGAGCGATGACACGCAGGCGACCGACTGGTCGCCGACGGCCACCGTCACCGCTTGACTCGGCCTCTTGGCGCGCCGCGGTCGCCGAAGCCCGAGTCCACGTCCGGGGACCGAGAAGGGCAGAGGCGACGACCGGAATCGAACCGGTGTAAACGGCTTTGCAGGCCGCTGCGTAACCACTCCGCCACGTCGCCGCAGAGCCGCCCAAGCCTAGCGCCGCCGCTTGAGGGCGAGGCTGTCCTGGCCATCAGCCCCGCGAGCGCCTCACCTTCGTCTCCGGCAGCGGCTGCGCCCGGTCCGGGTGACCGCGCGGCGCTGGTGCTGGCCCAGGTACGTCCGCGCGGCGAAGTTGACCACCTGCGTCGTGGTGCATTCCCGGGCGGCGCTGTCGTGGACCACCGTGCACGTCCAGCGAGCTGACCCGCTCTGGCGCCCGCGCGGGCTGGGCGCACACGAGGCTTCGACCACGATCTGGCGGGGGTACCAGAGCCGAGCCGCAGTCTGGACCGCGGGTGACCGGCGACCCTTCACCGGCCGCCAGGGAGTGCAGCCCGGGACGTCGAACGACCCAGCGCTCTTCTGGATCGGTCCGGGGGGCTGGCCGGGAGTCTGCTGCTGGGTGGTCGCGGCCCACAGGTGCCTGCCCGCGCGCGAGCAAGTCCACCTGTATTCCCCCACCCGCTGTCCGGGGGCGGCGTCACGGCCGCTGGTGTACACGAGGCGGTTGCCGTAGGCCACGTAGACCACGTTCACGCAGTTGGCGAATGCGCCGCCACATGTGCTCGCGGCGACGGGAGTGACCTCGAACACCGTGCTCTTGCGATCAGTCCTGGCCTCGACCGGACCGCCCTGCGCAAAGCAAGCTTCCGGCGCGAGGACGAGGAACAACGCTGCCGTGGCTAGTACCCCGGCGTACGTAGCCGACAGCATGGGCCGAGTGTCTCACCTTATTGGGGGTCTCTCCACCGGAGATGGGCGACATCATGCCTGTGGGTTTTTCCCTACCCGGAGTTGGTGACCCGCCTCTGCGCTGGGCGCTGGAACACCGAGTTGCCTGTCCTCCGTGGGCAGACGCGTTGCTAGCCTTGGCCCTGCTCCCCGGGCGATTAGCTCAGCTGGGAGAGCGCCGTCTCGACAAGGCGGAGGTCGCTGGTTCGAGCCCAGCATCGCCCACTAACAGGCGAGTGCCGAAAGCCCCCGAACCCCGGGGGCTTTCGCCTGTCCGGGCGCCGCTGGCGAGCCGCCAAGGTACCAATGAGGTACCAATTTCTCAGAGAACCTGCACTCCGAGAGCCGGCAGGCCGCTCCTCCTCCCTTGGAGCTGGGGCGATCAGGGCGGCTCTTGATCAAGCGGCATGGACGCCGCGCCCTGCTGTCAGGAGGACGGGCGCGAGCAACTCGACCTCCGCGCCGTTTGGGCCCAGGCAGCGCCGCGGCCGAGCGAGGGGTCTGACCGGGCTTTGCTCCCTTCCCCTAATTGCCGACGGATTAGCGTCGCAGGGCGCGGCGTTTGGGCTCAGGCTGCGTGGGCGCTGTGCGCCGCTGCGGTGGTCCCTACGGCGGCTGGGCTGCGGGGGAGCAGCTCGCCGAGCTCGCGGACCTGGAGCTCTTCGCTGGCGTGGATCTTGTCGGCGGCGCGTCGGACGGCCACGGCGACGTCCGGGGGTGGCGTAGTACCACACGGCGCTCAGGTGGCGGGCGCGGCGCCAGGCGCGGCAGATCGCCTGAGTCGTCGGGGCGCTTTGACTGTGAGCTCGACCTCGACCGCGACCGGGTCTCGGTCCGGTGGCTGGGCCCAGTAGGTCGGGGCGGTGTCGGCGGCGGCGATCGGCGCGGTAGTAGAGGACGTCGACCGAGCCGATCAGCTCGCCGGCCCGGCGCTCGGCGAACGCGAGCTCGCGCTCAGAGCGCCACCGCCAATCCGGCAGCCGGTCGGCCAGCTCCAGGTGGGCGTCGACGACGGTCAGCTGGTGGATGATCGTGGTCAGGCGCACGTGGGGTTCCCGCAGATGTTGGACGGCGCCGAGCTCGAGGCCGAGCCGGGTGGGCAGGTAGATCCCGGGCTGATCGACGAGCAGCCGACTGTGCCTGAGCAGGCCCCGCTTGCACATCGTCCCGAGCCGCAGGTAGGCCTGGCTGCGTCCCACCGAGAACCGGCGCATGACCTGCTCGGCCGTCACGTAGCCCATCCGGCCGATCCACCCGCAGATCTCCCGGTCCCTGGCCGTCAACACCAGCGCCCACAGCCACGACCATTCACATCACCCCCTCCGACACACCAACAGCCCCCGGACACCATCACCGCTGCCTGCCCCTGCCCCTCGAGCTCACACCTCGACCTTCACCAGATCCCTGACCTCAGACCTCGATCCGATCAATGAATCTCATCCCTTCGTCCGCCCCGCCCAAGCCTTCCTTGGTTGGCTGACCGACCCCGACCACATACCCATGGTGTGGGGGCGGGGTCGGTCAGCCAACCACCGCTTTCGCCCAGGCGGGGCGGGCGGCAGGGTGGGATTCCAGGTCCGGGTCGTAGTCCGGGGGCCAGTCCGGGGCGCCGTCTCCTCTCAGGACGCTCCACGCGGATCGAGCGCACGGAGTGCATGCCGAAGGGTCTATGGAGCACGTTGAGCGGAATTCGGCGAGGTGGCGGCGACCTCCTGCGCATTCTGGGCGAAGGTCTGGATGGAGTGGAAGGGTCTCGAGATCCGAGTAGCCGGCGGTCGGTTTGACCGCAGCCACCCGCCATATGGAGCGAGGCGACTAACGCCGGGGCTTTCAGCGCGGGCGCCCGCGCGATGTCGTGATCGTTGTGAAATATACGTCGGTCAGGTGCCGGGCGATCGGCTTAGCCATCGAGAACGCCGCGGCGAAGCCGTGCGGCATCCTGGTTAGGCCTATGTAGTCTCCGACCCTGCAGCAGCCGAACACTGGCGGGGAAGCGGCGGTCAGCAGGTTGAACGGGCCGCCGACGCGGGCCTGGCTCCAATGGCGAGCCCGGTGGACCGAGGTGGCCAGCGCCACCCGAGCCGGCCAGTAGCCGCCGTGGCTGGAGGCAGCGATCTGGTAGTAGAGGACCCCGATCGTGCCGTCGCCGGAGACGGCGATCGAGGGCATCGCCGCTTGCCCACGCACGCGGAAGGAGCGCCTGATCCAGCGACGGCCGCCGTCGGAGGAGCGCGCGACGGCGATACGCGAGGAAGCGTTGCTGGCGCCGCGCTGGAGCCAGCTCACGTACACCTCACCGTCTGGCGCGACCGTCTGCGACGGTAATACGTCGATCGTGTTGAGAGGGTGCTTGCTGACCGGATCGATGACCGACTGGCCGGAGGATCGCCCAATCACGACCGGCTTTGCCCACGTGCGTCCGCCGTCAACCGAGCGAATCGCCAGTTCCTGCGCTGGTCCGACGCCGCCCTTGGTCGCGAGCGCGAACACATCCAGCAGCGAGCCGTCGCGGTTGACCAGGATCTGGCTGGTGCCCGGCCAGCTATCGGAGATGTGCGGGTCATACAGCTTCCGTGGCCTGGACCAGGTCCGCCCGCGATTGGTCGTGGTCGACAGCAGGCTGTAGCCATGGCTGTAGTCAGGCGCGAACCGCCGGTCGAAGGTGTAGTAGGCGACGCGAGGGCGGTGGGGGTTCACCGTCAGCTCAGGCTTGTCCCAATACATCCCCTCCCCCGGCTGGATCAAAAACGGCCGCGACCACGAAAAGCCGCCGTCGATCGAACGCCCCGCAAACATGCTCGCCGAGAGCCTGAACGGATTTCTACTCAGCCGGTCAACCCCTACCCCGCTGAAATAGGCGGTGCGCCCGTCGGGCGCGAACATCACGTTGGGATCGCTGGCCTCCGCCGCGTCGCCGCCCGTGCATGCAGACAACCCCGGGATCAGGATCCGCGAGAACGTCCGGCCGCTGTCGCGCGAGGCCGCCACCAGATCGGTCGCGGCACCGTCCGCGATCCACGCGACCAAGATGCGCCGCGGAGCGACGGGGTCGACGGCCACCGAGGTCTCGTCGGCAAGGCCGGGCGTGAAGTCAGAGTCCAACCGAGTGCACGGCCCCGAGAACGGGCTCGCCACCGAAATTCGCCGCGGGGGCTCAACACGGATCATCCGCGCGGACGCATGGGCGGGCTCGATTCCGACCAGCGCCAGGATCAGCGCCGTGGCCGCGCCCAAAGCCGTATCGGCACCCAAGCGAACGACCGATCGGACGATAGATGCCCACGAGCCTCCCACCGGGTGCGGCGAGCATACCCTCATCCTGAGGAGCGTCAAAGCTGTTTCCTGACCGCAGGCGGCGGGCGCGGTCAGTCCGGCGTGCGCTGGCGCCCGCCCCTGATACGCGCCTCGGGCGCACCAGCGGCGGGGTTCAATCGGCCTCGATGCAAGGCCGTGGCGCAGTAGGGTGGCCGCTGGTGTACCGCTTGCAGGGGGGTCTCGTTCGAACTCATCGACTGTCGGGTCCGTGATGGCGGCACCGGTCTGGAGGCTGCCTCGATCGAGCCGGATTCTGCTGGTGTCCGTGCTTGTTCTGGCGTCGCTTTCGGCGTTCCTCTTGACCCCGGCGCCGGCGTCGGCGGCCGTGCCGGTGCCGAAGCTCTCCTGGCGGGCGTGCGCGAAGGAGAAGGGCTTTCAGTGCGCCACCGCGTGGGTGCCGCTCGACTACAGCCATCCGCGTGGGCGGATGATCCACCTCGCGGTGATCCGCTACCGGGCCGCCGATCCTGCTCATCGGATCGGCACCCTGTTCCTCAATCCCGGAGGGCCGGGAGGTTCAGGTGTAGCCGCCCTGCCCGGTGCCCCCGGCGGTTTTTCGGCTGGGGTGCGGGCGCGGTTTGACATTGCCAGTTGGGATCCGCGGGGGGTGGGTGCGAGCACGCCGGTCAAATGCTTCGCTTCGGCCAAGGATGAGTTCCGCTTCCTCGACGGGATGGTCGCGGGCAGCTCGTTCCCGGTCGGCAAGGTGGAGATGGGCGGGTGGATCCGGCGGTACCGGGCGTTCGGGCGCCATTGCGAGCGGCGCGGCGGCCGTCTGCTGCGACACGTCTCGACCGCCGACACCGCCCGGGATATGGACCTGCTGCGCCGGGCTGTGGGCGATCGAAGGCTGAGCTACTACGGCTTTTCCTACGGCACCTTCATAGGCGCCACCTACGCCAACCTGTTCCCCGGCCGTGTCCGGGCCCTGGTGCTCGACAGCAACGTCGAGCCCAGGGCCTACGCGCGCCCGCAGATCAAGGCAAACGGGGGCCAGTTCCTGCCCACCGAGCTTCGGGAGCGCTCCGATCACAGCGCGGCCAGGACCCTGAATGCCTTCCTCGACCTCTGCGGGGCTGCCGACAGCGCCCATTGCGCGTTCTCCGCCGGCAGCCCCGCCGCCACGCGGGCGAAATACGCGGCCCTCCTGCAACGGCTTCAGCACCGTCCGCGAAGCGCCAAGGTCACCTACGCGGAGACGGTGTCGACGACGGGATTGTTCCTCGGCATGAAGGCGAGCTGGCCGTCACTTGCGCGGTTGCTGGAGGACCTGTGGATGACCGGCAATTTCCCGATGCTGCCACCGACGCAACCGGACGGACTACTCGCGATCTTCTGCTCGGAGAGCCCCAACCCGCGCGCCTCTGCGTTTCGGTCTCTGGACCGCTTCGCGTTGCGGCGCTCGGGACCCCTCGGGCTCTTGAAGTTGTGGCTGACCATGGGCTGCGCGAGCTGGCCGGCGACCGCAGCCGATCGCTACGCCGGGCCGTGGGACCGGCGCACGGCCAACCCGGTGCTCGTCACCAACAACACCATCGACCCCAACACCCCCTACCGTGGGGCGGTGGCGATGGCCCGCGAGCTCGCCCGCGCCCGCCTGCTGACGGTCGACGGCTACGGGCACGGCGTGCTAGGAAACAGCGCCTGCGCAGCCCGGTACATAAGCCGCTACCTGATCGCCAAGGCGCTGCCGCCGAAGGGGACCGTGTGCCATCAGGACCAGCAGCCGTTCAGCGGAGGTCCGTGACACACGATCAGCGCGGCGGTCCGGGACGAGCCGAAGCGACGGACCCTGCGCTAAGCAGCGTCCGTCCGCTGCTTGCCCTCCCCTACATGGTGCGCTCAGCGTCCAGCGTCGAGGGACTTACCGGCACCTCTCTTCTGATCCGTACTGGCATGGGCCGACGGTAACGCTCGGGCGCTCGGCGATCCCGTCGCCCTCGTATATCCGCCAGGGCCGCCCCCAGCCCATCCCGCGAGCTCTGCCGCGCCGCTTGACAGGCATTTAGGATGCCCGCGGGGATGGCGCGCGTTCTCTATCGACTGGGGGGATGGAGCTATGACCGCAGGCGGATCGTGCTGGCCGCCTGGGTGGCGGTGCTCGTCGGTCTGGCCGCGCTGTCCTCGGCCCTCGGCGGCCAGCTGAGCAACTCGTACACGATCCCCGGGAGCGAGAGCCAGAACGCTCAGGACCTGCTCAAGCGGGAGTTCCCCGGCACTGGTGGGGCCGCGGCCCGCATCGTGTTCGTGGCTCCTCCGGGCCACACGCTGAGCGACCCGCAGTACCGGCCGGTCATCCGTCCCACGTTCAGTGCTGTCCAGCACGTGCCGCAGACAGTGGGCGGACCCAAAGCGTTCAACGCCAGCTTCAAGATCTCCAAGAACAGGCGTATCGGCTACGCCGACATCGCCTTCGCCGTTCCGTTCATTGACCTGACCAAGTCGACCAAGGCGGCGCTTGGCCGGGTGGCCGTGCCCGGACAGCGCGCGGGACTAGGGGTTTACTTCTCCGGAGTTCAGCCCGGAACCAGCGCCAGCGGCGATAACGGCACGCTCATCGCCGTGATCCTCGCCCTCATCGTGCTGGCGATCGTGTTCGGCCGGGCGCTGCCCGCCATCCTGCCGCTGATCACCGCGGGCGTCGGGGTTGTCGCCGGACTGCAGGCGATCAATGCGGCCGCGGGGGTCACCACGGTCTTATCCACCGCGACGACGCTGGCCACGATGCTGGGACTAGCCGTGGGGATCGACTACGCCCTGTTCATCCTCACCCGTCACCGTCAGCACCTGGCCGACGGTCTCGAGCCACGCGAAGCGGCAGCCCGGGCAGTAGCCACCGCAGGCGGCTCGGTGACGTTCGCCGGCACCACCGTCGTCATCGCGCTGCTTGGCTTGGCGGTGGTGGGGATCCCGTTGCTGACCGTGATGGGCATCGGCGCGGCCGTCACCGTCGTGTTCGCAGTGCTGGTCGCGCTGACTCTGGTTCCGGCCCTGCTGGGGTTCTCCGGCGCCAGATTGGGCCGTGGCAAGAACATCGATCCGCAACAGGCGATGGGCCGTCGCTGGGCCCAGTTCGTCGTCCGCCACCGTGTGTGGATGGGTCTGGGCGTGATCGTGGTGACGCTGGCGATCGCGATCCCGGCGCTTCACATGCGGCTAGGACTGCAGGACGACGGCACCCACCCACCCAACACCACCGAGCGCAAGGCCTACGACTATCTGACCGAAGGATTCGGACCCGGCTTTAACGGGCCGCTCCAGGTGGTGGTCACAGGCGACCTGCGCAGCACGAACGCGCAGCGCTTCCTCAGGCAAGTCGACACCGCGGCCAAGCGCGTTCCGTCCGTTGCGGCAATCTCTCCGCCAATCGTCAGTCCCAACGGGCAGGTGGCGATCGTCAACGTCACGCCCAGCTCGAGTCCCCAGTCCGAGGCCACCAAGAGCCTGGTCAAGTTCATACGCCAGCAGACGGCGCCGTTCCACAAGGTCGGTCTCAACATCTACGTGACCGGCCCTACCGCTCTGGGCATCGATTTTGCCGACAAGCTGGCCGCGGCACTCCCGGTGTTCCTGCCCGTGATCGTAGGCCTGTGCCTGGTCCTGTTGCTGCTGATGTTCCGTTCGCTGTTGGTCCCGGTGAAGGCCGTAGTCGGATTCCTGCTGACGATCGCCGCCTCGTTCGGCCTGACGGTGTGGATCTTCCAGGACGGCAACCTCGCCAGTGCCCTCGGCCTTCCCGCCACTGCCCCCATCTTGAGCTTCCTGCCCATCATCGTGATCGCCATCCTGTTCGGGCTGGCGATGGACTACGAGCTGTTCCTGGTCTCGCGGATGCGCGAGAGCTTCATGCGCACCAAGCGGGCCACCCCAGCGCTTATCGATGGGTTCGCCGCCAGCGGTCGAGTGGTCACCGCCGCCGCGATCATCATGTTCTCGGTGTTCGCCAGCTTCGGGACCAGCGATGACCTGGGTACCAAGTCGTTCGGGGTGGTGCTGGCGTTCGGAGTTCTGGTCGACGCTTTCCTGGTCCGCATGACGCTCGTGCCCGCGGTGCTGGCGCTGGTGGGCAAGCGCGCCTGGCATCTGCCCGCCTGGCTGGACCGCCGCGTGCCCGACCTGGACGTGGAGGGCGAGCGGCTGATCGAGGAGCTGGAGCGCAAGGCGGAAAAGGAACACGCTCCGGGGAACGTGCCGAGCTAGGCGACCTAGCCCTCGCCCAGATCGCCCGCGTTCTTCAGGCGCTTGGCCAGGCGATCAGTCCCCCGCAAGTCGACGCATCTGCTCGAGCTCGACGAGGACCGGCCCGGACACCCTGCGCGGCGGGCCGGGCGCGAACTGCACTCCGACCGGAGACCTGCCGCTCATTCTGCGGCACCGGTGCTGAGACGCTCGCTTTGGGGAAGACAAGCAGCTAGGAGGTCTGTCGAGTCGCACGAGCGATAGCGGCTCTGTGGCGATCGGACGCCTCGCCGCGCCAGTAGAGTTGTCGCCTTGCTGGGCTCTGCTGGGGAACATCGGGGTGCCGATGGGTGCTCGGTGGCCGGTTGTTGGCGATTGGCAGGCCGGTTGGGCTGGGCCGTGGCGGTGGTTGTGGTTGTGGGCGTGGCTGGGCCGGCTTTCGCGGGGTCGGTGAGGATCCAGAAGCCGCGTCGGATCTCGCTGGCGAGCCCGTTCTCGGGGCCTTGCGTGCAGAACGACCCGACTTTCGCCCGTGGGGTTTCGGTCGAGACTTCCGTCTCGGTGGATCCGCGCAACCCGCGCCGGATCGTGGTCTCCTGGATTCAGGACGGCCACGCCTCGGACCTTGTGATGGCCTCGCGCGACGGCGGGCGCTCGTTCGCGCGGGTCTTGGTTCCCGGGCTTTCCGCCTGCACCGGAGGAGCCGCGCCGATCGCCAGCGACCCCACGGTTGCGTTCAGCGTCGATGGGCGCGTGGCCTACTTCAGCGGCGCCGTGGGCACCATCGTCGGCGGCACGCCAGCGGCGATCGGCATGGCCGCGAGCCACTCGTTCGACGGCGGCTTCTCCTGGTCGAGGCCGGCGATGGTGTTCCCCGTGACCAACGGCTATTGGGACAAGCCTGAGCTGACCGTGAACCCCCACCGCCCCCGCGTCGCCTACTACACCTTCGACCGGCGGTTAGCGCCTGACTACAGCACCGGCTACAGCCTGCTGTCGACCACGACCAATCGCGGGCGGACCTGGTCCAGGCCACGGAAGCTGTATGACGCGCACATCTCCGATAGCTGGCCGGGCACCAGCCAGATCCTGGTCAACCGCGACGGCTCGCTGCTGGATGTGTTCGCGCTCGCGACCAAGGGCGGCCTCGGACCCACGCAGGAGCGGGCGATTCGCTCGGTTGACGGCGGACGCACGTGGGCAAAGCCGGTCGTGATTGGGCGATCCTCCGGCCAGTCGGTCACCGATCCGATCAGCAAGAACCCTCTCGCGACGACCCTCGTACTCCCGTCGCAGACGGTCGCGCCAGACGGTGAGGTGTACGTGAGCTGGCTCCAGCGCGGCGCCAGCAACGCTTCCTCGCGTATCGCCGTCGCGCGCTCCTCCGACGGCGGCCGTCGCTGGATCAGGCGCTCCTTCCGCGTGAGTGGGCAAGCGGCGATGCCCTCGATCGCCGTCTCCGGCGACGGCACGATCGGGGTCCTCTACTACCAGATCGCTGCCTCCAGCCACGGCGGCTACTGGCCGGCTCGGGTGGCGCTGGCCACCTCGGTCCACCGCGCTCGCCATTGGAGCCAGGCCCGCGTCGGCGGCCCGTTCAATCTGCTGAAGGCAGACGGCGTTCACTATCGCGGCTGTTGCTTCGTCGGCGACTACATAGGCCTAACCAGGATGCCGCACGGCTTCGCCGCGGCGTTCTCGATGGCTAAGCCGATCGCCCGGCACCCAATCGATGAGTACTTCACCCGGATCGCGACATCGCCCAGCGGCAGATAGCCCCGGGATCGCCGCCAAACGCTCACACCGATACAGCAACACGGCTCGCGGGCTGTCTACAGGCGCTCCGGCGAGTTCTGGTCGACGCTTTCCTGGTCCGCATGACGCTCGTGCCCGCGGTGCTGGCGCTGGTGGGCAAGCGCGCCTGGCATCTGCCCGGATGGCTGGACCGCCGCGTGCCCGACCTGGAGGTGGGGGGCGAGCTGCTGATCGAGGAGCTGGAGCGCAAGGCGGAAACGGAACGCGCCCCGGGGAACGTGCCGAGCTGAGCTCGCCCAGATCGCCGGCGTTCTCCAGCCGCCCCCGCAAGTCGACGCCTCTGCTTGTCTGCGGCTCCGCGAGATACTTCTCAGATGCCCCGGGCGGAGATGGACATGCTGCGGGCAGGTTTCGCGGCCTTCAATCGAGGCGACTACGAGTCGTGGATCGCCGCCTACGACGAAGATGTCGAGTTTCACGACCTTGCTGAGACCCCGGACACCCGACTATTTCGCGGCCACGACGGGATACGGGCATGGCTCACCAAACTGCAGGAGGCTTGGGGCGAGGGTTTTCGGTTCGAGCCGCGGAGCTTTACGGAAGGCGATGGGGTAGTCGTGGTCGACACGCATGCGATCGGAACCGGCGCGGGAAGCGGCCTCCCGATCGAGATGCCCGTGTACATCGTCTTGCGCTTCCGCAACCACAAGGTCGTATGGACAAAGCCGTTCATGGAACGAGCCGACGCCCTTCAGGCCGCCGGGCTGCAGGAGTAGCGGCAGGTCAGCTGACTGCTGTGCGCGAAGAGCAGCGGGCGAGACGACACTTCCGCCTGACCGTGCGACTGACGGTCTGGTGCCTGCTGGTCCTCGCGCTCGTGGCGATGGTGCCGGCGCCCGCACTGGCGCGCCCAACGGCCGCCGCCCACCAGGTCCTGTTGGTGGCCAATAGCGACGTGGGCACGGTGACGCTCATCGACGCCCACACGCTCAAGCCGATGGGCGAGATCAACGTGATCCCCGACGGTGACACCCCCCAGGACCCCGCCCAGGCCGCGGTCTACCCCGCGATCAAGGCCCGCCAGGGAGTCAACTTCGCCCAGGGCATCGCCATTTCGCCCGGCGGCCAGACGCTGTATGTGTCGCGCGGCTATCTGGGCGACGTGGCCGGCCTTGACATCGCGACGGGCAGGTTGTCGTGGCGTCTGCAGACGAGCAGCCTGCGTGCCGACCACGTCGCGCTCTCGCCCGATGGGCGCCGCCTATTCGTCTCGGCGCTTACGTCCAACCAGGTCCAGGTCATCGACACCGCCAGCCATGCGTTCGTGGGATCGTTTGCCACCGGCGACTGGCCCCACGTGCTCGGCTTTTCCCCCGACGGCCGCTACCTCTACAACGGCAGCCTGGGCAACCAGCTCGCCCCCCAGGGCCTGGACGGCAACAAGCAGATCACGGTGGCCGACTCGACCACACTGCAGGTGTTGCGCACTTACCCCTTCCAGGCCGGCGTGCGCCCGTTCGTGGTCACCCCCGACGGCAACACCATGTTCGTCCAGCTCTCATACCTGAACGGCTTCGTCGTCCTTGACCTGCCGAGCGGGCGGGTGGTGACGACGGTGCATCTCCCGGTCAGCGGTCCGGGTGCCTCGATGCGCCAGCAGGACTACCCCAACCAAGCGGCCCACCACGGCATCGACCTCTCGCCCGACGGCAAGTACGTGTGCGATGCGGGCACGATCTCCAACTACGTGGCGCTCGTCTCGCGCAGCGACCTGACCCCGGCGGCGATCATCCCCGTGGGCGACCAGCCGGCCGAGGCCGAGACCAGCCTCGACGGCCGCTACTGCTTCGTGACCGATCGCGGACCCGCCTCCAACACGGTGTCGGTGATCTCCTACGCCGAGGGGCGCGAGGTCGCACGCATCCCGGTGGGCCGCCATCCCCAGGAGGAGCAGGAGGCCACGATCCCCGACGCCGTCCTGCGCGCCGGCGGCTTCCTGGGGCCCGCTGCGGGCTCCGGTTCTCCGTCGCGGCCCCGACGCGGTCCCCGGCTCACGCTCACCCGCGTTCGCCTCACCCACCGGGTCTTTCGCGTCGGTCGCGCCAGCCATCGCCGCCCTACGCGAGGAACCGCTTTCCTATTCTCGCTCTCGCGACCCGCCAGGGTCACGATCACTCTCACTCGGACGCCGACCCGGGTCCGCCGGGGACACCGGCGCCCGCGCGTGCGCGGGGTGCTCACCTTGGCCGGGCACGTCGGGCGCAACTCATTGTTCTTTTCGGGCCGCCTGTCCGGCCGCCGGCTGGGCCCTGGTCGCTATCGCGCCCGGCTGCGCGCCACCTCGCGCGACGGTCAGCGTGTCCGGCCAGTGACCGTGCGCTTCATCGTCGTGGCGTAGCCGGCTCAGGCCCGCCTCGGGTCCAGTACATTGTGGTGGGAGGTAGCGGGAGTCGATGCGCGGGGGGAGGCCGCAGGAGCAGATACGTCCAGCTTGGGCCCGAAGAGAGGGCGGCAAGCCGCCGGTGCCAGTGCCGTGAAATCCCCGGCCATCCATCGCGGTCGCCGAGTTGCCGCACTGGCGTTTGTCGCCGTGGGCGCGCTGATCGCGCCGACGCCGGCCGTCGCCGACACCGGGTTTCAGGTGGGGGCTGCGGTGGAGAGCTTTACGCCGCCTGCCCGGTCGACCGTGGGCGTGGCCTCCGGCGATCCGGCCGATTGCGCACCCGACGCGGTTCTGCGCTCGGTCTACAACGGCCCGCGCAAGTTCTTCTTCGAGGAGCCCTACATCGACCAGCAGGGCAGCGGTCACTACGACCTCGGCGATCCCTATCTCGACTGCAACGGCGACGGCCGCTGGGACGGCAACTTCCTCGGCGGCGGCTCCGACGCGCCGCGCTTCTACTCCCACGTCGCCGACGACATCGGGGCTCGGGCGATGGTCGTCTCCAACGGAAAGCGCAAGATCGCCGTCGAGGTGCTCGACCACGAGGGCCTGTTCAACGTCTACATGGACCGCATCCGCCAGCGGGTCGCCGCCGACGGCTACCACCTCGACGGGATCTTCGTCTCCTCCACCCACGACGAGTCCGCGCCCGACACAATCGGCCTCTACGGGCTGACGCCGCTCACCTCCAGCGTAAACGCCTACTTCGGTGACTACCTCGTCGCCCAGTCGGCCAAGGCGATCGAGCAGGCCTACGACAACACGAAGCCGGCGAGCATCCGCTACGCCGAGGCGATCGAGCCCGCCAACCTGCGCCAGTGCTGGTCGTCCTATCCGTATACCGACGACCAGCTGATGCCCACGCTGCAGGCGCTCGACTCGAGCGGAAAGACGATCGTCACGCTCGCCAGCGTTAGCCAGCACGCCGAGACGCTCGGCTTCAACGGGGGCAGTCAGCTCGACGGCAGCTCGGGGTACTCGCTCGAGCAGGAGAAGACGTGGGTCTCGGGCGATTGGCCGCACTTCTTCCGCTCCGCGCTCGAAAGCCAGTACGGCGGCGTGGGCATCGAGATGGCCGGCTCCGTGGGAAGCGTCGAGACGCCGGAGGTGTTCAGCGGCGCGATCTCGCGTACCCCACAGCACTTCGTCGACGCCTCACATCCCGCCGGTTGCCGCACACTGTTCGACCCCAGCGGCACCATGACCCCGCTCGGCTACTACTCCGAGACCCAGACGCTGGGCCAGGGGCTCGCCGGCGCCGTGGCGCAGGCGCTGGGCTCGGCGACGCCCTCGCGGTCGACCGACCTCTGGGGCCGGCGCCAGGACGTGTGCGTTCCGCTCACCAACGCGCTGTTCACAGCCGCCGCCACCGCGGGCGTGTTCGCCGAGCGCCCCGGCTACACCGCCAACTGCGCTGTGCGCTCGCCCGTGGCGCCCAATGGCTCGACCTCGGGCAACGAGATCCTCACCCAGGTCGCCGCCTTCCAGGTCGGCGACGGCGAGTTCATCGCCCTGCCCGGCGAGGTATTCCCCTTTCCCTACCTACGCGGATTCCAGGGACCCTCGGACATGCCCGACCCGCAATACGCGCTTCCCCCGTGGCTGATCCCCCACATGCACGCCTCCTGGCGGTTCTTCGACGGGCTAGCCGAGGACATGATCGGCTACATCTTCCCGCGCGGAAACGGAGTCGGGGTGCCCGGTGAGAACCCCACTGCCAACCCGACCGCCGACAGCACCGACCGCTTCGGCTGCGGGCACTCCGATGACTCGGAGTCGGCCAACTCCCAGGCCGGCGACCTCCTGGGAGCCGCCCAGGTCGATCTGCTTGATCGCCACCACAGCCACCCCGAGCCGATCGAGCAGGGCCGCTACGTGATGCCGGACGGCAGCCTCTCGCGCGATCCGCTCGGCCACCCGGAGATCAAGTGCAACGTCGACACCACGTTTAGCCCGGTGGGTCCGGCGACCGGCGTGTGGCGCACCGACGGCTCGGTGCTCAAGCCGGCAAGCTGGATGTCGCTCTCGGGGCGTCCCCAGACGGTCCCCGACCGCAATACGCGCGGGTACATGGCCGCCGACGGGTCGCGCCACTGGCTGGCCGTGTTTGACGAAGTAGACGCGCCGGCCGGGGTCACGCCCCCGGGCTAGCGACTGCGCACAGGCGCGCGCTGTCTCCGGGGCGCCATCACCACGAACCCGGTGTGGGCGGTGCCGCCGGACGCGTGCGCCAGCGGGGTGGCAATGGCGTCCAGGCGATAGCGGCCGGGGGCGAGCGCCCGACCCTCGAGCCGGCCGGTGAAGCGCAGGCGATGACCGCCGCTCCGGCCGGTGGTCGCGAAGTGACCGCGCACGCGGACGTACCTGGTGCAGCGCCTGCCCCCCGCGGTCGGGCGGGGCGGGTGAACGAAGCAGCGCCCGCCGCGCATGCGCCCCCTACGCGCGCGCGAGACGGTAAACCGGACGCGCGCGTCTTCGCGTAGCCGGTAGACGAGGAAGGTCCCGGCCCGCGATCGGACCGCCGGAACCCGTCCAGGTGTACATCCCCTCGTCGAAGGTGGCGCCGCACTTTGGGTTGGCAACCGCGACCACCGAGCGGGGGTTGCCGGCGACGAACGAGGTCGAGATGTAGTCGCCCACCATCAGTCCCTGCGTGGTGGGCGGCAGCCAGCCGAGACTCATGGGGCCCGCGACTTGGTCGGGCACGCTCCAGCTGGCACCACTATCGGCGGAGGAGACGAATCCGACGTCGAGCCGACAGGTGGCCAGCGTGCAGTTTCCTTCGGGTAGGTAGTAGTAGGTCAGGGCCAGGTGCGTACCGGTTCCGCTGGTGGCCGGATCGACCGCCAGCCCGGGGATGAAGTGGTCGGTCGGGGTGGAGAGGCCGTCGATCGGCACCCGCGCCGGCGTCGACCAGGTCGTTCCGTCGGTGGAAGTGCTGAACACGATGTCGTTGACCGCGCAGCCGGTCCGGAAGCGGCAGTCCTGCCAGGCGACGTACACGGTCCCGTCAGCGGCGACCTCGGCCGACGGCAGCGGCCCCGTGCGCAGGCCCCCGGCGACCGGGTGGGCGTCGGCGGTCGCCACGGTGGTGGTCGCGCTCCAGCTGGCGCCGCCGTCGCTGGAGGAGAAGGCGAGGATCGAGGTTTCGAACCCATCGGCGGCGGGCACGATCACCGTCCCGCCGGGTTGCACCACCGGCTGACCGCCGAGGCCGAATTGGTGGTCGGCGGTCTCCTTGACCGCCCCCCACGTCTGGCCGCCATCCGAGGATGTGCTCACCTTGAGCCGATCGCCATCGGCGTTGTCGTCCCAGGTGGCATAGCAGTTGCCGTAGTGGGGGCTGGTGGCGGTGTCGTCGCAGGCCACCCAGGGCTTGTCCAAGCCGTCGCCCGTGGCCACGACCGGCACCGGGTTGCCCCACGTCAGCGCGCCGTCGGTCGAGCGGCTGATCAGGACGCCGCCGGGGCTACCCAGGGGAAGCGTGATGATCAGCCACACGCCGTGGCGGGCGTCGTAGGCCACGCTGGGATCGCTCACCCGCGCGTAGGACCCGCCGGCGAACCTCGTCGTCCCGGGCAGAAAGCCCGCCGTCCAGGTGGCGCCGGCGTCGGTGGAAGTGGCCCAGCCCACATTGGAGGCGCCGCCGTCGGTGAACCGGCCGGACTGAAACGCGGCCACGATCGTGTTGCCCGACGCGAACGTGTCGGGCTCGACCTGGGTGCGGTGCTGGCTGTCGGTGTTGGTGTACGGGTCTTCGCTGACCGCGCTCAGGGTCACCATCGCCCCAGCGGGCCCGGCCCCGCAGACGGCGAGCGCCAGCCCGAGCAGGGTGCCGAGCATCCAGCGGTGCCGCGCAGGGGAGTGGCTGACGATCCGTGTCACTGTCCCTGCTGAGGGTAATCGCCCACGCCGCGCCCCCCGGCCCGCCATGCTTGTGCCCGTGAGCGCTCCCAGCCCAGGCGACCCCCAGCCGGCCCCGAGCTCAGACCGAGCCGACTCGGTCCGCACCCGCATCCTGGCCCGCGCCCTGCGCGTCGACCGCCAGGGGCTGGCGGTGGCCACCGGCCTGCGCAACGCGGCGTTCATCGGGGCCGTTCTGGCCGCCGGCGTGGCCACCGGACACGTGAAGGTCGGCCTGGGGCTGGCCGGCGGGGCGATCTTCGCCGGGTTTGCCGACCTGGGCGGCTCCTACGGGGCCCGCCTGCGGTCGATGGGCCTGGCCACCGCCGCCGCGGCGCTATCGGCCTGGGTGGGGACGGTCACGGGCAGCTCCGATGTGGCGGCCGTGGCGCTCATGGGGGCTTGGGGGGTGGGCGCCGGCCTGCTGGCGGCGCTGGGCATGGAGGCGTCGTTCATCGGCATCCAGGCGGCGCTCGGCCTGCTCCTGGCCTCTGCCTTCCCGGCGGGGGCGGAGGAGGCGCTCGTCCGGTCGGCCATGGTTCTGGCCGGCGGCGGCGGCCTGACGCTGATCGCAGTCGGCCTGTGGCCATTTCGTCCCGCCGGACCGCAGCGCGACGCGGCCGCAGGCGTGTACCGGCTGCTCGCCGACCACGTCGCCGATCCGCAGCCATCGGGATTCGCGCGCGCCCGCATAGCCGCGGGCCAGCTGCTGGCCGACACGGTGGGACGCGCCGGACCGCACACCGAATTGGGCGAGGCGCTGCAGGGCGCGCTCGATCAGGTCGACCGGATCTACGGCGAGCTGGT
This sequence comes from Actinomycetota bacterium, assembly GCA_005883215.1. Classification (GTDB taxonomy): domain Bacteria; phylum Actinomycetota; class Thermoleophilia; order Solirubrobacterales; family Solirubrobacteraceae; genus AC-64. The sequence goes on from VAYS01000020.1 coordinate 27,504, forward strand.
GGCGCTCGAGCAGCTGCAAGACGAGGCCGACCGACGCCCGCGGCTCGACGCCGCCCTCGACGCCCTGCGGCGCGCGACCGCGGGATGCCTGCGTGCCTGTGCCGTGCAGCTGGCGGCCGGCAGGACGTCTGGCCCAGACCGGGAAGCCCTGGCCGCGGCGCACGACGCCGCCGAGCGCCTAGGCGCCGGCGCTCATGCCGAATCGCCGCCGGACGCCCGCCGGCTGGCGATGGCCGAGCACGCGATCGCGCTGTGCGGTCAGCTGCGTGCCGCCGAAGAGCTGAGCCGCGCCCGCGTGGGCCACGGCCGTCCCCGTGCGGCCGGCGGTTGGGTGGCGCTGCGCCGCTTCGCCACCCTCGGCAGCCGCAGCCCGCTGGCCGTCCTGCGGGCCAACCTCGACTGGGGATCGCCGGCCATGCGCCACGGGCTGCGCCTGGGCGTCGCGCTGGCGGCAGGCGTGGCGCTGGCGCGGGGGTTCGGGATCCCCCACGGCTACTGGGTCCCGCTGACGGTGATCTTCGTCCTGCGGCCCGACTACGGAGAGACGTTCAGCCGCGGCGCCCAGCGCTACGCGGGCACCGTACTGGGCGCCGGGGTGGCCACGCTGCTGGCCGCCGCCATCGTTCCCGGCGGGTATGCCCTGGCCGCCCTGGTCGCTCTGATGGCATGGGGGATGTTCGCCTTCTTCTACGCCAACTACGCGTTGTTCACCGCGTCGATCACCGCGATGATCGTGTTTCTGGTCGCGTTCTCCGCGGTCAGCCCCTATGTGGCGGTGCTCAACCGCCTGGAGGCCACCGCCATTGGCGCCGCGCTGGCCATGGCCGCCTACGCCCTGTGGCCGACGTGGGAGCGCAAGACCGCGCGGGAGACCGTCGCCCGCCTGCTGGCCGACCAGCGCGACTACGCCCGCGCGGTGCTCGGGGGGGTGGTGGCCCCGGCGGCGTTCGACGCCCCGGCCATCCGGCGGGCGCGCATGGCGTCGCGCCTGGCGCGCACCAACGCCGAGGCCTCGCTCGAGCGCCTGGCCGCCGATCCCGCCTCCCAGCGCAGGGATGCTGGACGGTTCATCGGGCTGCTCGCCTCCACTCGGCGGACGGCGGCGGCGCTGCTGGCGCTCGAGGCGTGCCTGCAGGACGGCGCGATGCGCCCCACACCCGAGCTCGAGCCGCTCGCCCGGCAGGTCGACGAAGCGATGGCCCGGCTGGTGCACGCGGCGCGCGAGCCGGCGCGCGGGGATCAGGAGATCGCGCTCCCGGCGCTGCGCGCCACCCAACGGCGGCTGGTCGACGCCGTCGGTCCCGGGGAGGTCGCGCGGGAGACCGACCGACTGGTCGACGCCCTCGACACCCTCGCCCACGTGCTGGGCGCGCGGGCGCGGCCTGTCGCCGCGCCCGCGGCGGGCGCCTCGGTGGCCCTTCCCCGGCTCAGCTCGTCAGGCCGATGATGAGGATCACCACGCCGACGGTGCCCATCGCCCCGCCGCCCCACAGCAGCCAGCGCCGCCGGGCGATGATCGACACCGAGGCCAGCACGATCCCGATCTGAAGTCCCACCTCGGCCAGCTCATAGCGCAGGTGCTGGTCGTTGGAGTGGCTGACGTTCTTGCGCTCCTTGTTGCGCTCCTTGGCGGCCTCCTCGGAGAGCGGGTCGATCTGGGTCTTGGTCTGGTTCTCCAGGTCGGTGCCGATCTTGTCCAGGGCCTTGGCCGAGGGGCCCCCCTGGGCGGCCAGGCTCTCGATCACCGCTGCGTTGAGGTGGGCGACCTCCGACTGGGTGTCGGCCGACTGGATCCGGGAGCTGGCGTCGGCGACCTTGGTCTGGCCCTGGATCGCCTCCTTGATCGCCTCGTTGGCCAGGAAGGTGGCGACGGCCAGGAACGCGGCCAGGATCGCTACCGCCAGAGCCGCCTGGCTGGCGAAAGGCACCCCGTCGTGGTCGTGCCCCGCCGACTTCTCGAACCGCTCGAACGCCTCGTGGGCCTCCATCCGGCTCCTTTCTGCCGAATCGACGTGTCGGGCCGCGGACCCTAGCGCCGGAGGCCCTAAGCGCGCCAGCCCGACACCGCGCCGGCCCGGGCCGAGCCGCCGGGCTCCAAGGCCAACGACGCCGGGCACGGGCGGCATCGCGGCGGCCTCGGCGTGGCCGCCGAGGCGACCCGGACCGTCCGGCGGGCGGTCTGAGCGGCGCCCCGGCGCGCCCGGCCCTAGACCGGCGGCCGGCGGCTCAGCCCGCGGGCGCCGGCTCGGCCGGCGCGAAGGTGATCGGCAGCGTGTCCAGGCCGTAGATGCCGTGGACGGTGTCGAAGCTCGCCTCCCCGTCTAGGCGCAGGTCGGCCATGCGCGACGCCAGGAAGCCCAGAGCCTCCTGCAGCTCGGCGCGCGCCAGGTTCGCTCCCAGGCAGTAGTGGATCCCCGCCCCGAAGGTCAGCGTGCGCGCGCCGCCGCGCTGGGCGGCGACGTCGAAGCGGTCACAGTCCGGCGTGCCGTCGCGGTTGCCGGTGAACGTGCAGGCCAGGATCACCGTGTCGACCGGAAAGGTGATCCCGCGGTACTCGACCTCCTCGACCAGGATGCGAGAGGTAAACGGCGTGATCGGCTCGTAGCGGATGATCTCCTCGACCGCCGGCTCGATGAGCTCCGGACGCCGGCGCAGGGCGTCCCACTGCTCGGGGTGCTCGGCGAACAGCCGGATGCCCTGGGCGAGCTGGGCCTGGGTGGTGTCCACGCCGCCGATCAGGACGTTGAGCACGAGGTTGACGCACTCGATGTCCGACAGCCGGTCGCCGCCCTCCTCGGCGGCGATCAGCTTGGACACCAGGTCATCGCCAGGGTCGGCCCGGCGCGCGGCGAGCAACCCATCGACGTAGACGTAGAACTCCTCGACGGCGCGCTCGATCCGCTCGCGCTCGTCGAACAGATTCGACGCGAACTGGCGCTGGATGACGTTTGACCACTTGTGCAGGCGGTCGGCGTCGCCCAGCGGCGCCCCCATCACGGTGGCGATCATCATCGAGGGGTAGGGCTTGGCAATGGCGGCGACGAAGTCGCAGCGGCCGTCAGCGGCCACCGCGGCGAACAGCTCGGCGATGTACTGGCGCATCGCCGGTCGGTAGCGCTCGACCGCGCGGGCGGTCAGAGCGGGGTTGACCAGGGAGCGCAGGCGGCGGTGGTCCTCGCCGTCGATGCACAGGATGTTTCGGCGCAGCTGCTCATACAGCGCCCCCTCGTGGATGTCGAACAGCTCGGCGATCTTGGTCCCGGGGAAGATGGCCGACTTGGTGCGCAGGAAGAACTCGGCCGCCTCGTGGTCGAGCACCACGATGCCCAGGGGCGTGCGCGCGAGCCAGCCGGCGTCGCGCAGCGCGAGCATCTGCTCGTGAAAGCGGACCCCGCGCAGCTCGGGGTCGAAGTAGTCGAAGGAGGGGAGGTCGAGCTCCTCCAGGGGCGGCATGGCGCCAGACGCTACCCGAGCCGGACGCTCACGTCGCCCGCCACAGAGCGTCATCGCCCACGGGGACGCGCTGCGCGACGCCCTCGGCGACGAGCTCGATGAGCTGGCCCTCGGCCTCGGCGCGGTAGGGCTCCAGGTTGTTGGGGGTCATCACCGCGGCCACCTCCTGGGTGGTCAGACCGGCGGGGAAGCGCTCGAGCACGGCCCGCGCCTGGGGGGGCGGGGGAGTGCGCGCCAACGTGGGATCGAGGTTGGCGATCAGCACGTCGTAGGCCTCCAGAGGCTGAAACCCGCCCGCCTCCAGTCGCTGGCCCGGGGCCTGGAAGACCAGTGACGGGGCGGTATAGCGCACGGCCCCGTCGGTGGCCGCGGCGCGATCCTGGGCCTCGGTGGGCGAGCCGGCCGCGCTTCGCGCCTCGGCGCGGTCGCGCTCGTAGGCCTCGCGCACCTGCGGAGCGTCGATCATCTCGATCGCGCGGGCGGCGTCGAGGCCGGGCACGGTCTCCAGCGCGCCGCGCAGGTCCCCGGGGCGGTCGAGCAGCCCGGCGCTGGTGAACTGCATCAGCTGTAGCGCCCGGTAGGCGGCTTCCTCGCTGCCGGGGGCGAGCAGCCGGGCGGCGACGATCGCTCGGCAGGCGGGCGAGGTGGCCGCCACGGCGGCCTTGGGCTGGACGCGCAGCGGCATCCCGAAGCGGCGAAAGGAGCGGTAACCCTGGGCCACCCGCGCGGGCGTGTAGCCGCGGCGCTCGTACTGGGAGGCGTCCTCGGTGAGCCCGATCATCACCAAGCGCCAACTCAGCCCGTCGCCGTAGCGCCAGCGCAGCACGGTATGGGCGGGGCTCGCCGAGTACGCCCAGGGACAGCCGGGGTCGGTGAAGTGGGTTACCTCGATCGGCGGGCTCACGGGGCGCGCGCGGGGCGGGCCCGGTCGCCCAGCAGCTCGTCGAGGGTGACCAGGCGATAGCCCTTGCTCTGGACCTTGTGCACGATCTGGGGCAGCGCCCGGGCGGTGGCGGGATAGTTGCCGTGCATGAGCATGATCGTGCCCGGGTGCGACCAGTAGCCGGCGGCCTGGATCACGTAGGTGGTGTCGTGGGGCGAGGAGTCGGCCAGGGTTCCCGACCACAGCACGACGTCGCGGTAGCCGAGCCGGCCGGCGACCTGCACGGTGGTCGAGTTAAAGGCGCCGTAGGGAGGGCGAAAGTACGGGCGCGAGGTCACGCCGAAGGTGCGCTCTATCCAGCGCTCGTTGCGGTCTAGGTCGGCGGCCAGGGCGTCCGGGCTCTCGGTGACGGCGTCGCGGTGGGTGTAGGTGTGGTTGCACAGGGTCAGCTGCCCGGCGCGCAGCAGGCGCCGGATGGCGGCGGCCTGGGGATTCCAGGAGGCGGTGTAGACGCCGTTGGGGCAAAAGGTGGCGTGGGCGCCGGTGCTGCTGAGGACGCTGACTATCCGCGCCACGCACGCCGCGCAGGTCCCGTCGTCGAAGGTGAGCGCGATCTCCCGCCGCGCCGGCCCGCGCGAGACCACCCGCGCTTGGACGGGACGCGCCGGCGAGATCGCCGCCCCGGGCGCCGGCCCGCCCCCGGCGGACGCCGGCGGCCGATCGTGGCCGGCCCCGTTGCCCGAGGCGCCGGGGCTCCCCGCGCCACCGGCTCGGGCGCCGGCTCCGGTCGCCGGCCCGCCGCCGGACCCTCCGCCTCCGCGCAGCGCGAACACCAAAGCCAGGGCGGCGGCCGCCACCACCAGCAGCGCCGCCCCGGCTCGCCGGCGGCGCACCGCGCGCCGCTGAAGGACGGCGCGGCGCCGCTGGCGCAGCGCGTCGCCGGCGCCGGTGGGGGCGCCCCTCCCGCGCTGGGAGCCGCTGTCCATCGGTTCCTTATAGCGGGCGGCGCCGACCCGTCACCCACCCGCGCCGGGCCGCCCGTCTAGCATCGCCCTCCATGGCCATCACCGTCACGCTCCCCGACGAGACCGCGCTCGAGCTGGCCGACGGCGCCACCGGCGCCGACGCGGCCGCCGCGATCGGTCCCGGGCTGGCGCGCGCCGCCCTGGCGATCGAGGTCGACGGCGAGGTACGCGACCTGGCCCGCGAGCTGCCCGACGGGGCCCGGATCTCGATCCTCACCCCGCGCGATCCCCGCAGCCTCGAGCTCGTGCGTCACGACGCCGCCCACGTGCTGGCCACCGCGGTGCTGGACCTCTACCCCGGGGTCAAGATCTCGATCGGTCCTCCGATCGAGAACGGCTTCTACTACGACTTCGAGTTCCCGAACGGGACCGCGGTATCCGACGCCGACCTGCCCGCGATCGAGGAGCGAATGCGCGAGCACATCCGCGCCGGCGAGCCGTTCGTGCGCGAGGAGGTCCCGGCCGCGCACGCCCGCCAGCGCTTCGAAGCCGAGAACCAGCCCTACAAGGTCGAGCTGATCGACGATCTCGTGCGCGCCGGCGCCACGGAGACCGTCTCCCTCTACACCAACGGCCCGTTCACGGATCTATGCCGCGGCCCGCATGCGCCCACCACCGGCACGGTGAAGGCACACAAGCTGCAGTCGGTGGCGGGCGCCTACTGGCGCGGCGACTCCACCCGGACCATGCTCACCCGCATCTATGGCACGGCGTTCTTCTCCCAGCAGGAGCTCGAGCGCCACCTGGAGCGCCTCGAGCAGGCGCGCGCGAGAGACCACCGGCGCCTGGGTCCCCAGCTCGGCCTGTTCTACTTCTCCGAGCTGTCCCCGGGCGCGGCCTTCTGGCTGCCGGCGGGAACCACGCTGTGGAACGCCCTGCGCGACCTCTCGAGAGAGATGTGCGACGCCCGCGGCTATGAGGAGGTCAAGACGCCCCTGATCTTCGACGCCCAGCTGTGGCGCGAGTCGGGTCACTGGGACAAATACCGGGAGAACATGTTCGTCACCGAGGTCGAGGAGCGACCGATGGCGGTCAAGCCGATGAACTGCCCGGGCCACTGCCAGGTCTTCAAGCACACCCGGCGCTCCTACCGCGAGCTGCCGCTGCGCTACGCCGAGCCGGGCCTGCTGCACCGCAACGAGGCCTCGGGGGTGCTGCACGGGCTGCTGCGCGTGCGCCACTTCGCCCAGGACGACGCCCACATCTTCTGCACCGAGGACCAGGTGCAGGACGAGGTCGTGGGCTGCCTGCGCTTTGCCTTTGACGTATACGAGATCTTCGGCTTCCAGTGGCGGCTCGAGCTCTCGACGCGGCCCGACGAGCGCATCGGCGATGACGTGCTGTGGGACCGCGCCGAGGAGAAGCTGCGGCGCGCGCTCGAGAGCCAGGGTTTGGACCATGAGGTCAGGGAAGGCGAGGGCGCCTTCTACGGACCCAAGATCGACTTTCACATGACCGACTCGCTCGGGCGCTCCTGGCAGCTGGGCACCGTCCAGCTCGATTACGGCATGCCCGAGCGCTTTGACCTGCACTACACCGGGCCCGACAACGAGGAGCACCGCCCGGTGATGATCCACCGGGCGCTGTTCGGCTCGTTCGAGCGCTTCATCGGGATCCTGCTCGAGCACTTGGGAGGCGATCTTCCGGTGTGGCTGGCGCCCGTGCAGGCGGTGGTCCTGCCGATCGCCGACCGCCACAACGAGCGCGCCGCGGAGGTGGTGCGCGAGCTGGCCGGGGCCGGCGCACGCGTGCAGCTCGATGACCGCTCGGAATCGATCGGACGCAAGATCCGCGAGGCCGAGCTGCGCAAGATCCCCTACATGCTCGTGCTCGGGGACCGTGAGGCCGAGCGCGGAACGGTCTCCCTGCGCGAGCACCGCGCCGGCGACGAGGGCGAGCTCGCGGTGGCCGAGCTGGCGCAGCGCATCGCCCGCGAGACGCACGAGCGCTCGCACTAGAGATAGGCCGCCAGAGGCGGCCAGGTTGGCCGGCGCCTGGGGCCGATCGGCGCGAGCGGTCCCCGTCGCCCTAGACGGATGTCCGATCGCCAGAACTCGGTAGGCGGTCGATCATCTACTTACCAATGTGCGGGGATGGATCGTCGACGTTGCGGCACGGGCCTTCGGGTCGACTTGGCCTCGCGCTGGCGGTGGCGGCGGCGATCGTCCCCGGCGGCGTGATAGATGCCGCCGTCGCCGGCGCGAGTGCTCGCCGGCCCTCCGCGCATGCCGGCGCCAAGCACAAGGCCAAGCGCGGCGGCAAGAAGCGCACGCCCGCCAAGAAGCCGGCGCGCGCGCCTGCCGGTCCCACGGGGGCGCGCGGCCCACAGGGCCCCAAGGGCGACAACGGCTACATCTACGTGGCGGTCGGCGGCCCGCAGGGTCAGGCCGGGGCGCTGGGTCCCGCGGGGCCACCGGGCCCGCAGGGTCTCCAGGGGCTGCTGGGCCCGGCTGGATCCCAGGGACCCCAGGGACCCCAAGGACCCGCGGGCGCTCAGGGGCTGATCGGGCCCACCGGTCCGATCGGCGCCACCGGCCTCGCCGGCGCGATCGGCGCCACTGGACCCGCGGGCCTGACCGGCGCGGTGGGGGCCACGGGCCCGACCGGGCTGACCGGCTTGGCCGGCGCGGTGGGGGCCACTGGGCCGACCGGGCTGACCGGCTTGACCGGCGCGGTGGGGGCCACTGGGCCGACCGGGCTGACCGGCTTGACCGGCGCGGTGGGGGCCACGGGCCCGACCGGGCTGACCGGCCTGGCCGGCGCGGTGGGGGCCACTGGGCCGACCGGGCTGACCGGCTTGGCCGGCGCGGTGGGGGCCACTGGGCCGACCGGGCTGACCGGCTTGGCCGGGGCGGTGGGGGCGACTGGGCCGACCGGTCTGACCGGCGCGGTGGGGGACACGGGCCCGACCGGCTTGACCGGCGCGGTTGGGGCCACGGGCCCGACCGGCCTGACCGGGCTGACCGGGCTGACCGGCGCCATCGGCGCGACCGGCCCCACCGGGCTCACCGGCCTGGCCGGCGCCACCGGCGCGACCGGCCCGACCGGGCTGACCGGGCTGACCGGGCTGACCGGCGCCAGCGGCGCGACCGGGCCGGCGGGGGTGGCCCAGGGCTACATCACCACGGCGTCCTCGAAGGCCCTGCCCTCCGGCAGCACCACCACCGTGGCGACCAAGTCCATTGGAACGGGAAGCGCCTCGAACTACATGCTGTTCGCCAAGACGGTTGTGGAGAACACCTCGACGGCTTCGGCGGTGATCGTGACGTGCAACCTGGTCAGCTCCACCAACGGAACCCTGGATACCACCACCGCCACCGCCCTTGGCACCATCACCACGGACGTGCCCCTGTCGCTGCAGGCGGTCGACGCAGTGCCCAGTGGCGGCGACACGGTCACGCTGTCCTGCAGCAACGCTGGGACCGCCGACGGGACGGCCAAGAACGCCTCCCTGTCGGCTCTGCAGGTCACCAATGTGGGCTAGGTGGGCGGCCCACCCGCCGCTATACTCGCCGCGTTGACCGCTTCGGGCTCTTCACCAGCGCCGCGCTAGACGTCCGCTTGACGCGCCGCCATAACAGCTAGTGCCGGTCCCCCGCAGGTTCGACCGGCGGCCTCCGGAGCGGGACCCCACTCGGATCAACGAGCGCATTCGCGTTCCCGAGGTGCGCCTGATCGGTGAGGACGGCTCGCAGGTCGGCGTCCTGGCGATCGACGACGCGCTGCGCTACGCCCAGGAGCGCGATCTGGACCTGGTCGAGGTGGCGCCCGAGGCGCGTCCCCCGGTGTGCCGCGTGCTCGACTACTCCAAGTACAAGTACGAGCAGGCCCAGAAGCAAAAGCAGGCGCGGCGACACCAGCAGCAGATCACCGTTCGCGAGATCAAGTTCCGTCCCAAGATCGCCGAGCACGACTACGCGACCAAGAAGGGGCACGTCGAGCGCTTCCTGCGCCACAAGGACAAGGTCAAGATCACGATCATGTTCCGCGGCCGCGAGGTCACCCATCCCGAGCGCGGCACGGCGATCCTCGGCCGGCTGGCCGACGAGCTAAGCCAACTGGCGGTCGTCGAGCAGCATCCGGTGCAGGACGGCCGCAACATGACCATGCTGCTGGCGCCCTCGCGCGCGGTCATGGCCGGCCAGGTAGACGGGGATCAGGCCCTCGAGACGGTGACCAGCGACGCCGACGACGGTCAGGGCGACGTCGCCGCCAAGGCCAACGCCGCCGCCCAGGACGCCGCCGAGGCCCGGAGCGAGGCCAAGGGCAGAGCCGCCCCGCAGGCCGAGCCCGAGGCGACGCCCGAGGCCGAGGGGGCCGCCGCGAAGGCCGAGCCGGAGGCGACGCCCGAGGCGGAGGGGGCCGCCGCGAAGGCCGAGCCCCAGGAGGGCGTCGAGGAGCAGGCGGAGACCAAGGGCAAGGAGACGAGCGGGCAACCCGACGGTCCCCCCGACGGGGCCAAGCCCACCCGCGGCAAGCAGCAGAAGGCCGCCGCCTCCGCGCGACGCTGATCTCCCGCCGTCGCGACGGGCGTTTGCCATACTGGGCGCCCGCGATGCCCAAGATGAAGACGCACTCCGGCGCCAAGAAGCGCTTTCACAAGACCGCCCGCGGCCGGCTGCGCGCCCGGCACGCCTTCACGAGCCACATGCTCGAGCACAAGTCGCCCAAGCGCAAGCGCCGCCTGGCCAGGCCGGCCAAGGTCGCCGGCGTGGACGCCAAGCGGGTGCGCCGGCTCCTGAGGACGGGCCCGTGACGCGGGTCAAGCGCTCCCTGCACGCGCGCAAGAAGCGCCGCGCGGTGCTCGACCGGGCCAAGGGCTATCGGGGCGACGCCCACGCGCACTACCGGCAGGCCAAGGAAGCGGTCATGAAGGCCGACGCCTACGCCTACCGTGACCGGCGCAACCGCAAGCGCGACTTCCGCCGCCTGTGGATCACCCGCATCAACGCCGCCGCCCGCCAGAACGGCATGAGCTACTCCCAGTTCATGCACGGCCTGCACAGCGCCGGGATCGAGCTGGACCGCAAGGTGCTGGCCGACATCGCCGTGCGCGACGCCGAGACCTTCCGCCGATTCGCCGAGGCCGCCCGGGAGGCGTCGACTGCCTAGATCCTGGCCGTCGACACCACGAGCCTCACGGGCGCCGCTCCCTCGGGACGGCGCCCGTTTTCGTTCTCGCCCACGACGCCGCCTCCGGATGACCACTACTCCCAGATGACCAAGCCCACCGCTCAAGAGCCCCCGATCGCCTCGCCGGCCAACGCCCGGCTGCGGGCGATCGTGCGCCTTCACCGTCGGCGCGAGCGCGAGAACACCGGGCGCTTCGTGGCCGAGGGCGAGGATCTGCTCGCCGCCGCCGACGCCGCCGACTGGCCCGCGCTGGAGCGCTACTGCGCCGCAGGGAGCGGGCTGCCGGGCCGCCAGGTAAAGCCCCACCTGCTGGGGCGGGTCTCCACACTGGGCTCGGGCACCCGGGCCCTCGCCGTCTACGAGCAGCGCTTCGCCCGTCCGACCGGGCCGGTGTGCGTGTACCTGCATGGGGTGGCCGATCCCGGCAACGTGGGGGCGGCGCTGCGCGCGGCGCTGGCCTTCGACGGCAGCTGCGTCGCGCTCGGGCCCGGCTGCGCCGACCCCTACTCGCCCAAGGCGGTGCGGGCCAGCATGGGCGCGGTCTTCCGGGTCCCGCTGGCCCGAGCCGGGCCCCGCGAGCTGCCGGGAATCCGGCTGGCGCTCGTCCCGGGCGCTGGTCGTCCGCTCGCCGACGCCGTCGCCGCGCTGCACCGCCGCGCCGACGACACTCTCCCCGACGTCAGCCTCCTGATCGGCGCCGAGCGCGAGGGCCTGTCGGTCGAGGCCCTGCGCGAGGCCGAGGAGACGTGCCACATCGCGATCTCCGGGCGGGCCGATTCGCTCAACGCGGCGATGGCCCTCACCGTCGCCCTGTACGAGCTCGCGAAACATAGGATCCGCCGGTGAGCGCCACCGCCGAGAGAATCGCCGCGTTGCGGGCCGAGGCGGAGGACGCGATCGCCGATGCCCCGTCCACGGCGCAGCTCGAACAGCTGCGGGTGACCTACCTCGGCCGCAAGGCCGAGCTTCCCAACCTGCTGCGCGAGGTCAGCCAGCTGCCGGCCGAGGAGCGGGCCCAGGTCGGGCGCGCGGCCAACGAGGCGCGCCAGGCGCTCGAGCGGTTGATCGAGCGCCGCGCCAGGGAGCTGGATGCCTCCGAGCTGCAGGAGCGCCTGGAGGCCGACCGCGTCGACGTGACGCTGCCCGGCGCGCCGCCCCAGCCGGTCGGACACCACCACCTGCTCAGCGCCACCCGGCGCGAGATGGAGGACGTCTTCCTGGGCCTTGGGTTCTCGATCGCCGAGGGTCCCGAGATCGAGCGCGTCTACTACAACTTCGACGCGCTCAACCACGACCCGACGCACCCGGCGCGGGCCCGGACCGACACCTTCTACGTCTCCGAGGAAGTGGTTCTGCGCACCCATACCTCGCCAGTGCAGATCCGGGCGATGGAGGCGGCGCCGCCACCCCTGTACGCGATCATGCCCGGGCGCGTCTACCGCCCCGACTCCGACGCCACCCACACGCCGCAGTTCCATCAGCTCGAGGGACTGGCCGTGGACGAGGACGTCACCCTGGCCGACCTGAAGGGGACGCTGCTGGCGTTTGCCCGGGGGATCTTCGGCGAGGGCCGCGAGGTGCTGATGCGCCCGCACTACTTCCCCTTCACCGAGCCGTCGGTCGAGGTCGACGTCTCCTGCTTTGCCTGCGCGCGCGGCACGCGCCCGGACGGTTCGCGCTGCTCGCTGTGCAAGGGCTCGGGCTGGCTGGAGGTGCTGGGCGCCGGGATGGTCCACCCCAACGTCTTCTCACACGTGCGCGAGCACGGCTATGACCCCGAGCGGGTGCAGGGGTTCGCGTTCGGGATGGGAATCGAGCGGATCGCCATGCTCAAGCACGGGATCCCCGACCTGCGCCTGTTCTTCGACAACGACGTGCGCTTCCTGGAGCAGTTCTAGATGCGCCTGCCGATCGAATGGCTGCACGAGTACTGCCGCCCGGCGCTGTCCACCACCCAGCTGGCCGAGCGCCTGTCGATGACCGGCACCAACGTGGAGCGGACGTTTCACCACGGAGCGCTGGCCAGCGACCGCTACGTGGTGGGCGTGGTCTCGGAGGTGGCGCCCCACCCCGACGCCGAGCGCCTGCGGGTGTGCCGCGTGGACCTGGGGAGCGAACAGGCCTCGATCGTGTGCGGCGCGCCCAACGTCGCCGCCGGGCAGACCGTCGCCGTGGCCAAGCCCGGCGCCGTACTGGCCGACGGGCGCACGCTCGAGCCCGCGCGCCTGCGGGGCGTGGTCTCCGAGGGCATGGTCCTGGCCGAGGACGAGCTGGGCATCGGCGCCGACCACAGCGGCATCCTCGTGCTCGACTCCGGGCCCGCTCCGGGGACCCCGCTGGCCGACGTGCTGGCGCTCGGCACCGACGTGATCGAGCTCGAGATCACGCCCAACCGCCCCGACTGCCTCGGCGTCTACGGGGTGGCGCGCGAGGTCCACGCGGCGACCGGCGCCGCCCTGGCCGATCCTCCGTGGGCGGTCGACCCGGGCTCGTCCGAGCCCCGGGCGAGCGACGTGCAGATCGCCGTCGAGGCGCCCGACCTGTGCCCGCGCTTTACCGCGCGGGTGTATGAGAACGTGCGGATCGGGCCTTCGCCGGCGTGGCTGAAGGCCCGGCTGATGGCCGCCGGGCAGCGCCCGATCTCCAACGTCGTCGACATCACCAACTACGTCATGCTGCTCACCGGCCAGCCGCTGCACGCCTTCGACCTGGACTTGGTCGCCGGCCACCGCCTGGTGGTGCGCCGGGCCGAGGACGGCGAGCGGCTGCGCACGCTGGACGGGATCGAGCGCGTGCTCGACCCAGACACGGTGGTGATCTGCGACGACCAAGGGCTCTCCAGCCTGGCCGGGATCATGGGCGGCGAGCGCTCGGAGGTGGCAACCGGCACCACGCGCGTGCTGATGGAGTCGGCCACGTGGGCCGGGGACAACATCCAGCGCTCCTCGGTGCGCCTGGGCTTGCGCAGCGAGGCCTCAAGCCGGTTTGAGAAATGGCTCTCGCCCGAGTCGGCGATGGAGGCTCAGGCGATGGCGGCGCGGCTGATGACCGAGGTGGTGGGGGCCAGCCTGCTGCCCGGCACGATCGACGTCGGCGGTCCCGGCCCCGATCCGGAGCGGGTGAGGCTGCGCACCGAGCGGGTGAAATCGCTGCTGGGCGCCGAGATCACGGCGAAGCGCTGCACGGAGATCCTCGAGGCGCTGGGGTTTGGCGTGGCCTCCGAGGACGAGGGGCTGGTGGCGACGGTGCCGCATTGGCGCCGGCGCGACGTGGCCCGGGAGGTCGACCTGGTCGAGGAGGTGGCGCGCATCGAGGGGGTCGACCGCCTGCCCGCCACGCTGCCCCCCCGCCGCGGCGCCGCCGGGCGGCTGACCCACGCCCAGCGCCTGCGCCGGCGGGCCGAGGACGTGCTGGTAGGTCGCGGCCTGTACGAGTCGGTGGGTTGGAGCTTTGCCCCGGGCGATCTCGCCGATCGGCTGCGGCTCGGGCTCGACGATCCCCGGCGGGCGATGGTGGCGCTGGAGAACCCCATGTCGGCCGAGCAGTCGCGCATGCGCTCGACGCTGTTGGGGTCGCTGCTCGACGTGCTCGCCCGCAACCTGGCCCACGGGACGGCGGATGTGGGCCTGTTCGAGGCCGGGGTGGTGCACCGGGCGGCCGACGGGGGCTCGGATACCGGCGCCGTCGAGCACCACGCCCTGGGCGCGCTGTGCACCGGGGCCCTGGCCCCCGAGTCCTGGCGCCATGGCACCGGCGCAAGGTGGGACTTCTTCGCGGTCAAGGCGCTGGTCGAGGCCCTGCTCGGCGCGCTCGAGGTCTCGTTTGAGACCGTGCCCGCCGACGAGCCCTTCCTGCATCCGGGGCGCGCGGCGGCGGTGGTGATAGCCGGTGCGGTCGCCGGGTGGCTGGGGGAGATCCATCCTCTGGTCGCCCGCGCCTGGGAGCTCGAGCCGATGCTGGCCGGCTTCGAGCTCAACCTCTCCCAGGTGACGGAGGCCGCCCCCCCGGTGAGCACCTACCGCGATGTCACCAGCTATCCCGCCGTCCGGCAGGACCTGGCCGTCGTGGTGAGCGAGGAGATCCCGGCGGGGCGGGTGCTTCAGGCGCTGGCCGACGGGGCCGGTCCGCTGCTCGCGCGCGCGCGTGTATTTGACGTCTACCGGGGCGACCAGGTCGGCCCCGGGCGGGTCTCGCTCGCGGTGCGCTGCGAGTTTCGCGCCCCGGACCGGACGCTGACCGAGGCGGAGGTGGCCGAGCTGCGCGAGCGGGTCACCGCGACGCTGGCCGAGCGGGTGGGGGGGACGCTGCGTGCCTAGCGTGCTGGTGGCCGGAGCCTCGGGCTACGCGGGCGCGCTGGCGGCGCGCCTGGTGATGCGCCACCCCGAATTCGAGCTGGCGGCGGTCACCGCGCGCTCGGACGTGGGCCGGCGCCTGGACGATCTCTATCCGCGCCACCGGGTCCCGCTCGAGCTCGAGGCCTTCGACGCCGACCGCCACGCCGGCGTGGACGCCGCGCTGGTCGCCTATCCCCACGGCGCCTCGGCGCCGGTGGTCGCCGCCCTGCGGGAGGCCGGCGTCTCGGTGGTCGACCTCTCCGCCGATTTTCGCCTGCAAGACCTGGCCGTCTACGAACACTGGTACGGCCCCCACGGGGCGCCCCAGTTGCTGCCCGAGGCGGTCTACGGGCTCACCGAGCTTCACCGCGAGCGCGTGGCCCAGAGCCGCCTGGTGGCCAACCCGGGCTGCTATCCCACCGCCACCCTGCTGGCGCTGGCGCCGCTCGCCCGCGCCGGGTTGATCGCCGACGCCGTGATCGACGCCAAGTCGGGCGTCTCGGGGGCCGGGCGCGCCGCCAACGACACCACCCACTTCGTCTCGGCCGACGAGAACGTCACCCCCTACGGCGTCGGCGGCCACCGCCACCTGCCCGAGATCGAGCAGGAGCTCGCCCTCCTGGACGCGCCGGTGATCCCCACCTTCACCCCGCACCTGCTGCCCCTGGACCAGGGGGAGCTGGTGAGCTGCTACGTGACCCCGTCGCGCGCGGTCTCCCAGGCCGAGCTCGAGGAGCAGTTCGCCGACGCCTACGCCGAGGAGCCGTTCATCGAGGTCGTCGATCGGGTCCCCGGCGTGCGCGACGTCCGCGACACCAACATCTGCCGGATCTCGGTGCACGCCGACGAGCGCACGGGCAAGGTGTTGGCGTTCGCCGCCATCGACAATCTGTGGAAGGGCGCCGCGTCGCAGGCGGTCCAGAACCTCAACCTGATGTTCGGCCTGCCCGAGGAGGTGGGGCTGCGGTGAGCACGGCGGCCAGTCCCCAGGGCGCCCGGGCGCCGTTCTTTCGCTCGCGCTGGGTCCCGGCGCCCGACCACGTCTTCGAACAGGTGGATGCCCCTCTACCGGCCGGCTTTCGCGCCGCCGGCGTCGCCTGTGCGATCAAGCCCTCGGGCGACCTCGACCTCGGCCTGCTGGTGTGCGACGCGCCGGAGGTCACCAGCGCGGCGCGGTTTACGCGCTCGGGCACCCTCGCCGCGCCCGTCCTGCTCTGCCAAGAGCGCTGCCGGCTAGATGGGCTGCGCGCGGTGGCGGTCAACGCCGGCAATGCCAACGCCGCGACCGGGCGACCGGGGCTCGACGCCGCCGCCCACATGCAGGGTGCCGCGGCGGTGATCGCCGGGGTGCCGGAGGATCGCGTGGCGGTTGCGTCGACCGGGGTGATCGGCGTGCCCTTGCCCGGCGAGAAGGTCATCGCCGGCCTGCGGGCCGCGGGCGAGCGCCTGGCGCCCCAGGGCGCGGACGACCTGGCCGAGGCGATCAAGACCACCGACGCCTACCCCAAGCGCGCCGCCCTGCGGGTCGAGCTCTCGGGCGGTCCCGTGCAGCTCAGCGCCCAGGCCAAGGGCGCGGGCATGATCTCGCCGGCCTTCGCCACCCTGCTGTGCTTCGTGCAGACCGACGCCGGACTGGAGCCGGCCACCGCCGACTTGCTGCTCGGCGTGTGCGTCAAACGCTCGTTCGACCGGATCTCGGTGGACGGTCAGCTGTCCACCAACGACACCGTGATCCTGCAGTGCTCGGGGCGCTCCGGGGTAAAGGTCGCGCCCGAGTCTGAGGACGAGGTTCGCTTCGGGGAGGCGCTGGATGCGCTCCTGCGCCAGCTGGCGCTGCTGATCGTGGCCGACGGCGAGGGAGCGTCGCGGATCGGGCGCGTGGTGGTCTACGGCGGCGAGCCCGGTAGCGTGGAGGCGTGCGCCCGGGCGGTGGCCAACTCCCCCCTGGTAAAGACCGCGCTGCACGGAGCCGACCCCAACTGGGGGCGCATCGTCCAGGCCGCCGGGAGGGCATTGCCCGACACCTCTCCGCTGGCCCTGGACGTCAGCATCGAGGGCGTGTCGGTCTGTCGGCGCACCCAGGCCGCCGAGTTCGATCGGGCGGCGCTGGCGCAGGCCGTCCGCCGGCCCGAGGTGGAGTACGTAATCCAGCTGCCGGGTGAGGGCGCCGAGACCGAGGTCTTCTTCTCCGACCTCTCGCACGAGTACGTGACGATCAACGCGGAGTACACGACATGAGCGAGGAGTGCCACCGGTGACCGAGCACCCCGAGATCGCCACCCTGCTGGAGGCCCTGCCCTACATCCGCCAGTTCCACGGGCGCACGGTCGTGATCAAGTACGGAGGCGCGGCGATGGAGGACCACGCCCTGCGCGAGGACTTCGCTCGCGACGTGGTGTTGCTCAAGTACGTGGGCATGAACCCCGTCGTCGTCCACGGCGGTGGCCCGGACATCACGACCTACATGGAGCGGCTGGGCCTTCCGGTCGAGTTCGTCGACGGCCTGCGGGTGTCCAGCGCCGACACCGTCGAGGTGGTCAAGATGGTGTTGGTCGGCAAGGTCAACAAGGACATCGTCCTGCGGCTCAACCGGCACGGCCAGCCGGCGGTGGGGCTGTGCGGGGACGACGGGCTGCTGTTTCGCGTGGGCCGCCGCGCCGCGCCGGGGGGCAAGGACATCGGCCTGGTGGGGGCGATCGAGCGGGTCGACGTCGACGTGCTCGAGCACATCGCCCAGGACTACATCCCGGTGGTGGCCTCGGTGGGAGCCGACGCCGAAGGCGCCTCCTACAACGTCAACGCCGACGAGGCGGCGGGCGCCGTCGCCCGCGCGCTGCGCGCGCACAAGGTGCTGTTCCTCACCGACGTCCCGGGGTGGCTGCGCGACCCGGATGACCAGGGCAGCCTGATCTCCCAGGCCGATGCCGATCAGGTCCAGGCGGCGCTGGAGACGGTCGGCGGCGGCATGCGGCCCAAGCTGCAGGCGTGCCTGGACGCCATCCACGGGGGCGTGACCAACGCTCACATCGTCGACGGCCGCGTGCCCCATTCCGTGCTGCTGGAGCTGTTCACCGACGCCGGCATCGGCACGCGCGTGGTCGCCGCGCGGTGAGCCTGGCCGAGCTAAAGCAGCTGGCCCGCGACCACGCGATGTCCACTTACGCCCGCGCGGACGTCGAGTTCGTGCGCGGCAGCGGCAGCCGCCTATGGGACGCCGAGGGCCACCAGTACCTGGACTTCATGTGCGGGGTCGGGGTGACCAGCATCGGTCACTGCCACCCCCACGTGGTGGCCGCCATCGAGGACCAGGCCGGCCGCCTGATGCACACGTCGAACCTGTACTTCACCGAGCCGGCGCTGCGCCTTTGCGCGCGGCTGGCCGAAAGCTCCCTGGGGGGCAAGGTCTTCCTGGCCAACTCGGGCGCCGAGGCCAACGAGGCGGCGCTCAAGGTGGCGCGAAAGGCCAAGCGCGGGGGAGGGGTGGTCGTCGTCCATGGCGCCTTTCACGGGCGCACCCTGGGGGCCCTGTCGGCCACCCCCCAGGAGTCCAAGCAGGCGCCGTTCGGACCTCTGATGCCCGGCTTTGCCACCGTCCCCGCCGACCCGGAGGCCCTGCGGGCCGCGGTTGACGAGAGCACCGCCGCCGTGCTGCTCGAGCCGATCCAGGGCGAGTCCGGCGTGCACGTGCTGGGCGAAGAGGTTCTGCGGGCCGCGCGGGCGGTGTGTGACGAGCACGCAGCGGCACTGGTCTTCGACGAGATCCAGTGTGGGATGGGGCGCACCGGGACGCTGTGGGCCTATCAGCGCACCGGCGTGGTCCCCGACGCTCTGACCGCGGCCAAGGCGCTGGGGGGCGGTCTGCCGATCGGCGCGCTCATCACCGGCTCGCGCCTGGCCGACGTGCTCCAGCCCGGCGATCACGGCTCGACCTTCGCCGGCGGGCCGGTGGTGGCCCGCTCGGCTCTGGCGGCGCTCGAGGTCACCGCCGATGCGGACCTTCTCGCCCGCGTCGGCGAGCTGGGCGAGCGCCTGCGTGAGGGGCTGCGGGAACTGCCCCACGTGCTCGACGTGCGGGGGGTCGGGCTGATGCTCGCCGCCGACGTCGAGGTCGATGCTCCCGCCGTCGTGCGCCGGGCGCTGCACGACGAGCGTCTGGTGGTAAACGCCACCGGTCCGGCCACCGTGCGCCTGTTGCCACCGCTGATCATCGACGAGGGCGAGGCCGACGAGGCGCTGAGCCGCCTGGGCGCCGCACTCGAGGCCGAGGGCGGCGCTTACTAGGGTGCGGCACTCGTGAGCGATCAGGGCTTTGCCCCCCCCACTGCCAGCTACGAGGCCGACCCCGAGCAGGTGCGCCGGGTGCTGCTGCTCTACTCCGGCGGGCTCGACACCAGCGTGATGCTCAAGTGGATCCAGGAGCGCTACGGCGCCGAGGTGGTGGCGCTCTCGGTGAATCTCGGCCAGCCGGGCGAGGACTGGGAGGTGGTGCGGGGAAAGGCGATCGACCTGGGCGCCGTCGACTGCCGCGTGGTCGACGCGCGCGAGGAGTTCGCGCGCGAGTACGTGCTGCGCGCCATCCGGGCCAACGCGCTCTACGGCGGCGGCTATCCGCTGTTCACCGCCCTCGGGCGTCCGCTGATCGCCCAGCTGGCGGTCGAGCACGCGCGCGAGACCGGCTGCGACACGATCGCCCATGGCTGCACGGGCAAGGGCAACGATCAGGTCCGGATCGAGGCCACGGTGGCCACGCTGGCGCCCGAGCTGAAGGTGATAGCGCCGGTGCGCTCGTGGGCGATGGGTCGCGACGAGGAGATCGCCTACGCCCGTGAGCACGGGATCCCGGTCAAGGGGGGAACCGAAGTGGCGCCCTACTCGATCGATGACAACCTCTGGGGCCGCTCCTCGGAGGGGCGCTGGATCGAGGAGCTCGACCACCCGCCCGAGGACGACGTGTTCTCCCTCGTCACCCGCCCCGAGGAGGCGCCGGATGAGCCCGAGGTGCTGCGGGTGGGCTTCGAGCGCGGGGTACCGGTGGCGCTCGACGGCGAGCGCCTGGAGCCGGTCGAGCTGCTCAGGCGCTGCGCCGAGATCGGGGCGCGCCACGGGGTGGGCATCGTCGACCACATCGAGGATCGGATCGTGGGGCTTAAGGTGCGCGACATCTACGAGGTGCCCGCCGCCGCGGTCCTGCTCCCCGCTCACGCCGAGCTCGAGAGGCTCGTATGCACGATCCACCAGAACCAGTTCAAGGGTGCCCTGGACCGGCAGTGGGCGTACTTGGTTTATGCCGGACTGTGGTGGGAGCCGCTGCGTGAGGACCTCGACGCCTACATGGAGCACGTCTCCGAGCAGGTCACCGGGACGATTGGCCTCAAGCTGTTCAAGGGCGGGGTGCGGGTAGTGACCCGCGACTCGCCCAACGCGATCTACGACCAGGCGCTGGCGTCGTTTGCCGAGTCGGGCGGCCTGTTCTCCCAGGCGGCCTCCCCCGGTTTCATCGAGCTGTGGTCGCTGCAGTCGCGCATGGCCCACCGTTTGCGCCAGGCCCGTCGCGGTTAGGATCAGGCCGTGGGCTACAAGCTGCTGGGAATGGTCGTGTGGCGCGCCGCCAAATGGTTCCTGGCGCGCCGGTATGGGCACCTGGTCCCCTCGCGGCGCGCCGCCGCGGTTGGCCTGATCGCGGTCGCCGTCCTGAGCCTGATGCTCGTCGGGCGCCGCGCCGCCGCCGACTAGCGCGACCCCGCTTGCGCCGCCGCGCCCCGGTCGCGTCCGGGGGCGCTCATACCCTGCGCCCGTCAGAGCCCGACGGCAGCCCAGGTGATCCCGACCAGTCCCCGCAAGCGGCGACGCATCCCCGACGCGCCGGAGATCGACCGCGTCGAGTGGTCAGCGGGCGCGAGCGGCGACATCGTGGTTGAAGTCCACGCGCGTCCCGGCACCGCCGTGCCGACCACTGCGCCCGAGTTGGTCGCCGAGCCCGGGCCGGGGGAGCAGAGCTTCTCCTCCGCCGGGCGATGGCCGCCTAGCCTCCGCGGAGGCGCCTGGAGCGTTTCCTTCGTGCTCCCGCTCGCCTGGCGCGGTGCCCTGGGGGGCGAGCTGGGGTTGCGCGCCGAGGGGGTGCTCGTGGCGCTTCCCGCCGCGACGGCGCTGCCGGCGGCGCCCGCGGCCAGCGCCGGCAAGGTCATCGACTCCACCGTCCTGGCCGAGCGTCGGGCGCGGCGCGCCGAGCTCAGCGAGGAATCGCTTAGCCGTCGGGTCGGCGAGGCCGAAGCGCTGGTCCACCAGCTCCAGGCGCAGCTCGGTCATCTCGAGCGGCAGCTCCGCGACGCGCTGGGCGAGCGCGCCCGAATGAGCGGCGAGCTCGCCGGGCGCGAGCGCGAGCTGCGCGTGATGCGCCAGCGCGAGTACTCCGAGCAGCAGCTGCGGATCGAGGCCGAGGCCGAGATCGAGCGGGTGAGGCGAGAGACCAGGGCCGGGCTGGAACGCGACCTGGTGTCCCTCGACCAAGCGCTCGAGGCCGAGCGCCGCGAGCGCGCCGGCGCCGAGGCGGCGCTCGTCGAGGGCGAGGTGCGGCAGGCCGATGAGCTGCGCCGAGCCCGTCGGCAGATCGACGCGCTGCGCGCGGAGCTACAGGAGCGCCAGCGGATCCACGATCACCTCCGGGTCGGCCTCGGGCTGCTGCGCGACGAGCTCGGCGAGCCATCCGGGTGCGAGCCGCAGGAGGACCCGCCCGGCGAGCGGTTGGGGCTCCGACGCCGGGCCGGCGCCGCGAGCGCCATGCGGCGACCCTTCCCCGAGGAGCCGTCGGCGCCGGCGCTGATCGAGCACCTAGGCGAGGCGGCCCGCCGTCTGCAGGAACGCGTGCCAGCCGGGGGCCACCGGCCCGAGCCGACGGAGGCTGAGGCGCAGGCTCTCGCCACGACGACGGCGACCGAGCCGGGCCGCGGGCCCAGAAAAGCTCCGCCGCCGCGCGTCGCGGTCAGCCCGCCGGTGCCGGGCGGCGACGGATGGCGCGGGGGCGCGGGCGCCCCCGGGGCGGCAGCCGGGGCGTGGCTGTGGGAGGCCACCGCACGCATGGCCCGCGCCGGGGGCGCCGAGCGAGCGGGGCGCTTGATCGTCGAGCTACTGGCCGTCCAGGGGCTCCGGTACCCGCGCGAGCTTCGCTACCTACTGCGCATCGACGAGCTGCGGCCGCTGGTGGTGACGATCACCCACGGCGACGTCCACACCGGCCCGGTCGACCCGGCGTCCGGCGATCCGGAGATCGCCTTTCGCCTCGGAGGGCCCGCCGTGGCGCTCGCGCCGCTGGGGGCCGGCGCAACGCGGCGCCGACTGCCGGGCGTCGACGTCGGCGGGCGCCGCCGGGAGCTACGCCGGTTGCTCAAAGCCATGCGGGCGCCCGTCACGCTCGAGGAGCTCGCCGAGGGCCGGGTCACCCCGTCGCCGGAGCTCGTGCTCGAAGCCGTGGCGCTGGGGGTCGACCCGGCGTGGACCGCCGGCCATTCCTTCGACGTCGCCTACGTGCTCGTCGGAGGCGCAGGGCCCACCGCCCTCCGCGTCCAGGTGCGAGACGGCGAGCCGCTGACGGTGGGCCCCCACGACGGGGCGGCCGCCGCGACCGTGACGACCACCCGCGAGGGCCTGGTCGCGATGCTCGCCCGCCGGGCGGGTCCAGGGGCCGGGGTCGAGATGAGCGGTAGTTCCACCGCCCTGGCCATGCTGGGCCGGTGGCTCGAGCGCGCCCAGGGGCGGGCGGGCATCGAGCGCTAACTCCGCGGCGCGCGAAAACTCGCTCGGTGGGGCTTTGGGCCGGCTGGCCATCCGGCTTCGCGCCTACGACGGAACGTGGCCTTGAGCTCGCCCGCCTGCGCCCATCTCCACGTGCACTCCGAGTACTCCTTGCTCGACGGTGCCTGCAAGATCGACAGCCTGGTCGAGCGCGCGGCCGCCTTCGAGCAGCCCGCCCTCTCCCTCACCGACCACGGGGTGATGAATGGCGCCGTCGAGCTGCACCAGGCCTGCTCCAGGCACGGGATCAAGCCGATCGTGGGCTGCGAGATCTATCTCGTCGACGACCACACCCGGGTCCCCGAGCGCGGCGAGCGCCACCACCTGACGCTGCTGGCGGCCTCTGACGCGGGATACCGCAATCTGGTCAAGCTCTGCTCGGCCGGGTTTCTCGAAGGCCTTCAGCGAGGCAAGCCGACGCTTGACCTCGCGCAGCTCGACGGTCGCTCGGACGGGGTGATCGCCCTGACCGGCTGCCTGGCCTCGCGCTTTTGCACCCGGCTGGTGGAAGGGCGAGACCGAGACGCCCGGGCGCACGCCGATCAGCTGATCGGTGCCCTCGGTGCCGACAACGTCTACTTCGAGATCCAGTCCAATGGCATCGCCGCCCAGGACAAGGCCAACGAAGGAATCGTCCGCATCGCCCGCGAGCTGGGCCGCCCCCTGGTGGCTACCGGCGACGTGCACTACCTGCGCCGGGAGGACTACCACCACCACACCGCGCTGCTGTGCGTGCAGACCAAGAGCACGCTGGCCGCGCCCAAGCTCACGTTTGAGACCAACGAGTTCTTCCTGCGCTCCAACGAGGAAATGGCCAGCGCGTTCGCCCAATGGCCCGAGGCGCTGGCCAGCACGCTCGAGATCGCCGAGCGGTGCTCGGTCGAGCTCGAGCTCGGGCGCCAGCTCATCCCCCGCTACCCGACACCGGGAGGCGAGGAAGAGCACGAGTATCTGCGCGCGCGCGTCCGGGAGGGACTGCGGCTGCGCTATGGCGACCCGGTCCCCGCCGAAGCCCGCGAACGGGCCGAGATGGAGCTCGGCGTGATCGAGCGCATGGGGTTCTCCGCCTACTTCCTGATCGTGTGGGACTTCGTGCGCTACGCCAAGGAGAACGGGATCGCGGTGGGGCCCGGCCGCGGCTCGGCGGCGGGGTCGATTGTGGCCTACACGCTGGCCATCACCGACGTCGACCCCCTGCGCTATGAGCTGCTCTTCGAGCGCTTCCTCAACCCGGAGCGAGTGTCGATGCCCGACATCGACATCGACTTCTCCGTGCGTGGACGCGATCGCGTGATGCGCTACGTGACCGAGAAGTACGGACGCGAGGCGGTGGCCCAGATCGTGACCTTCGGCAAGATGTTCCCCCGCGCCGCGACCCGCGACGCGGCGCGGGTGCTGGGCCACGACTACGGCGCGGGCGACCGGCTGGCCAAGCTGATCCCCGACCCCATCATGGGCCGGGCTCCGTCGTTCGAGGACTGCCTGAAGCCGGGCGAGCCGCTGCGGGCCGCCTACGACGAGGAGCCCACGGCGCGCCAGATCGTCGACGTGGCGCGCGGGCTGGAGGGCATCGTACGCAACTCATCCATCCACGCCGCCGCGGTGGTGATCGCGGACCGGCCGCTGACCGACCTCGTTCCCCTCCAGCTCGCCGACGCCGGCACCGATGAGAACGGAGATCGCGCGTTCCGGGTGGTCACCCAGTTCTCGATGAAGCCGATCGAGGATATCGGACTGCTGAAGATGGACTTCCTCGGGCTGCGCAACCTCGATGTGATCGAGGACGCCCTGGACATAATCGGCCGCTCCACCGGCGAGCGCCCCGACATGACGACCCTGCCCCTGGACGACGTCAAGACGTATGAGATGCTCGCCCGCGGGGACTCGATCGGGGTCTTCCAATTCGAGTCCGAAGGCATGCGCGAGGCGCTGCGCAAGGTCCGCCCGACCGAGTTCGACGACCTGGTCGCGCTCAACGCCCTGTACCGCCCGGGCGCGATGGACCAGATCCCCACCTACGCGCGCGGAAAGCGTGCGCCCGACTCGGTCTCCTATCCCGACGAGCGGCTGCGTCCGATCATCGAGCCCACCAAGGGCGTGATCCTCTACCAGGAGCAGGCGATGCAGATCGCCAAGTCGATCGCCGGGTTCTCGGGCGCCAAGGCGGACGATCTGCGCAAGGCGATCGGCAAGAAGAAGCGCGAGGCGATGGCCACGCTCAAACCCGAGTTCGTCGAGGGTTGTCGCGCGTCGGGGACCTCCCCCGACGTGATCGAGTGGCTATGGGCGGTCAACGAGAGGTCGGCCGACTATTCGTTTAACCGTTCCCACGCGGCGTGCTATGCGCTGATCGCCTACCGCACGGCGTGGCTGAAGGCGACCTATCCCGCCGAGTACATGGCGGCCGTGATCTCCTCGGTGATGTCGACCAAGGACAAGGTCCCGTTCTTTGTCGCCCGCTGTGAGGACATGGGCATCGAGATCCTTCCCCCGGACGTCAACCTCTCCGATCACGAGTTCACCGTCGTCGACGGCAACATCCGCTTTGGCCTCGACGCGGTCAAGGGCGTAGGGCACCAGGCGGTCGAGGCGATCAAGCAGGCGCGCGAGCAGGGGGGCCGCTTCAGCTCGCTGTGGGACTTTTGCGCTCGGGTGGACGCCCGCGCGGTGAACAAGAAGGCCATCGAGGCGCTGATCAAGTGCGGCGCGCTGGGCTCGACGGGGGCCAGTCGCAAGGGCATGCTCGCCGTACTCGAGCAGGCCCAGGCCGCAGGCCAGAAATCCCAACAGGACGCGCTCATCGGCCAGGGCTCGATCTTCGACTTCGACGGCGGCGACGCCGGGCCCTCGGAGGCGGGGACGGTCTCGCCCCTGACGGCGCCCAGCCACCCGCCGATCCCCTCCGAGGAGTTCGAGCAGGCCGAGCTGCTGGCCGTCGAGAAGGAGTCGATCGGCCTGTTCATCTCGGCCCACCCGCTCAAGCAGGTGCGTGAGGCTCTGCGCGCCCGCGTCGACTGCACCCTGTCCGAGCTCCCCGCCCGCCGCGACAAGGACTGGGTGACCGTCGGGGGAATCATCGCCCAGGCCAAGCGGATCCGGACGCGCAACGGAGAGCCGATGATGTTTGCCACCCTCGATGACCTCGAGGGCTCGGTCGAGATGCTGGTGTTCGGCAAGACCCTGCAGGATTGTGAGGGGGCGCTGGGCGTAGACCGGGTCGTGCTGGTGCGCGGCCGGGTCGACCACAAGGAGGCCGAGAAGACCTGCCTGGTGGCCCAAGCGGTCGAGGGGTTCGAGCCCACCGACGAGGAGGTGGCCGAGGCCAAGCGGGCGGCGAACCAACGCGTGACCTCGCTGCCGCTGAACCTGCGGCTGGATGCCGCCCTGCTGCCCGCGTCGTTCCTGGACGAGCTAAAGCAGGTGCTGGGCAGCTTTCCCGGCGAGTCGGAGGTGGTGCTTGAGATCAGCACCGCAAACGGCGCCCGGCGCATGCGCCTGGGCCCCGAGTTCCGCGTCGCTCCCACCCCCGCCCTGCGGGCCGAGCTCGCACAGATCCTGGGACCAGCCGCGACGGCCACCGCAGCCGCGGCCGGTTGACGGCCGCAGGCCCCGGAAATCAGGTTCTGCGGCGCGCCGCCAGCCCGCGCCGGCGCAGCTTTTGCGCGAACCGCACGTCGTCTCGGCTAGCGCCCTTGCGGTCGGCGCCCGGCGTCTCGAGCACGCAGGGCAGGGCCCCGAAGCGCGGCTCGGACAGGAAGACCGAGCATCCCGCCTCGCCGAGCTCGCCCGTGCCCAGGTCGGCGTGGCGATCGCGGTTTGACCCCAGGGGGGCCTGGGAGTCATTGAGGTGCAGGGAGCCCAACCGCTCCAGGCCGACCGCGGCCCCGCAGTCGTCGAGAACGGCCTCCAGCTGGTCGGGGCTGCGGATGTCAAACCCCGACGCCAGCAGGTGACAGGAGTCGAGGCACAGCCCCAGCCGGCCGTCTCCGCCGGCCGAGTCGATCAGGCGGGCCAGCTCGTCGAAGGAGCGCCCGAGCGTGCCTCCCGCCCCCGCCGTGTTCTCTAGGTGAAGCGGACAGCGCTCGGACTGCGCCAGCGCCTCGGCCATAACCTTTCCGGCCCGCCGGATGGCGCGGGGCACCGAGCCGGCCTTGGCCGACCCCGGGTGCAGCACGACGGCGTGGGCCCCGATGCCATCGCCCACCCGCAGCGCGTGGACCAGCGCCGTCAGCGATTTGGTGGCGATCTCGGGATCATCGCTGGCGCAGTTGAGCAGATAGACGGCGTGGATGAGGACGGCCCGGACCGGGCTGGTGGGCTGGGCAGCGCGGAACACCCGGAAGTCGTCATCGCTGTAGGTGGTCGGACGCCACGCCCGCGGAGATTGGTTAAAGATCTGGATCGCCTGGCACTCGCGCTCGGCGCCGCGCTCTAGGGCCCGCACCAGACCCCCCGCAGGGGAGACATGGGCGCCAACTAGCATCCCCGCGGGCTCATGCGCGTTCGCTTTGCTCCTTCCCCGACCGGCGCCCTGCACATCGGAGGCGCTCGCACGGCGCTGTACAACTGGCTCACGGCGCGCCACGCGGGCGCCACCCTGGTGCTGCGCATCGAAGATACCGACCGCGAGCGCTCGACCCCGGCCAACGTCGAGCAGATACTCCAAGCGCTGCGATGGCTCGAGCTCGACTGGGACGAGGGCCCGATGTTCCAAAGCCAGCGCTCAGAACGCCACCGCGAGGCGCTCGAGGCGCTGCTGGCCAACGGCCACGCCTATCGATCCACCGCTACCGCTGAGGACGTCAGGGCCTACAAGGCGGCCCACGGCGCCGAGCGAGGATTTCGGGGCGTGCCCGAGGACGAAGGTGCCGTCCGGTTGCGCGTGCCCGACCCGGGCGAGACCGTCGTAAACGACATGATCCTGGGCGAGGTTCGCACCGACCACGCCCATCTCGACGACCCGGTGATCGCCCGCGTCGACGGCAGTGTTCTCTACAACTTCGCGGTCGCCATCGATGATGTGGACGCCGGGATCACCCACGTGATTCGTGGCAACGATCATCTCTCCAATACCCCCAAGCAGCTACTCGTGATCGAGGCGCTAGGCGCCCAGGCCCCGGTCTACGCGCACCTCCCGCTGCTCCACGGCCCCGACGGGCGCAAGCTGTCAAAGCGCCACGGCGCGGCGTCGGTGCAGGAGCTCCAGGAAGCCGGCTACCTCCCGGGGGCGGTGCGCAACTACCTCGCCCTGCTGGGATGGGGGACCGAGGACGACACGACGATCATGTCCACCGACGAGCTGATCGCCCGCTTCGACATCGCCCGGGTCAGCCGCAATCCGGCGCGCTTTGATGAACAGAAGCTCCGCTGGCTCAACGGGCGCTACGTGCGGGCGATGTCCACCGCCGAGCTGACCAGGGGCGTCGAGGACTACACCGGTCGCCCCGGCCTCGGCGGCCTGGTCGAGATCTGCCAGGAGAAGATGCAGACGCTGGCCGACTTTTGGCCGCTGGCCGGGCCCGTGCTCGACGGCCCGATCGACGATCCAGCCGCCCGCGAGCGCTGGCTGGGGCCCGAGGGCCGCGCCGTGCTCTCCGACGTACGCGCGGCGCTCGGCGGACCCGGTGGCTTCGGGCGCGAGCAGGTGGAAGAGGCGCTCCGAGCGGTGGTGGAGCGCCGGGGGGTCAAGCCCAAGGACGTCTTTCAGCCCCTGCGGGTGGCGCTTACCGGTACCACGGTCTCACCGGGCATCTTCGAGACGGTGGCCTTGCTGGGCCGCGACGAGACCCTGCGCCGGATCGATGCGGCGCTGGCCGACGGCGCCCCGGCGGCGGCCTAAAGAGCGCTCGGCCGCCGGTCGCGGCGAGGGTCTTCCGCGGCCGCAAAGCCGGCGCTCAGCCAGGGACGGCCGATCCGCTGCGGTGGGGGGGGCGAATTGGCGCTCAACCATTCGTCCAGGGGTGCCGATAAGGACCGCGTAGGACAACCGTCCAGCCGGGGCGCCGCAAAAGTGCCGCACGGCCAGACAATCGAGAAGGCCTCGTCCCCATGCCCGTTACCGCAACTGACGTCGCTACCTCGCCTGCTGTTGCCGCGGGGCCCGGTCGCCACAACGAAGGGCACGGCCGCCGCCTCACCGCCGCCTTCGAGGCCCTGGAGGCGTTTCCGGCGCTGGTCGAGTCCCGCAACCGCCTGCTGGCGGTCGTCAATCAGCATCCCGTCTCCTCGGCCGACGTCGTCACCGCCGTGGAGTCCGACCTGGCTCTGATCATCTCGGTGCTGCGGGTGGCTAACCGCGTGGACGGAAAGCATCGGGGACGGGTCGACACCATCGTCCGGGCGGTGGACATCCTCCGGCCGGAGGCGGTCAACGCGGTAGCCCGCCGCACGCGGACCTTCGACTTCTTCGAGCGAACTTCGATCTGGGAGGCCGCTCCCGAGCGCTTTCGCGGAGGAGCGGGTACACCGCGAGCGTCGGGAGCTCGGCGTCGACCATGCTCTGGTCGGCGGAGTGCTGGCACGTCGCTGGGGCCTGCCCAAGACGATCGCCTCGGTGATCGAGCGCCACCACGCCGACGATGTCTCGGGCGAGGCGGCCTTTGTGCGGCTGTCCGACATGCTCGCCCACTACGCCCAGGGAGGGTCGGTCTCGCCCGCCGAACTCCTGCGGGTAGCGCGCGTGGTCGGGTTGACGCCACAGCAACTGCGCCGCGTCATGTACGACCTGCCCAACCCAGTCGGTGCTCGCCAGCGCCAGGTCGACCCATGTCCGCTATCGGCGCGCGAAAGCGACGTGCTCAAGCGGTTGGCCGAGGGCAAGGTCTACAAGCAGATCGCCACCGAGCTCAATCTCTCCACGAGCACGGTGCGTACGCACCTGCACAACATCTACGGCAAGCTCGGCGCCGTGGATCGTGCGCAGGCCGTCCTGATCGCCACCGAGCGAGGCTGGCTCTAGCTTTCCCGGGCGACGTGCGGGCGTCGGTGCGCGCGAGCGCCGACGCCCGTGCGATTCTCTGGGCATGATCTCGATCACCACCAAGTCGCCCTACGCGGTGCTCGCCCTGGCAGAGCTCGCGCGCTCCGGGGGTGGGGCACCGGTGCCGATCGCCGAGCTGGCCCGCCGCCGGGACGTTCCGGCGCAGTTCCTCGAGCAGCTGTTCGCCGCCCTTCGTAGGGCCGGCGTGCTGCGCTCTCAGCGCGGGGTCAAGGGGGGCTATGCGTTCGCTCGCGAACCGTCCCAGGTCACCGTGCTCGAGGTCGTGGAGCTGCTCGACGGCCCGTTCGGCCAGGGCGCGGTGGGCGTGTTCGCCGAGGCCGCTGAGGCTGCCCGCGGCGTCCTGGCGGGCACGACGATCGCCGACGTCGTCGAGCGCGAAGCGCGCGACGCCGGCGCGTCGATGTACTACATCTGAGCGCCGATCCGGTGTCGGGGGGCGTGCGCAGCTACCCGTGGAGCCCTCGCCCCGAGTGAGGCCCAGGTCAGCGAGACCGGGCTTGCGGTCGAAGCAGAGCACGATGAACCGACGCCGTCGAGCAAGCCGAGGTCTGGAGCGACGAGGTCTTCCAGATGGCGGCGCGCAGACTGGTGCTTGCCGGCTCCCTGCGCGGGGCCGGGAGGGGCTCGTCAACACCGGCGGCGTCGGGCGACTTGGGCCAACCTACTCAGGAACTAC
Source organism: Actinomycetota bacterium (assembly GCA_005883215.1). GTDB lineage: Bacteria > Actinomycetota > Thermoleophilia > Solirubrobacterales > Solirubrobacteraceae > AC-64. Next base: position 57,796 of record VAYS01000020.1, read on the forward strand.
AGCTAGCGGCGCGCGACACGGAGCCGCAGACCGGCTCCGAACATCAGCATCCCCATTCCCAGAAGCGCCTGCACGCCGGGCTCGGCGCCCGTGTTCGGCATCGACTCGGCCCGTGGACGGACGGCGGCGGGCACCGAAGGGGGAGCCGGAGCCAGAGGTGGCGCCTCCTGTACGGCGCGTCGGCGGCGCGCCGGCGGCGGATGGAAGGTCTTTCCGAAGGTCTCGGGAGGCGCGGTGCTCGGTGGGGTGCCGGTCGTAGTGGGCATTGTCGTCGTCGGCGTGGTGGTCGTCGTCGAAGTAGTGGGCGTTGTCGGGGTGGTGGTCGTTGGGCCCGTGGTCCCACTGTCGGCCTGGGCCACGGTCGCGGCCCCGCGGGAGTTTCGGGAGGCCCCTCCCACCGCGGCTGTCTCGATGACCCCGGTCGTCGTCGCGATCGCCACCAGCGCTCCCGCCACAACGCGAGCAGCTCTGCCCCAGGGCCTGCCTAGGGCCCGTCGCGTCCGGGCCCGCATCCATAGCCAACCCCGGACCGAGGGATGAGGTTCGTAGGGGCCCACGTCTCTAGCCGTGGCTCCGGGCCGGTCCTCCGGTGCGGAAGCGGATGTTCAGCTTACGGGTTGGTTTGTGGGCACTGGCGATAAAGGTGACGATCGCGCTCAGACGATGCGTCCCGGGCGATAGCGACTTGGGATTGACCTGGACTGTGTAGCGAGCGGAGAAGTCGGCCACCGCCGTGGAGTGGATTCTGCGGCCATCCAGCAGATATGTGACCTGATGGATCAGGTTGCCGCGCACGAATGCGGTAAACGGGGCGGAGGCGCCACGCGACGGGACGCCTTGTATCGCCTGCGGGCGGCCGTCGGTGAGGCACTTGGTGACGTTCAGTCGCATCCTTGCCGTGCGTGGTCGCCCGTGTCGGAAGTAGACCTTCGCCTGTGCCCGGTGGCGGCCGGCAGTGAGGCGGTTGCGGTTAAACGTCATCGTCCACCGATTGTGGCTGTCCGGGCGGCGGACCACCTTCACCTGGCGACCGTCGAGGGACCAGACCACGCGGCGGATCGTCTTGCCGGACACGAACAGCAGCACCGGACGCCGCGGACAAGGCGCGCTCACGCGGATGTGGGGCGTGGTCGTGGGCGGCTTGGCGCAATCGTGTTTGGGTTGCGGCTTGGTCCCCGGTAGCGGGGTGAGCCCGACATTGAGGCTGGTGACCGGGGGCGGGATGTGCACGACGCGGCTGGTCGCCTCCTTGTAGCCGGGCATCTTGACCAGCACGCGGTAATCACCATCGGAGACGTCCCAGCGGAAGGTGCCGCTGTCACCGACGGTCTCGGGATTGACGTGCGGCTGGAGACCCGGGTCGTCGGCGGGGACGGCGGCGAAGTCGCCGCTGGGAGGCCGGCGCTGGATCGTCACGCTGGCGCCGGAGAGGGCGGTCTCGCAGATAGCCTGCTCGCTTGGCTCGCCGGCGGCGATCGCCCGGTCATAGGCGTTCTGGTCGTAGACCCGTCCCTGCGGGTCAACCAGCTTGACGTGTCCGGCCTCGACCTCGACGGTCGCACCGTTCTTCTTGTAGACGAGCTTCATATTGCCGTTCTCGGCGCAAGGCAGCACGCCTCTCCAGGTACCGTCGCCCGTCGTGTCCGCCAGCGTCACGTCCTGGGACGAATGCGCTGGGTTGTCTGGGATAAACACGATGTGCACGTCCGACAGCAGGCTGGTGTCGCCGCTGATCGGCACGCTGATGCGCAGCGGCACGCATGTGCCGGTGTTGGTGATCGACACGACCGGTTCGCCGGTGGTCGGGTCCTTGGAGTAGGTGATTGGTGGATCCGTGGGGGCCGGGGGATTTGCCGGGGCGATTTGCGGTGGGTCGACGGTCACGTCCGTAGGCAGGTGGTTGCCGAAGCTTTGACCGTTGGCGCTCCCCCCGGAGGTCAGGGTGACGTGACGCTCGCAGGGAGCGGGATCGGTGCAGCTGTAGCCCGAGTGCCCGATTTCGCGCAGCGCGTAGGTCCCCGGCCGGATTCCGGAGATCGAGTACGTGCCATCCCCGCCGCTCGTGGCGCTGGGCTCACCGGCATCGCGGCTGCCGTTGCCGTTGAGGTCGACGTAGACGTCGAACCCCCCGAGGCCGCCCTCGCCCGCGTCTCGCTGGCCATTGCCGTTGGCGTCCGTATATACGACGCCCGACAAGGCTGCCGGCCGCCAGCCGCCGAAGTCGACGCCCGCCTTCGGGGCGCCCGTGAACGCTTCGGTCTGAGCGCAGGGGCTCGGATACGAGCAGTTCCAGCCGTCCTTCGGGAGCTCGCGCACCGCGTAGGTGCCGCTCCTGACGTCGCTGATCGTATAGCTGCCGTCGCTGCCGGTTACGGCTGATGGCTCGCCTGGGTCGAGTGATCCGTTGCCGTTGTAGTCGACGTAGATCGTCCACCCGGACGCTCCCGGCTCGCCGGAGTTGCGGCTCCCGTCGGCGTTGAGGTCCTCGAACTTGGTCCCTGAAACGGTCGACGACCCGGCGTTGCCGAAGTCCCGGCCCGTGATCGCTGCATTGGACTGCACGGAGATCGAGTAGGCGCAGCCAGCGGGCGCCGTGCATACGTACCCCGGTGCCGTGGCTTCGCGCAGCGTCCAACTGCCCGGCTTTAGCCCGCTGATCGTGTACGACCCATCAGCCGCGCTGGTCGCCGTGGGCTCATCGGGGTCTCGGGAGCCGTTGCCGTTGTAGTCGACGTAGAGGGAGGCGCCGCTCAGGGCCTCTTCGCCCGCATCGTGGACCCCGTTGCGGTTGGCATCGAGGAACTTGCTGCCAGACACCGTGCCCGGCTGCCAGTTGCCAAAGTCCTTATCGGTGGCGTTGGATCCGGCGCTGAAGGTGACCTGATGGAAGCCCCCGCTGGGTGACGACTGGCTCCAGCCGGTCTGGGTAATCTCGCGCACCGAGTAGGTGCCGGGGTTGACGTCGGCGATCGTGTACGAGCCATCGGGTCCGGTCGTGGCGCTCGGCTCGCCGCTGTCCTTGATCCCGTTGCCGTTGTAGTCGACGTAGACGGTCCAACCGCTGCGTCCCGGATCGCTCGAGGCCTTGCTGCCGTCTCCGTTCATGTCCTCGAAGAGGGTTCCCGCGACGGTGCCCTTCTGGTAGAGCCCGAAGTCGTCGCCCGTGGTGCTCTGGCCGGAGCTCAGAGTCTCGGTGTAGGTGCAGTCGCCGCCGGTGGGGCTCGAGCAGGTCTCGCCGTTGTGGTCGACCGAGACCGTGTACTGCACCCCCACCTTTAGACCGGTGAGGGTGAAGGCCCCGTCGGAGGCGGTGGTGGTGGTGGTGATGGCAGACCCGGTGGATGGCGTGGCGGTGACGGTGCGTCCGGAGATGCCCGAGTCGCCGGAGTCCTTAGTGCCGTTGGCGTTGTTGTCGCGGAACACCGTCCCGGAGATCGATGCACCGCCATAGAGGCCAAAGTCGTCTCCGGAGGTGCCCTGGCCGGAGGTCAGGGTCTCGGTGTAGGTGCAGTCGCCGCTGGTGGGTGTAGAGCAGGTGTCGCCGCTGTGGTCGACCGAGATCGTGTACTGGACCCCCGGGGTCAGACCGGTCAGGGTGTAGGTACCGTCGGCCGTGGTCGTGGTGGTGATCGCCGTGCCG
>VAYS01000021.1 GCA_005883215.1 Actinomycetota bacterium
TCGGGTAGTCGAGCCCTATGCGCCTGCCAGCCAGCGCGATAGCCGCCGCGGCGCCCGCCGGCGGCGCCGCGACCGGACAGACGATCGCCGCCACCGCCGGCGCCCTGCTGATCACCGCCACGATGCTGGCGATCGTCTCCGCCCACCGCAGCGGGCGCACCTCCCGGGTGGCGCGGCTGGCCGCGTTCGCCGAGCGCTCATCCGGGCTGCCGGGGTGGTCCGCGCTGCCGATCGCGTTCGTCTACGGCGCCCTGGGCATCGCGGTGTTCGGGATGTACTGGGACATCTCCATCCACCTCGACAAGGGCCGGGATCCGGGGCCCCTGGCCAACGACGCCCACTACTTCATCCTCGCCGGGCTGTTCGGCGTGTTCTTCGCCGGGCTCTTGGCGGTGTGCTTGCCCCGGGAGGGTGAGCGGCCGAGCCGGCCCAGCGTGCGCCTCACCCGCGACTGGTACGCGCCGCTGGGAGGGCTGCTCATGCTCATCTCGGCCTCCTTCGCCCTGGCCGCCTTTCCGCTCGACGACCTCTGGCATCGCCTCTTTGGCCAGGACGTCACGCTGTGGGGCCCGACCCACCTGATGTTGATCGGGGGGGCGGGCCTGGCCACGGTCGGGGGCCTGATCCTGCTCTGCGAGGGCGTCCACGCCCGCAGTTCGGGGCGGAAGCCCGGCGTGCGCTGGCTCGTCCCGCGCCAGGCGGCGTTGGCCGGCTCCTTCCTGGTCGCCCTGACCACCTTCCAGGCCGAGTTCGACTTCGCCGTCCCCCAGTTTCGCCTCGTGTGGCATCCGATCCTGGTCATGCTGGCCGCCGGCATCGGGCTGGTAACCGCCCGGTTGCTGATCGGTCGGGGCGGCGCCTTGGCCGGGTTGGCCGGCTACCTGGCCATCCGGGGTCTGCTGTCCGTTTGGGTCGGCCCGATCACCGGGCACACGCCGGTGCACTTCGCCCCCTATCTGGTGGAGGCCCTGGTGGTCGAGGCGGTGGGGCTGCGCGCGACGCGGTACGGGCCTCTGGCGTTCGGAGCGCTCGCCGGCTTGGGCATCGGGACGATCGGCCTGGCCGCCGAGTGGGGCTGGTCGCACGTGTGGTGGGTCATCCCCTGGACCTCGGCGCTGCTTCCCGAGGGGATCATCGGCGGCGTCCTGGCCGCCGTCGCGGGCGGGGTGATCGGCGGCTTCGTCGGCGGCTCGCTGAGCGCACCCATGCGGGGCTTTCCCGTCGAAGCGCGGTGGGCGCCGGCGGCGGCGGCCGTGGTGGTCATCGGCCTGTTCGCCTACGCCCTGCCCATGCAGGGCGGGCCGCCCACCAGCGCTCGGATCACCCTGCACGACATCACGCCGCCCCCCCACCGCACCGTGTCGGCCACGATCGCGCTGCAACCGCCCGGCCGCGCCGACCACGCCGAGTGGCTCAACGTCACCGCCTGGCAGGGCGGGGGCAGCGTCGTCGATCCGCTGCATCGGGTGCGCGAGGGCGTCTATCAAACGACCAAGCCGATCCCGGTCTATGGCAACTGGAAGGCCACCGTCCGCCTGCACAACGGCAGCACGGTGGCCGGGCTGCCGATCTACTTCCCCGAGGACCGCGCGATCCCGGTGCCCGGGATCCCCGCCAGCGGGAGCTTTGAGCGCGGCTTCGTGCGCGACAAGAAGAACCTGCAACGAGAGCAGAAGCCGGGGGTCCCGGGTGTACTGACCCTCGGCGCCTACCTGCTCGTGCTGGCCGTCGCGCTCGGCCTGCTCGGCTCGCTGGCTTGGGGCCTAGGCCGCTTCGCCCGCCTGTCCACCGGCCGAGGCGAGCGCCGGCGCGCAGCCGGTGCGCGGCCCGGCGTGCCCAGCGGGACGCGACCGGCGAGCGCCTGATCGGGGCCCGGGCGCGGGCGGGGGGTGGTGGAGCGCGACGAACCGGCAGGACTTCGAGCCCGGGCGTCTAAACTTGCACTTTGCGGGAATCTCCGTGTCTATAGGCACAACACATGCGTCTTTACTCGACCTGGCTCTCCGATCCCTTCTGGCGCCTTGAGCGCCCCTCAGACCCCGCCCCCCGCGGTCACTGGCTGGGCCGCCTGCTGCGCCGGCTGACCCGACGCTAGCGCTCAGCCTTCGGAGGTCAGCAGCGCCACCGCGATCGCGGCCACGCCCTCGCGCCGGCCCACGAATCCGAGCCCTTCGCCGGTGGTCGCCTTGACGCCCACCGACTCCGGGGCCACGCGCAAGGCCGCCGCCAGACGCGCCCGGATGGCCTGGCGGTGGGGCGCCAGGCGAGGCGCCTCCATGACCACGGTGGCGTCCACGTTGGCCACCCGCAGCCCGGCGTTGGCCAGGCGGCCCACGACGGTCTGCAGGAGCTCGAGCGAGTCGGCGTCCCGGTAGAGCTGCTCGGTATCGGGAAACAGCTCGCCGATATCCCCCATGCCCCCCGCCCCGAGCAGCGCGTCGATGATCGCGTGGGCCAGGACATCGGCGTCGGAGTGCCCGCCCAGTCCGCGGTCGTGCTCGACCTCGACGCCGCCGAGCACCAGCCGGCGGCCGTCGGTGAACGGGTGCACGTCGTAGCCGATGCCGACCCTCACGTGGCCCCGATCGGTTCCAGCCGTCGCCGGCGGCCCTCGAACACGCTGAGCTCCTGGACGCCGAGCTCGTCCAGCAGCCCCAGCGCCTGGTCGTAGCGATCTCCCACCTCGGCCGGCGTATGGGCGTCGGAGGACAGGGCCACCGGGCACCCCGCCTCCAGGCACATGCGCAGGAAGTCCGGGGCGGGGTATAGCTCGCGGGCCGGCTTGCGCAGTCCCGCGGTAGAGAGCTCGATCGCGATCTGGGACCCGGCGATCCCGTCCATGGCGCGCTCATAAAAACGGCGCAGGTCCCCGGCGGGCCGCGGGCGCTGCGGGCCCCACACCTTGACCAGGTCGGGGTGAGCGAGGATGTCGAACATCCCGCTGCGCGCCGCCTCGCCGAGCGTCTCGAAGTACCGGCGCCAGACCGTCTCCGGGCTGGCCTTGCGCTCCCACACGTCCCAGCCCGGGTGATCGACGGCCAGCTCGGAGAGGAAGTGCACGGAGCCCACCACGTAGTCCCACGGGTAGGCGTCGATCAGCGAGGCCATGCGGTCCTCGCGGCCGACGATGAAGTCGGCCTCCAGCCCCAGCCGCAGGTCGGTCTGCTCGGTCACGAAGCCGCAGTAGGCGTCGAGGTCATCGACGGCGTTCTCGCGCCAGAACGGATGGTGCCAGACGGCGAGCGCCTGGCGAAAGCGGTGCACGTGCTCGGACACTCCCAGCTCGGCGATTCCGCGCTCGCCGGCCATCGTCCGGTAGCGCTCGGCGTTGGCCGGCGTGAAGTACTCGTCGGCGGTGGCCGACAGCTCGTCGGGGCGCAGATGGAGGTGGTAGTCGGTGAGCACGTCAGCGGCCGGCCCCGCCGGCCAGCGCCGCCTCCGCGCGGACCAGGTCGTCCAGCTCGGTCACCTTGAGGTTGCCGGGCGGCGCCGGCACCACCCGCACGACGCCGCCGCTGCGCTCGACCAGCCAGGCGTCGTCGGTGGCCGCCGCCAGCGTGCGGGGATCGACATCCAGGGCGCGCTCGAGCGCGTGGCGGCGAAACGCCTGCGGCGTCTGGACCGCCCACAGACGCTCGCGCTCGAGCGTGCCGGTCACGCGACCCTCGGCGTCGACCTGCTTGATGGTGTCGGTCACCGGGGCGGCGGCGATGGCTCCGTCAGCGCCATCGGACAGGCCTTCCAGTACCCGGGCCACGAGCTCGGCGGTGAGCAGGGGGCGGGCGGCGTCGTGGACGAGGACCGGATCGCCGGGGCCCACCGCCCCGAGCGCGGCCCGCACCGACGCCGAGCGGCTCGGCCCCCCGGCCACGCCGGTGGCGCCCGCCGGGGCCTCCGCGCCCGGGGGCAGGGCGACGACGATGCGCTCGATCGCCGGGCTCTCCGACAGGGCCCGCACGCTCCAGTCGACCATCGGCCGACCGGCGAGCGTGAGCAGCGCCTTGGGCCGGTCGCCGCCCAACCGCTTTCCCCGGCCCGCCGCCACCACCAGGGCTACCGCCATATGCCGGTGAGGTTCGGGCGCACGCAGCCCCTCAGGTGGCGAAGGCCGGCTGCGTGCGCCCGGACGCCTACTTGGCGCCGGTGGCGACCTTGCCGTTCGCCGAGGCGGCGAGCAGGTCGTCGAGGTAGGCCTCGGCCTCTTCCTCGTCCTTGTCCAGCGCGTACATCAGCTCGGAGGCGAGGATCTTCTTGGCCCGGGTGAACATCTGCTTCTCCCCCGTGGACAGTCCCTTCTGGGACTCGCGCAGCGCCAGGTTGCGGACCACCTCGGCGAGCTCATAGATGTCGCCGGTCTTGATCTTGTCCCGATTGTGCTTGAAGCGCCGGTTCCAGTTCTTGGGCATCTCGGAGACATCGTCCTGGAGCACGTCGAGCACCTTCTTGACCGTGTCTTCGTCGATCACGCGCCGCAGGCCGGCCACGGCGGCGTTCTCGGTGGGCACCATCACGGTCATGTCGTTGTGGAGGATCTTGATGGTCAGGTACTCGCGCCGCTCGCCGAAGACCTCTTTTTCCTCCTTCTTGAGGACCTTGCCCGCCCCGTGATGGGGATATACGACGTTGTCGCCCAGCTCGAATTCGATGAACTCGGCCTCGGCGACTACCTCGAGATCCTCTGCGATCTGCTCTTCCGTCGGGGTTGATTGGGGAATGGTTTCCTCCTTGTCTGTGGGCCGACGCACGGCGTCGGGCCGGTTCACTCAAGTTTGCAGGTAGCGATCGACCAGGTTGATCTCTTGCAGGCGGCGGAGGCCTTCGCGGATGTCCTTGGCCCGGATCTCGCCCACCCCTTCGACCGCCTCCAGCTCGGCGTCGGTCGCCGCCAGCAACTCGTCGAGTCCGCCGAACTCGGCGACGATGCTGCTCACCACCAGCTTGGGCAGGCGGGGGATGCGCCCGAGGATGCGATGGCCGCGCGGGGATACGGGGTAGTCGAGCGTGTTGAGCTTGCGGTCGTAGCCCAGCACCTCGGCCAGGCGGCCGAAGTCGAGCAAGTCCTGGTGGGCCAAGCGCGCGATCGTCTCCAGCGCGCTCGGCTGGGCGCCCGGCGAGGGGTCGGCCAGGTAGTCGCTGACCAGGGTCGCCTTCTCGGCCGCGGTGCCGACCATGGTCTCCTCCAGCTGCATCTCTATCAGCCGGCCCTCGGTGCCCAGCTCGACGATATGGCGCTCGATCTCCACCCCCATGCGCGTCACCAGCTCCGCCCGCTGGAGCACGGTGAGGACGTCGTGCAGGGTGGCCCCGCCCTCGAACTCCAGGGCGGTGAGGCGGGTGGAGACCTGGTCCAGGCGAGCCCGATACTTGTCCAGGGTGGCCAGCGCCTGGTTGGCCTTGGCCAGGACCACCGGGATGTCCTCGAGCACGTACTTGGTGCCGTCGACGTAGAGCGAGACGACCTCGCGCCGCTGAGAGATGGCTACCACCAGCGCGTCGGTCTGCTTGGAGACGCGCTCGGCGGTGCGGTGGCGGGTGCCGGTCTCCAGGGAGAGGATCGTCGGGTCGGGCATGAGCTGCACGTTGGCCATCGTGATGCGGGTGGCGTTTACGTTGAGCACGATCGCCCCATCCATCTTGGCGACCTGGTAGAGCAGTGGCGGCGTGTAGTCGACATCGAGCTTGATCCCACCCGAGAACAGAAAGCTGAGCTCGTCGTGCTCGCCGATGACGAGCAGGGCACCGGTGCGGGCGTGGACTATGTGGTCGAGCCCCTCGCGTAGGGCAGTCCCCGGCGCGACCATCTCAAGAGCCTTGACCAAGCCGGGCTCCTGGGCTGTCGCGAGATCGGCCCACTCTTCCCCTCTCTGCGACATCCACACCCCATTCTAGCGGGGTTTAGCAGGAGTTTAGGCCGGGCCGGCGCCGACTTGGCCGGGGCTCGCGCCCGCTGCGGCGACCGGGGCGTCAGGCCGCGCGCGCCGCCCGGGAGGGCGTCGCGCGCCCCGGCAGGGCGGTGGACAGCGCGGCGCGCAGGCTGGAGAGCTCGATCGTCCCCTCGTTTCCGGCGGGCGCCCGGCGCCCCCTGGCGGGCGCCTCGGCTCGCGGCCCGCCCGCCGGGCACAGCACCGGCGCCAGCCCGAAGCGCCCGGCCTCGGCCACGCGCCGGTCGGGGTGGGCGACCGAGCGCAGCTCGCCGGTGAGCCCGAGCTCGCCAAAGCACGCCACCGGGCGGGGCTCGCCCGGGGAGCCGGCGGTCAGGGGCTGTCCCCGTGCGGCCCCCGCCACCGCCAGGGCGACCGCCAGGTCGGCGCCGGGCTCGTCCAGGCGCACTCCGCCGACCACGTTTACGAACACGTCGGAGCTTCCCAGGGCGACCCCGCCGTGACGGGCCAGGACGGCGAGCACCAGCGCCAGGCGGTTTCGGTCCAGGCCGGTCACCACCCGGCGCGGGGGCACCAGCTCGGAGGCGGCGACCAGCGCCTGGACCTCTACCAGGAGCGGCCGGCTGCCCTCCATCGCCGCCAGCACGACGCTGCCGGGGGCGTGAGCCGCCTCGGCCACGAACCGGGCGGAGGCGTCGAGCACCTCTACCAGCCCGCCGTCGCGCATCTCGAACACGCCGACGTCGTTGGTCGAGCCGAAGCGGTTCTTGAGGGCCCGCAGGATGCGGTGGGTACGCTCGCGCTCGCCCTCGAACTGCAGCACGCAGTCGACGAGGTGCTCGAGCGCGCGGGGTCCGGCGAGGCTGCCGTCCTTGGTTACGTGCCCGACCAGTATCACCGCGCAGGCGCTGGCCTTCGCCAGCTCCATGAGCCGCAGGCACACCTCGCGGACCTGGCCCACCGAGCCGGGGGCGCTGCCCAGCCCGGCCTCGTGCAGCGTCTGGACGGAGTCGATCACGCACACCTCGGGGCGCTCGGCCTCCAGGGTGGCGGCGACCACGGCCACGTCGGTCTCGGCCACCACGGGGACCGACAGGGCGCCGGCGCCCAGCCGCTCGGCGCGCAGGCGCACCTGGTCGGCGGACTCCTCGCCGCTGACGTAGAGCGTGCGCCGGCCGGCGGCCTGCAGGTGCCCCAGCGCCATGTTGGTGAGCGTCGACTTGCCGATCCCCGGCGAGCCGCCGAGCAGGACGAGCGAGCCGGGCACCAACCCGCCGCCCAGCACGCGGTCGAGCTCGCCGATCCCCGTGCCCAGACGGGCGATCGGCGGCGGCTCGACCTCGGCCAGCGCGCGCGGCTGGGCCGCCGGGGCAGCCTGCCCCGCCCTGCGCTGCGCCCGGCCGGGCCGCCCGGCCCCGGACTGCGGCGGGTGCTCTTCGACCAGCGTGTTCCAGGCCCCGCAGCCGGCGCAGCGCCCGTGCCAGCGCGGCTCGGTGTGCCCGCACTCAGAGCAGAGGTGGACGGTGGAGGCGCGGGCCACCCGTCCAGGCTACGGCCTGGCCCCGACGGCTCCGGCTAGATCCGCGCCCGCCGTCGGGTCCCCGACCGCGGCGCCCGGCGAGCGCTGTCGCTCACTTGCGGCGAAGCCGATTTTGCAGGTTGACCAGCCTCGTCGACAGGCGCTCGCCCGGGCTTCCGGGCGGCGGCAGCGCCCCCAGCTGGCGCATGCTGTGGGCGACGTCGAAGACGATCCGCAGGCGCGCGAGCTTGCCGTCGCTGTACTCGTGGAAGTCCGCGCCCTGAAAGCCGAGCTTCTTGCCGGTCGGCGCCAGGCCCGGGGGGTCGATCGGGCCCAGGTGGGTGGCGTCTCCGCGCCAGTGAAACGCGGCCCGGGGCTCGCTCGGGTGCAAGAACGGCCCGTCGGCCAGCTCGAAGCGCATGTCGGGAAACGCCCGCCAGCTGTGGGCGAGGAACTCGCGCACGTCGGCGTGGCCGTGCATCGTCCTCGGCCAGGCCGAGTCGTCGTAGACCACGTCCTCGCCCATCATGCCGAGCACCTGCTCGGCCTGGTGCGAATTCCACGCCGCCAGCCACCTGGCGACGAAGTCCTCGACGAAGTCCTGCCCGACGGACCCTGAGGCTGTCTGCTGCTGGGTGGCCATGACTCCTCCTGGGATCGATTTACGCCGCGGGCGCGAGTCTCGCGCACCGGGCGTCGGCGCGCAAGCGACGCGGTCTAGGTCCGGCGGCCGGCGATCGCCCGGGCGCGCACGCAGGACTCGAATCCCGAGACCTTGTGTGAGGCGTCGCAGAACGGCTTGGTGTGCGAATGGCCGCAGCGGCACAGGACCAGTGGCCGGCCGGCGTCGAAGCTGAGCTCGTTGCCCTGGGCGTCGATCAGGCGCACGGCTCCGGTGATCTTGTAGGGGCCGTCGTCGCGCACCTTGATTTCGACCGCCGGCTCGACCGCCAACGGGACCGCCGGGTCCGGCGGGGGCACGGGAGCGTCGGCGTCGCCGGACGCCACCGCTCTACTTCTCGTCGCCGTCGGAGTCGGCGGGCGGCGTGGGCTCGTCTCGTCCCTCGGTCTGCTCGCCGCTGTCGGCGCCCACGCCCACCGGCGTCTTGGCCTGCTCGGGCTCGACCACCGACAGGGTGACCCCGCCCTCGTCGGCGTCCTCGGTGGCCGCCTCGGCATCCTGGTCCACCACCACGGTCGAACCGGCGGGCACCTCGGCGCGCAGCACGAAGTCGGCCAGCGGATCCTCGATGTGGCGCTGGATGGCGCGCCGCAGCGGCCGGGCCCCCATCGCCGGATCCCAGCCCTTCTCGACGAGCATGTCCTTGGCCTCGTCGGTGAGCTCGAGCTGGAGTTCGCGGTCGGCCATCGAGTGGCGGATGCGCACCAGCAGCAGCTCGACGATCTCCTTGATCTCGTTCTTGGTGAGCTTGTGAAAGACGATGACGTCGTCGATCCGGTTGAGGAACTCGGGACGGAAGACCTTCTTGAGCTCGCCCATGATCCGGTTCTTCATGTCCTCGTAGGTAAGGCCGGTCTCGTCGTCGGACACCGCGAAGCCCAGCGGCGTGTTGCGCGCGATCTCCGAGGCTCCGATGTTCGAGGTCATGATCACGATGGCGTGACGGAAGTCGACCGTGCGCCCCTGGGCGTCGGTCAGCCGCCCGTCCTCCAGGATCTGGAGCAGGATGTTAAAGACGTCGGCGTGCGCCTTCTCGATCTCGTCGAGCAGCAGCACGCTGTAGGGCTTGCGCCGCACCGCCTCGGTGAGCTGGCCGCCCTCGTCGTAGCCGATGTAGCCCGGCGGCGAGCCGACCAGGCGCGAGACGGCGTGCTTTTCCATGTACTCGGACATGTCGATGCGCACCATCGCGTCCTCGTCGCCGAACAGGAACTCGGCGAGCGTGCGGGCCAGCTCGGTCTTGCCCACCCCGGACGGGCCGAGGAAGATGAACGATCCGGTGGGGCGCTTGGGGTCCTTGAGGCCGGCGCGCGAGCGGCGGATGGCCTTGGAGACCACCTCGACCGCCGGGTGCTGGCCGATGACCCGCTTGTGCAGCTCATCTTCCATGCGCATGAGCTTGGCCGTCTCGGCCTCGGTGAGCTTGAACACGGGGATGCCGGTCCACATGGAGACGATGTCGGCGATCTCCTCCTCGCCGATCTCCGGGCGGTCGCCGGACTCGCCCGACTCCCACTGCTCCTCGAGCTCGCGCTTCTGGTTGGTCAGCCGGCGCTCCTTGTCGCGCAGGTTGGCGGCCTTCTCGAACTCCTGGGCCTCGATCGCCGCCTCCTTCTCGCGCCGCACGGTCTCGATCTCCTCCTCCAGCTCGCGGTTGGCGGGCGGGGCGGTCATCGACTTGATGCGCATGCGCGAGGCGGCCTCGTCGACCAGGTCGATCGCCTTGTCCGGGAGGAAGCGGTCGGAGATGTAGCGGTCGGCCAGCTCGGCGGCGGCGTCGAGGGCCTCGTCGGTGATCGACACCTTGTGGTGCTGCTCGTAGCGGTCGCGCAGTCCCTTGAGGATCTCCACCGTCTGCTCGGTGGTCGGCTCGTCCACCCGGATCTGCTGGAAGCGGCGCTCCAGCGCCGAGTCGCGCTCGAGGTACTTGCGGTACTCGTCCAGCGTGGTGGCGCCGATGGTCTGCAGCTCGCCGCGGGCGAGCGCCGGCTTGAGAATCGAGGCGGCGTCGATCGCTCCCTCGGCGGCGCCGGCGCCGACCAGGTTGTGCAGCTCGTCGATGAACAGGATGATGTCCCCGCGCTGGGTGATCTCCTTCATCACCTTCTTCAGGCGCTCCTCGAACTCCCCCCGGTACTTGGACCCCGCGACCAGGGCGGCCAGGTCGAGCGTGTAGATCTGCTTGTTCTTGAGCAGCTCGGGCACGTCGGCGGCGGTGATCCGCTGAGCCAGCCCCTCGACCACGGCGGTCTTGCCCACGCCGGGCTCTCCGATCAGGACCGGGTTGTTCTTGGTCCGACGGGAGAGGATCTGCATGATCCGCTCGATCTCGGTCTCACGCCCGACCACCGGGTCGAGCTTCCCCTCGGCCGCCAGCTTGGTGAGGTTGCGCCCGAACTGGTCGAGCAGCTTGGAGGACTTCTTGCCCTCGCCGGTGCCGGCGCCCGCGCCGGCGGCGGCGCCCGCGCCCTGGCGGCGCCCGCCCGGCCCCGAGAGCATGCGGATCACCTCGTTGCGGATCTTCTCCGAGTCGGCATCGAAGTCGAGCAGGATGCGGGCGGCGACACCCTCGTTCTCGCGCACCAGGCCGAGCAGGATGTGCTCGGTGCCGATGTAGTTGTGGCCCAGGCTCAGCGCCTCGCGCAGCGCCAGCTCGAGCACCTTCTTGGCCCGCGGGGTGAACGGGATCTGGCCCGAAGTGACCTCCTCACCGGAGCCGACGATCCGCACCACTTGGGCCCGGACGCGCTCGACGGTGATGTCCAGGCTCTCGAGCACCCGGGCGGCGAGGCCTTCCTCCTCGCGGAGCAGCCCAAGGAGGATGTGCTCGGTCCCGATGTAGTTGTGCTTGAGCGTCCGCGCCTCCTCCTGCGCGAGAACGACCACTTGCCGGGCTCGTTCTGTGAATCGCTCGAACATGGGGCTGATCCTTCCTGCTGGGGCCCGGAGCTAACGCCGGGGGGGCGGGACGCTGGTCGTCGGGGAAGGTCCGAGTAGCGGTGGGTGCGGGGTAGGGGGTCGTCGAACGACCCCTTCTATACCCATCTTTTCGGCTGGCGAGGCGGAAAGGATGAGCATCGGGGCGATCGGCGCGGAAGGGCCAGTCTACCAACCGCCCCACCGCCCCCGGACGGGTCCCCGGAGCTCCCTCGCCGGCCCCCGGCGCGAGCCCCGCCGGAGCCCTTCGACGGGGTTCCGAGCTCCTGCGCGCGGCCTCAGCGCATGGCCGGAAACAGCAGCACTTCGCGGATCGACCGCCGCCCGGTGAGCACCATCACCAGCCGGTCGATTCCCAGCCCCACGCCACCGGTGGGCGGCATCCCGTGCTCCAGGGCACGCACGAAGGCCTCGTCGTAGGGCTGGGCCTCCTCGTCGCCGGCGCCCGCCTCGGCCCGCTGGGCCTCAAAGCGTCGCCGCTGCTCGTCGGGATCGTTGAGCTCGGTGAACGCGTTGGCGATCTCGACACCCCCCACGAACGCCTCCCAGCGCTCGACCAGGCCTCTCTGGGAGCGATGGGCCTTGGCGAAGGGCGAGAGCTCGACCGGGTAGTCCAGCACGAAGGTGGGCTCCTGCAGGGTGGGCTCCACCATCTTGGTGAGCAGGTCGTCGACGAGCTGGGGCCAGGTCCGCTCGGACACCGCCAGATCGAGCCCCGCCCCCTCGATGGCGGCCACCAGGGCCCCGCGGTCACGGTGCTCGAGCACGTCGATCCCGGTCCGCTCGGCTATCGCTTCGCGCAGGGTGACCCGTCGCCAGGGCGGGGTGACCGTCACCCTCGGCGGGCGCTCGAGGAGGCGCTCGGCGGCCGCCGCGACCAGCTCCTCGAGTCGCGCCGCCTGGTCTGAGTAGTCGCTGTAGGCCTCATACCACTCGACCATCGTGAACTCGGGGTTGTGTTTGGGCGAGAGCCCCTCGTTGCGAAAATCCTTGCCCAGCTCGTACACCCGCTCGAGCCCCCCCACCAGCAGGCGCTTCAGATAGAGCTCGGTGGCGATCCGCAGGAACAGGTCGCGGTCGAGCGCGTGGTGGTGGGTGCGAAACGGCCGCGACAACGCCCCCCCGTACAGGGGCTGGAGCACCGGCGTCTCCACCTCGACGAACCCCTCGCCATCCAGGTAGGCCCGCACCCCCGAGACCAGGCGCGCACGGTCTACGAACAGCGCCCGCACGTCCTCGTTGGCGATCAGGTCGAGCTCTCGCTGCCGGTAGCGGGTCTCCACGTCGGCCAGCCCGTGGTGCTTGTCCGGGGGCGGGCGCAGCGACTTGGCCAGCACCGCGAAGTCCTCCACCCGCAGCGACAGCTCGCCGCGGCGGGTGCAGAAGGCCGCCCCGTCCACGCCCACCAGGTCCCCCAGGTCCAGCCCCACCAGGCGCGCGAATCGCTCGTCGCCGAGCAGGTCGGCCCGGGCGTGCAGCTGGATCCGGCCCGAGCGGTCGGCGAGGTCGAGAAACGCCGCTCCGCCGGCGTCGCGGCGAGCGATTAGCCGCCCGGCCACCCGATGGCGCGCCTCGGTCTCCTCGCCGGCGGCCAGGTCGGCGTGGGCGGCGCGCACGGCGGCGATCGGCTCCACGCCGGCGAAGGCGTGGGGGAAGGGCTCGACGCCCTCGGCCCGCAGGCGCTCCAGCTTCTCGCGCCGGGTGGCGATCAAGTCGTCCAGGGGCCGCGCGGCGGGCGCGTCGGGCGCCTCTCGGCGCTCGGTCATGGGCGAAGGCTACGCGGCCCGGCAGTCGGGCCGAGGCCCGCTCACTTGAGCCCGATGTCGATCTTGGTGATCTTCAGCTTGCGCGCCGGCCCCCGGGGGACCGACACCGAGACGACCTCGTTGCGCTTGCGGCCCATCAGCGCCCGCCCCACCGGGGACTCGTTGGACAGCCTGTTCTCCGTCGGCTTGGCCTCGGCCGAGCCGACGATCGTGTACTTGGTCGACTTGCCCGTCTTCTCGTCCTTGACGTGGACGATCGAGCCCACCTGCACCACGTCGGTGGTGACGTCCTTGGCGTCGATGACCGTGGCCAGGCGCAGCTTCTCCTCCAGCTGGGCGATGCGCTGCTCGAGCATCGCCTGCTCGTTCTTGGCGTCGTCGTACTCGGAGTTCTCGGCGATGTCCCCGAACTCGCGCGCCTCCTTGATGCGCTCGGCGACCTCGCGACGCTTGTCCGTGGCCAGGTAGTCGAGCTCCTCCTTGAGCTTCTCGAGGCCTTCGGGGGTGAGGATCACGTCCTTGGGCATGGGACCTTCTCGGTGGGGAGTACCCCGCGCTCCGGGCAAAGGAAAACCCGCTGGGGCCAGCGGGGAATTGCCGCCATCCGGCGCGGGCGGACGGGTGAGTATAGCGGCGCCGTCGAGCCCTTCCGCGGGGGCCAAGAAGCCCGCAAATAGCCGAGAAACCGACCCCCGCGCCGCGGCGAAGGCTAGGCCGCCGCGACGACCGCCAGCCCGCCCAGCAGCCCCCGTGCCTGGGTGAGCGTCTGGCTGCGCACCATGGCGTCCTGCAGCGCGTGGCTGGCGCCCAGGCGCGCCAGGTACCAGGGGTAGAACTTGCGCAGGTAGCGCGCGGCGCGCGCGGGTCCCAGGTGCTCCTCGGCGCGGTCGATCACCCAGTCGAGCTCGGCCCGGATCGCCCCCGGCGACGGCCGCGGGTCGTCTCCCAGAACCTCGGCGAACAGCCACGGATAGCCCAGGGTGCCGCGGGCGAGCAGGACGGCGGCCGCACCGGTCTGCTCGAAGGCGCGGTGGGCCGCCGCCGCCGAGCGCAGGCCGCCGGTGAGCAGCACCGGGGCCGGGAGCGAGGCGACCAGCGCGGCCGCCAGCGCGTAATCGGGGGCGCCGCGGTGATGAGCGCTCGCCGGGCGGGGGTGAAAGCCAATGCCGGCGACCCCGGCGTCGGCGACCAGGCGGCGGGCCAGCTCAACGCCCGTGCGCTCCCCGCCGCGGGTCCCCGAGCGCAGCTTCACCGTCACCGGCAGCCCCGACCCCTCGCGCGCGGCGCGGGCCACCGCCACCGCCCGATCCGGATCGTCGATCAGCGCCGCCCCGGCGCCGGTCTTTACCACCTTGGGGACCGGGCAACCCATGTTGATGTCGATCAGGTCGGCGCCCGCCTCGGCCACGCGGGCGGCGGCCGAGCGCATGACCTCGGGGTCCGGGCCGAACAGCTGCACCGAGACCGGATGCTCGTCGGGGTGGATGCGCAGCATCTCGTTGCACGTCCGCGGGTTGCCGTAGTGCAGGCCAAAGCTCGAGACCATCTCCGACACCGCCAGCCCCGCGCCGTAGCGGCGCGCCTGCAGACGAACGAACCAGTTGCCGATGCCTGCCAGCGGCGCCAGCAGCACGCGGTTGGCCACCGGGACGTCACCCAGGAGCCAGGCCTCGCGCAGCCGCGCGACGACCGCCGGCCGAGCGCCGGCCAGCGGCGCGGCGGCGGTCGCCGGCGAAGGGTCGGTCGGAGCGGCGGTTTGCAGCGACATCGTGCCCACGGTAGCGCCGGGCGGCGACTATCGGTTGCGCTCGTGGATCAGCCGCAGCCCGGTGAGCGTGAGCAGGTCGTCGACCTCGTCGATGGTCTGGCAGAACGGGACGATGCTCGCGGCCAGGCCGCCGGTGGCGATCGTGCGGGCGTCGCCCAGCTCGTCGCGCAGGCGATTGACGATCCCGTCCACCTGGCCGGCGAACCCGTACACCACGCCAGAACGGATGGCGTCGATCGTGGTCTTGCCGATCAAAGAACGTGGCTGCTCGATATCGACCCGCGGGAGCTTGGCCGCGCGTTCGGTCAGCGCCTCGAGCGAGATCTCCAACCCCGGGGCGATGATCCCGCCCAGGTACTCGCCCTGCGCCGAGACCGGGTCGTAGGTGATCGCGGTGCCGAAGTCCACCACCACGCAGCAGCCCTTTACCCGGTCGTAGGCGGCCACCGCGTTGACCAGCCGGTCGGCGCCGATCTCGCGCGGGTTGTCATAGCGGATCGGCATGCCCGTCTTGACACCCGGTCCCACCACCAGCATCTCGTGGCCCAGGTACCGCCGCGTCATCTCCGCCCATTCGGGTCCCAGCTCGGGCACCGTGGAGGAGACGATCGATCCGTCGAGCTCGGACATGGCCACTCCGCGGAGGTCGAGCAGGTTGCGCAGCGCCGCGCCGAGCTCGTCGGCGGTCGACTCGCGCACGGTGGCCAGACGCCAGTGCTCGACCAGTCGCTCCTGGGCGAAGGTTCCGAAGTGGGTCTGGGTGTTGCCGACGTCGACTACGAGCAGCACGCGGAGCGATTATGGTCGGTCCGGTGCGCTTGCGGCTCTACGTCATTCCGGGCTCTCACCCATGCGAGACGGCCCGCGCCGCACTGGACGTCAAGGGGTTGCCCTACGAGCGGGTGGACATGCTGCCAGTGATCCACAAGCTCCACGCCCGCCTGGCATATCGGGGCTCGACGGCACCCGGTCTGCGGATCGACTCCGAGCGCATCACCGGCTCGCGCGCGATCCTGCGCCGCGTCGAGCCGCTGGCGCCCGACCCCCCGTTGTGGCCCGCCGACTCGGCGCAGCGCGCCGCGGTGGAGCACGCCGAGCGCTGGGGCGATGAGGTCCTCCAGCCGATTCCCCGGCGGCTGGCCTGGGCGATCATGTCCCGCCGCCCGGCGGTGATGGCCCAGTTCGCGGTGGGGGCGCGCCTGCCCCTGCCGCTCGCGGTGACCCGACCCACGTTTCCCCTGGTGGCGCGCACGGCCAAGCTGGCCAACCACGCCGACGACGAGACGGTCAAGGCCGACCTGGCCGCGTTGCCCGGCCTCCTGGACCGGGTCGACGATTGGATCGACGAGGGCGCGCTGGGCGGCCAGACGGCCAACGCCGCCGACCTGCAGATCGGCTCCTCGGTGCGCCTGATGCACGCCTTCGGCGATCTGCGGCCCCTGGTCTCGGAGCGGCCCTGCCGGGCGCTGGCTAGGCACTTCACCCCGCTGGCCGCCGACGTCCCGGCCGGGATCCTCGATCCGGCCTGGCGGCCAGCGCCTCGGCGAGCGCCACGCCGGCGGGAGTGCGGGCGGCGAGGTCGAGCTCCAGCACGCCGATCAGGGCAAAGCGGCGCTCGAGCAGCCCCGGGTGGGGTACGCGCAGGCGCGGGCTGGAGTGCTCGCGGTCGTCGAGCAGCAGCACGTCGATATCGATCGGGCGCGGAGCGTGGCGGGGCCCGGGCGGGCGGCCGAGCTCGCGCTCCACGTCCTGGCAGACGGCGAGTAGGGCGTCGGGATCGAGCTCGGCGCCCACGCGCAGGGCGGCATTGGCGAACGGCGGCTGATCGAGGATCTCGCCCACCGGCTGGGTCTCATACACCGACGAGCAGCCCGTGACGGCCACTCCCCGGTCCACCAGCCGCCGGGCCGCCCGCTCGAGCTGGGCGCGCCGGTCCCCCAGGTTGGCACCGAGGCCCAGGTAGCCGCGCAGGCTCGCCGACTCTTGCACCGCTCCGGCTACTCGCCGGGCTCGCGCCAGACCTCGACCGAGACCTCCTCCACCGGCAGCGGGATCGGGGGCTCGGGCTTGGCCGCTTTGACCGAGACCCCCTCGAGGGCGAAGTCGGCCAGCAGCCGGTCGGCCACCGCGCTGCACAGGCGCTCGAGCGTGGAGTAGGAGCGCTGCTGGGCGATCAGCGCGACCAGCTGGCAGACCTCGGCGTAGTCGACGGTGTCCTCCAGCTGGTCGGTCACGGTGGCGTCGGACTCGCCGACGTCCAAGCGCAGATCGAACACCAGGCGTTGACCCACGTCGCGCTCGGAAGGGGTGATCCCGTGGTGGGTATAGAGCGACAACCCGGTGATCTCGACGGTGACCACGGTCTGCACGTCGCTGTCGTCGTCGTCGGCCTCGAGCTCGTAGCCCTCGCCCGCGCCCTCGGGGCCGCTGTGTCCCCGCGCCGAGGGCGGCGGGTCTTGGCCGCCGGGCGACTCGGCGTCGTGCCCCGGCGGCGGTTGACCGTCTCCGTTTGGCCCCGAGGGTGAGCCTCCTAGCTCGTTCTGCTCGTCGTCGTCCTCGGGCCGGCGGGGGGGCGGGGACGCCATGGCCGCCTGACCGTAGCACCCGCCCGGTGACGAGCCCCGAGCGCTGCCTGGGCGGTGATCAGGGCGTCGCGCACGGGCTGGACGTCGTGGACCCGAAACACGCTCGCCCCGCGCTCGAGCGCCAGCACGTTGGTGGCGATCGTGCCGGGCAGGCGCTCGCCCACCGGGCGGTCGACCAGGCGCCCGAGGAAGGACTTGCGCGAGGTCCCCACCACCAGCGGGCGTCCAAGGCTCAGCAGCTCGTCCAGCCGGTCGATCAGCTCGAGGTTGTGCGCCGGGGTCTTGCCAAAGCCGATCCCCGGGTCGAGCAGCACCCGGTGCTCGCCCACGCCCTCGCGCACGGCGAACTCCAGACGCTCCGCCAGGAACGCCTTGACGTCGTCGACCACGTCGCCGTAGCGGGGATTGCGCTGCATCGTGCGGGGCTCGCCCTGCATGTGCATCAGGCAGCAGTCGACGTCGCGGTCGGCGACGAGCCCCGCCATCTCGGGCTCGGCGCGAAAGGCGGTGACGTCGTTGACCAGCCGCGCCCCGGCCGCGATCGCGGCCTCGGCCACCGCCACGCTGGAGCTATCCACCGAGGTCGCCGCCCCGAGCGAGCTCAGGCGGGCGATGACCGGAACTACCCGGACTCGCTGGAGGTCGGGGGCCACCGGCTCGGCGCCGGGCCGGGTGGATTCGCCGCCGACGTCGACCAGGTCGGCGCCCTGGGCCACCAGCTCGCGCCCGTGGGCCAGCGCGGCCGACTCCTCCAGGTACAGGCCGCCGTCGGAGAAGGAGTCGGGGGTGACGTTCAGCACCCCCATGATGCGAAAGGACCCAGAGGTTTTCACCGGCACATGATCGCGCCTGGGGTGGCGACGCCGACCGGGCCGGCGCGAATCATCGCCGGTGGGTCAGCTCAGATCGGGGCGCCCGGGCGGCCGAGCCCGCAGTTCGGCGGCGCCGCCGGCCAGGCCGGGCCGAGGCAGCGGCCGCGGCGCCTCGCGGCCGGGGCGATCGGCGGGGGCCGGAGGGGCGGGCAGCTCGGGTGCCGGGGGCTCCTCGGAGCCGAACACCTCGACCTCGTCCTTGCCCGCCAGCAGGGCCTCGAACTCTTCCTTCTCGATCGTCTCGCGCTTGACCAGGATCTCGGACATCGTCTCCAGGCGGGAGCGGTGCTCGGTGAGGATGTCCTTGGCGCGCTGGTGCGCGGCCTCGATGATGCGGCGCACCTCGTCGTCGATCTCGCGGGCGATCTCGTCGGAGTAGTCGGGCTCGGCCGAGAACTCGCGGCCCAGGAACGGCTGTCCGTGATCGTGCCCGAACACCCGCGGGCCCAAGCGCTCGGACATCCCGAAGCGCATCACCATCTGCTTGGCGGTGGCCGTCACCTTCTCCAGGTCGTTCGACGCCCCGGTGGTGACTTCGCCGAAGATGATCTCCTCGGCGGCCCGGCCACCCAGGGTCATCGCCATCGTGTCGTCGAGCTCTGCCCGGGTGGTGAGGAACTTGTCCTCGGTGGGCAGCGAGATCGTGTAGCCCAGCGCCTGCCCCCGCGAGATCACCGAGATCTTGTGCACGGGGTCGGCGTGATCTAAGAAGTTTCCGACGATCGCGTGGCCCATCTCATGAAAGGCGGTGACCCGGCGCTCCTTCTCGCTCATCACCCGGGTCTTCTTCTCCGGGCCGGCGATTACACGCATGATCCCCTCTTCGAGCTCCACCTGGGTGATCTCGCGCCGGCCCGTGCGCGCGGCGAGCAGGGCCGCCTCGTTGACCAGGTTGGAGAGGTCGGCGCCGGTGAAGCCCGGGGTCTGGCCGGCGAGCGCGTCGATGTCGATGGCCTTGGCCAGCGGCTTGCCGCGGGTGTGGACCTCGAGGATCTTGGCGCGACCCTTGCGGTCGGGCCGGTCGACGGCGATCTGGCGATCGAAACGGCCGGGGCGCAGGAGCGCGGGGTCGAGGATGTCGGGCCGGTTGGTGGCCGCGATCATGATGATGTTGTCCTTGGCCTCGAAGCCGTCCATCTCGACCAGCAGCTGGTTGAGGGTCTGCTCGCGCTCGTCGTGGCCGCCGCCCAGCCCGGCGCCCCGGTGACGCCCGACCGCGTCGATC
This sequence comes from Actinomycetota bacterium, assembly GCA_005883215.1. Classification (GTDB taxonomy): domain Bacteria; phylum Actinomycetota; class Thermoleophilia; order Solirubrobacterales; family Solirubrobacteraceae; genus AC-64. The sequence continues at coordinate 19,237 of VAYS01000021.1, forward strand.
TCGTCCATGAAGATGATGCAGGGCGAGTTCTGCTTGGCCTGCTCGAATAGGTCACGCACGCGCGAGGCGCCGACGCCGACGAACATCTCGACGAAGTCAGAGCCCGAGATCGAGAAGAAGGGAACGCCAGCCTCCCCGGCGACCGCGCGGGCGAGCAGCGTCTTGCCCGTGCCCGGCGGCCCGTACAGCAGCACGCCGGTGGGGATGCGGGCCCCCAGAGCCTGGAACTTCTTCGGGTTCTCCAGGAACTCCTTGATCTCGTGCAGCTCCTCGACCGCCTCGTCCACGCCCGCCACGTCGCGGAACGTGATCTTGGGCGAGTCGGCCGATAGGCGCTTGGCCCGCGACTTGCCGAAGGACATCACCTTCGATCCCCCGCCCTGGACCTGGTTCATGAGGAAGATCCAGAACCCGATGAACAGCAGGAACGGGAGCACGTAGGTGAGCAGCGACAACCACCCGTTGCTCTTCTTGCCCTCGACGTTGAACGCCGGGGTACCGCGGGCCGAGGCCAGCTTGTTGAGCAGGTACTGGGCGCCGTTGTCGGGGTAGCCGACCTGGTACTTGCTGCCGTTGCGCAGGGTGACGTCGACGGTGTTGTCCTTGGTGTGCATTACCGCGGACTTGACCCCGCCGCTGGGCAGGTCCTGCTGGACCAGCGTCTGGTAGGAGTGCACGGGGCCGTTGTTCGACCCCGGCGAGATGAGCTTCTGGGCGAACACCGCCAGCACGACCACGATCAGGATCGGAAAGGCGGCGCTCTTGAAGAACCGGCTCATCGACGGTGGCCGGCAGCCCTGGCGCCGGCGAGGGACGACTGTGGCACGAAAGTCAAGCCTACCATGGGGTTTGCGGCGTCCCGGAGGGCCACGTCGGGTGTATCGGCCGGCGCGCGGGGCGCCTCAAGCGCCCCTAGGGCCCGAGCCCGGGGCGTTACCGCTCCGGAATCGCCTTAGGTAGTTCGTTACCCCCGGGCGCACGGATCACCACGCCAGTCCGTCACCCCATACACCGCCCCGGGGCTAGTCAATCCGCCAGGGCGGCGACGTAGGGCAGGTTGCGAAACCGCTCGGCGTGGTCGAGGCCGTATCCGATCGCGAACTCGTTGGGGATCTCGAAGCCCACGTAGCGGGTGGGGAGGTCGACCTTGCGCCGCTCGGGCTTGGTCAGCAGGGCACAGACCTCGAGCGAGCGCGGGTTGCGGGCGCCCAGATTGCGCAACAGGTATTGCAAGGTGAGGCCGGAATCGACGATGTCCTCGACGATCAGGACATCGCGCTCGGCGATCGCCGCGTCGAGATCCTTGAGGATGCGAACCACGCCGGAGGAGTCGGTGGCCGAGCCGTAAGAGGCGACGGCCATGAAGTCGACTTCGCACGGCACCTGGATCCGGCGCATGAGGTCAGAGACGAACAGGAACGCGCCCTTGAGTACCCCGACCAGCAGCGGATTGCGCCCGGCGTAGTCCTGCGAGATCTCCCCTCCCAGCTCGCGGATTCGCTCCTGCAGGCGTTCTTGATCGACGAGCACCCGGCCGATGGCCGGATGTCCTGCCCAGGCTCCTGCCTCCTGCACGGCCGGGCTTCTGTCCATCGCGCTCGCAGTCTAGGCCCGTCGCCGGGCGTCGCGCCGCGTCAGCCTTCGCGGCGTGCCTCGAGCAGCGCTGCGCGCGCGCTGCGCGGCGTGAGCCGGTGCGGCTGGGAGGTGGCCACCCCGGGCACCCAGGCAATCTCGCCCTCGCACTCGAGCAACGGGGTCGATGCCCGCTCCTCGCGCGGTACCCGGTGCTCGCCCAGCAGGTCGGCGACCGCCCGGGAGCCGGAGACGCCCAGCGGCCGCATGCGGTCGCCGGGTCGCCACGGGCGCACCACGGGGCCCGCTCTCAGCAGGTCGGCGTCGAGCACCCCCCTGGCGCCCTCGCCCGCCTGCGCCACCCATCGAGCCGGATCCACGTCGGCGGCGGGCGCGACCCGACAGCTCAACCGCCAGCGACCCAAGCGCGCCTGGCCGGGGATCGTCAGCGCGACGCGGCCGGCGGCGCTCGTCTCGGGCGGGGGAGCACCGGGCCCGGCTACGCGCACCCGTCCGTAGGCGATCACCGCCCGCGCGCCGGACCCCAGGTCCAGCTCGACGGTCCCGCCTCGCTGGGCCAGCGCGAGCACCCGCTCGAGCCTGCGCCCGGCGCCGGGCACCGGGGTCCCGACCGCGACGTCGGCGAGCCGCGCCAAGACCAGGCGGCCCAAGCCCACCGGCAAGCGGGCCAGCTCGTCGGCGGCCAGCTCGTCGCGCCCCTCGAGGATGGTGTCCACCAGCCCGTCGAGGACCTCGCCTTCCTCGCGCAGGAGCCGGGCGCTGGCGGCCAGGTTGGCCTCGGCGCCGGGATGGACCGCGCGCAGGGCTGCGAGCAGCTGCCCGCGCACGCGCCCGCGCGCGTAGCGCGAGCTCTCGTTGCTGGGGTCCTCGCAGAAGGACAGCCCGCGCGAGCGGCAGTAGGCCGCGGTCTGATCGCGCGTGACCTCGAGCAGGGGGCGCACGATCCGGCCTCGGCGCGCCGGCATGCCCATCAGGGCCCGGCGCCCGGGGGCCGCGGCCAGCCGGTAGAGCACGGTCTCGGCCTGATCGGACGCCGTGTGGCCGGTGACCACGACCGCTCCATCGGCCCTCGCCAGTCGCTCGGCCGCGCGGTAGCGCACGTCTCGCGCCCAGGCCTGGAGGTTGCCGGGCGGTGGAGGGCCGGGGCGCTCGCGCGCGAGTTCGATGCCCAGCGCCGCGCATAGCCGCCGGCAGTGCGCCTCCTCGGCGTCGGCTTCGGGCCGCAGGCGGTAGTTGACGTGCAGGGCCCGGGTGCGCCGGGGCCCCACCAGGCACCGGCACACGTCCAGGGCGCAGACCGAGTCGCGACCCCCGGACAGCAACACGAGCGCCCCCGCGTCGGGATCCAGCAATCCGCTGGCCCGGGCGGCGTCCAGTACCGCCGCTACGGGCGCGGGCTCGCCGGCCTCCGGGCTCATCCCTCCTCCTCGGGCGAGCTGGCGATCAACAGCTCGGTGGCCTCGGTGAACCCCTTCAGGCGCACCTCGCCGATGAGCTCAAACCGCAGCTGACCGCCCGCCGCTTCGATCACCGGTTGGGTGACGATCACCTCACCGGCGCCGGCCCGCGCCGCGACGCGGGCCGCCTTGTTGACCTCCCGGCCGTAGAAGTCGCCGTCGCGGTACAGCGTCTCGCCGAAGTGGATGCCGATGCGGGGCAGTGGCGGTCCGCCCGGGGCGAGCATGCGCTGAAATCCGACCGCCCACTCGGTTAGGGCGCCGACGTCGGAGCCCACCACCATCACCTCGTCACCCAGGGTCTTGATCACCCGAGCGTCGTCGGGAATCGTGTTCTCGACCGCCTCCACGAAGCGCTCGACCGTCTCCAGCGCCTCCTCGTCGCCCAGCTCCTCGGTGAGGCGGCTGTAACCGGCCAGGTCGGCGAACAGGACCGCCACCCGTAGCCGGCCCAGGTCCGTGTCGTCGAGGTCGACCTCCATATGCCCGATGACGTCCTGCTCGACGAAATGCTGGAGGAAGCGCTGGTGGGCGTGATCCATGAACGGCGAGCTCAAGGGCAACAGCTCCCGCGCCAGGGCCTCCATCTCCTCGGCCATCTCCAGCCCCGGCACCCCCTCGCGCATGAGCGGCTCGTGCACGTAGAGGTGAAACAACCGCACCTCGGCGTCGGCGATCTGGGCCAGGGATTGGCCGTACACGCGCATCAGCTGCAGGAACGCCACCAGGGGAAAGCCCGCGGCGAGCACCGCCGCGCCGTAGCGCAGGAGCTGCAGGTCGGCCTCGGAGATGCGCTGCATGGAATCGAGCGGGAAGCCAATGGCCGTGTAGATGCGCTCGATCAGCGCGGGCTCCAGGCCGGTCTCGCGCGCCGCGGTCTGCAGGTCGTATTTGCCGCTCGAGCTCGGCAGGAGGTCCTCGATGTAGCCGAACGCCAGCCGTCCCTGGTGCAGGGCCTCGCGGATCTCCTCCAGGCTGTGGCCGCGGGCCCGCAGCCGAGCGACGATGCGCGCCTGGGAGGCGGCCGCCGACCCCCAGCGCTGGCCGTCGTACTGGGGGATCAGGCCGTCGCGCACCCAGCGCCGGACGGTGGCGGGCGAGACCCCGGCCTGCTCGGCGATCGCGCCGAGCGTGAGCCCGTCGTGGCCGGGCTCCCCGCTCGCCCCGGACGAGGCCCGGGGCTGATCGCCCCTGGCCTGCGCCACCTAGGCCTCGAGATGCGGGTACTCGGAGCTCACCATCTCGCGGTAGCGCTCGAACACCGGCTTGGTGATCGGGATCAGGGCCAGCGCCGCCTTTACGTCGCCGCCGGTCTTGATCCGGCGCCGGGCGATCGCCATAGCGATGTTCTCCTTGCCCTGGAAGTAGCGGTTGGCGGTCTCCGAGGACATCTTCATCCGCACCTGGGGAGACCAGTCGACTTCGTCGGTCCACTCCCAGTGCAGGTTCTCCCCCTCCTCCGGGCCGCCCGCTCGGATGTTGACCACCAGGTCGAAGTCCTCGAACTCGAATCGCTGCGGCGTGTCGGCGTCGCGCAGGGCGGGACCCATCTCGGGGTCCTCGCTCATCATCTGAAACGTGCGGTCCATCACCTCCCGGAACTCCTTGCTCGAGGTGAACTCGGGATTGGCCATCACGAACCTCGCTTCGGCCGGCCGGCCGGCCGCGAACGCGGCGAGCGCCCCGCCTTGGCGGCGCCGGCGCGCGCCGCCTTGCCCGACGGCGAGCGCGCCGCGCGGCGACCGGGGCGCGACGACGCGCCCTTCTGCGACTTCTCCAACGCCGCGACGCGCCGTTCCAGGGCCCTCAGTCGATCGCGCACGCTCCGTAGGTCATCCGAGCTGGGGGGGCGAAAGTCCTCGAGCGCCCCCCGCAGCCGGCCCGCCGTCTGCGCCAGCTCGTCGACCAGATCCTGGGCGAGATCACGCGTTGTCTGAGCCTGGCCGGCGGCGGCCTGGAAGGTCTGATCGACCGCGCTGCGCAGGGCGTCGGCCCGCGTGCCCCTCTTGGCCATCGAGCTGCAGTTTAGACCCGGGGAGGGGTGGCTAGAGTCTGGCCGTGCCCGGCCCGCTGCATCTTCGGCCGACCGCCGAGCTGGCCGAGCGGGCGCTGCTCCCAGGCGATCCCGGGCGCGCCCTGCTGCTCGCCCAAGCGCTGCTCCAGGAGCCGCGCATGTTCAACCATCACCGCGGCCTGTGGGGCTACACGGGCACCGCGTCTGACGGCGGGGCACTGACCGTCCAGAGCACCGGAATGGGCGGGCCGAGCGCGGCGATCGTGCTCGAGGAGCTCGCCGACCTCGGGCTGCGGCGCGCCATCCGGGTGGGCAGCTGCGGCGCGCTCGACGAACGGCTCGCGCTCGCCGAGCTGGTGGTCGCCGAGCGGGCGTTGGCCGACGACGGCGCCAGCCGGGCGTTGGCGGCCGCGGACACGCTGGCGGCCGACCCCGAGTTGACCGTCGCCCTGCGCGAGGCCGCTGCCCCATCGGTGAGCGGACTGGTCGCCTCGACCGACCTGTTCTACGACCCGCGCCCGCGGACCGCGGAGCGGTGGCGCAAGGCGGGTGCCGCAGCGGTGGAGATGGAGGCGGCCGCGCTGTTCGCCGTCGGCCACCGCCGGGGCGTCGCCGTCGCCTGTGTGCTGGTGGTCTCCGACCTGCTGTTCGCCCAGCCGGGGCGGCCCGGGCGCGGCCGGCGTCGCATCTCCGACAAGGGCCTGGCCGGGGCCAGCGAAGGGGCGGCCCGCCACGCGGCGCGCGCGCTCGCGGTGCCGGCCATCGCCGGCTGACACGCCCCGGCGGACCGGTGACCCGTCGTGGGGGTGAGCGCCGAGCTAGCCGGCGGAGTGTCCCGAGCGCGCGCGCGCCGAACGCGGACCCCGCCGCGCCGACGCACCGGCCGGCCCCGAGCCCGGGCCCTCCTCCACCCGCAGGCGCTCCTGGCTCACCGGAATCGGCGCCGGGCCGCCGGGCAGACGCTCCCCGAGCTCGGCGACCTGGCGGCCCAGCGCGGTCAGCTGCTCCTCGATCTCGCCCAGCCGGCGCTCGATCGCCTCGCTGCCGCCGAGCCGGCCGAGGGAGTGCTCGATCCGGTCGATGCCGTCCTCCAGTCCCTCCAGGCGCTGGGAGACCGAACGCAGCCGGCGGGTCAGGCGCTCGATGTCGGCGGCCGAGGGAATGTTCAGCGCGCCCATGGCCACCTCCTGGGCGGCAGCCGCCTTCTCGCGCGCCTCAAACGCGCGCGACAGCGCGCCGCTGATCAGGGGGTTGTCGAGCAGATCCTGGGCGAGCTTGCCGAGCGTGTCCTCGCCCCGGTTGGTCAGCCGCTCGCGAAGTCCCTCTTCTGCTTCGCTCATGTGCGCGCGTCCCCTTTCGGTCGCTCGTGATGGTCGGCCCCTCGGCGTGCCGGCCGGGAGCTGGTGGACTCGCTGCCCGGAGGCTAGACCATTCGTGCCCGGGCGCGGGCTTCGCCGGGCAGCGGCGGACGCCACGCCTCGGTCGTGATCGCCCGCCGCCCTCCGCGCCCCGCCGCCGCCGACCTGCCAGTGTCGGCCCGGCGCTCTAAGGCTCAGGTTGAGGGTCGCCCCAGGCCGCCAGCCGGGGAGAGGGCCCTCACTCCCTGGCCGGCGGTCGGGGCCCCAGCGATCCCGATCAAAGCGGGCGTCTGGGGAGCGCACGATTACTCGCGCGCGAGGGACCCAGCGGCCCCGGGAGCGGGACGCCGGCGGCCGGCGGGGCCTCCATCGCCCCCGGCCGGCACGATCGCCAGTGTCCGCGCCGGGCCGCGTCTCGGGCCACGGAGCCGAATCCGCCGAAACCGAGGAGCCATATACCCGTCCTTGCAGGCACGGTTGCCCTCACGGTTGTCGATTGCATTTGTCGAAACAAGGAAGTAGCTTCCCTCCGCCGGTCGAATCAGACGGGCGCGAGACGGCGTGTCCGGAGAGTCGGCCGAAAACGATCGTTCCTGCGGGGGAGGGGAGATCAGCGGTTGGTATGACCACGCGTAAGCTTCTAATAGGTCTCGCGCTCGCGGGACTATTGGTCGGGGGCCTCGGCGCGATGCCGGCCTCCGCACAGCTGCGCTCGGTCACCGTCACGCTCGCCGACGGGCGCGAGTACACGGTCGTCGTCACGGTTCCCTCCGGCACGCCAGCCGACCAAGTGAGCGTTCCCAGCGTCGGCGAGCCGGTCGTCTCGGTCAGCTCGGGCCCCGCCCCCCCGGGCTCGGGCGGCGGCTCCAGCCCCAGTGGGCCCTCCGGCCCCTCCGGCTCCTCCGGCTCCTCGGGCCCCGCCGGCCCGTCCCCGAGCGGGTCGGGCTCAAACGGCGGCGGGCCCCCGGTCGGCGCCAGCCCGGCCACCGGGCCGCCGCGGGTCATCGCCGGCCAAGAGCAGGCTCAGCGCACCACCGGCGGACGCCGGGGCACGGCTAAAGCTAAGCCTCAGGGTCCGAGCTCGGCGGCGCAGACCGTGGCCAGCCTGCGCAGCGGCGCCGGCGCGGGTCGCACGCCGTCGGGTCTGCCCACCGCGGGCAACCCGACCTTCTCGCTCGCCCTGCCGGGGGCCAGCCCGATCGGAGTGCCCGACTTCTTCATCGAGAAGTTCCGCGTCCCGCTGTTCCTGCTCCCCATGTACCAGGCCGCTGGCACCGAGTACGGCGTGCCCTGGCAGGTGCTGGCGGCGATCAACGAGATCGAGACCGACTACGGCCGCGACCTGAGCGTCTCCTCGGCCGGGGCCGAGGGCTGGATGCAGTTCCTGCCCGGGACGTGGAAGACCTATGGCGTGGACGCCAACCAGGACGGCACCAAGGACCCCTACGACCCGGCGGACGCCATCTTCGCCGCCGCCCGCTACCTGCGCGCCGCCGGCGCCGACAAGAACCTGCGGGGCGCGATCTTCGCCTACAACCACGCCAACTGGTACGTCGACTCGGTCCTGCTGCGGGCCAAGCTGATCGGCGGGCTACCCGACTCGCTGCTGGGCTCGCTGACCGGCCTGACCCAAGGACACTTCCCGGTGCACGCCCGCTCGCGCTACGCCGACGATGCGGCCGAGCTGCAGGCCACCGCCGCGCGCTCCACCGGCGCCAAGAAGGCCCAGGTGGTCAAGGCGCTGGCCGACAGCGGACAGGGGGTCAACATCTTCGCCGCCCCCAACTCCCCCGCGGTGGCCGTCCAGGACGGCACGATCACCAAGATCGGCAGCTCGCCCAAGCTGGGCAACTTCATCGTCCTGCGCGACACCTACGGCAACACCTATACCTACGCCAACCTCAAGTCGGTCGCCACCAGCTATCCAGTGCCCAAGCCCCGGCCCGCGACGCCGAGCCCAGGCAAGCCGGCCAGCGCGCGGAGCGCGACCGGGCCCGGAGCCGACCCCAAGCCCGCACAGGCCGCCTCGGCCGGACACCAACCCGCCACCGCCAACCCGGTCTCCGGCGGCGGGCTCGCCGCCCTCGGAGCGGCCGCCGGCGCCGCCGCGACCGGCGGCGCGGCCCCCGCCCCGGCCGCTGCCTCGGCTCCGGCCGCGCCCAGCGCCCCGGCCACCTCGGGAGACGGCAGCGATCCCTCGCTGAGCGAATCGGTCCAGGTGCACAAGGAGCGCCTGTACGCCAACCCAAACCGACCCGCCGCCTACCGGTCCGGCGGCCACAGCCAGCTCGACTCCCTGGCCCGCGACCTGCCCTCCTCGACCACGGTCGCCGACTACTTCACCCAGGTCTACGGGCTCGACCGCTCGCAAGTCGAGCTCAAGCCGTTGCGCGCCGGCGCGAAGGTCATCGCCGGCACGATCATCGGTCATCTCGGCAACACCACGCCGGGGATGGGCGCGCACGTGCTCTTCCAGCTGCGCCCAGCGGGGTCCAAGAGCCCCCAGGTCGACCCCAAGCCGGTGCTCGACGGGTGGAAGCTTCTGGAGGCGACGTCCATCTACCGAGCGGCGGGCAAGAACCCGTTCCTCGGCCCGGACGCCAAGAACCCCACCATCGGCCAGATCTTCCTGATGAGCAAGGAGGCGCTGCAGGAGCGCGTGCTCCAGGACCCGAACGTCACGATCTACCCGTGCGGGCGGCGCGACGTCGAGGCGGGGGCGATCGACCGCCGCGTGCTCGCCACGCTTGAGTTCCTGGTCGCCTCGGGGATGAAGCCGAACGTCAGCACGCTCAAGTGCGCCGCGACCCCCGGCTCCCCGGCCAGCGGAGCGGGCCCGCCCACGAGCGTCGCGGTGCCCGATCAGGCGACCGGCAACGGCGTGGACATCGACGCGATCAACAACATCCCCATCAGCGGGCACCAGGGCGCGGGCTCGATCGCCGACATGACGATCCGCCGCCTGCTGACCCTGCAGGGGATCATGAAGCCGCGCCAGATCGTTAGCCTGATGACCTATCCGGGCACCGACAACACGCTAGCCCTGCCCGACCACGCCAACCGCATCCACGTCGGCTTCCTGCCGCAGTACTCGACCGACCCCAAGCTCCGCGCGCAGATCGACGCCGCGCTCAAGCCCCAGCAGTGGATCAAGCTGATCGACCGGCTGCGCCAGATTCCCAACCCAGTGGTCTCGCCCGCCCCCTCGGCGGCGGCGATTCCGGCCCAGGCGGCCGGCTCCAACGGCAACGGCTAGCGCCGGCGCCCACAGCCGCGGGTCGGAGGCCTTCCGGTTCGTCCAATTCGAGTTCCCGTGGCGGCTCGGCCCCGCCGACGGCCGCTACGTCGCGCGCTGGGACGCGGGGAATACCCCCTCGCACGTGATCGTGCTCGCGACGGTGAGCGCGGCGGCGCGCCGGGGGCGGGCGCGCCGGCGAGCCCGGGCCGTCGATTCCGAGCCCGACCCGGTACCCGCGCCCATCACCAGAGCCACGGTGATCGACGCCGCGCCGCTCGCCGGGGCCACCGAGGCCGACCGTTGGCTCCAGGCGCTCGACCTGCACGACGCCGCCGAGGAGGCGGTGGTCGCGCTCAACCGGGTTCTGTTCGACCACCGCCTGGCCAGCGCCGATCCCTGGGCGCGCGAGGTCTCGCTCGAGCAGGCCCTGGCGGTGCGGGTCGGGCACGGAGCGGGCGAGGAGGTCGCCCACGGACGGTTCACGCGGGCGCTGGAGCCACCCCGGGCGAGCACCCCGCGGCGTCGGCGCCGCGAAAGCGCGCTGCGCCCCCAGGAGCGCCTCGCCGGCCTACTCGGGGGGCGCGTGACGCCCCTGGCGTGCGAGGAGATGGCCCTGCGCGCCCGCACCGACCTGGCCGCCGGACGCTGGCGCGAGGGCGCGCTGCAGACCGAGCTGGCCCTGCGCTGCGCACTGGCCGAGCTCGACCGCGCCGGCTTTGCCCCCGACGCCGGCGCGCGCATGACCGAGCTCCGCGAGCTGGCCGGGCCGGCGGCAGGCGCGGCGCGGGCCGCGCTCGCCGGCCAACTCGACGAGCAGGGGCGCGAGGCCGTCGAGCGGGGACTGGCCCGCCTGGAGGCGGCCCTGAGGGCGCGCGCGGCGCACTCGCTAAACCAGCCGGGCTAGCCTCGCGGGGGATCGCCCTCCACGGCGGCCCGGGTGCGGTCCTCAGGCCTCCACGGCTGCCACCAGCGCCTGGAGCTCGCTTACCACGTCGCCGTCGAGCCTGACCGCGGCGAGGTGATCGACCGGGGTGGGCCCGCGGGTGACGATGGCCACCGCCCCCCCGGCCTGGCGGGTGAGGTGGGGCAACCCGGCCACCGGGTAGACCTCGAGCGAGGAGCCCACGCACAGCAGTACGTCGGCGCCCGCCGCCAGCTCCTGGGCGCGGGCCATCGCCGCCTCGGGCAGGTACTCGCCGAACAGGACCACGTCGGGCTTGAGCGCCGCCCCGCACGGGCAGCGAGGAACGCGGTCGGCGGCGGCGGCTAGGCGGGTGCGGGCCTCGGCCAGGGAAGCAGTCTCTCCACAGGCCAGGCAGCGGCAGTGGGCGATGCTGCCGTGGACCTCGACCAGCTCCGAGGTGCCGGCCTTGCGGTGGAGCATGTCGACGTTCTGGGTGATCACCGCGTCGAGCCGACCGCGCCCCTCGAGCTCGACCAGCGCCCGGTGAGCGCCGTTGGGCTCGCGGCCCTCCAGGGTGGCGAAGCGCTCGGCGTAGTAGCCCCAAAAGCGCTCGGGGTCGCGGCGAAAGGCGTCGATGTGCGCGACCTCCATCGGATCCACCTTCTCCCACAGTCCGGTCCCCGGTGAGCGGAAGTCGGGGATCCCCGAGGGGGTGCTGATCCCGGCGCCGGTGAGGGCAACCACCGAGCCCGCCCCCCGCACGAGCGCGGCCAGGCGGCGGACTCCCGCGGAGGGGGTGGCCGCCAGCGCGGCGTCCGCCGAGGAGGCGCCCGCGGCCGCCGGTGTGTCCGAGTCGCTCACCGGCCCTCAAAGCGGGGGGTGCGCTTGTCCAGGAAGGCGGCGATCCCCTCGCGCGCGTCCGCCGAGGCGAAGGCGCGGGCGAAGCCGCGCTTCTCGGCTTCGATGCCCTCAGCCAGGTCGCCGCGCGCCGAGGCCGACTTGATCTCGCCCACCGCCACCGGCGCCTGCACGGACAGCCCGCGTGCCCACAACAGCGCCACCTCAAGCAGCTCGTGGTCGGCGACCAGCCGGTTGACCAGGCCGTACTCGTAGGCCTCCTCGGCGGTGATCGCGTCCCCGGTCAGGTTCATCTCTAGCGCCTTGTTCTCACCCACCAGTAGGGGCAGGCGCTGGGTCCCGCCGAACCCGGGGATGATGCCGAGCTTGATCTCGGGCTGACCGAACACCGCCGAGCCGGCGGCGATCCGCACGTCGCAGGCCATGGCCAGCTCCAGACCCCCGCCGAAGGCGAGCCCGTTGATCGCCGCGACGGTGGCGACCCGGCCGCTGCCCAGCTCGCGCAGGAGGGCGTGCCCGGAGTCGATCAGCTCCCGGCCCGCCGCCTCGTCCATCTGGGTGAACGACTTGATGTCCGCGCCGGCGCTGAACACCACCGGGCTGGCCGAGGCGATCACCAGCGCCCGCACCGATCCCGAGTCCTTGACCCGGCGCCAGATTGCGGCCAGGTCGTGGATGACCTCGGGCGAGATCGGATTCACCTGGCCGTTGGACAGCCAGGCGACGGCTACCTCGCCGCGGGTCTCGAGCTTGACCGTGGCGGGCTGCTCGCCCTGGTCGGGCCGGGGATAGGCGTAAAAGCCCTGGCCGGCGGCCACGCCCAGGCGCCCCTGGGCCACCAGGCGGCGCAGGATGGTGGGCGGCTCAAAGCGCTCGCCGTGGGCCTCGGAGAGCGACTCCAGGCGCTCGAGCACGACATCGAGTCCCACCGAGTCGGCCTTCATGAAGGGCGGGAGCAGCCCGCGGCGGGGGTCCATGCCCGCCCCGGCCATCAGGCCCAGGTCGATCTCGCGCACGCTGCACACGCGCTCCTCGAGGAGCAGGCACGCCTCGACAAAGCTCTTGAGCGTCATCAGCTCGGCCAGCTCGGCGCCATCGGCCTCGGCTTGGCCGTCGAGCTGGGGGGCACCATCCCGGTAGAAGCCTCCGCCCCCGGCCTTGGCGCCCAGCTTGCCCTCGGCGACCAGCTGGCCCATTCCCCCGTGCACGTAGAAGCGCTCGCCGTAGGACTCGCGCAGATGCTCGGCCACGTGATGGACGGTGTCCAGGCCGAGCATGTCGATCAGCGCGAACGGCGGCAGCGGCGCGACGTTGGCGGCGGCTACGGCGTCGTCGATCGACTTGATCGACAGTCCGCGCTCCTCCTGGGCGCGCCAGATCTCTGACACGCCCGAGTTAAGGATGCGGTTGACCACGAACCCCGGGACCTCCTCGCAGACGATCGGCTGCTTCTTGATCGTCTGGGCCAGGTTGTAGGCGGCCCGGACCGTCTCCTCGGAGGTCTCCTCGCCGCGCACGATCTCGATCAGCGGCATGACCGCGGCGGGGTAGAAGTAGTGAAAGCCCACCACCTGCTCGGGGCGCAGGGTGGCGGCGCCGATCTCGGTGATCGACAGCGACGAGGTGTTGGTGGCGAGGATCGCGTGCCCGGGGATGACGGCGTCGAGTTCGGCGAACACCGCCTGCTTGACGTCCATGCGCTCAGGCACCGCCTCGATCACGAAGTCCACGTCACCGAAGCCCTCGTAGGCGGTCGTCCCGTGGATGCGCCCCGCGAGCTCATCCACCTGGGCGCGAGCCTGGTCCTCGCTGACCTTGCCCTTCTGCACCTGGCGGGCGATCTGTCCCTCGGCCACGCCGCGGGCCTCGGCCACGGCGGCATCCACGAGCTCGTCCTCGACGTCCTTGAGCACCACGTCGAGCCCGGCGGCGGCGAGGGTGTGAGCGATCTGCCCGCCCATCGTCCCCGCCCCGACGACCGCGGCCTTGAAGACGAACATGAGGCGGGCAATCTAGCGATCGGCGAGCTCGGCGGCGAAGCGGCCCAGCGTCCGGCGCAGCGAGTCGGCCAGCGCGCGGCGGATGAACAGCCGGTCCACCAGCGCGCCGGCGGGAAGCCGACGCCGCAGCCGGTAGTCGAGCACCACCGACACCGACACGCCGTCGGCCAAGGCCTCAAAGCGCACCGTCTGGCGCCCGGTCAGCGAGTCGTCGGTCACTTCGAGCTCCTGGCCGGCGCCGGGCTCGTGGGAGACCACGCGCTCGGTCACGCGACCGCGCCCGCCGGGGCGCGACTGCCAGATGACCTCGGCGCCGGCCTGCGGCCAGGGGCCCTGGATGGAGACCACGTGCCCGAAGCCCTCCACCCACGACGCCCAGCGGGCGGGCTCATACCACACCGTCTCGGCCTCGGCCACCGAACCGGAAGCGTCCCGCTCGGCGCGCACGCGGGTCATCGCCGCCCCCCGCCGCGCAGGCGCCGGTCAAGCTCGCCGCGGATCTTCTCCACGCTGGCCACCACCTTCGCCAAGCGGGGCAGGAGCGCCTCGGCCAAGCGCTCGAGCTCGGCCTCGCCGTCTGGCGTGAGCGCGTAGAAGCGTCGCGAGCGGCGCTCGGGATGCTCCCACTTGCCCTCGATCAGGGCGCGCGCCTCCAGCGAGCGCAGCAGCGGATACATCGTGTTGGGATTGACCACCACCAGGCCGCCGGTCAGGTCGCGGATGCGGTCCATCAGCTGGTTGCCATAGGACGCCTCGCGCGCCAGCGAGTCCAGCACCAGCAGCGGCAGCAGTCCCGCCCGGCGCAGCTCGCCGACCAGCGGGTCGGCGGTGCCGGGGCCGCCGGCCTCGCGGCCTGGGGCCTCCTGCGGCGCCCCGGCCGCCTCGCGCACCTCCTGCAGCGAGGCGGTCTCGGCCACCGCCCGGCGGGTGTCTTTGGAGCCGGGCACCGCCCTGAACGCTAGCCGCCCCACCCGCGGCCGCCCATTCCGTGAGTCCCTGCACAGGGCGTGGCGCCGGCTCAGGCGGGCGCGGGCTCGGGCTCGGAGACCCGGCGGGGCAGCAGCGTCTCGCGGGCGATGACCAGGCGCTGGATCTGGGCGGTGCCCTCGTACAGCTGCATGATCTTGGCGTCGCGCATGAGCTTCTCCACCGGGTACTCCTTGATGAAGCCGTAGCCTCCGTAGACCTGCACGGCGTCGGTGGTGACCCTCATCGCGCTGTCACCGGCGAAGCGCTTTGCGTGCGAGGAGAGCAGCGTGTTGCGCTCGCCGTTGTCGAGCTGCACGGCGGACTTCCAGGTCAGCAGCCGGCTGGCCTCGATGTCGGTGGCCATGTCGGCGATCATGAACTGGATCGCCTGGTGCATGGCGATGGGCACGCCGAACTGGACGCGCTCCTTGGAGTAGTCGACGGCGAACTCGAACGCCGCGCGGGCGATGCCCACCGCCATGGCGGCGACGCCCGGGCGCGTGCGGTCGAGCGTCATCATCGCCAGCTTGAAGCCGTGGTTCTCCTCGCCCAGCAGGTAGCGGGAGTCGACCTCGGTGTCGTTGAAGGTGATCGTCGCCGTGTTGGAGGCGCGCTGGCCCATCTTGTCTTCCTTCTTGTCCACCACCACCGTGTCGTCCTTGCGGACCAGGAAGGCGCTGATGCCGCGGTGACCGGCCTCCTTGTCGGTCTTGGCGTACACCGTGAACCAGTCGGCGTAGCCGCCGTTGGTGATAAAGCACTTGGACCCGTTGAGCACGTACCTGTCGCCCTGGCGCACGGCGCTGGTGCGCATACCCGAGACGTCGGAGCCGGCATCGGGCTCGGTCAGACAGAAGGAGGCCAGGACCGGCGACTCCACCAGCTCTGAGCAGTACTCCTTCTTTACCTCCTCGGCGGCGCCGATGAGCACCGGGGCGGCGGCCAGGCCGTTGGCACCCAGCGAAGTCTGGATCCCCGAGCAGCCCCACGCGAGCTCCTCCTCGATCAGGCAGCCGTCGAGGTAGCTCAGGCCCGCGCCCCCGTACTCCTCGGGCAGGTGGGTGTTCATCAGCCCGACCTCGTGCGCCTTGTCGACGATCTCCTGGGGCCAGGTGCCGTCCTTGTCGTACTCCCACGCGACGGGGCGGATCTCCTTCTCGGCGAAGTCGTGCGCCAGCTCGCGGAGGTTCTTCTGCTCGTCGGTGAGCGTGAAATCGACCACGGTGGAAGTCTCCTTTGCTCTGCCAAGGGCCCGCGTCGGCGCGGGGCCGGCAAGCAGATTGACTAGTCAGTCAACGAATATCGGTAAGGGTAGCGCCCGCGCCGCCTATTAGCGCAGGGCGAGGAGGATCGCCACCACGCCGCCGGCGATCGCCAGGGCGGTCACCATCACCAGCCCGATCTGCTCGGGAAAGACCGCGGGCCGGCGCGGCGCCAGCGAGCGGCGTCTGAAGCGGCGCCACATGACCGCCAAGCTAGCGCGCGCGGCCTGGGAGGCCTAATCTGAAGCCATGCAGACGGCCTTTGGCATCGTGCTGTTCGGGGTCGTGGCGGTGGGTGCGATCGTCGCCGTCGCGTCGCTGTCGGGGCGCAAGCGCCTGTACGAGAACATCGGCCGGGGGGCGATGTCCATGCACCACGATCCGCTGCGCGCCCGAGGCGGACCGCCGGCCGGCTCGGCCGCCGCGCTGGCCGAGCGCGACGAGGAGATCCGCCAACTGGTGGCGGCCCGCAACGAGCGCCGGATTCGCCGAGGCGAGCCGCCCCTCGACGTGGAGGCCGAGTTGGCGCGCCTGACGGCGCCGGCGGTGGATCCCGAGCTGGCGGCCGAGGTCCGCTCGCTGGTCATCGCCCGCAACGAGCGCCGAGCCCGGGCCGGCCACGAGCCGCTCGACGTGGAGGCCGAGGTCGCGCGCCAGCTGCGCGAGCTGAGTCCTGAGAACGCACCCTGAGGGCTACCGGGCAGGGGCCCAAAGGGGTATAAACGCAAGCAGATGGCCGAGCACCGCACGTTTGAGCTCGACGAGCTGACCGTTCGTCCCGGCACCTACTTCAACCCCCAGACCGAGGTGTTGTTGGTGATCGACGACTCGCCCGAGCTGGACTCCGAGATCTTCAACATGGAGGAGTTCGAGGGGGCCGAGTGGGTGCTGATCTCCGACGAGACGCCGCTCGACGAGAACCAGCGCGATGAGCTGTTGGAGGGCTTCCAGGTGCGCCACGGGCCCGACGGCGACGGGCGGGTCGCCGACGCCGACGATGATCAGCCCGAGCCCGAGGAGTTCGACGAGCGCGACCTCGAGCACGAGGCCGACGCCTAGATGCAGACACGCACGTTCGGCGCCAGCGACCTGCAGTGCTCGGCGATCGGCTTTGGCACCTGGGCGCTGGGCTCAGACTGGTGGGGACCACACGAGGATCCCGACGAGCTGGTCTCCCGGGCGCTCGAGCTCGGGGTCACCTTCTTCGACACCGCCGACACCTACGGCCAGGGCCTCAACGAGGAGCTGGTGGGGGCGGCGCTTCGCCGGGCCGGCCCGCGCCGGCAGGACATCCAGCTGGCGACCAAGTTCGGCTATGTCATCGACTCGCGGCGAACCGCCCACGCCGAGTCCGAACGGCCCCAGGACTTCTCCCCCGCGCACTTGCGCCGGGCCCTGGAGGCCAGCCTGCGCCGCCTGGACACCGACTACGTCGACCTCTACCAGCTCCACAATCCGCGCATGGACGCCATCGACTCAGACGAGCTGTTCGCCGAGCTCGAGGCGGTCAAGGCCGAGGGCAAGATCCGCCACTACGGCGTCGCCCTGGGCCCCAAGATCGGCTGGCGCGACGAGGGCGTGGCGGCCCTGGCTCGCCGCTCGATCACCTCTTTGCAGACCGTGTACAACCTGCTCGAACAGGAGCCGGGCTCGGAGTTTCTCGAGCTCGCCGAGCGGCGCGGCGTGGGCGTGCTGGCGCGGGTCCCCACCTCCTCGGGATTGCTGGAGGGCAACTTGACCCTGGACACCCGCTTCGAGGGCAACGACCACCGCCGCCACCGTCCCCGTTCGTGGCTGGTGGAGGGGCTGCAGAAGGTCGAGCAGCTGGCCTTCCTGCACCGCGGGGGTGAGCGCACCCTGGCCCAGGGCGCCTTCCAGTTCATCCTCGCCCAGCCGGCGATCGGCTGCGTGGTGCATACGATCAACACCCGCGCCCAGCTCGAAGAGTGGGCGGCGGCGTCGGACACCCCGCCGCTCGGCGCCGACGAGCTGGCGGCGCTCGACGAGCTCTACCGCTCGAACTTCGGCCTGGCCGTCACCGCCTAGGGCGTCAGGGCGCCCACCAGCTCCGCGGCTGGGCGCACGTCGGAGAGGCGCGCCACGCTCTCGCCCGCGTAGAGCGGGCCGCTGTCGAGGAGCGAGGCGGCCCGCTCGTCGGTGGGCGGAGACGGCGTGAGCAGCGGCAGGCCGGGTCGCTGGTGCGCGGTGGTGTCGGGCAGGGACAGGCGCCCCAGTGGAGCGCTCAGCCGGTTGAGCGCCCGCACGGCCAGCGGGCCGCGCGGGTCGACCCCCAGCCAGCGGTCGGTGGCGGCGTTGGGCAGGACCCGGTGCGGGGCGGCGGGCCACCCGGTCCCGAACAGCTCGGTGAGCAGGGTCCGTTGGCCCTCCCGGAGGCGTTGGCGGTAGCCCGGGTGGGCCCGGCTCTCCGGGGTGAGCAGAAAGCGCGTCCCCAGCACCGCCGCCTCGGCTCCGGCCGACAGCGCCCGCGAGACGTCGCCGGCATTGGCCACGCCGCCGGCCATGAGCACGGGAAAGCCGGCGGGCAGCGCCGCGCGGATACGCTCGAGCAGGTCCTCGGCGCCCAAGCTGGCGCGGGTGTGCCCGCCCGCCTCCCGGCCCTGGGCGATCACCGCGTCGGCGCCCGCGGCGTGGGCGCGCCGCGCCTCGGACACCGAGCCGCACTGGTGCACCCACGTACCGGCGGTGCGCCGCCGCGGCCGGCCCCAATGGGTGAACACCACGTCGGCGGCGGCGGCCTCGCGCCAGTGGGCCCGCCGGGCCAGGGGCACGATCAGGTTGACCGCCAGCGGGCGGGCGGTGAGCGCGCGGGCGCGGGTCAGCTCGGCGGCGAGCGCCCCGGGGGAGAGCATGCCGATCGTCCCCAGGCCGCCGGCCTGTGAGACCTCGGCGGCCAGGCGGTGGCGGGCCAGGCCGCCACCCATGCCCGCCTGCACGATGGGGAAGCCGACCCCGAGGCGCTCGAGCCACGCCCCCACGACGCTCGGCTCAGCGCCCGGGGTGCCAGGAGGATCGGCGCGGGGGCGGCGGCGCTAGTGGCCGATCAGCCTTGCGCACTTCTGGACCGCGGCGATGTTCTGGCCCGCCTGCTGCAGACACTGCAGGTAGGCCGAGCTGTTGGCGCCGCCCCCGCCGGCCCCGCCGCCCGCGCCCGCGCCCGCGCCCGCGCCGGCACCCGCGCCCGCGCCTCCGCCGGCGCCCGCGGCTCCTCCGCCGCTGAGCCCGGGGATGGCGTTGGTGAGATTGGTCAGCGGCTGGGGGTTGCGCGGCGCGGAGACCGTCTGGGAACGGTTCAGCTCGGAGAACTGCAGGTCGAAGTTCACGCTGCCCGAGGTCAACGAGTTGGGCTTGGTGCGCAGATCCGCGGGCACGTCGAGCGTCAGGTTGATCGTCAGGCGCCGCAGCGTCTTGTCGTCCTGGCCGGTGTAGACGTCGAGCGACGCCGATTTGACCGAGCGCTGGATCTGCTGCTGCTGCTGGGGGGTGATGGCGCGCGGGATGCGCGATGTGCCCGCCGCTCCGGTCTGACCCACGCGTCCGAGCAGCTTGTTGAGGTCCTGGAGCAGCTGGACGATGTCGACGCCCGAGCGGATGTGGATCGTGCTGGTCCCCCCCACGTCCTGGGTCCCGGCCTTGGCGGGGTCCTTGAGCCAACGCAGCGGCTCAATGCCCAGCGCGGCCAGGGTGGATCTGCCGTTCTGGCGGGCGGCCTGGGTTTGGGCATTGGCGAAGCTCTGCTCGAAGGAGTTGAACAGGTTGTCGGGCAGGCTGTAGGCGTTGCCCCCGAAGGTCAGGAACGCCTTGGTGCCGGTGGAGACCGCCCCTGCGGAGAAGCTCTGCCCCGACGAGGACAGGTCGAGCTTGAAGTCAAACGCGGGGACCTTGCCCTTGCCCCGGCTCTGGAAGGGTCCGCCCAGGCGGATGCTCACCGGCCCCTTCAGCGTGGGCACGCCCTGGGCCTGCACGCCGAGTGCCAGCGTCAGCTTGCCGCTGTGAATGGCGTGGTTGGGCCCGAACGTGTCGCGCAGGATCTTGGTGGCGCTCTGGGAGGAGCTGCTGCTGCCGCCGCATCCGGTCAGGGCGAGCAGCCCGGCGGCGGCGACGACAAAGGTCAGGGAACGCAAACGGCTCAAGGTGGGACTCCTGGGGGCGGGGGCAGGCGGGGCCCAGACGCGCCTGGGCGGGCGCGAGACTAGCACCAGCATGGGGGGCCCGGGGCCGGCACGGCTTGAAATGTCCACCCGCCTACACTCCCCGGCCATGGCGCCGCGGACGATCCTCTACACCGGCAAGGGCGGCGTGGGCAAGACCTCGGTTGCGGCCGCCACCGCCGTGCGCTGCGCGGCGGCGGGCCTGCGCACGATCGTGCTCTCGACCGACCCCGCCCACAGCCTCGCCGACTCGCTGGGGACCGAGCTGGGCCCCGAGCCGGTCGCCGTCGCCCCCGGCCTGTTCGCCCAGCAGGTCGAGGCCCAGGAGGAGCTCGAGCGCAACTGGTCCTCGGTGCAAGCGTGGCTGGGCGGCATCCTCGTCGAGCGCGGCGTCGACCGGATCTCGGCCGAGGAGCTGACCGTCCCCCCCGGACTGGACGAGCTATTCAGCTTGCTCGTCCTGCGTCGCCATCACGAGTCCCCCCGCTACGACGCGGTGATCGTCGACTGCGCGCCCACCGGCGAGACGCTGCGCCTGCTGTCGTTTCCCGATGTCGCGCGCTGGTGGCTGGAGAAGATCTTCCCCCAGCGCAGCCAGATCCTCAACGCCGCCCGACCCTTCGCCCGCGCCGTGCTCGACGTCTCGCTGCCCGGGGAGGAGGTCCTCGACGACGTCGGGGCGCTGGTGGGCAACCTGATCGCCATGCACGAGATTCTGCGCGACCGCCGGCGGGTGAGCCTGCGCCTGGTTATGAACCCAGATCGCATGGTCATCGACGAGGCGCGGCGCACGTTCACCTACCTGAACCTGTACGGCTTCCTTACCGATGCGGTGATCGTCAACCGGGTATTCCCCGAACAGGTCGGGGCCTACTTCGGCGCCTGGCGCGAGCGCCAGCAGGAGCACGTGCGCACCGTCGAGCAGGCGTTTGCCCCGGTGCCGGTGCTGTGCGCCCCCTACTTCGAGGCCGAGGTCGTCGGCCTGCCGATGCTCGAGCGCCTCGGCCAGGCCCTCTTCGAGCGCCGCGCGGCGGCCGAGGTGCTGCACGACCGGCTCGCCCACGAGCTCGAGGTCGACGAGGGGCGCGCCCGCCTGCGGCTCGAGCTGCCGTTCGCTCAGAAGGGCGACATCGCGCTCAAGAAGATCGGGCTCGAGCTGATCGTGCGCGTGGACGACCACAAGCGCACGATCATGCTCCCCCCCGCGCTGGCCGACTACCGCCCGCGCCAGGCGGCGTTCGAGGACGGCAGGCTGGAGGTGACCTTCGTCGCCCCCGACGGCCAGGGCGACCGGTCGGCGGCTGGCGGGTCGGCGCCGGCGGTGGCCGCCACCGAGGTGAGCGCCGGGGTGGCCGGCGATGGCTGAGCCGCACGCCGGCGACCCGCTGGGCCCCGACGACCCGCTCGAGACGCTGCGCGACCGCATCCAGGCCACCCACGACGCAGCGGCGCGCCTGGCCGAGGAGACGGCCCGGCGGGCGCGCCAGGCGGTGCCCCCCCGGGGCTGGGAAACGCCCGCCTCCGGTGCCCAGGCGACCGGTGAGCTGGGAGCGCTGGTCGAGCTGGCCAGCGCCGTGCGCTCGATGCTGCCCGAGGACATCCAGCACCAGCTGGCCGAGCTGGTGCGTCAGCTGTTGGTCCTTATCCGCAGCCTGCTCGACTGGTGGATCTCGCGCCTGGAGCCCGCCGCGCGGGGCCGCGACGCCGAAATCGAGGACATCCCGATCGCCTGACGCCCCATCGGGCCCCCCGTCTAGATCGCCTCGGCCTGATAGAGCGCCTGATCGGGGATGCTCCTGACCCGCCGGCGCCTCGGCGCCCCGAAGCCGGCCTGGGCCAGGAACTCGGCGAGCTGCTCGCGGGAGTAGATGTCCGCCCCCGAGGTGAGATGAAAGAACAACCGAAAGAAGCTGGCCGACGCGCGCGGGCGCCGGCCGGGATCCCTGAACATGTCCAGCACGGCCAGCGTCGCCCCCGGCCGCAGCGCCCGGCGGACACGTCCAAACAGCAGCACGACCTGCTCGGGCGAGAGGTGGTGGATGATGTCGAAGCACAGCGCCGCGTCGTGGGGGCCGCCCAGATCGACGGCGAACATGTCGCCCTCGACGTGGCCCACCCGTTCCGACAGCCCGTTCTCGGCGATGATCTGGCGCCCCACCGCCGCGCTGGGCGCCAGATCGACGACGGTCGCCCGCAGCCCCTCGTGGCGGGCACACAAGGCGGCGGCAAACCAGCCGTGGCCGCCGGCGACGTCGAGCAGCGAGCGCGGGCGGGGAGGCAGCTTGAGCGCCCGGGCGACGTCGTCGGCCGACAGCCGGGCGAGCTCGTACTGGCCCCGGATGTAGACCGGCCAGGACGGGGCATCGCGCGCCGCCGCGTGGATCTGAAACCCCCGGCCCTCGCGCAGCACGCGCTCGAGCTCGCCCCACCACTCCCAGTAGTCGTGGGTGTGCTCGAGGAAGGTGCCGATATAGCGCGGCGACTCGGGCGAAAGCCAGCGCCGCGCTCGCCGAGCGAGCCCGAACCGGTCTCCGCGCCGGCGCAGCAGCCCCATGCCGCACAACGCCTCGAGCAGCATGCGCGCGCCCGGGGGCCGGATCCCGGCCGCCCCGGCGACCTCCTCGGCGGTCGCCGGTGAGCGGGCGACGGCCCCGAGCACGCCCAGCTTCTGGGCGAGCGACAGCGTGCGGGCGGCGGGCATCCCGAAGAAGGTCAGGCCTACCGGCAGCGGCGCCAGGTTCAGGCGGATGGCGGCGCGCTCCAGGAGGTCGTCCCCCCGCAGCCAGGTGCGCATGGGCCGAGAGCGTAGGCGGGCGCCCGGCGGAGCCCGCTGGGGCGCCGCCTACAATCGGAGCGTGACGGACGAGGCGCCGCGCATCCCGCCCCACGAGGCCGGTGGCCGTCACGGGACCGGCGCCGGCGATCGGATCGGCGCCGCCGCGCGGCGGATCGGGCGTGCGTGGCGAGCGTTGGCCCGCGACCAGCGTCTGGCCGCCGTGGCCGCGCTGGGCCTGGTGGTGTGCATGTTCCTGCCCTGGTACGAGGTGCGCGCGATCGCCTCGGGCGCCCACAGCTTCTCGAGCGTTCCCCGGACCGGGATCGGCGTCTTCGAGTGGGTCGAGGCGGCGATCCTGCTCGTGGCCGCGGGGGTGCTGCTGATGCTCTTTGCCCGGGCCGAGAATCGCGCCTTTCACCTGCCCGGCGGCGACGGCGCGGTGATCGTGGCGGCCGGGGTGTGGGCCGCGGTGCTGTTGTTCTACCGGGTGCTGGACCGCCCGCACGTCAGCGGCACCGGCGCGACGGTCGACATCCAGTGGGGGTTCTTCGTCGCGTTCGTGGCCTCCGGTGCACTGGCCCTGGCCGGCCAGCGGGTGCGCGCCGCCCACCACCCCGAGCCCCCGATCGAGGTCCCCGACCCGCCGCGGCCCCGCCCCGGACCGGATCGCCCAGCGCCACCAGCGCCCGCCCGGCCCCCGGCCCGGCCGACCGGCCCCGCCCCGCAGGCGCCCACCCAGGCCACCCGTCCACTCAGCCCACCGCCTCCCGGACGCCAGCTTACGATCGAGGACGCCCCCGAGCGCGAGGAGTGAGCCTCAGCCGAAGGTCTTGGCCGCGTTGGGGTCGAAGGCGAGCAGGAACAGCACCGTGGTGACGAGGATGATCCCGATGCCCAGCGCGACCAGCGCCGCCGAGCGCACCATGTGCCCGGCCGCCCCCACCACGAAGCCCAGGACCATCCCGCCCAGGTAGGGACCCGGCGGCGGCTGGCTCGCCAGCAACGACAGGGGCCAGGTCGCGAAGGCCAGCACCAGGAGGCAGTCCTATCATTGCCGGGACATGTCCGCGTCGGCTGTCGCCACCGGCCCGGGCTCGGTGGATGAGCTCGCCGCCGGGCTCCGCGAGGTCGGCTACCTCCCGGGCGAGTCCACCGCCCTGGTCTCCTACCTGGCCACCCGGCTGGGCAAGCCGGTGTTGGTCGAGGGTCCCGCCGGGGTGGGCAAGACCGAGCTGGCCAAGGCGCTGAGCGCCTTCCTGGGGCGGGGGCTGGTGCGCCTGCAGTGCTACGAGGGGCTGGATGAGGCCAAGGCGCTGTATGAGTGGAACTACCGCAAGCAGCTGCTGCGCATCCAATCCGAGGCGCCCGGCACCGGCTGGCAGGACGTCCAGGAGGACATCTTCGGCGAGGAGTTCCTGCTCGCCCGCCCCCTGATGACCGCGATCACTTCGACCGAGCCGGTGGTCCTGCTGATCGACGAGATCGACAAGACCGACCAGGAGTTCGAGGCCATGCTGCTCGAGGTGCTCTCGGACTTTCAGATCACGATCCCCGAGCTCGGGCGCATCGAGGCCGCCACCCGGCCGGTGGTGCTGCTCACCTCCAACAACACGCGCGAGCTGACCGAGGCGCTCAAGCGCCGCTGCCTGTACTTGTGGCTGGACTACCCCACGCTCGAACACGAGCTCCAGATCGTCAGCCTGCACGCGCCCGAGCTCTCGCAGACGGTGGCCAAAAAGCTCGTCGAGCTGATCGGGATGGTGCGCGACCTGGACCTCAAGAAGCCGCCGTCGATCGCCGAGTCGATCGACTGGGCGCGCACCCTGCTGCTGCTGGGGGCCGACGACATCGACGCCGAGACGTTTCGCCAGACGATGTCGGTGATCGTCAAGCACCGCACCGATCTCGACGTGGTGGCCGAACGGGTGGGGGTCAAGCTCACCGGCCTGGGCGGCTGAGCGGCGTGGCCCCTGCGGCTCCCCGCCCCGGAGCGCTCTACGGCGGCCTGCCCGAGCCCGGGCCTCCGGGCATGTCGGCCCGCGTGCTCGAGTTCGGCGAGGAGCTGCGCGGCGAGGGCGTGGCGATCGGCACCTCCGAGCTGCTCGACGCCTTCGCCGTGCTGGAGGAGATTGATTGGCGCTCCGCGCCCGGGTTTCGTGAGGCGCTGGCGGCGACGCTGGCCAAGTCTCAGGAGGACCGGCGCATCTTCGAGCTCGTCTTTGAGCGCTTCTTCTTCCGCGCCGTCGAGCAGGCGGCCGTGCGCGAGGGCGTGCGCGAGGAGGGGGGGATCGACGCCGGCGCGGCGGGCGAGGCCGACCTCGACCGGCTGCGCGAGCAGATCGCCCGGGCGCTGGCCGACGGCGGGGAGAGCGCGATGCGCGATCTCGCCCGCCTGGCGATCGCCGCCTTTGGGCGCCAGGGCGAGGGCTCGGGCGTCATCGGCGTCGACGTTCAGCGCATCCGCCGGGCGCTGGGGCTGCGCTCCGAGCCCCAGCCCGAGCTGCCCGGCGACGATCCCCGCCGCCCCGGCCTCCCCCGGGAGGCCCTGCGCCGCTTTGAGGCGATCCTGCGCCGCGAGCTGGAGCGCGCCCAGATCGAGCGCACCGAGACCCTGCCCCCGTCGCGCCCGCTCAACGAGCTCGACCGGGCGCTGCCCTCCGGCCCGCTGCAGGACCTGGCCGCCGTGCATCGGGTGGTCGCCCAGCTCAAGCGGCGGCTGGCCACCGAGGGTCTGCAGGCTCGGGGGCGCCGGGCCCATCGCCACGTCGACGTGCGGCGCACGATGCGCGCCTCGCTCCAGACCGGCGGCGTTCCCGTGGTGCTCAAGTTCCGCCCCCGCCGGCCCCGGCGACCCGAGATCTACGTGCTGTGCGACGTGTCCACCAGCGTCACCTCGGCCTCGGTGTTCTTCCTCTCCGTGCTGCACGCCCTGCACGATTCGTTTCGCAAGATGCGCTCGTTCGTGTTCATCGAGCGCATCTCCGAGGTCACCGACACGTTCGAGCGCGAGCGCAACTTCAAGGCCGTCAGCGAGGCAATCGCCCGCGACGCCGGCGTGGCCGACGTCTCCGGCTATACCGATTACGGTCGCGTGTGGTCGGAGTTCCGCACGCTGGTGGAAGACGACCTGCATCCGCGCGCCACGGTGATCGTGCTGGGCGACGCGCGCACCAACGGGCGCGACCCCCGGGCCGACATCTTCGCCGAGGTCGCCGCGCGGGCGGGGCGGACCTTCTGGCTCAACCCCGAGCCGCGTTTGTACTGGAACTACGGCGACTCGGTGATCGCCGCCTACGAGCGCTACTGCCGGGCGTTTGAGTGCTGGACCACCCGTCAGCTCGAGGATTTCGTCCGGGCGCTCACCCGGCCCGAGGACGGCGACCGCCTGAGCGCATGATCCGGCGCCTGCTCCCCCTCGCCTACGGCGTCGTGGGCGGCGTGATCGCCTATGACCACGCCTATCTCGACCACCTGCACAGCGCCTCGCAGATCGTCTCGGCGGTCCTCGCCGTGCTCGCCTGGCCCCTGGTGGTCGCCGGCGTCAACCTGCACCTGCACATCACCGTACGCTGAGCGCCGCTCGGGTCCCCGCGAAAGGAGATCTCCTGAGACGTCTCGCCCGCTTTCACCTCCCCCTCGCCGCCGCCGTCGCGATGCTGGCCTCCTGGGGCCTAGCCGCGTGCGGAGAGCGCAAGGAGAGGACGGCCCCCAGCGCCCCGCCACGGCCGCTCACCCTGATGCTCAACTCCTCTCCCGACGCCGACCACGCCGCGCTGTACGCGGCCGTGGCCAATGGGGACTTCCGCACCGTCGGCCTGCAGGTCATGCCCCAGGCGCCCTCCGACTCCTCCGCGCCGCTGAAGCTGCTGGCCGCCGGGCGGGCCGACATGGCCATCTCCTATGAGCCCGACGTGCTGCTGGCCCGCGACCAGGGGATGCGCCTCGTCTCGGTGGGGTCGCTGGTAGGGAGGCCGCTGAGCTCGATCATCGCGCTGGGCGCCCGCCACATCCGCGGGCCCCGGGATCTGCGGGGCAAGACGGTGGGCACCGCGGGGATGCCCTACCAGTCGGCCGAGCTGCACGCGATCCTCGGCCACGCCGGCCTGCCCGCGTCCTCGGCCCGCGAAACCAACGTGGGCCCGGACCTGGTCGGGGCGATGCGCTCGCAGCGGGTCGACGCCACCCTGGGCGGCTCCTGGAACTACGACGCCATCCAGCTCCAGCTAAAGCACAAGAACCCCACGGTGATCCCCGTCGACCAGGCGGGCGTGCCCACCTACAGCGAGCTGGTGCTGGTGGTGCGCGAGGATGAGGCCCGCAACCGGGGTCCGCTGCTGCGCGCGTTCCTGCGGGCCCTCGACCGGGGCCAGCGGGAGGTCCGGGCCGACCCGGCGCGGGCGATCCAGCCGCTGCTGGCGACCAATCGCGCCCTGGACCCCCACCTGCAGATCTCCTCGGTCCGGCACACGCTGGCCGCCACGCCGGTGCCCCGGGGACACTCGTTCGGGTTCCAGGATCCGGCGGCGTGGGAGGCGTTCGGGCGCTGGATGCTGGGTCAGGGCCTGCTCAGGCGGCAGCCCTTCGCCGGTCAGGCGCTGACCAACGAGTTCCTGCCGGGCGAGGGGATCTGATCACCCAGCGGCGCAGCGCCATGCGCAGCGCCTCCCCCGCCCGCCCGCCCGCGCACAGCGCGTAGTAGGCGGCCAGCCCCCCGTAGGGGGCGTAGGGGGCGAACACCTCGCGGACCTCGTCCGCGCTGGCCCGGGCCCCGGGATGGCCGTGGCGCGCGCGACCGACGAGCTTGAGCAGGCCCAGGTCGCCGGCGGGCACCTGGTCGAAGCGGCCCTGTCCCCGGAGGGCCAGCATCTCCACCGTCCAGGCACCGATGCCGGGGATCCTGTGCAGCGCGCGCCAGCTGCGCTCGGGCGGGCCGTGCAGGTCGATGCGCCCGGCGGCCACCGCGCGCGCCGCCCGCCGCAGCGCCAGCGCGCGACCGGCCGACAGCCCGAGCGCCTCCAGCTCGGCCGGGGCGGCGGCCGCCACCACCGCCGCCGGGGGCGCCCCGCGCAGCCCCAGGGGCCCCCAGCGGTAACCGAAGCGCGCGATCAGTCCCCGCTGGATCGCGGCGGCCGAGCCGTAGTCGATCAGCTGCTCGCAGACGGCGAAGGCGAGCGCCTCGAATGGCTCCGGGCGCCGCCCCACGCGCAGGCGCGGGTCGCGGCGCAGCAACGGGCCGATCACGGGGTCCCAGCGAAAGCGCTCGAAGAAGTCGCGCAGGTCGTCGTCCACACCGACCGCGAAGCGCATCCGCTCGAGCGCGAACTCGGCCTCCGGCGCCGACGCTGCCGCCGCCTGGAAGTGCACCCGGTCGGGCGCGAGCTGGCGCACGCAGACCACGGCCGGGCCCCCGGGCCCGGCCAGCGCCCGCACCAGGCCTCCCTGGCGCCGGCGGGTCAGGCCGTCGGCGCCGATCTGGCGGGGAAGGGCAAACGGCCACCGCGGCGCAACGGTGACCGCGCGGGAAACGGCAGGCCCGGTGGAGCTCAGTCGCCCCCGCCGAGCAGGTGCACGTCGATGAGAAACGACCGGCTCGCCACCACCTGCGCGAGCTCGCCCGCGCGGCGAGCGGGGCGGCGCTGGGGCTGGGCCCGCCGCGCCGCTCGGCGGCTGCGCCGGCGCCGCAGGACGGCGGCCGTGGCCGCGCCGGCGACGAAGCCGGTCGCCGCCACCGCCGCGGCCTGCACCGCGGTGCTCTGGATCGGCGCCAGCGCCCGGCCGGCGTCGGGCGATTCGATCGGGCGAGCCTCGGCCAGCACGGGCAGCGCGTCGAGCTCTTGGGACTGGGGGGAGGGCGTCAAGGCGCCGAGTGTACCCCTCGCGCAGGACCCGTCGTGAGGCCGGGTGCTCGGTCAGGCGGGCGGGGCGGAGAGCTCGCGCTCGTAGATGCGAAAGCGACGCTTGATCTCGCCCCCCATGCCCTCCATCGCCCGGTTCATGGCCTCGTTGGTCTCCAGGATCCAGCCCATCTCCCCGCCCTTCTGGGGGGTGCGCTCGGCCGCGTCGAAGTGCAGCTCATACATCCGCGCCGCCACGCCGGTGTGCTGATAGCCGGGCTTGACCCCCAGGGCAAAGACCCGCACCTGGTCGATCTTTCGCCGCCAGTACAGCGCCTTTGCCCAGCCGATCGGCAGCAGCCGCCCCCCCAGATGGATGAGCACCTGGTTGTAGTCGGGCAGCGTCAGGGCCGCTCCCACCACCTCGCCATCCTCGGTCTCGGCGATGAACGCCCAGTTCTCGTCGAGCACCGGCTTGAGGTCCTGGGCGTAGTAGCGCACCTCGGCCTCGGTGAGCGGGACGGCACCCCAGTTGCGCTCCCAGGCGGCGTTGTAGACCTCGAGGAAGCGGCCGACCTCGGCCTCCAGGTCGCGCTTGCGCATCGAGCGCACGCGGATGCCGTGCTCGGACTGGGCCTTGGCCGCTGCCTCCCAGATCGCCGGATGCACCTTGTGGCGGGCGTCCACCCACAGCCGCCACATGTACAGGTCCATGGCCTTGGTCAGGCCCTGGCCCTCGAGCAGGGGCTGGTAGTAGGGGTGGTGCCAGGGGCACAGGATCAAAGGGGTGAACTCGTGGCCCTCGATCAGCAGCCCGCACTCGTCGTTGGTGGTGAAGTCCATCGGACCGACCATGCGCCCCCGCCCGCGCTCGGCCAGCCAGGTGCCGGCGGCCTCGAGCAGGGCGCCGGCGGTCTCGGGGTCGTTCTCGGATTCGAAGAACCCGAACAGGCCCCAGTCGTTGGCCTGGAACTCGTTGAGGTGTCGGTCGATGTGGGCGCTGATGCGCCCCACCGGCTCACCGTCGCGCCAGGCCAGGAAATATTGGGCCTCGGCGTGCTCGAAGAACGGGTTCTTGCGCTGGTCCAGGCGCTTGCTCAGCTCCGAGAGCAAGGGAGGGACCCAGTTCTCCTGCTCCCGATAAAGTGAGAACGGCAGCCGGATGAAGCGCCGCAGGTCGCGCTTTCCGGTGACCGGGCGAATTTCGACCGTCACGGCCGGCGCACCCTACATGCACACCTCGGTAGACGTCTTCGCAAAGGCCCGCGATCACGAGCGCGCCGAGCAGCTGCGCGCCGCGCGCGAGCAGGACCTGCTCCCGTACTTTCGCTTGATCGAGTCCCCCGCCCGGCCGGTGGTGGAGATGGAGGGCCGCGAGCGCATCATGCTCGGCTCCAACAACTACCTGGGGCTGACCGCCGACGAGCGCGTGGTCAATGGCGCCCGCGACGCCCTGGCCCGTTACGGCACGGGGCTCACCGGCTCGCGTCTGCTCAACGGGACCACCCCGCTGCACGTCGATCTCGAGCGCGAGCTGGCCGAGTGGATGGGGACCGAGGAGGCGATGGTGTTCACCACCGGCCACCAGGCCAACGTCGGCACGCTGGGAGCGATCCTGGGTCCGGGGGACACCGTGGTGGTCGACTCCGGCGACCACGCCTCGCTACTGGACGGGGCGATCATCTCGCGGGCCAAGCTGCGCCCGTTTCGTCATGGCCGGCTGGACAAGCTCGAGCGCGCGCTGGCGCGCGCGGCCGAGGACGGCGGCGGGGTGCTGGTCGTCGTCGACGGCGTCTTCTCGATGGAAGGTGACGTGGCCCCCCTGCCCGAGATCGTCGAGCTGTGCCAGCGCCACGGCGCTCGGTTGATGGTCGACGAAGCCCACGGGGTGGGCGTCCTGGGCACCCGCGGAACGGGAGCCTCCGAGGCGCTGGGGCTCGAGGAGCGCGTCGACCTGCGCACCGGCACCTTCTCCAAGTCGCTCGCCTCGTGCGGCGGCTTCCTCGCCGGCCCCGCCGACGTGATCGACTACCTGCGCATCTCCAGCCGCGCCTACCTGTTCACCGCCTCCGCTGTGCCGGCGGCGCTCGGGGCGGCGCTCGCCGCCCTGCGCATCATCCGCTCGGCCGAGGGGACGACCCTGATGGCCCGCCTCCGGGAGAACGCCGGCCACCTGCGGGCCGGCCTGCGTGCGCTGGGCCTGCGGGTGATCGAGCCGGTCCCGCCCGGCTCGGCCACCGGGCGGGTCGCCGCCGAAGCGCTCGCCACCCCGGTGGTGCCGGTGGTGGTCGAGGACGACTGGAAGGCGGTGCTGCTCTGGCGCGAGCTCTACGACGCCGGCGTCTACACCAACGTCGCCCTGCACCCGGCGGTCCCGCCCGCGGGGGCGCTGCTGCGCACCAGCGTGATGGCCACCCACGACCGCGACACGCTCGACCGCGCGCTCGAGCGCTTCGCCGCGGTCAAGCCGCGCTTCGAGGCCGAGCACGGCCCGCTGCCCGGATCCTGACCCCGCCCGCGGACGTTTGGCGGGCCCTGCTCCCCACTCTCGGGTAGCCAGGCAGTTGTCCACTTTTGCACAAGTCCGGCGGGCAAAGAAAAGGCCGCTCTGAGCGCACCTTCCCGGGTCCCCGACGTTGACCGCAACGTGGCGCGCGGCGTAGCTTCACGGTGCGTTCGCCGTGCAGGTCCTGAGGGTTGCAGCAGCGGTAGCCGGGGGTAGTTTTCGTACCCGCGGCAGGGTCGAGCTGCAGCCGTGGGGCCGGGGCCGACACGACGCGCAGCCTGGCAAAACCACGAATGTGTCGCCGGTCTGGATGCCGGCGACGGGGAGTTGACACATGAGCGCGACAGCGAGGATCGCCTGCGCCCCACAATACCGCCGGGCATTGGCCCGCGCCAACGAGGTGCGGCTGGCCCGGGCGGAACTCAAGCGTGAGGTGGCGCGCGGGGACCGCGGCGCCGCCGAGGTGATCCTCACCGCGCCGTGGGAGACGGAGAGCATGACCGTGTCCGACCTACTGATGAGCCAGCGGCGCTGGGGCCTGACCCGGTGTCGCAAGGTGCTGGCCCAGATCCCGATGTCGGAGAACAAGACGATCGGCTCCATGACCGAGCGTCAGCGGCGTGCGCTTGCGGCAGCGCTGGCGCGCTGCCAGAGCAGCGGCGGGCCGGAATCGCGCATGGTCGCTTCGCCTGCCACGGCCGCCTTGGCGGCCGCCTGATCGCTTCCCGCCGCCCTCGCTCCGGGGGCGGCGGGGGGTGGCCGGGGACGACGGCTCGTCCTCCTCTTCGCTCGTCGCCCAGGCCCGCCGCCGACGCCGGCGCCCGCGGCGGGCCTCAGTAGCCGACCTCGAAGGGAATCGGGCTGGAGCCCGACAGGAGAAAGAACCACAGCGCAAAGACGACCAGGGCCACGCCGGCGCTGGTCACCATCACGACCTCCAGCACCAGGTGTCCGAGATCGTCTCGCCCGCTCTCCATACGCAGCTGCCGGTGGCGGTTCGACAGCCAGGTCAGCACCGGCACCATCAGCGCGATCGACGCCACCACCCCTACCAGGGCGGCGCCGATGGCCGCGCCCACCGAGCCGGTGGCGCCGTCGATCTGGGAGGCGATCCACAGCCAGCCCAGCGGGATACCCACCCACAGGAGAATGCTCCCGGCGAACATGATCCCCACCAGCGCGGCGGCGCCGGTGACCATGCGCAGGAGCGCCCGCACCCCCCTCTAGGCCCTCCAGCCCATCCCGGTCCGACGCCGGAAGGCCGAGCGCAGCAGGACCCACATCCCGCCGAACACCGCCGCGGCGATCGGGGCCAGCAGCAGCGGCAGCGGGTGCAGGGTGAAGTAGAGCAGGGCTTCGGCCGCCACCGTGGCGGCCCCCGCCAGCAGCGCCGAATGCGAGCGGTAGCCGGAGAAGTGCTCGCGGATGCTCAGCTCCAGCGCGGACAGCGCGATCAGGGCCAGGCCGCAGCCCGCCAGCACCGGGCCTCGGCGCCCGTGCACGACCAGGCCCACGACCAGCAGCACGATTCCGGCGAGAATGCACAGCTCGACCAGCGGAAACGGCGACCACGGCGCGGGCGGCGCCTCGGAAACGCGCGCCCGGCGCCGGGGGGCGCCGGCGGGACCCGCGCTCGAGCCAGCGGGCTCGCTAGGACCCCGGCGGGCCTCCTCGGCGCGGGCGCCGGCGGGAGCGTCGGCGGCCAGTCGCTTGCGGCTGCGTCGACCCATCGGCTAGCTCCTCACGCGGTGAGGCGGACAGCGGATCTTCGGGGCGGCGGCGCAGGGCCCCGCCCCCGGCCTAAGGGACAGCCCGAGGAGAGCTTGACCTGCCACCACCCCGCCAGCATCCCGATCAGGCCCAGGCGGGGACGCACCTCCCAGACGCCGCAGCCCCCCTCGCCGAGCTCGGCGTTGGAGACGCGCGCGAACTTGTAGCGACCCGGCTCGAGTCGCATGCGCTCGAGCATGACGCGGGCCCGCTCCTGACGCTCTCCGAGGTCGGCCAGCGAGCGCCGCGCGGACGACAGGCGGGCCGAGAGCGCGTCGCGGGTGGTCTCCAGCTCCCCCAGGCTCAGCAGGCGCGGGCCGCCGGCGGCGGGAACCGACACATCGACCTCGCCGTGGGGGAAGGCGGAGACGAACGAGCGCGCCAGCTCGCGCTCCAGGCGCGCGATCTGGGCCCGCAGCTCGCGCCGGGCCAGGCGTTCGGGCGCGGTCGTGGTCGCGGGTCGGGGACCCGGGATCCGGACCGGCTGGGGAGGGAGTGCGAGCGGGAGCCCCTGAGCTTGCGGCACGACAGATGAGCCTCTCCTGAGTGAATCCCGAGTCTACCTGCCGTCTTGGGCCTGCACAAGCAGGCTCCCGCACGTCCACAGGGCCTCCTCGACGTGGATCGCCGGTACCCCCGAGACCTGCACGGCGTAGAGGCTGACCCGCGCCGTGTGGGCCTGGACCATGCGTTCGGGGGCCACCTCGCCGAACAGCAGCGCGACCGGGGCGGCGGCGTCGGCGATGACCAGCTGGCCGGCCGGCAGCGGGCGCGCGTAGGGCCCGCGCTCCAGCTGCTCGCCGGACGCCGCGGTGCGGATCCCCAGCGGTCCGTCGAGCGCGTCGGCGTCGAGCGCCCACAGGGGCACCCCGGTCTCGGCCAGGGCGATCAGCAGCGCGTCGTCGATGCGGTTCGAGGGCCTAAACCCGCCGCGCAGCAGGCGCTCGACGGCGGCCGCCTCGCCCGGGGGGCGCGTCTCGTCCGGGTCCAGCCCGATGTGGCGATAGAAGATCCGGTAGGCGGAGGGGATCGGCTCGCGGCGCATGCCCACGGCGCGAGCCCCGGTGAAGCGGTCCGACAGCAGCCGCAGGCGCTGGCGTGCCTCGGGCGAGCTGGGCCCGGCGGCGGTGACCACCGTCGCGGTGAGCAGGCGCAGCTCGGGGAACTCCTCGCGTACCTCGGGCGAGACCCACCCCAGCTCGGGCTCGGGTTCGTCCCCCTCCCTCATCCCAGCGTCCTCAGGCGGGTCGCAAGCTCGGCGCTGCCCAGCTGGCCGATCGCGGTGGCGGTGACGCTCCCGCCGCGCCGGGCCAGGGTGAGCAGCGGGCACACCGCCACGTGGTAGAGGTTGGCCACCGCCCCGTCGCGGTCATAGCCCACCGGGAACGGCCAACGGTGGCTGAGCACCAGCGAGCGCGCGTCCCCGCGGCTGCCGCGCACGATCACCCCGGCCATCTGCACGCGGGGAAAGGTGGCGTGAAGCTGGGCCATGCGGTCGAGCATGCGCTCGCAGTGCCCGCCGCTGCTGATCACGAAGGCCAGCGCCACCGGGCCGCGCTCGGCGAGCTGGCAGCTGTTGAGGATCTGCGGCCCGCGCTCCGAGCACGCCGGCCGGCGCCCCGCCGGACCCTGGTTGGCGCGCCTGGCGATGTCGGCGTCGCCGTTGAGCGTGCCGGCGGCGAGCGGGGCAGCGAACGGGGGCAGGGAGTCGCCCACGCTCAACCCGCGCGAGCCCCCGCCGCCGCTGTTGAGCGCGGTGTTGAGGGTGATGTAGGCCAGGATGAGGAGAGCAACGAAGGCCACGAACCATCCGTAGCGGCTGCCGCCCGGGCCGGCGGGAGGCGGGACCCCGGCGGGGGGCGGGGCCTCGGCCGGGGGCGGGCGATCGCCGGAGCGTCGGCCCGCGGGGGTCATGCCGTGCGGGCCCGCCGCAGCCGCGGCCGCCAGGACCTAAGTGCGCGCAGGGCGCGCGCGGGTAGCCGCCCCAGCTCGCCGCGCTCGGCCAGGATCAGCACCGACGGCAGCACGACCATCACCCCCGCCAGGGAGACGGTCAGGTCCACCAGCGTGACGGCGCCGAAGTCGCGCAGCATGCGTATGTCGGAGAACACGAGCACGGCGAACCCGGCGATCGCCGTCGCGCCGGAGGCCAGCACGGCCGAGCCCGTCGAGCGATACGTGCGCTCGAGCGCGGCGCGCGGGTCCCATCCGGCGGCCCGCTCCTGACGGTAGCGCTCGGAG
This sequence comes from Actinomycetota bacterium, assembly GCA_005883215.1. Classification (GTDB taxonomy): domain Bacteria; phylum Actinomycetota; class Thermoleophilia; order Solirubrobacterales; family Solirubrobacteraceae; genus AC-64. The sequence goes on from VAYS01000021.1 coordinate 54,186, forward strand.
AGCAGCACGCTGAACTCGGTGCCGATGGCGATCACCAGCACGCCCAGGGTGACCGACATCGGGTTCAGCGGGATGCGCAGCACGAACAGCATCAGCGCCGACCAGCCGGTGGCCAGCGCCACCGGCACCAGCGGCACCACCACTCGGGCGGCCCGGCGCATGGCGGCCAGCAGCACGATGCTGACCGCCGCCAGCCCGGCCAGCAGGGTCAACAGCCGCCGCCACGGGGAGGCCACCGCGCCGTCGGCGTCGGCCGCCAGCACCGGGACGCCGGCGAGCTCGGCGTGCACGCCGGGGGGAGGATGCAGGCGGGAGCGCATCAACTCGAGCACCCGCTCCTGCTGGTCGAGCGGCATCAGGCGGATGCCGAAGGCCAGTGTCGCCACCCGGCGATCGGCGGTGATGACGCCCTGGGAGAAGTAGCGCGGCACGGCGTCGAGCAGGGCCCGGATGTCGCTCTGGCGGGGGGTCGAGCCCTGGCTGGAGAACAGGTCGGTGAGCGAGAAGGCCGGACACAGCTGGGCCTGCCCGCATCCCCGTTTGGGGCTGTAGTGGTAGTGCTGGAGCAGCCCGGTCTCAAACGCCGTCATCCAGCGCACCACCGCCGGATTGGTCATGTCCGGAGCGCTGACCGTCACGTCGATCTCGCCGCCCACGCCGGTGGAGCGCTCTAGGGCGCGCAGATCGCGCAGCGCCCCCAGGTTCTGGGGGACCAACTTCTGGATGTCCGATTGCACCTTGGTCTGTGTGTCTAGCCCCCACCCCAGCGCGGCCAGCACCAGGCCGACCGCCAGCACCCGGCCGGGCTGACGGTGGGCCTGGGTCAGGGACGCCCGTCCCAGCGCGCGCCCGCGGGCCAGCACCACGGCGAGCGCGTCGCTCAGGACGCGCCCGGCACCGTTTTCAACCACCAGCTCGCCGGCCCCTCGCCAGGCGGCGCCCAGCATGCCCCGGCCCGAGGCCAGCGCGGCGGCAGCCCCCTCCCCGGCCCGCGCGAGCGGCCCACCGCGGGGGCGGGGGGCGCGCTCGGCGAGGTTCCCGGCCACCCCCCACCGGGCCATCGCCGCGGCCCCCGCGGTCAGCGTGCAGGCAAACGCCAGCACCATCCCCACGATCAGCAGCAGCGCGAAGCCGCGCACCATGGGCACCGGCGAGAGCACAAGGGCCAGGAGCGCGCCGGCGGTGGCCGCGCCGGCGGCGGCGATCGTGGGAGCCCCGATCGAGATGGCCCGCGCCACCCGTTCGGCCGGCGGCCCCCGGCGGGCTTCGGCGACGCGTGACTGGAACTGGATCGCGTAGTCGACGCCCAGGCCGATCAGAATCGGTAGCACGGCGATCGTGGCCATGGTCAGAGGGGCGCCGACCAGCGCCAGTCCGCCGAAGGTGAGCCCCGCCGCGCACAGGGCCACCCCCAGGGGCAGCAGCGGCAGCCGCCTGCGGAAGGACAGAGCCAGGGTCAGCGCCATCACCAGGGCCACGGCCACCAGCAGCACGAGCACCGAGTCGGTGATCGACTTGGTGAGATCGGAGACCACCACGGGGATGCCGGTGACCACGTAGCTGCCCCCGTTCTGCAGGTGCCATTCGGGCATCGCCACCGCCCGGCGGATCTGGGCGATGGCCGCCGCGCGCTGGCCGTCGGACAGCCTGGGCCGCAGGCGCACCTGGACCAGGGCGCTGTCGCGGTTGGGGAACAGGTAGGCAAAGCGCGCCTTGGGGGTCCCCACCGGCTTGGTGGCGTCGAACACCAGCTCGGAGACGAAGTCCGGGTCGTTGATTCGGGGGACCGAGGTGATGCCATAGCGCAGCGCGAGCTGCAGGACGTTGCGGGTGAACTGGGCCATGACCAGTTGCTGGGCCTGGCCGGCGAGCCGGCGCGCCTGGGCGGGGGTTCGGCCCCGGCCCCGGGCCAGGCGATAGGTCGCCTGGGCGGCCGTTTGGGCCTGGGCGGTCTGGGCTTGGGTCTGACGGGTGAGCTGGTCGGTGATCTGGCGCACCGACTCGTTGATGAACGTCCCCGGCCCGTAGACCACCTGCACCGGGCGCGTGCGGGCGAGCACCGCGCACGGTCCTCGGGGCCCTCCGGGGGGCGCGACCCGGGGCGGCAGGTTGCCCGACAGGCAGCCCTCCAGGCCCAGCACGCGCTCGAGGTCCTGGGTGAGGACGAGCTGGGGGAGCGGACCGCGGATGAGCACGATCACCGCGTCGTCGCCGAACAGGCGGTGATAGCGCTGGGTGGCCTGGTAGGTGGAGTTCGAGCGCCCGACCAGCGTGTCGGTGGCCGCGGTCGGCGCCAGGCTCGTGGCCAGCGCGCCTCCGGCTAGCGCCAGGGCCAGGACGACGAGCAACGTCGCGCGCGGGCGCCGCGCGGCCCGGCGGGCGACCTCGGCGAACAGCGAAGCGGCCGTCATGGCCGGCCCAGGCTATCGGCGGGCCAGGCGCCCGGCGCCACCCCGTCCCCTCGACACGGCCCCGATCCGGAGCCCCGTCGGGCTCAGCGCTGGCCGCGGACCGATCCCGAGGGAAAGACGTTGACGTGCGGGTACTGGGTCACCTGGCCGCCGAAGTTGTACGGGCCCTGCTGCTTGCAGGGAGGCGCGTTGGACCCGGTGACCCCGAAGGCGAACTGCTGGATCTGCTGGCGCAGCAGGTCGGGGATCAGGTTGGTCAGGGTGGGGCTGATGGTGGGTAGGGGCCGACCGCACTGCCGGGTCTCGTAGACCGGCATCCCGACGGACAGCTGCGTGAAGCTGTTGGGCATCGCATAGGGAGTGGGGCGGTTGGTTCCGATTCGTTGCGGATAGACGGCCAGCGACTCGGGGTTGAACGGGTTGGTGGTGCGCAGGTAGTGGATCGGCGCTTTGGCGCCCGCGGGTGTGTCCACGGCCTGCGTGGCGGCGGCGGAGTTGGCGAAGAAGGCGGTGAGCTCGTTCTTGTACTGCCCCACAAACACCAGGATCGGGTTCAGCTGCGACAGCAGCGGGTCCAGCGAGCCGAGCAGCGGGTGCAGCTCGTCGAGGAAGTTCTGCGTCGCCGGCAGGCCCGCCTTGGACGCGTCGACCAGCGGATTGATGTCGCGGAAGAGGCCTTTGAGGTCGGGGGCGATCGCCGCCAGGTCCTTGAGGGTGGGGCTCAGCTGCCGGGCGGCGGGGCGCAGCTGGGTGACCAGCGGATTGGTCGTGCGGGCAAAGCGCGCCAGGCGGTCCAGCGTGAGCGCCGACTCGTGCTCGAAGGTCGGCAGGGCGACGAAGGTGGCCTGCAGCTCGGCGTTGCGCTGGGCGGTGGTCTGAAAGACCTGGTTGGAGTTGGTGATCAGGCTGCGCAGGTCACTGTCGCGCTCGGTCAGGGCGTTGAACACATCGCCGGTGTTGGCCACCAGGCGCTGAACCTCGGGCTGCTGGGCGTCCAGGATCTCCGCCAGCGTGTTGGCGTCGCGGGCGAACGGGGCCAGATTGCCCAGGGCATCAGAGATGTCCTTGCCCCGCCCGGCGACCGACACCGCCAGCGTCTGCATCCAATCCTGAAATGCCGCCCGCGTGCGGGGGTCAAACGCCCGGAAGATCTGGTCCAGCTGCACCGAGGGAGCCACCTGGGAGGGCGAAAGCTGGCCGCCGTCCTGGAGCATGCCGCTGGAGCGGTCGCCGGGGCTGAGCTCCACGTAGGTCTCGCCCAGCAGCGTCTTCTGGCGCAGGATGGCGCGGGTGTCGAGCGGGATGGGAGCGAACCGCGGCTCGAGCTGCATGGTCACCTTGCTCGTGCCCGTGTTCGAGACCTTGATCTTCTTGACCTTGCCCACGCTGACCCCGGAGATGCGCACGTCGGCCTCCTGGGCGAGCTGGGTGCCCTGGCTGAACTGCGTGCTGAAGCGGTAGCCGTTGGGCTTGAGCGGGATCGGACCGCCGAACGACAGCCATAGGAACAGCAGCAGGCCGAAGCACGACAGGGCGAAGCCGACCATCACCAGTAGCCGCCCGACGGTGGGAGCCTGCTTCTGCATCAGCCGGTCACCCCGCTACCGGGGCCGCTGCCCGTCGGACAGGCCTGGGAGGGGAGGTTGAGCAGCGAGATCAGCGTGCCCAGCTGCGGGCTGGCCTTGGCCACCGACTGCAGCACGCCGAGCGAGGAGCAGGAGACCATGAACAGGCCGTGGCGAATCGGGCCGTGGGCGTCCTGGGTGGCGAAGACCGCGTTGCCGTTGTGCGCTATCCACGAGTTCCAGAACAGGAAGCTGTGGTCGGGCGCCGGCGGGTTGAACGCGAGCTCGTTAAGCAGGTAGTTGACCACGACGAAAGTCTTGTTGAGGTCGGGGATGACCTGGGCGAGATCGTGTGCGGTGGGCTGCAGCTGGCGGAGCACCGGCAGCGAGTCGCGCGCGAACGGCCGCAGCTGGTTGTGGATGATCGGCGTGGTGTCGCGCACGAAGGGCTGGACGTCGCGCAGCGTGGGACCGAGCGCCCGCGCGGCGGGCCGCAGCCCCTGGAGGGTGGGACCGAGCACCCGGGCCAGGCGGTCGGTCTTGGCCAGCGCGGTGTTGGTGGTCTGGAGCGTGCCGGGCAGCAGTCCCAGGGTCGTGCGCAGATTCTGGTCCTGCTGGGCGAAGGCCTGAAAGACGGCATTGGAGTTGTCGATCAGCTGGGCGAGCTGGGAGTCCTTGGCTCCGACCGCCTCGGAGAGCAGGCGGAAGTTGTGGATCGTGCGCGCGATGTTGGCCTGGCGCCGGGCGAGCGCCTGGCCGATGCGCTGCAGGTCGCGGCTGGTGGGGTCAAAGCGGCGGAGGACTGAGGACAAGGTGCGCGCCTGGCCGTTGAGCGCGGCGCCGGCGTCGCCGAGCAGCAGGCGCAGGTATTCACGCGTATCGCCGTCCAGCGCCGAGAGCACCTCGTCGGAGTTGACGTTGGGCAGCGTCTGGTCGATCGGGATCGTGTAGCCCTGCTTGACCTGACCGGTCGACGGGTGCCCGGGGGTGAGCTCGAGCAGCATGTCGTTGAGCCCGGTCTTGGGCCGCAGAAGCGCCGACGCGTCACGGTAGACGTGGAAGTACTTGCGGCGGATGTTCATCGAGACCACGGCGTGGCCGTTTTGCAGCTGGACCCGGGTGATCTCCCCCACCGGCACGCCGGCGATCGTCACCACTTGGCCCTGGCCGGGGGTGACGGACTGGGCGGTGGTCATCTGGGCCTTGAGCGAGACGAAGTCCGAGCCCACCAGCGGCACCCACGAGGGCAGGTAGAAGCGCTCGTTGGCGAGGATGTAGCCGCCGACGGCGATCCCGACCAACGCCAGCGCGATCAGGGCGACGAAGTCGCGTGAGTACTTTCGGATCGCGGTCCTCACGGGCGTCCCCCGTTGGCGCCGCCTACGACGCGGACGCGGGTGGTGTCGGCCGGGCCCGTGGCGGCCGCATTGAGGTCGGGGATGCGCTGTGTGTAGCAGGGCGTGGTGGGCTTGTAGGGCGGCCGATGTCCTGGGAACGCCGGGCGGGTCCCGAGCGGCGGCGCCACGGTGCTGGCGAACAGGTTGCTGTTGGGCTGGCCCAGGACGGTGCCCGTCGAGACCGTCTGGTTGCCGCCGCCGGGCTGGAAGCGGACGTACATTCCGTTGCCGTCGAAGTTCTGGCCCTCGCCCGACAGCCCCACCAGCGCGTACCAGAACTCCTTGTAGTTCTCGACGTTGGTGCTCAGGGGCCCGTCTTGGATCCTGATGTTGCCGGTGGGCAGGACGACGTTGGTGGCGCACTTGGCCGTGAGGTCGGTCTGGGGCAGCAGTTGCAGGCTGGCGTCGATGACCCGGGACAGGTCGCCGATCGCGGGGTGCAGCGTGCGCGCCACGCCCTGTAGCTCATTGGGCCCGAGCAGCCCGCGCGTCTCGGCGATCCACGGGAAGCTGGCGGCGATGGTGGCCGGCGTTTCGCGCACGCCGGGGAGGATCTCGCGGGCGAACGCCCGGGTGGGCGGGAAGGCGCGGTTGAGATCGGCGAACGTCGCGTTGGCGTGCTGCAGCGTGGGCGCCAGCAGCCGAATGGTGGTACGCAGGTTGGCGCTCTGGTCCGCCAGCGCCGCCATCGTGGTGTTGAAGTTGGTGACGAACCCCTGCAGCTGGGCCTCGCGCGAGTCGAGCGCGCGCGTGACGCGGGCCAGGCCGGCGATCAGGCCAGAGAGGTCGTGGGGCGCGGTGCCCAGGAAGGCGTGGTTGACCACCGACGTGTACCGGAACGCCGGGCCGGCGGGGCGGTAGGAGCGGTTGAGCGCCTGGGCGGCGGTGAGACCGCGGACCGAGGTGTCCTGGGTCGCGTCGTCGGCGGCCGCGGGCTGGTAGGTGAGCGACCCG
>VAYS01000022.1 GCA_005883215.1 Actinomycetota bacterium
AACCCCGGGCGCCCCGCCAGCACCAGAGCCGGTGGGGGATCGGCGCCCGCCCGCTCCAGCGTCCCTACGAGCTCGCTGAGGAACTCGAGGTCCATCGCGTTGGCGGGCGGCCGATCGGCGGTGAGAATCGTCACCGCGTCTCGCTCCTCGAGCGTCACCCAGCCCATGCGCCGCAACCCTAACCGCGCCAGGCCCGGCTCAGCGGGCGCCCCGATCGGTAGGCCTGCGAGGATGCCGGCGTGCTCGACCAGATGCGCCAGGAGGTGGCCGAGGCGTGCCGACGCTTGGCGGACGCCGGGCTGGTCACCGGCACGTCCGGGAACGTCAGCGCCCGGGCCGAGGGGCTGATCGCGATCACCCCCACCGGCGCCGTGCTCGGCCAACTGGACGCCCAGGACATCGCGGTCGTCGACGCCGAGGGCTCGGTGCGGGCGGGGGGGCTGGCGGCGACCTCGGAGCTCGGCCTCCACCTCGGCGTCTACGAGCGCTTTGCGGCGGGCGCCGTGGTCCACACCCACGCTCCGGTGGCCACCGCACTGTCCTGTGTCCTGGATGAGCTTCCGTGCGTGCACTACGAGATGCTGCTCCTGGGGGGGCCGGTCCGGGTGGCCCCCTACCGCACGTTCGGCACCCCGGAGCTCGCCGCCTCCGCCTGCTCGGCGCTCGAGGATCGCACGGCCGCGCTGCTGGCCAATCACGGCACGGTCACCTACGGTCCGGACCTGGGTAGCGCCGTGCGCGCGACCGAGGTGCTGGAGTGGGCGGCGACCGTCTACTGGCGGGCGGCGGCGCTCGGATCGCCGCGCGTCCTGGACGAGACCGAGCGCGCCGCCGTGGTGAGGGCGGCGCTCACCCGCGGCTACGGCTCCCCCCAGCCCGCGACCACCGGGGGAGACGATGGCTGACCAGGAGGCGGTGATCGTGACCGGCGTGCACGTCCTCGACGTGCTCGTGCGCCCGGTGGAGGCGATCCCCGAGGGACAGGGCGGCGCGCTGGTCGAGCAGATCCGCGTGACCGCGGCCGGATCGGCCGGGGGCACGGCGCTGATCATGGCCAAGCTGGGCGCCCGCGTGCACAGCGCGGGGGCCATCGGCGAGGACCCCATCGGCGACCTGCTCGTGCGCCTGCTGCAGCGCGACGGGGTCGACACCTCGCTGCTGGTCCGCCGCGCCGATGTGCAGACCTCGGCCAGCGTCCTGCCCATCCGTCCCGATGGCTCGCGCCCCGCGTTCCACGTGGTGGGCGCCAACGCGAGCTACGGCCCCGAGGACCTGCCCGCCAGGGCGGTGACCGGGGCGAGCCATCTGCACCTCGGCGGGCCCGAGTTCATGGGTGGGGAGGCCGCGGCCGAAATCCTTGCCCTCGCCCACGAGCGGGGCGCCACCACCTCGGCCGACATCCTGGCTCCCGGTGACATGGGGGTGTTGGAGTGGATCGCCCCCGCTCTTGCGCACCTCGACTACCTGCTGCCCAACGACGAGCAGGTCTTGGGATTCACCGGAAGCGACGACCTGGTTGCAGGTTGTCGCGCGCTGGTCGAGCGCGGCGTGGGTTGCGTCGGCGCTACCTGCGGCGCCGAGGGAGCGATCCTGGTCGACGCCACCGATGTGCAGCGGGTCCCCGCCTTCGATGTCGAGGTGGTGGACACGACCGGCTGCGGCGACGCCTTCTCGGCCGGCTTCCTGCGCGGCCTGGCCCTGGGCGAGGACAGGCTCTCGGCGGCCCGCCTGGGCTGTGCCGTGGCCGCGCTGGTCGCCGGAGGCCTGGGGACCGACCACGGCGACTTCGACCTGGCCCACGCGCGGCGCTTCGCCGCCGAGGGGCGGGTACGCGCGGTGGCCTAGCCCGCCTGTCCTGGACTCCTCAGCGCGCGAGCGCGGTGGTCAGGGCAAACCAGGCCGGCTTGGCCCGCCGGCGGGCGTCGAAGGGCAGCGCCTCGGCCGCGGAGCCCAACCAGCTGGAGGCGTCGGTGAACCCCCAGGTCGTCACCCGCAGGCAGGCGGGCACGCGCGCGCAGGCGCCGGCGAGCTTGGCATAGGTGGCGGCCTGGATGGCTCGGCGCCGGCGCTCGCCGTTCCGCACCCCGGCCAGGCTCACATCCAGCTCAGAGACCAACAGCACGGCGCCGGTGGCGGCGAAGCGGCGTAGCTGGCGCAGGACCAGGTCCGCAGCGGGCCCCACTCCGGCTACGTGCATCTCGCTCCCCAGGCAGTCCAGGAGATGCGCGCGCCGCAGCCGGCGGACCAGGCCGAGGACGGCGCTGGCGTGGCGCCCGGGGACCTCGGTGCCCCCGTCGTTGTAACAGAGCCGCAGCGTGGGGTCGGCTGTCCGCGCGATCTCAAACGCGGTCCGCACGTAGCCCGGCCCCAGGTGACGCCACCACAGGTTGTGGGCCCAGTTGCCGTGCGCGTCGAACGCCTCGTTGACCACGTCCCACTCGTCGATCCGCCCGTGAAAGTGGGCGAGCACGCCGCGAATGTAGGTCTCCATCGCCGATCGCACCACCACCACCCGGCTCGGGCCGGTGCGGGCGAGGGCGCGCAGCCAGCGAGGAAGCTGATTGCCCCACACCAACACGTGGCCGTGGACGGCCTTGCCCTGCGAGCCCGCCCAGTCGACCAGCGCGTCGGCGCGGGCGAAGTCGAATACGCCGTTCGCGGGCTCGAGCGATTCCATCTTGAGCTCGTTCTCGGGCGTGAGCCAGCGGTAGTGAGCCAGAAACAGCGAGGCATAGCCGGGCAGGTCGCCCACCCGGTCCCAGCGCACCGCCGCCCCCAAGGCGACCCGGTGAGCGCGGGCGATGTGCCCGGGTACCGGCCCGGGCGGCGCCGACCGCGCCCCGGAGCAGGCCACGGTCCCCAGCGCGAGCGCGGGGGCCAGGGCCAGAGCGGTTAGCAGGGCGAGCCGAGGCACGGATTGGCGCACGGCGCATATCCTCTCCCACCCGGGGGCCGGGACCGCCGTATGCTTGGCGCCGGCGCCCTTGCGCCCGGGTCGGTGCGCACGCAGCGTCGCCCCTGCGCGACCGGCGCCCCTTCCCCCGATCGTCTGTCGATGAACGCCCGCCGTCGAGCCGCCACCGTCCTGGTCGTCGCCGGAGCCGTGTTGGCCCTGCTCGGCGGCCCGCTGCTCTACGCGCGGGGCAACATCTTCGATTCGGGCAATTTCGCCGCCAACGCCTCGAGCGCGCTGGAGAGCTCGCACGCCCGCGACGCGGTGAGCCGCCAGATCGTCAGGCTCACGCTCGAGCAGGCGCCGGTGCCGGTGGCGGCGTCTCGGCCGCTGATGGAGTCGGTGGTGGGCGCGGCGCTGGAGACCGCGCCGTTTAAGTCCCTGTTGCGAGCCGCCGCCATCCAGGCCCACAGGGCCGCCTTCCAGCGCGGCCGGGGGACGGTGGCGTTCACGCTGGCCGACGCCGGGGTGGCGATCATCGGCGCGCTGAAGGCCGTCGCGCCGGCGATCGCCAAGCAGATCCCACCCCACATCTCCCCTCAGCTGGCGAAGTTCACCAACAAGGGGTTGGGCTTCGATTTCGTGGAAGTCGGCTACCACGCCCGCCTGCTGGGGATCCTCCTGCCCCTGGCCGCGCTGCTGTGCTGGGCCGGGGCGCTGGGCATCTCCCTCGAGCGTCGCCGCCTGGCCGGGCGGATCGGGATCGCGCTGGCGGTCGATGCCGTGCTCCTGTACGTGGTGCTTCGCATCGCCCGCGAGATCGCCATCGACCAGGTCCCCGACCCCCAGCTTGACCCGGTCGCCGGCGCCGTCTGGGACGCCTTCTTCGGCAGCCTGCAGACGCTGACCCTGCTCACCGGGGCCCTGGGCGTGACGCTGTTCGCGGCCGCCTCTTCGCTGCTCGAGCGAGACCAGCTCGCGGGCCTGGGCCGCCGGGGGGCGGCGGCGGTGCTCGCCAGCCCGCAGCGCCCGGCCCTGCGCGCCGCGCGCGCGGTGGGGATCCTGGCGGTCGGGGTCGGGGTGGTAGCCGAGCCCGATCTGGCGATCCAGCTGCTGGTGGTTGCGGTGGGGGCGGTGGCGATCTTCTACGCCACCACCGAGCTGCTCGAGCTGGCAGGTCCCGGCCGCGAGCGGGCCGGCGTGCGCGAGGGGGCACGGGGCGCGGCCGCGCGGGCCAAGGGCCTGTGGCCCGGAGGCAGACGGGCGGCGCTGGCCGGCGCGCTGGTGGGGGCCCTGGTGGTCGCCGTCGTGGTGGCGCTGGCGATTCCGGGGTCCGGACGTCACCGCCGCCGCATCCCGATCACCACCTGCAACGGCTTTGCCGTGCTGTGCGATCGACCGCTGAACCTGGTGGCCTTCGCCGCCGCCCACAACGCCATGTCGGCCGATTCGGACAGCTTCATCAACGCCAATCAGCCGCGCGGCATGGTCCCCCAGCTGCAGTACGGCATCCGCGCCTTCCTGATCGACGACTATTACGGGGTGCCCAAATCGGGCTTCGTGCGCACCGTGCTGGACAAGAAGCACATCCCGCGGCCCGAGCTCGAACGTCGGGCGGGAAAGCCAGCCGTCGACGCCCTCGAGCACCTGACCCGGGGCGCCGGATTTCCGCCGCCCAACTCCCCCGACAAGCACATCTACCTCTGTCATGTCTTCTGCGAGGCCGGCTACGTGGACATGACCAAGACGCTGACCGACGTGCGCCGCTGGATGGACGACCATCCCAACGAGGTCCTCATCTTCTTCATCGAGGACACGGTCACACCTCAAGACGCGGCGAAGGTGTTCGCCAAGGCGGGGCTGACGCGCTACCTCTACGTCCACAACCGGGAGGATCCGTGGCCCACCCTGCGCACGATGATCGCCACCGGCCAGCGGCTGTTCGTGCTCTCGGAGAACTTCAAGGCCAGCGGGATCCCGTGGTACCACAACGGCTTCGAGCTAAGCCAGGAAACCCCGTATCACTTCGCGTCCCCCCGTGATTTCAGCTGCCGGCCCAACCGGGGCACCCCCAACAGCCCGCTGTTCCTGGTCAACCACTGGATCGACACGGGCAAGCCCTCACCCGGTGAGGCCAAGCACGTGAACCGCTTCGACTACCTGCTCCTGCGCGCCCGCCAGTGCCAGCGAGAGCGCGGGCTGCTGCCCAACATGGTCGCGGTGGACTGGTATGACCGCGGCGACCTGCTCGGCGTGGTCAACGTCCTCAACGACCTGCCCCGCACCGCCCGCCTCGTCAGCCCCACCAGCTGAGGGCTCGGGGATGACCGTCTGCGAGCAGTGGGGGGCGTGGGCCGCCGGGCTGCGGCTCGCCGACGTACCCCAGCGCGTGCGCGAGCGTGCCCGCCTGCAGATCGACTCGATGCGTGCGGCGGCCGCCGCCGGCGGCGAGGCGGCCGCGCCCTTCGCTCGCCAGGCCCCCGACGGCCCCCCGGGCCGCGTCTACGCCAACGCCGCCGCCTCGATCGCCCACGATTGGGACGACTACCTGTTCATGGGCCACACCGGTCACTCGACGGTGTGGTCGGCCCGCGCCATGACCGACGATCCAGAGCGTCAACTGCTCGCCCAGGTGGCGGGCAACGAGCTGGCCGGGCGGCTGGGAGCGGCGCTGCTCTTCGGCCCCCACAACGGGCAGTTCTGGGCGTCGATTCACTGCGCGGGCGCGGCCACCGCCGCCGGCGTGGCGCTCGGCCTCGGCGAGGAGGAGGTCGCCCATGCCCTGGCGATCGCGCTCTACCAACCGCCCTACGGGCTCTTTCCCGGCTTCATGGGACCGCCGACCAAGCTGCTCACCGCCGCCGAGCCCGCCGCCCAAGGGGCGCGCGCCGCTCTGCTGGCCGCCGACGGCGTGCGCGGTGCCCTGGAGGTGATCGAAGCCCGCCGCGGGTTGCTGGCGCATTTCGCCTTCGTGCGCCGGCCCGCGATGCTGGGCGCGCTGGGCAGGGTGTGGCTGACCGACACGCTGGCGTTTAAGCCGTGGCCCGGATGCGCCTACGTGCAAGCCGCGATCGAGGCGGCGCTGCGTGCCCGCGCCGAGGCGGGCGGACTCGCTCCCGAAGAGGTCACCAGCATCGAGGTGCACTGCGGCTACCTGACGGTGGCCATGGAGGCGCTTGCGCCATCCGAGCTCGGCACGCCAGCGTCGGTCAACTTCTCCACCGCCCGCAGCGTGGCCGTGGCGCTGCTCGCCGGGCGCCTGACCCAGCAAGAGCTCGCGCCGAGCTGGCTCGCCGACCACGGTGCCGAGATCGAGCAGCTCGCGGCGCGGGTGCGCGTGCGCCATGATTGGGAGCTGACGGCTCAGACGCTGCTGGGCACCACCTCGGCGGGCGGGTCGGCGGGCGACGTGACACCCGCCGGGTGGGCCACGATCGTGCGCCGCATGCGCGAGCTGGGCATGGCCGACGCGGCGCTTTCGCCCGCCGATCTGCTCGAGCTGGCCCGCCGTCCGGCTCTGCTGCGCCAACTGGGCGCGGCGGTCCGGCTCCGCCGCCGGGAGGGTCTGGCGGCGCTGGACACCGGACGCGTGCGGCTGACCTTCCCCTGCCGGCTGCAGATCCGGCTGCGCTCGGGCGCCGGGCTGGCGCTCGAGGGCGCCGAGCCCGGCTCCTGCAACCGCCCGCTGGCCGAGCAGCGAGAGGTGATCTCGGCCAAGCTGCGCCTGACCGAGATGGCGACCGCGCCGGGCTAAGCGGCGACCGCCGCCGGGCGGCCCCCCAGGCCCAGCCCATGGCCGCGGGAGAGCACGACGACCGGGCCGCCGGCGGTGCGGATCGCTCGATCGGTGCCCGCACTTGCCAGGACCCGACCCTCCTCGGCGTCGGGACGCGATCCGAGCACGAGCAACGTGTCCTCACCGCGCGCCCCCGCGGCCACCGAAGCGCCCAGGGCCTCGGCCAGCCCGTGAACGCTGCTCCGGGCGTCGGCGTCGGCGTCGTGTTCGCCGAGGGTGACCGTGGTCGGCCGGTGCCGGTCGCGCTCGCGGAACCCGGCGGGCGCGAACGCCTGGGCGCACGGCCCGCCCTGGAGCAGTCGCCGGGCGGCGCTGCCGGGACGGACGTGGCCGGGCGGGGCGTCGGAGGCCGAGCCCCACACCACAAGCGCGGCGCCCTCGCGCTGGGCCAGCGTGCTGATGCCGCGCGCGGTGGTGGTCGAGCCGATCACCAGCGGGCGCGGTTGGCGGCCGGCGCCCGGGGAGACGCGGCCGAGCAGATCGTGGGCGGTGGCGCGCATGAAGCGCTCGCGTCCCCGCCGCGACGCCGCCCCGGTGCGCACGCCGGAGCGGGGTGCTCGATAAACATGGGCGACGGCCAGGCGCGAGGCACCGGCGTCGGCGAGGGCGGCGGCCAGCGCGAGCGCGTCCTCGGCGTGGGGGGAACCGTCGTAGGCGACGATGATCGGAGCTTGGTCCATGGCGTTACCTCCAGCTCGGCGGGATTGGTCACTCCAGCTTGACGGCGCCGATCATAAGTCCCACGCCGATTCCTGATCGGATAGATAAGTTTTCATTATCATGGTGGGGGCGCGTGCAAGGCTCTCGCCGTGGCCGATCGCATCTCGCCCGGCTCCCCCGGTGAGCCGCCGCCGGACCGCCAGCCGCCGTCGGGCCGGCCGGCGGGGTGGTACCTCGACGAGCAATCCCAGCATCAGTGGCGCTGGTGGGACGGAGCGGCGTGGACCCGACACACGGCCCCGCGCTGGTCCCCGGTGACCGTCGACCGAAGGCGCATCCGTCCGCGGGCCTGGTGGTTTGGCCTCGCGGCGCTGCCCGCCGCGCTCGGGGTGGCGGGCGCGGTATTGCTCGTGATCGCCGCGGTCGACGCCGGCAGCCGCGCGGTGAGCCACCTCACCGCGCCGCTCGTCCCCCTGCAGGCGCCGGGCTCGGCGACCGTGAACCTCCGGGCGGGGGATACGCGGACGATCTATACGCCGACGACGCCGCCGGGCGCCGGCCCGCCCTCGCCGGGCAGCGCCGATTTGCGCTGTCAGGTGTCCGGTCCCGGGGGCCCCGCCCCGCCTCCCTCGATCAACGAGGGGGCGACGCTCGAGCAAGGCTCCTCCCACTACCGCTCGCTGTTCGACTTCACCGCGCCGGGGGGCGGGGCCACCCGGGTCACCTGCCGCCCGACGGCCGGCGGCGGTGCGCTGTCCTTGGCGATCGGACCCCATATCGAGGTCGGGGAGATCTTGGGCATCGTCGCCCGGGCGTTCGGCGCTTTCGGTGCGCTGGTGCTCGGCTTCGGCGTGGGCGGAGGCCTAGGCGTCTTGGTGGGCGTGATGCGCGATCGCAGCGAGCGGCGCCTGCGGGAGGAGAGCTCCAGCACGCCACCGGCCGCCTGAGACCGGTCTCAGGCCCGTCCGGCTCGACTGACCGCGCATACCCGCAGCTCTTCCGGAGCCCCGGGGGCACGAAGCGGGCGGGCGCCGTCGATCGAAAAGCGCGCCCGGTCCAGGCGCGCGCAGGCGGATTCGGAGAGCAGGACCTCTTCGGGTCCGGCGGCGGCCATCACCCGCGCGGCGGTGTTGACGTCCACGCCGAAGTAGTCGCCTCCCAGGCGCCGGGGGCGGCCATGGTGGATGCCGAACCGCAGCCGCGGGCGGTAGCCGGCGACCTCGACCTGATGGAGCTCCTCGACGCTCCGCAGGGCGGCCGAGACCGCCTCCTCGGGCCCGGCGAACACGGCCATCAGCCCGTCGCCCATCCGCTTTACGATCGTGCCTTGCTCCTCGCTTATGGCCGGCTCCAGCGCGTCACCCACCGCCCGCAGCAGCTCGAGTGCGGCGTCGTCACCGGCCCGTAGCGCCCAGGAGGAGAACTCGACCAGGTCGCAGAACAGGACGCTGATCTCCTCGCTTCCGCGCCCGCGTCCCTGCGCTTCGGACAATCCCTGCCACAGCTGCAGCGCGGCCAGGCCGAGCTCGTGGGCCACGCTCGGGCGCTCGCCCGCCAGGCTCGCTACCTGGCGCCCGAGCAGCTCGACGGGGGCGTCTCCGGCGGTCGACAGCGGGTCTCCGAAGCGGTCGTCGCCCGGCATACGCCCGCGCAGCCAGCGCGTCGCTCCCAGCAGCGATGGGTTGGTGTCGGCACGGATCGCCGCGGCGCGCAGGCGCGCCAGCCGCCGGCGCTCGGCCTCGCTGCGGGTCCGATCCGGGTGACCCTCCATGTGGTAAGCCTGCCACGCACGAGCACCAGATGAATCCTCTAGCTCCACGTACCGTCGCTCGCGCGGGCGCTCTTGCCGCCGTCGCCTCGGCCACCGCGCTCACCGCCTGTGGCGGAGCCGGTGCGCTGTCGCGCTCGGGCTATGCCGCTCGGGCCGACGCCATCTGCCAGGCGATCGCGCCCCCGGGGCCTAAGCCGAGCACCGCCGGGCAGGCCGCCTCCTATGCACGCCAGCAGGCCGAAGGCCGGGCGGCGGCGCTCACCCGCCTGCGCCGGCTGCGTCCGCCGGGGTCGATCTCGCCCGCGGTTAAGCGCTTCGTCGACGCCAGCCAAGCCACCGTGGACGATTTCCGCGCGATGGCGCGCGCCGCCCAGCAGAACGACCGCGCCGGCTTCGCGCTGGCCGGCCTCAGCCAGGCGGTCCACGCCGTCGATCGGACCCACGCCGCCTCGGACGCCGGGCTCACGGTGTGCGGGCAGGCCACCCGGCCCCTGCCCGACGCCGCCCTGGTGGCCAACGCCGACGCCGCCTGCCGGGCGGCCGACCAGGCGATCCTCGCTCGTCCGGCGAGCGCCCGCGGCGCCGACGTCGCCGGCCTGGCGGTGCTGGTTCCGACCGCCTACCCCGCGGTCCTGGACTCGCTTCACCGTCTGCAGACCCTCCAGCCCAACCCGGCGAGCGAGGCCCCGTGGGGCAGCTTCTTGTCGGTCTACGAGCAGCGGGTGCGGGCGACCAACGACGCGGTCACCGCCGCCCACGCCGGCGACCGCGCGGGCCTGCGGGCGGCGGTGTCCCGGGATGGCACGCTGGCCGGGGAGGAGTCGGGCCTCGCCGCGCAGCTGGGGCTGGAGCTGTGCGGCACGGTCGGCGCCCTGGGCGTATGACCGGCTGCCGCTCGCGCCCGCGCAGGGCGCTTCACCGGGGCCGGCGTCAGGCTGGCCGCTCGCCCGGGCTCAGCGCCTTGGCTCCGAGCCCGGCCGCGGCCAGCGCCGTGCCCGTGACCATCACCGTGGTCAGTGGAGAGAGATAGCCGCGGCGTCCCCCGGCCATGCCGGCCGCGGCATCGGCGAGGTCGCAGCCCAGCCCGGCCATCAGCCACCGACGGCGCGCCTCGCCCTCGGTGCCCAGCGCACCCAGCCCCAGCGCGACGTCCCGCACTCCGAACAGGCGGGCCAGGTAGGGGGCCTGGGGATTGCCCCCGGGGTCCAGCCCGAACAGCCGGCCGGCCAGCTTGGGAAACAGCCAGGCGGTTACGCCGATGACGACGCGCAGTCCGGCGAGTCCCTTGATCGTCCCGGCGGCGTCCACCAGGGCACCGTAGCGCAGACCACGGGCGGGCCGCTGGTACAGTCATCCCGCCGCCGGGACGGTCGACGGGTCCCCCGGCGCCCATCCACATGCATCGTCAGGGCAGCCAGAGAGGGCAGCGCGTGAGGGTGCCAGCGGGCGTGCAGGCGCCACCCGCGGCGCGCACCGCGGGAATAATGGGCCGATGAGTCCGACGGCCCAGCGTCCGCTGGAGCTGATCCTGGCGCGCAACCTCATGACGAGCCTCTCGACGCCGGCTTTCCTGGTCGACGCCGACGGACAGCTCGTGTTCTACAACGAGGCGGCCAGCGCGCTGCTGGGTAAGCGCTTCGAGGAGATGGGGCCGATGGGGCCCGAGGAATGGGGTGGTGCGTTTGGTCCCCTGGACCCCGAGGGCGGGCCGATCCCCCTGGACGAGCTGCCGCTGACGCTCGCGCTGCGCGAGGGTCGACCGGCCCACTCGATGTTCACCATCCGCTCGCTGCGAGGAGAGGAGCACCGCATCGAGGTGAGCGCCCTGCCCATCGTCGCCGGCGAGGGGGCGCGCGGGGCGATGGCGTTCTTCTGGCCGGCCGACACCGGGGCGGCGCCCCCGCCCGTGGGGCACGGGGGCCGAACCGAGTGAAGCTCAAGATCTGGGGCGCCCGCGGATCGATACCGGCACCCGGACCCGAGACCACGCGCTACGGGGGCAACACCTCCTGTGTGGAGGTGCGCCTGTCCGACGGCAGCCTGCTGGTGCTCGACGCCGGTACCGGCATCCGCAACCTGGGCCTGGCGCTGGGCCGCGAGGACGCTGAGCGCGTCAACGTGCTGCTCACCCATCTGCATCTGGACCACATCCAGGGCCTGATGTTCTTCACCCCGCTGTTTAACCCCAACGCCGAGGTGGTGATCTGGGGCCCCTCCTCGCCGGAGGCCTCGCTGCGCGAGCGCATCGGCCGCTACATCTCGGCGCCGCTGGCTCCCCTGGAGGTGCGCGAACTGCCCTGCCACCTGTCCTTTCGCGACTCGCCCACCAGCGACTGGCAGATCGGCCCGGCGCGCATCAGCGCGGCGTCGGTCACCCACCGGGGGCCCACGCTCGCCTACCGCATCACCGATGGCGACACCTCGCTGTGCTACATCCCTGACCACGAGCCGGCGGTGGGGGCGTCGATCGAGGAGCTCGACCCGGAATGGCTGTCGGGCTATGACCTGGCCTGCGGCGCCTCGCTGCTCCTGCACGACTGCCAATACCGCGACGACGAGTATCCTGGCCACGTGGGCTGGGGACACTCGGGCATGTCAGACGCCCTGGCCTTCGCCGCCCGGACCGAGGTCGAGCGGGCCCTGCTGTTTCACCACGACCCACTGCACACCGACTCCGAGCTCGACCAGCTCTACGAGCAGGCACTCGAGCGCTGGACCGACCTGGGCTGCTCGACCCGGCCGCTGGAGATGGCCAAGGAGCGGCAAGAGTTGACGATCGCTGCCCCCGCTCCCGTCTAGCATTCCCCACGACATGCCATCCTCAAGCGCGATCGTGGTGGGAACGGACGGCTCGCCCACGGCGGGCGCCGTCGTGCGACGGGCGGCGCGCCTGGCCCACATCACCGGCGGGCTGGTGCACGTGGTCAGCGCCTACAAGACGCTGGCGGGCACCGGCCGGGCGCCGTTTGCGCCCTCGTTCGCCGCCGAGCGCGCCGACGCGGAGGAGATTCTGCGTGAGGCGGCCGACTATGTGCGCTCCGAACAGGCCGACGTCAAGACCCACGCGGTGCCGGGCGACCCCGCCGACGCGCTGATCGCGGTGGCAGAGACCGAGGACGCCGGGATGATCGTGGTCGGTGACGTGGGGATGAGCGGCCGGCGCCGCTATCTGATGGGCTCGGTGCCCGACAAGATCTCCCACCACGCCCCGTGCAACGTCTTGATCCTGCGCACGGCGGGCGATCCCAGCGCCCCCCGGCGGCGCATGGGCGAGGAGGGCGGCTCGCAGTGAGCGCGTCGTTTCGCCCACCCCCCGGAGCCCAGACCCGCGGCTTTACCCAGCCCGTCTTCATCTCCCGCTACAGCAACCGCGGCCGCCGGGTGCGCTCGGTCAGCCGGCTCCTGGCCGCACTCGCCGCGGCGTGGATCGTCGCCGTGGTGCTGGGCAGCCTGGCGTTCATGCTCACCCGGGGCGCCCGCACCACCTACGTCAATCTCCCCACCGCTCACCGCGTGGACTGCTCCGGCAGCTTCCCGGCCGGCAACTGGCGCCTGAGCCGCGGCAACGGCGCCGAGGCGGCGGGGTCGCGCTGGATCATCTCGGTGTACTCAGACCAACGGCTGAGCTCCAAGCAGCGCCTGGGCACCTGCCACTCGGCGGGCGCCCTGCTCCCGGTGCTCACGGGCGCGCGAGGTAAGGCCAAGCCGCCCCCGGGGCTGCAGTGCCAGCGCCGGAGCGGCGATACCCTGATCATCCAGCAGAGCGGGTGCGTGAGCGGGTCGGGCGCCCAGCGCACCGGGTTTAGCTGGTACCCCGCGGTCGCCGGCACCTAGAGGATTAGCCCGGAGAAGGCGGTCGGCTAGCCCGGGTCCCAGGCCCCGGGCGGGCGGTGCACGGCCGCTGGGTCCTCGGCGGGCGCCCGGCGGCGCCGGGCGCGGCGAGCGTCGGCGGCCGTCAGACCGCCGTGCTCTCCAAGCCCGCCTCCATGGTGCCCGTGCGCTCCATGCGCTGCCATCCCAGGTTGGACCCCGACAGAGCGTTGATGACCGACTCGACCACGACCAGGTACATCATCTGGCGGTAGACGAGCTGCTGCAGGGGCATGACCAGCAGCGGCCGAGGATCCTCGCCGTCGAGGTGGAAGGCGTACCAACCGAGGGCGAGCTGGATCAGGTTGAACGCCACCCAGGCGGCGAGGATGGGGATCGGATCCAGGAACACGATCCCGTAGAGAGCGAACAGGTCGATGAGCGGCGCGCACATCGGCATCAGCACCTGAAAGAGGAACAGGTAGGGCACCGCGCGGCGGCCGATCTTGTCCCCCTTGACGAAGATCGCCTTGCGGTGCTTGTACACCGACTGGATCGTCCCGTAGGCCCAGCGGTAGCGCTGGCGCCACAGCTGCCCCAGCGTCTCCGGGGCCTCGGTCCACGCCCGCGCGTCCTGCACGAACACCGTGCGCCAGCCGGCGCGACCGATGCCCATCGTGACGTCGGTGTCCTCGGCCAGGGTGGCCGTAGAGACCTCGCCCACGTCGAGCAGCGCCTGCTTGCGGAAGGCGCCGATCGCGCCCGGCACGGTGGGCATGCAGTCGAGCACCTCGTACATGCGCCGGTCGAGGTTGAAGCCCATCACGTACTCGATGTGCTGCCACTTCCCCAGCAGGCCCTTGCGGTTGCCGATCTTGGTGTTGCCCGACACCGCGCCCACGTTCTCGAACCGGAACGGCTGGACCAGGCGCAACAGCGTCTCGCGCTCGAAGACGGTGTCGCCGTCGACGGTGACCACGATGTCGTACTTGGCGTGCTCGATGCCGTTGTTGAGCGCCTTGGGCTTGCCCCCGTTGGCCTGGCGCAGGAGCCGGACGTTGGGGATCTGGGCGCGCTCGACGATGTCGCCCGTGCCGTCGTCTGAGCCGTCGTCGACCACCACCACCTCGAACTCGGGGTAGTCGGACTCGGCCAGCGAGCGCACGCCGCGCTCGATCCCCACCGCCTCGTTGTAAGCGGGCACGATGATCGACACCGGCGGGGTGTAGGAGAGGTCGCCCGGCTGCACGAGCGGATTGCGGGCGTGCCGGCGGGCGAGGATGAACACCAGGAGCAACCGCAGGATCACCAACAGGCCGATGAACAGCGTGATGTAGATCGCCGCCCCGGTCACCCAGCGGGCGATGGCCAGCGCCACCAGGAACACCCGTCCGGTGAAGTGCAGCGCCGGCCGGGCCGGAGACTCGAGCGCCCGGGCGGGCACGCCGAGCATGTCCGACGTGTTGACGAACTTCCAGCCCTCGGCCTTCAGACGGGGGATGAGGATGTTGAGGGCGGCCACCGTCTCCGAGCGGTTGCCCCCCGCGTCGTGCATGAGCACGATCCCGCCGCGCTTGCCTTCGGGTCCCAGCGAGCGCCCGCTGCCGCCCCCGGCCATGACGCGGCTGACGATCGTCTGCACCCCGGGGCGGCTCCAGTCCTCGGGGTCGATGTCGGCCACGGCGACGATGTAGCCCTGAGCGGCCACCTTGCCGAGCACGGTCTCCTGGTGGGGGGTGATCGCGTCGGACGTGGCCGAGTACGGCGGGCGAAACAGGCGCGGGCGGATCCCGGTCACGCCCATGATCGCGCTCTCGGCCAGCGCCACCTGCGCGTTGGCCTCCCAGCCGGGCAAGGTCGAGAGGTCGGCGTGGGTGAAGGTGTGGTTGCCGATCTCGAAGCCGTTCTTGCGCTCCTCGCGGACCAGGCCGGGGTAGCGGACCACCCGGCCCCCAACCACGAAGAAGGTGGCGGGCACGTGGTAGCGGCGCAGGGTGGCCATCACCGCCGGCGTCCAGGTCGCGTCCGGACCGTCGTCGAAGGTCAGGGCCAGGCGCTTGCCCTCCGGCGGCTGGTGCGAGCGCAGTCCGTGCCCGTCGACGGTCAGCAGGGGCCGCTGGTCGCCCACCGGCGCCACCGAGGACATCTCCTCGCCCGGCGTGCGGCTGGCGCCGATCGTGCGGCTGGTCACGCCCTGGGCGGCGAGGATCAGCACCAACACGCCCAGGCAGAAGATCATCAGCCCCCGGTGGCCGGGCTGGGCGGCCGAGCGCGGGTCCATGCTCTCGCGGATCGCCCCCAGCTCGAGCGCCAGCGGCCCGCCGGCGCGACCGTCGCCCTGGGGCCGGCGCCGGCGCCGGCGCCGGGGCATCCCCTGCAGGCTGGGAGGCAGCACCGCGACCCCGGCCCGGACCATGGCGAACACCACCGCCCGCCCCACCACCAGCAGGCCGATGACGATCAACGCCATCTGCCACGCATATTGGCCATTGGTGCCGTACGGGGGCAGCCAGCTCTCGTCGTCAAAGAGCCAGGCGACCGCGGAGATGACCACGGTCAGCGCTAGCAGCACGGCGACGAGCGTGTACAGCCGTCGCAGCCACACCGCCGCGCCGATCAGGCCGTAGCCGAGACGCGCCCTCATCGCCGGCGGATCCTGCCCGGCTTGGCCAGGTAGCTACGGCCGGCCGTCAGCCGCACGGTCTTGCCCCGCGCCTTGTCGAATACGCTGACCACGCCCTCGCGCACAGACGTGAAGGTACCGGTACAGCGCTCCTCGGTCAGCCACACCGTGCCGCGCACGGTGGCGGCGCTATAGCGGCCGTCGGTGCGAAAGGCGCCCTTGCCCCTTCCCCACAGGGTGCGCTTGGCGGCGCGCCGGCGCGCGCCGCGGGCGGCCGGGCTACTCCCGGCGGCCGACGCGCAGGGCTTGGGCGCCGGGCCGGCCAGTACCAGATCGGTGGTGGCGCGGGCGCGGCGGGCCTGGCGCAGGACGAAGCGACCGGCGTAGAAGATCGCCGACTGGGTGTCGCCGGCCAGGTCCCGGGCCGAGGTCAGGCGCACGGTGCCCTTGGTGGTGTCGACGGTCGAGCCGAACGGAATGTCCGCCACCGCCCGCAGCACGCCAAAGCCGCGCCCCCCGGGGAGCTTGATCCGCACCGTCCCGGCCACCGGCTCGGCCACCGCGGTGCTGCCCAGGGACGGCGCGTGAAACCCGCCGCCGGCGATCGTCCCGGTGGCGATCAGGGTCTCGGCGCGGCCCTCGCGGTCGATCTCGGCCGGACCCGGCTGGGATCCCGCCGGCCCGAAGGTGAAGGAGTTAAAGCTCGCGCAGCAGTTGATGTCGCTGGCGGCCGGGTTGGCCGGGTCGTCGAGGAACCCGAGCGCGGTGCCCGCCCCGGTGAGGGCGAAGGGCCCGCTCCCCCGCGGTGCCGGCGACACGGGCAGGAACCGGTAGTAAGCGTCCTGGGCGCCGCCGGCCCCGTCGCCGCGGGCGCCGCCGGCGTTGGCATACAGGCCGCCCCCGGCGCCGAGGAAGTCGGCGATCGCGCCGGAGCGGCGGGCGATGCCGTCCGAGTCGGCGGTCCCGGCCTGGTTGAGGTCGCACCCGCCGCAGGAGCTGTCGGAGGCGATCACGATCGCGCTGTAGCTGCCGACGTCCAGCGGCGTGCGGGCAAACTCGGGCCCCGAGGGGTCCATGACCACCATCAGGGGGGTGGGGTTTGGCGCGTAGGCGTGGCCGATCGCGGTGGGCACCTCCAGTCCTCCGTTGTCCAAAACCAGCAGGGGCTTGGAAGGATCGGGGGCGCCCGCGCGCACGTACTGGGTGGCCACCTGGACGAAGTGGCACTGCTGAGCGGTGGTGCTACAGCCGTGATCGGCTGCGTGGCCGGTGACCAGCAGGCGGCCGGCGTGCGCCGCGGGCGCTGCCACCAGGATTGCGGTGAGCGCGAGCGCCAGCGGGGCCAGATCTCCGGCGCCGCCCGGCCGGCGGGCGAAAGGGGGGATCAGCATCCTCGGTGCACAGACGGTAATCGATCCCGGGCTCTAGCATCTGCCCTGAGAGGGATGGAGGGTGCGCAGAACGATTGTGGCGGGCTGTCCGTGGGGACCACCCTCGGTCCCTACCGCCTGGAGGCGGTGCTCGGCGAGGGGGGGATGGGCTGCGTGTTCCGCGCCCGGCGCGAGTCAGACGGCGAGACGGTGGCCCTGAAGGTGCTCAAGCCGGGGCTGGCCACCCAGGAGGAGTACGCCCGGCGCTTTGCCCACGAGGCCCGGGCCACCGCCGAGGTGCACCACCCCCACCTGGTGGCGCTGCTCGAGGTGGCCTCCTACGACGGGCGGCCCTGCCTGGCCATGCAGTACCTGACCGGCCGCTCGCTCGAAGACCGTCTGCACGCCGGCCCGCTGGGGTTGGCCGAGGCGGTGACCGTCTGCCGGCAGGTGGCGGCCGGCCTGGACACGCTCCACGCCGCCGGGCTCGTGCACCGCGACATCAAGTCGGCCAACGTGGTGGTGGACGAGGGCGGGTCGGCCACCCTGACCGACTTCGGGCTGGCCCGCGGCGAGGGCTACTCGTGGCTGACCCAGCCCGGGCAGGTGATGGGCACTATCGACTACATGGCCCCGGAGCTGATCATGGGCGAGCGCGCCACCCCGCGTAGCGACGTCTACTCGCTGGGCTGCGTGGTGTGGGAGTGTCTGGCCGGGAGGCGACCGTTCGCCGGCGCGGAGATGACCGCGCTGGCCATGGCCATCCTGAGCGAACCCCCCCAGGACCCGTGCGCCGGGCGCACCGACGCCAGCGTCGAGTTCTCGCTGCGGGTGCGCGAGGCGCTGGCCAAGGACCCGGCCCGCCGCCCCGCCAGCGCCGGGGCCTACGCCGAGCGGCTGGCCGAGGCGCTCCCGGTGGCCCATGGCGGCTGACGAGGGCGGAGCCGGCGGTGGGGGCGGGGGAGCGGGCCAGCCCGCCGATGCGCCCGCGCCCGCTGCTCCCGCCGGCCGGACACGGGCCCGGACCCAGCGGGTGTTCGGGGGCGGCGGGGCGGCCAACCTACGGCGCTCGGTATTCGTGGCGGTCGGACTGGTGGCGACGCTGGTGGGCGTGGGGGCCTACGAGCTCGCCGCCCTGCGCGACCCCGAGTTGGGCACCGTCGACGCGCGGTTCTCCCTGCGCGGCGCCCAGCCCAAGCCCCGCGACGTCGCCGTGGTGGCGATCGACACCAACACGTTCCTGCCGCCCCCGACCGGGCTGGGGGTGCGGTGGCCGTTTCCCCGCTCGATGCACGCGCGGGCGATCGATCAGATCCTCCGCGACCACCCCGCCGCGATCGCCTACGACGTGCAGTTCACCGAGCAGTCCACGCCGGCGCAGGACAACGCGCTGATCGAGGCCGTGGGCCGGGCCCACGGCAAGATCACGCTGGCCACGATCCAGGTCGGCCCCCGCGGCCAGCAGAACGTGCTCGGGGGAGAGGAGACGCTGGGCGCCATCGGCGCCCGTGCCGGGGACGCCCGCTACAGCGACGACCCCGACGGCGTGATCCGGCACATGGTCTACGCCCTCACCCACCTGGAGAGCTTCCCGGTGGAGGCGGCCGAGATCGCCCGGCACCGCAGGATCGCCCCCGGGTCGCTGCCCGGCGGGCGGGCGTGGATCGACTACGTCGGGTCGCCGGGCACGATCGGCACGACCTCGTTCGCCGACGTCTTTCGCGGCCGGGTGCCGCCCGGTCGCTTCACCGGCAAGATCGTGGTGGTGGGTGTATCCGATCCGGCCGAGCAGGACCTGCACAAGACCCCGGTGGGGGACCTGATGTCGGGCCCCGAGATCCAGGCCAACGCCGCCCGCACCGCCCTGCACGGCTTCCCCCTGCGCTCGACGCCGGCATGGGTCAGCCTGGCGCTGATCATCGCCCTCGGCCTGATCGCGCCGCTGGCCAGCCTGCGCCTGGGCGCCTCGCGCGTGCTGCCGCTCGGGCTGGCGCTGGGCGCCCTGTTCACGGTGGGAAACCAGGTGGCGTTCGACTCAGGGCGGGTGGTCTCGTTCCTCTATCCGCTGGGCACCCTGATCCTGTCCCTGCTGGTGACCATGGGCGGTCACTACGTGCTCGGCGCCGCCGAGCGCATCCGCACGCGCGACGTCTTCTCGCGCTTCGTCCCCGAGCAGGTCGTCGACGAGCTGCTGGCCCAGAGCGCCGGCCAGGCCCTGGGCGGCGTGCGCCGCGAGGTCACCGTGCTGTTCAGCGATCTACGCGGGTTCACCACCTTCTCCGAGTCGCGGCCGCCCGAGGCGGTGGTGGAGACGCTCAACCAGTACCTGGGGGAGATGAGCGAGGCGATCCTCGCGCACGGGGGGACGCTCGTCTCCTACATGGGCGACGGGATCATGGCCGTGTTCGGGGCCCCGATCGAGCAGCCCGATCACGCCGATCGTGCGCTGGCCGCCGCGCGGGAGATGACCAGCCAGCGGCTGACGCACTTCAACGCCTGGATGACCGCGGACGGCGTAGGTGAGCCGTTTGCCATGGGGGTGGGCCTCAACACCGGTGAGGTCATGGCCGGCAACGTGGGCTCCGAGCGCCGCCTGGAGTACACGGCGATCGGCGACGCCACCAACACCGCCGCCCGCCTGGAGGGGATGACCAAGGGCACCCCGCACCAGGTGTTCGTGGCCGAATCCACGCGCGAGCGGCTCTCGCGGGTGCCCGACGACCTGGTGTTCGTCGACGAGATGCCGATCCGGGGGCGCCGCTCGGGTATCCGCGTCTGGGGGCTAATGGACACCGAGACGGGCTGATCGGGCGGTGGACCGTTATCTTGCTCAAGCCGTGGCTCGCGTGGCGGAACGTGCAGGGCTGGCTAGCGACACCGCCGCCGGGGCGGAGGGCGCTCACGCCTGCGCCGGGCAGCCCCGCCCGAGCCGGCCGGCGGCGGGCGCCGGGCCCGGGCGCCAGGTCCTAGCCCCGACGATCGCCACCGAGCTCGAGGCGGTCAAGGCCCAGGCCGGGGGGGAGAACTTTCCCGTCGCCAGCCGCCTGCTTGCCCGTCGCCAGCGCGAGCGTCTATGGGCGCTCTACGGCTATGCCCGGGTGGTGGACGACATTGGCGATCGGGCGCCGGGGGACCGGGGGGCCCTGCTCGACGCCGTCGAGGCAGAGCTCGACCTGGTCTACGCCAGCGAGCCGAGCTGGCCGGTGATGCGCGCGCTCGCGGCGACCGTCCGCGCGTGCGAGATCCCGCGCCATCCCCTCCAGGCGCTGATCTCGGCCAACCGCCAGGACCAGCGCGTGAGCTCCTATGACACCTTCGCCCAGCTGCTGGCCTACTGCGAGCTGTCGGCCAATCCGGTGGGACACCTGGTGCTCTACGTGTTCGGGGCCGCCACGCCCGAGCGGATCTGGCTGTCGGACCGCGTGTGCACGGCGCTGCAGCTGGTCGAGCACTGCCAGGACGTCGTCGAAGACCTGGAACGGGGGCGGATATACCTGCCGGCCGAGGACCGGGAGCGCTTCGGCTGTTCCCCCGGCGATCTCGCCCTCTGCCCCGCCCCCGAGCGGGTGCGCGAGCTCATCCGCTTCGAGCTCGAGCGCACGCGCCAGATCCTGGGGGAGGGCGCCCCGCTCGTGGGGACGCTGCACGGGCGTCCCCGCCTGGCCGTGGCCGCGTTCGTGGCCGGGGGACGGTCGGCGATCCGGGCGATAAAACGACGCGATTGCGACGTCAGCGGCGGCCCTCCGCGCGCCGGCCACGCCGCGCGGGCGGCGGCCACGCTGTCGGTGCTGCTGGCCCCCGGGCGGTCGAGCCGGTGATCGGCCTCGAGGCCGCATATCAGTCCTGCGAGGAGATCACCCGCACCCGCGCCGGCAACTTCTTCTACGGCATCCGGCTGCTGCCCGCCCCGAAGCGACGGGCGATGTGCGCGGTCTACGCCCTCGCTCGCCGGATCGACGACATCGGCGACGGCGACCTGCCCGCCGACGACAAGCTCCGCCGGCTGGAGGCCGAGCGCGAACGGCTCGACGACCCCGGCGGCGCCGACGACCCCGTCCTCGTCGCGCTGGGCGACGTGCACCGGCGCTCGTCGCTGCCCCTCGACGCTTTCCACAGCCTGATCGACGGGGTCGAGGCCGATGTGCGAGAGACCACCTATGACTCCTTCCCCGAGCTGGTCTTCTACTGCCGCCAGGTCGCCGGCTCGATCGGCCGCTTGTCGCTGGCGATCTTCGGCAGCCCCGCCCCCGAACGCGCCTCACCGCTGGCCGACGACCTCGGGGTGGCCATGCAGTTGGCCAACATCCTGCGCGACGTGCGCGAGGACGCCGAGCGTGGGCGGGTCTATCTGCCCCGCGAGGACTTCGCCCGCTTCGGCTGCGCTCCGGACCCCCGCCTCGGTCCGCCCGAGGCGCTCGGCGAGATGATCCGCTTTCAGGCGGCTCGCGACCGCGAGTGGTTCGATCGCGGGCTCGAGCTGCTGCCGCTGCTCGATTCACGCAGCGCGGCGTGCGTCGGCGCGATGGCCGGCATCTATCAGCGGATCCTGGAGCGCATCGAGCGCTCTCCCCAAGACGTGATGCGACGGCGTATCTCCCTGCCGGCATGGGAGAAGGCGTGGGTCGCCACCCGCTCGCTGGCCCACGGCGCGGCCAAGGTGCGCCGGGGACACGCCACGCGCCGGCGGGCGCCCAAGCCGTCCCACCGCTCCGAGAAGCAGGTGACATGAGCCGCCGGGTGGCGATCGTGGGCGGGGGCCTGGCGGGGATCGCGGCCGCGCTGGACTGCGCCGACGCGGGCGCCGCCGTCACCCTGTTGGAGGTGCGCCCCCGCCTCGGGGGGGCGGCCTACTCGTTCGAGCGCGAGGGGCTGCGCCTGGACAACGGCCAGCACGTCTTCCTGCGCTGCTGCTCGGAGTACCTGGAGCTGCTCGAGCGCCTGGGCTCGCGGGCGCTGACCACGATTCAACCTCGCCTGGCCATACCGGCGATCGCGCCGGGGGGCAAGACGGCATGGCTGCGTCGCTCGAGCCTCCCGGCGCCCGCGCACCTGGCCGGCGCCCTGGCCCGCTACCGACACCTGAGGCCCGCGGCGCGCGCCCGGGCGGCATCGGCGGCGCTGGCCCTAGGACGTCTGGATCCCGATGATCCCCGCGTCGACGCGCAGGCGTTCGGAGACTGGCTGGCCGAGCGGCGCCAGTCTCCCGCCGCGATCGAAGCCCTGTGGGATCTGGTGACACGACCCACGCTCAACCTGCCGGCCGGCCAGGCGTCGCTGGCGCTGGCCGCGCGCGTGTTTCAGATCGGCCTGCTCAACGAGACCGCGGCGGGGGACATCGGCTGGGCCCGGGCCCCCCTGTCCGACATCCACGACGGTCCCGCCCGCTCGGCCCTGGCGCGCGCCGGCGTCGACGTGCGGCTTCGCACCAAGGCCACCCGGGTCACGGCGACCGACGAGGGCGAGTGGGCGATCGATGCTCCCGCCGGGACGGTGACCGCCGACGCGGTGATCGCGGCCGTGCCCCACGACCGACTCGCCGACCTCGTGCCCGTCGGGGCGGTCGCCGCGGGTCGGCTCGCCCATCTCGGCAGCTCGCCGATCGTCAACCTGCACGTCGTCTATGACCGCCGGGTGACCGCCCGGGCCTTCGCCGCCGGCGTGCACAGCCCGGTGCAGTGGATCTTCGATCGCACCCACGCCGCCGGCATCAAGCGCGGTCAGTATCTGGCGATCTCGCTGTCCGCCGCCACCGAGGAGCTCGGCATGTCGGCGCCGGCCCTTCGCTCGCGCTACCTCGTCGCCCTGGCCGAGCTGTTCCCGGCCGCGCGCCACGCCCGCGTCGAGCGCTTCCTGGTCACCCGCGAGCACGCGGCGACGTTCCGCGCCGCCCCGGGCGTGGGCGCCCTGCGCCCGCCCGCGGCGACCGGGCTGCCTGGGCTCGCCGTCGCCGGCAGCTTCACCGACACCGGCTGGCCCGCCACGATGGAGGGCGCCGTGCGCAGCGGGCACGCCGCCGCGCGAGAGGTCCTCGCTCACCTGACCCGACGACCCCGGGCCGCGGTGGCGGCATGACCCCGGCGTCTGCGGAGACGACGCTGGACCGGCTCTCCGTCGGCCGCAAGCCGGGCGAGCTGCTGGTGCTGGCGCCGCTGCGGATCGAGGCCCGGGCGGTGCGGCGGGGCCTCGCGCCCGGGGCCCAGGTGATCCCCACCGGGGTGGGCCCGCGCCACTCGCTCGCCGCCGCCTCGACGCACGGGGCCAGGGCCGCCGTGGCGGTGAGCGGCTTCTGCGGCGCGGTCGATCCCACCCTGGCCCCCGGCGATCTGGTGGTGGCCACCGAGATCCGCGGACCCGGGGGCGTGATCCCCTGCCCCAGCGCGCGCGTGCTGGCCAGCGCCTTGCGGCGCCGGCGGCTGCGGGTGCGGGTGGGACCGATCGTCTCCACCGACCGACTCGTGCGCGGATCCGAGCGCCGCCGCCTGCGGGCGACCGGAGCGCTGGCGGTGGACACCGAGTCGGCGTGGCTGGCCGGCGCCGCTGACGGCCGCCCGCTGGCCGTGGTGCGCGCCGTGGTGGACCACCCGGCCCAGGAGCTCCGGCGCCCGCTCGCGCTGGTCAACGGCACCGGGCGCGGCTACTGGGCGCTTCGCCAGGCGGCGGGCGTGCTATCGGAGTGGGCCAGCACGGTGCGACCGCGCACGATCATGCTCGCCGCTCCCCGGGCGTCGTGCGCCGGCGTGGAGCGGGCAATCGACGTGGTCGAGCTCGCGCTGGCGCGGTTCTCCCCGCCCGTCTACGTGCGCCGGCAGATCGTCCACAACGCCCACGTGGTGTCCGACCTGGAGCGGCGCGGGGCGGTGTTCGTGGACGAGATCGACGAGATCCCCGACGGCTCGACGGTGGTCTTCTCCGCCCACGGGGTGGCGCCCGCCGTGCGCCGCGCCGCCGGGGCCAAGCGCCTCAACGTCATCGACGCCACCTGTCCGTTGGTGAGCAAGGTCCACGGAGAGGCACGCCGCTTTGCCGAGGCCGGGTACACGATCGTGCTCGTCGGACACGAAGGGCACGACGAGGTCGAGGGCACGGTGGGCGAAGCCCCCGACCACATCCACCTGGTCTCAGACCAGGGCGAGGTCCAGGGCCTGGAGGTGGAGGATCCTCAGCGGGTCGCCTATCTGACCCAGACCACCCTCGCGGTCGACGACGCCAAGCAGGTCGTGGATGCGCTGCGCGAGCGCTTTCCCAGGCTGGCGGGACCGCCGTCCAGCGACATCTGCTACGCGACCCAGAATCGCCAGGACGCCATCAAGCTCCTGGCCCGTGAGTGCGACTTCGTGCTGGTCGTCGGCTCCGCCAACTCGTCCAACTCGCGGCGCCTGGTCGAGGTCGCCGAGCGCCACGGCACCCCCGCTCGCCTGATCGAGGACGAGTCGGCCATCGAGCTGCACTGGCTGGCCCGGGCGCCCCGGATCGGTTTGACCGCCGGCGCCTCGGCGCCCGAATCGGTCGTCCGGCGCGTGCTGGCCGCGCTGACCGCGCTGGGCCCGGCGGACGTCGTCGAGCGCCGGGCCGCGCAGGAGTCGCGGCGGTTCAAGCTCCCCCCCGAGATCCGCTCGCCGAACGCAAGCGCTACTGCTCGAGCACCTGCAGGGCCAGGTCGGCGAACAGCGCCGCGCGAGTGACGTCGGCCGGGGTGTAGGCGTTGCCGTCGCGACGGTCGAGGATCGAGAGGACCCCGACCGTGTGTCCGTCCTGGATGAGGGGCACCACCACCATCGTGTTGGGTACGTAGCCGGTGCCCGCCGCGACCCGCGCGGCAAAGCGCGGGTCCGAGCGACATTCGGCCACCACCAGCGCCTCGCCGCTTTCGGCGACCGAGCCGCCGATCCCCTGTCCGCGCTCCAGGCGCACCCCCACGATCTCGCGTGCCCCATCTCCCCAGGCCGCCTGATAGACCAGCTCGCCGTCGCCCTCGCTCAGGGCGATCGAGGCCGCGGCGGCGTCGAAGACGCCGGCGGCGGTGCGGACGATCGCCTCGAGCAGCCGCCGGTGCGGGCCCGAGACGCTGGCCACGAACTCCACCCCGCGCTCGGGCCCCAGCGGCCGCCCGATCGCCTCGGCAAAGGCCGTCACCGAGGGCAGGCGCCGCTCGGGCGAGAACTCCAGGCCCGCGGCCAGGGCCCGGGCCAGCCCCGCGGGGGCGTCGGGGCACTGGTCGCGCAGGGAGGGGGCCGAGCCATAGGCCGGGGGCGCGCCGGTGAGCAGCGCCCACACGGTGACCGCGAGGCTGAACACGTCGCTTCGCTCCGACGCCGCCCCGCCGGCGAACACCTCGGGGGCCATGAAGCGCGGGGTGCCGATCGCCACCGTGCCCGCGCGCTCGTCGGCCATCTCGCGCGCCACGCCGAAGTCGACGAGCACCACCCCCTGGGGACCGCGGATGGCGTTCTCGAGCTTTACGTCGCGGTGGACTATCCCCTGGTGGTGGACGTAGTTGAGCGCCGCGCACAGCTCGCTGGAGAGGTCAAGCGCCCCCTCCCAGTCCAAGCCGGGTGACCCCTCGTCCTCCAGAACCTGCTTGAGGTCGCGGCCGGCGACCAGGTCCATGACCAGAAAACAGCCGTGCTCGTCGGTGAAGTGGTCGGTGACCTTGACCACGTTGGGGTGGTCGAGCTGCGAGAGCAGCCGAGCCTCGATCTCAAAGCGCGCCAGTTGGCTGGAGTCGAGCAGCTGCTTGATCGCCACCTCAGTCTGGTCGCGCTCGTCGCGGGCGCGCACCACGCTGCCCATCGCCCCGCGCGAGATCGCGGCGAGCACGGTGTAGCGCTCGTTCAGCCGGGTGCCGGCGGAGACCTCCAGCGGCGCGACCGCGCCCACCCCCTCGTTCATGCCAGCAGGATAGGCCGCAAAACAGCTGGAATCGAGGCTGACCGCCTCGAGTTGGCGGCGCGCGAACCTAGCCCACGGTCGGGGCCTGGGCGCCGCGGGTCACCCGGCGGCAGGCCTGACGGGCGCTGCGCAGCGGCTCGACCACGGCCGCCAGCGCGGCCGGATCGACGGCGGGGACCCCGCCATCGGACTCGTCGGTCACCGCCAGCGCCGCGAACGCCTGCTCGAGACCCTCCAGCGCCCGCTCGACGGCGCTCACCGCCTCGGCGGTGGCGCCGTTGGCGGAGGTCCGATAGCGGGCGGTGTTGGCCAGGCCGCCGGCCGCCATCTGCAGCTCCTGGGCCCAATCCACCAACGGGTCATAGCCCCGCCGTGGCGGGGCGGGGTCGCCGGTTATGCGCCGGCGCGCAGGCATTCGCTGACCCGCCTGGCCGTCCATGGACACCGAGCTTTGTACCCCGAGCGGCCCAGGCTCAAGCGCGCCTAGAACGTTAAGGGGGGGAGGGTCGACGCCTCGCCGAGCCGCTCAGCCGCCCGCGCCGCCGCCGCCGGGCAGCGTCTGGGGGGTCCCCGGCTGCTCGCCCAACGGCTGCTGGGCGCTGGGCGCGGGCTTTACCTTGGCGCCTTTGAGCCGCCCCAGCGACCACTCGATCGACCCCAGCCCCGGGAAGCCCAGGGCGTCGGCGGCGGCCCCGGTGAGGTCCCACTCGCGCCCCACGATGTAGGGCCCGCGGTCGATCACCGGCACACGCAGGACGCGGCCGGCGTAGCGGAAGGTGATCAACGTCCCACAGGGAGCCGTCTTGTGCGCCACGCCGAGCTGGGTGACGCCCAGCACGCCCCCACAGGCGATGCCCAGCCCGTAGTCGCGAAACACCGAGGCGATGCTGGTGTGCACCCCCGCCTTGGGCTCGTCTGCCCACGGCAGCAGCTGGTAGATGTTGCCCGCCGCGGCGCTCAGCGCCGCCTGCTGGGAGTGCTGGATGCGCTCCATCTCGGCCACGTCGCGCGCGACCTCGGCGTCAGACGGAGCGCCCGGCGCTATGCGAAAGCTCGGCGGCACGGGGTGCGCCGGGGGTGGGGTTCCGTGCGCCGGGACGCCGGCGCCGGGGTTGGCGCGCTGGGCCGGGGCGGGCGCCGCCGCGGCGGGGTCGGCGCGCCGCGAGCCCTGACCCGCGGCGGGCGCGCCGGGGGAGGCCGCCGGGGCGCCGGGCGTTGAGGGCGCCGCCGAGCCACAGCCCCACAGGGCGCCCGCAGCCAGCGGGGCGAGCGCCACCGCCAGCCCACGGCGCGTCCTCTCGCGGCGGTGGTGCATCCGCCCAGTATCGCGCGCCAGTAGGATCGGCCCGCCGTTCACGGCGATCGGCCCAGCCGGCGAGCGCCGGCGGGAGGCAGAGACGGAAGCGAGGTCGGATGCTCGAAGGTCTGATGCAGCACGATCATCCGCTGACCATCCAGCACGTGCTGGAGCGGATGCGGCGGGTGTATGGCTCCAGCGAAGTGGTCACCCTGGCCGAGGATGGCAGCGGGCGCACCTCGGCGCGCTACTCGGAGGTCACCGAGCGCATAGACCGGCTCTGCTCGGCGCTTGGCTCGCTGGGGGTCGGCCCCGGCGACCGCGTCGCCACCTTTGCCTGGAACACCCAGCGCCATCTGGAGGTCTACCTCGCCGTGCCCTGCATGGGGGCCGTCCTGCACACCCTCAACATCCGCCTGTTCGAGGAGCAGCTCACCTACGTGGCCAACCACGCCCAGGACCAGGTGGTGTTCGTCGACGCCTCGCTCGTGCCCGTGCTCGAGCGGGTGGCCCCCACGCTAAAGACGGTCCGCCACTACGTCCTGATGGGCGACGGCGACCCTGGGTCCCTGCCCAACGTGCTGCGCTACGAGGAGCTGCTCGCCGAGCAGCCGGGGGGCTTCGACTACCCCGAGCTCGACGACCGCCAGGCCGCCGGCCTGTGCTACACGAGCGGGACGACCGGCAATCCCAAGGGCGTCCTGTACTCCCACCGGTCCAACCTGCTGCACTCGCTGGGCACCTGCCTGGCCGACGCCATGGGCCTGCGCGAGTCCGACCGCGTCCTGCCCGTGGTGCCCATGTTCCACGCCAACGCCTGGGGCATCCCCTACGCCGCCGGCCTGGTCGGCTGCGACCTGGTCCTGCCCTCGCGCTTCCTGCAGGCCGAGCCGATCGCCCGCCTGATCGAGGCCGAGCGGGTGACCCTCTCGGCGGCGGTGCCCACGATCTGGATGGATCTGCTTCGCTTCATGGAGGACGACCAGGGCGGGTGCGATCTGTCCAGCGTGCGGCGCATCATCTGCGGCGGCTCGGCGGTCCCCGAGGCGCTCATGCGCCAGTGGGAAGAGCGCCACCGCCTGCCCATCATCCAGGCCTGGGGCATGACCGAGACCAGCCCGCTGGGCGCGGTGGCCCACCCGCCGGTCGCCGCCCAGGGCGAGGAGCACTGGCGCTACCGAGCCATGGCGGGCCGCCTGATCCCGCTCGTCGAGGCCCGCCTGATCGGCGCCGAGGGCGACGAGCTCCCGTGGGACGGCGAGAGCACCGGCGAGCTCGAGGTGCGCGGGCCGTGGATCGCCGCCGACTACTACGAGGACCCGACCGGACGCGAGAAGTTCCACGACGGCTGGCTGGCCACCGGCGACATCGCCTCGATCGACGCGCACGGCTTCGTGAGGATCTCCGACCGGGCCAAGGACGTGATCAAGTCGGGCGGGGAATGGATCTCCTCGGTCGACCTCGAGAACGCGCTGATGGCCCACCCCGACGTGGTCGAGGCGGCGGTCATCGCCAAGCCCGACGAGCGCTGGCAGGAGCGACCGCTGGCCTGCGTGGTGTGCAAGCCGGGGTCCCAGCTCGATCCGCGCACCGTGCGCGAGCACCTCGAGGGGCGGGTGGCCAAGTGGTGGATCCCGGACGAGCTCGCCCTGATCGACCAGGTGCCCAAGACCTCGGTGGGCAAGTTCGACAAGAAGGTCCTGCGCCAGCAGCTCGCCGACGGGGAGCTGGAGCGCGTGCCGGTCACCGGCTCGCCCGCCTCGGCCTAGCCGCGGCGAGGCGCAAGCCCCCGGGGCGGAAAGTGGCCGGCTAGCGAGTCGCGCCCGCCGGCGCCGACGCGCTGGCGATCCGCCACGGATGCTCGTCGTCGCCCTCGAGCGCCAGCGTCCAGCGTTCGGTGAACGTCGTCGCCCGATCCTGGCTGCCCGAGACGATCGTGGTGGTGTCGCGGTCCTCGATGTAGCGCCGGCCGTGCACCTCGAACTCGACGGTCATCGAGGGCGGCTCGGACTTGGCGTCGAGACCGGTCACTCGCAGCCCCCGCACCTGGGGCCCGCGCACCACCAGCCGGTGGGTGTGGGTCGCGTCGCCCGGGTAAAGGAGCGCTTCGACCGCCTCGGGCCGGGCGAGCGCGCGCAGGTCGCTGTCGTCGCCGTCGACCGCCTCGGCCCAGGCGGACACCGCGCGGCGGATCTCGGTCTCCAGCACGTCGGGGGCGAAGCGGCCGTCGGCCAGGGACAGGTCCAGGGCCGCCTGGCGCGCGTCGCCCTCGAAGCTCAGGTCGGCGGCGTCGGCGACGGTGAAGCCTTCGGGCACCTTCTCCCCGGCCGCCTGCTCGGTCACCGCCTTCTCGCGGATGCGCTCGGTGTCGGACCAGGGTGAGGCCACGATCGGCTCGTCGAGCTCGTGGATGCCCTCCTTGTCCTGCTCGATCGAGAGCAGGATCCACTCGGGAGCGCCGGCCGTGCGCCCCAGGGCGTCGGGCTTCTCCAACGTCCAGTACTCGGCCATCCGGCTCGTCTCGCTGGTCGAGTCGCTGCGCTTGATGTGGTTGCCCTGGCGATCGATGACCACGTCGAGCAGCTTCGACTCGATACGCACGCACACCCGGTCCTCTTGATCTTCGGCGCGGTTGACCAAGCCCACGTACTCGACGTGCACCGGGCCGCTCACCTCGACGTGGTTGTGCCAGCCCTTGGCGTCGAGGTGGTCCAGCCGCCGCGTCCACTCGACCATCAGGTCGGAGCCCACGAGTTGGGCCAGCCGCTTGCGGTCGCCGTTGTCCCAGGCGGTCTGGATGTCGCGGAAGAGCTGCTCGGCGTCGGAGTGGACGCGGTCAGAGGCGAAGGCCTCGTCCTCGTCGGCGGCCTCGGCCGCCGCCAGCTCGACCTGGCGCTCGCGCCGGCGCCGGCGCTTGCGGTACTGGCGGGTGCCGATCGCCCCCCCGAGCGCCGAGATCAGCACGACGCCGATGACGATCAGGACGATGACCCCCAGCGCGATGCCGCCCCCGACCGCCCCGCCGCCACCGTAGTAGCCGCCGCCGCCGAAGCCCCCGCCCCTGCCGCCGCCGCCGCCCCCGCCGCCGAAGCCGCCGCTGCCCCCGCCCCCCCGGGCCAGCGCGACGGCGGGCACAGTCGCCGCCAGCAGCAGCGCGCCCAGCGCCGGCGCCAGCAGGCGCACGATGTCTCGTCGGCGGAGGCTCATCGGGGCGATTGAACCACTAACCGGTCGGTCGTGCCAGGCGATCGGCGCCCCGCCGGGGCGGCGCCGTCAAAAGGCGAGCGGCTTGCCGTCACGGAAGAACCCCCCGCTGGGCCCGTCGTCGGGCAGCGTGGCCAGCCAAACGACCCCGGCCGCTCCGTCCTCGACGGGCTTCTTGGCCCCGAACTGACCGCCCATGTCGGTGTTCACGAACCCCGGGCAGGCCGAGTTGACCAGCACGCCGTCGTCTCGGAGCTCGGTCGACAGGATTCTGGTCATCGCGTTGAGCGCCGCCTTGGACACGCGGTAGCCGGGCGTCCACCCGCCCATCTCGGCTACTCCGCCCATCCCGCTCGAGACGTTGACGATGCGGGGATGCTCGCTGGCGCGCAGCACCGGCAGCAGCGCGACGGTGAGGCGGTAGGCCCCGTAGAAGTTGGTCTCCAGCGCCGCCTGGATGGCCCCGAAGTCGGGGTCGCTTCCCGCCACGCCCCAGTCGGTGCCCACCCCGGCGTTGTTGACCAGCACGTCGAGGCGGCCGTCGTCGGCCACGCGCTCGGCGGCCGCGGCGATCGAGGCGGGGTCGCTCACGTCCAGGCGCAGCGGGGTGACCTCGGCGCCGGTGTCCTCGGCGATCACCCGGGCCGCCTCGCCGGCCTTGCCCTCGTCGCGGGCGCTGAGGATCACGCGATAGCCCCTCCCCGCCAGCTGGCGCGCCACCTCGCGTCCGATGCCGCGGTTGGCTCCGGTGACCAGCGCGACGCCCTGGGCGTCGGTCACGCCCGGCGAGGATCGACGTCTACCCGGGCCCCGAGCTCCACGGTCTCTGAGCCTAGTCGATCGCCCCAGCGGGTCGTTCGCCGCGCCGGGTGGCAGGTCCCCGCTCGCCGCTCGGCCGCATGACCGGCGGCGATGGCGGGAATAGGGGCGCTAGGCCGGCACTACGCCGGTGAACCGCGACAGCCGGAGGCTGAAGTGCTTCACATCCTGCTCTCCATCCTCATCATCGCCCTGGTTTGGGCGCTGACC
>VAYS01000023.1 GCA_005883215.1 Actinomycetota bacterium
CGCCCGAGCGCCACGTCGGCGGTGATGTGGGAGTCGTCCGTGGTCGAGTAGGGGAGGTCGGAGGCGACCGTGCTCATCGGGTTGTTCGGGTCGGGTGACTCGAACGTCGGCAGCTGGCTGGCGCTTCCCATGAGCACGACGTACGACGGCCGCACTAGGCAGAACGTGCTGGTCAGCTCGCCGCGGATGTAGCTCTGGATCTGGGAATTGGTCGTGCCGATCTGGCCCGGTGCACTGCCGGTCTGGACCACGCTGGTGCGGAAGCCGTCGGCCTGGCGTGCGCTGGCCAGCGTCTGGGCCGCCGGCGCCAGCGCCGGGGGGGTGACGATCAGCAGGTCCTCGCCGCAGAGCAGGTACTTGCGCAGGTGGGTGAGATGGGAGGCGACCGCGGTGAAGTTGGTGATCGAGTCCTTGTAGAGCTTTTGGGCGGGGAGGTTCCACGGGCTGAGCAGGCGATCGTCGGCGAAGAACCCGCGGTTGTCCCCGCCGAAGGTGACCGTCACATCCATGCGGGTGAAGATGCGAAGCCGGCGCAGCCCGGGCTGGTACTGGGCGCCGGTGAGGTTGAGCTCTCCCAACCGCAGGTCGCGCATCGTGTGCTGGGTCCCCATCTGGGCGGGAAGGCGAGGGAACGTCGTCCTCGACCGGTAGGCGGCGGGATCGAACCTGAACGGGCGATCGGCGAACTTCGGATTGAGCGTGTCCACCGGCTGGGGCTGGAGCGGGGCGACGTCGACGGCGCCGAGGGTGTAGCTCGAGGTCGAGCCGATCCGCACGGATGCCGTGGCGCCCTGGGGGATCGCGAACAGCTCGTTCATGCCGGGCAGCTCGGGACCGCCCACGCCGCCCGGATCGCCGACGCCGTCCATCAGGACGCGGGCGAACGTCCTGCCCGCGCCCGAGCGCCCCACGAACCTGGCGGCGGGGAAGCTCACCCGTAGCGTTAGGTGCCTCGCGTCGCTGGCCAGGATCCGGGCCTGCGGCCGAGCGCTGGGCGCGACCGCGGCGCCGCCGCAACGGCGAGTCCTACCGGAGCTCAGCAGCGCCGCGGAGGCGGCGGCGGCATCCGACTGCAGCGTGGCGGCGCTGACGCCACGGAGCTTTGCGCGCTTGCGGACCTTGCCCAGGCTGCGCCGATACGCCGCGAGCCGCGACAGCGCCACGCACGGCCGGCGCTTGGAGAGCGTCCGCGCGCGCTTGGCCGAGCGCAGGAGAGCCCGCCGCAGCTTCTTGCCCGCGAGCCCGCGGGGCAGATGACCGGTGTCCCGGACCAGGGGGCCGAACGCGCCGGGCACCGACGGAGGCCGGCTCGCCGCACTGGCGGAGGCGACGGGCAGCGCCAAGACAAGGACGAGGGCGGCTACGAGCGCGATTGCCGCGCCGGTCATACGACCGCTCCCCGGAGGCGCCATCATGGCGCCCCGAGCCTACCCGGCGGTGCCCAGCGGCCGCAAGACCAGGTAGACGCTGGTGTCCGAGTTGGCCTGGGTGAGGCTGAAGTTGTAGGCCATCGGGCCGGTGATCCTGGCCACCAACGGTGCGTCGGGGGAGCGCGCGACCGCGTCCACCGACGGCGTGTGCGGACTCAGCGTGTCCGACAGCGGCCGGTCGATCACCGGCGCCAGGTCGCCGGAGCGGAAGAACAGCGCCTCGCTCGGGTCCTTGCCCGGAGCGGGCGGCATGAACACCACTACCTGCGAGAGACCGTCTATGTACCGGAAGCTGTACAGGGCCAGCTCGAGCGCCTCGCGCTGGAGCAGCAGGTGGCGGGCGGTGGAGGCCTTGCCCTGGTCAAGCGCGCACTTCGTACCCAGCCCGCACATCCGATAGAGCACGCCCTTGCCGCTAAACACCGACACGTTGCCCCCGTTGGCGGGATCGCTGCGCAGCGCCACCTGCATCGGCAGGTTGGCCACCTCCAGCGGACCGCCGTTCACCAATACCAGCTCATCGCCATTCGGCAGCCGGTACTCGGGGCCCACGTGGTCGGCGATCTCCTGGGCCGCCTTGGACCCCGAGGTGCTCGGGTGCCACGCCGACCACTGTGACTCCTCCTGGCGGCCCGAGCCCCCTGCCACCACAGCGGCCGCCGCGGCGATCGCCGCGACTCCGAGCGCGATCAGCATCCCGAGTAGGAATTGAAACCGCGGCGCGTGCGGGGTCTCGACCGCGCCCCCGGCGGCCAGTTTGCCACCCGGCGGCACGCGCGCGGGCAGGCGCTCGCCGGCGCCCTCGACCACGTCGGCGTCGATGATCTCCCCAGCGGGGGTCGGGCCGGCCGCGCCAGCGTGATCTACGGTGCCCCGCCGCGCGGGGAGCAGCGAGCCCGGGTCGACCTTTGGCTGGGTGCCGGCAGGGTCGGGCGGACGCGAACGGGGATCCGGTCGCACCGGCATCGCCTTGGCGTCGGCCCGGCCGTTGTCCTTGCCGGCGGCCGTTTCCTCGGCGGCGCCCGGTTCGGTCTCGCTCACGCCGTTCTCGACACCCTCCCCGGTCAGCCGCCCGCGGTCCTCGGATTCGCTCACAGCTTGGGCCAGATCGACTCGTCGTTGACATCGATGCGGGGAGCTTCCAGGCGCGCCGCATCGAGCACGTCGACGACCTCGTCGCCGTGCAGCTCCTTGCGCTGGATGAGGATTTCGGCGATCTCCAGCACGCTCTCGCGGTTGTGCTGCACCAGGCAAAGGGCCGTGATGTAGGCCTGGCCCAGGATCCGCGCCGCCGCGGCCTTCTTGACCGGATCGGCCAGGATCGCCGCGACCGGGTCTCCCTGCTCGCGCATGCCGCGCGCACGATTCATGATCTGGACACCGATCCGCTCGAAGCGCTGCATGACCGCCTCTTCGGCCGCCAGTTGCTCCTCCTGGCTGGCGAAGCGGGCGCCGTTGAGGTCGATCGGCTCCGGGCCCATCCCGTAGATGCCGACCATGTATGCCGCCCGACCCGTGGCGCTGTCTACGTCCCCGCTGACGCCCCCCGCGTTCTCGCCGTAGAAGGCGTGCTCCGCGGCCATTGCGCCCAGGGCCCAGACCAGCTTGCCCACCTCCTCGTGGCGCCAGCTCGAGAAGCGCTCCTCCTTCTCGATCGCCTGGTGGTGCCCAAGCGAGCCCCCGCGCTTGCGAATCGACAGCCGGGTCGACAGCACGTCGTGCATGTACACGTGGCTCGCGGCGGCATGCCCAGCCTCGTGGATCGCGGTGGCCCTGGTCTCCTCGGGGATGTACTCGATCCTCTGGGCGGTGCCCGACTCGATCGTCGTCATCGCCTCGACGATGTCGGGCCACTCGAACTCGTTGCGCTCGTCGCTGTGGGCCAGGGTCAGGGCCATCGAGCACACCTGCTCGATCATCGCCGGCGAGTACCCGTTGGTGATACGCGCCAGCTCGTCGCGGCGGCGGTCGGTGTCGAGGTCGGGGTCGTGTGCGACCTTGGCCAGATAGAGGTCGAAGATGTCGGCCCGGTCGTCCTTGGTAGGTGTGCGGAACCAGATGTGGCGCCCCATCCGGCCCGGACGAACCAAGGCCGGGTCGAGGCGATCGATGGGCACGTTGGTCGCCCCTATGAAGTAGATCTGCTCAGCGCGAGGCTTGGGGGTGGATAGCCTCAGCGACGCGCCGCCGATCTTGCGCGGAATCAGGTAGGTGGCGTCCAGCCAGGTGTTGATCCGGTTGGTGAAGAACTTGCGCATCATCGGAGGCTCGTCGACGCCGTCCATCTGCACCAGCAGTTGGTTGAGTGCCATGCCACCGCCCATGCCCATGCCGCCCATCCCGCCCGGGAAGATGAAGCTCTCGATGCGGCCGTAGGCCGCGGCGAGGCCCGGGGGGAGCATCGGCCCGCGAACCTCGGCGCGGCGGGCGAACATTTTCTCCCGCCAGGCGCGCGTCTCGAGGATCAGATCCTCCGTGGCGTTGATCGCGCCGAATGTGCCGTAGAAGGCGTAGTCCTCGAACGTTTGGGGCGGTGCCGTGCGTCCAAAGTCCCCGGCCACCCCACCCCCGCCCAGGGCCTGGCGACGAAGGCCTACGGCGTCGATCTCGTCGATGAAGATGATGCACTGGTTGCCCCACTTGCGGGCCAGCTTGCGCGCCTTACGGATGAGGAACTGGACGATGATCACGTCCATCCCGATGAACGTCTGGGCGAACGCCGATCCCGGCATCAGCACGATCGGAGAGTTGAAGCTGGTGGCGAGCGCCTTGGAGAGCATCGTCTTGCCCGTGCCCGGCGCGCCGATGAACAGCAACCCGCGCTCAGGCTTGCCGCCCGCCTTGCGGAACTCCTCGCCCGATTGCCAGAGTGAGATGACGCGAGTGACGTCCGCCTTGGGCTCGGTCTGGCCGCGCACGTCGTCGAGCCGGACCCCCCAGTCCGCGTCGCCGGGCTCGTACCCCTTCATCTGGCGCAGGCCGAAGAACAGCAGCGGCCCGAACAGGATGAACAGGTTGATGAAGAACAGCATCGGCAGCTGCAGGCCCAGGATCAGGATCGTCGTCAGCGTGTTCGGATCCGAGAGGCCGCTGCCAATGTCCGACAGCACCTGGCCAATGGACTCGCCGGCCAGCGTCGCTATCACCAGCAGCAGTGCCAGCACAACGCCGCCGACCCAAACCAGCAGCCGGAACTTTCCCCGCCAAAACCAGATGCGCCGTCGTGCCACGGCGTCGTCGAGCAGGCTCTCGCGGTCCGCGCCGTACAGGCTGGGTCGGGGGATCAGCCGGTGGGCGATGACGTCAATCAGCCCGCGGAAGGCGATGATTCCTGCGAATGTCCCGGCCAACGCGCCCAGCAGGCTCCAACCGTCCTGTATGTAGAGCAGCCCGAACAGGGCCGGGCTGGTCAGGATGGCCACGAACGTGGCCGACCGCGACAGCCGACGCCACTCGCGACCCAGGCGCGCGTGGTCCTCGCGCATGCCGCCGAACCCGGCGGCCTTCTTGTCGGCTGGCGCCATCGTGTGC
This sequence comes from Actinomycetota bacterium, assembly GCA_005883215.1. GTDB lineage: Bacteria > Actinomycetota > Thermoleophilia > Solirubrobacterales > Solirubrobacteraceae > AC-64. The sequence goes on from VAYS01000023.1 coordinate 4,962, forward strand.
AGGGTACTCGCCCGCGGCCCTCGATTCGGCAGCCTTTGGCGCCGGCGGGAGGGCTAGCGCCCTGCGCGGTCCTGTCGGTTAGCGCCGCGCGGCGGCCCAGTGGCTAGCGCCGCGCGGCGGGTGCTCTAGGCCCCCTCCTGCTGTGCGGAGCGCTCCTCTTCTTGCTGGGAGTCGCCCTCCTCCTCGGGCTGCTCGTTGCCGCGCTCTTTCGCCTGGGCGCGCGCGGCGCGGTTGGCGGGTAGGTCGCTGGCGCCGGGGTCGGTCGGTCCGCCGGGGATCGGCTCGCCCTTGTACTTCTCCGGGTCGTCGACCTTCTCGCCCCGAACGATCACGCTGCCGTCGGGCTGATGGTGTACGTCGGAGGGTCCGAGCTTGCCCGTGATGTCGTCGCCGTAGGGCTCGTTGCTCTGGTCCTCGCCACCGCCGTACGTGAAGTACTTCGCCTTTCCGCCCGGCCACTCGCGCGGATCGGAGGGAACCTCGTCGGCTTGCTCGAGGGCTTCCATCTCCTCGCGGCCCTCTTGATTTTCTCGCTGCTGGGACGACTCCATATCGTTCGCCTCCTGGTATCGGGACTGCGCGCGCCATAAAGGCCCGTAGGAGTGGCATACCCGCCGCCCAACCAGGCGAACCGCGCTCGGGAAGACGGGCCGCGAGGTCCGCTCCCACGAAGCCCCGAGAGGTCCGCTCCCCGACGCCGAGAGCGGCTTGCGCCGTCGCCGTGTCCGGTTCCCGACCCTGACGGCCCCCGCAGAGGGGCTTTTCGCTTGCCGCGAGCTCGATACGGGAACCCTGTCAACAGAGAAAAAGATGAAACCTTGCTGTCCACCCGGGGAAGGGTGCAACAGCCCGCACGGCGACGAGCCTTGCTCGCTTGAACGGCTGCGCCGATCAAGGGATCCCGAGGCCCGTCGCGCTCTCGGTCTGTGGGAGCGCTATCTGGTCGTACGCAGCCGCTCCTCATATCGCCGCCTCGGCGGCCCGGCGTCAAGTCGGCGCCGGGGCCGGCGGGCCGCGCGGCGCGCCTACACCCGCGTGCGCGATCGCGCCCTGGGCCCGTGGACGCCCTGGAAGACGGTGGGGTAGCTACCGGGCCCGGTCGCGGATCTGCACGGTAGATCCGAGGCCCGCCCGCGAAGTGCCGAGGCGAGGAGGCGGATCCCCAGAACTGGGGATCGTGCGAGCACGCCCAACATCCGATGATCATCGTGTAGTGCCCCTCACCAGGCGATCGATCGAGCAGGGCTCCGATCACGCAGCGCGTGTACGTCTGCCCGCCCGCTCGCGCGAGGAGCGCGCCGCGTCGGGCACCGTGCGCGTCTTCCTGTGCGACGACGTGCCCGAGTTTCGCTCCCTGATGCGGTTTGCCCTCGAGGAGGACGAGTCCATCGAAGTCGTCGGCGAGGCGGGCAACGGGGCGGCGGGGGTCGAGGGCGTCCGCGCCACCCGGCCGGACGTGGTTCTGCTCGACCTGTCGATGCCCTTGTGTGACGGGCTGGAGGCGATCCCGCAGATCAGGCGCGCGGCCCCCGACTGCGCGATCGTCGTGCTCTCCGGGCTGCGTGCCGAACCGATCGCTCCCACCGTGCTCGCGCAGGGAGCGCACGCCTACATCGGCAAGGGCGAGTCCTTCGCCGGCATTCGTCGCGTGGTCCGCCAGAGCGCCACCTCCGCGCCCTAGCGCGATCGCCGAGCGAGCCGTCGCGCGCGGCCCACGCGCCCGCGTACCTTAGGGTCGTGAACGAGACCCCCGCGGCCACCGCGCGCCGTCCGCGCAGCGCTTCGCGCCCCGCGCCGGCCGACCCGACCGCGCCGGCCGACGCCACCGCACCGGCCGACGCCACCGCGCCGGCGGGGGTGCCCGGCGCCCGCCGCGCCTTGCTCGCGGTGCTCGCCCTGACCGCTCTGGCGGGCGCCCTGCGCTTTGCCACGCTCGACCAGCAGAGCCTGTGGGAGGACGAGACCGTCACCTCCTGGCTGCTCAAGGGCGGTCTGGGCCACGTCCTGCACCAGCTCCCCCATACCGAATCCAGCCCGCCCCTGTTCTACGTGCTCGAGTCGGGCGTTCGCGCGCTGTTCGGGCGCTCGGAGCTCGCCCTGCGCGCGCTCTCTGCGCTGGCGGGAACGGCGACCGTCCCGCTGGTCTTCGCCTTCGCGCGGCGTGTGGTCGGCGCGCGGGCGGGGCTGGTGGCTGCCGCGCTGGTCGCCGTCAGCCCCGACCTGGTGTGGTACTCACAGGAGGCGCGGGCCTACGCGCTCATGGTCGCCCTGGTGGCCGGCGCGCTGTACTGCCTGGCGCTGGCCACCGACGTCGGGGAGCCCAAGCGCCGGCGGGGATGGGCGCTGGTGGGCTGGGGAGCGTGCGCGGCGCTGGCGCTGGCCACGCACTACTTCGCCCTCTTCGTCGTGGCCCCCCAGGCGCTGTGGCTGATCGCGCGCGCCGGAGCTAGCCGGCGGGTGCTCGGCGCCTGCGCGCTTCCGGCCGCCGCCGGGGGCGCGCTGCTGCCGCTGGCGATCACCCAGCACGCCGGCGGTGGCGCGGCCTACCTGGCCGACATCCCGCTCGGCGAGCGCCTGGGCCAGCTGCCGACCGAGTGGGCGGCGGGACCCCCGGCGCCCGTCTCCTACGGCCTCGCCTACGGGCTGGTCGGGGCCGGCGTGCTGGCCGCCCTGGTGCTGCTGGTCACGCGGGCGAGCGCGCGCGAGCGTCGCCTGGCAGCGGGGATGGCCGCGCTCGTGGTCGCCGGACTGGTGGGGCCGCTGGTGGCCGAGGCCTTCGGACTGCGCATCCTCGACGAGCGAAACGCGATGGCGCTACTGCTCGCCGTCATCCTGGCGCTCGCCTGCGGCCTGGGGGCGCGCCGCGCGCCGCGCCTGGGCACCCTGGCCGCGGCGCTGCTGTGCGTCGGGCTGGTCGCCGTGGACGCCTGGCGGTGGTTCGACCCCGACGTCCAGCGCGAGAACTGGCGCGACGCCGCGCGGGCCCTGGGGCCCGCGTCGCGGCCGCGCGCCCTGGTGATCGCTCCCGTGACCGACAACCCGGCCCCGGTCCCGCACATAGTCGCCCTCACCGGCGACTACCTCCCCGACGTGCAGGTCATGCACTCGCCGGAGGTGGCGGTGGCCGAGGTCGACGTGCTCGATATCCGCGGTGTGCCCTACTTCGACGACGTCAGCGCCGTCGCCTCACCGGTCTCGCCGGGCCTCGGCTTCGAGCTCGCGGGGCGCGTGGACGGCGCTGGCTTTCGCCTGTTTCGCTTCCGGCGCCCCACGCCCGCCCTGGTCACCCCGGGGATGCTGCGCCGCGCGCCGCTGCTGCCCCGGTCCCCCGACGTGATGGTCGGGGTCCAGGCGCCGTCGGCCAACTTGCCGGCGGCCAGCCGGCATTAATCCTCCAGCCGTTCCAGCTCGCGCCGCAGCACCAGGGCGTTGCGGGGCGCGAAGGTCTCCCAGTCGTTGTTGAAGTAGGCCAGGACCTCGACCCGCGCGCGCCAGCGGTGAATGCGCTCGGCCCAGTCGCGCAGCTCGGCGGCCGAGTAGTTGCCTCGCCGCCCGCGTCGCCCCTGGTGAAAGCGGACAAGCGTCCAGTCCGTGGTCAGCTCGTGGCTTTGAAACGGCCGCTCGGGCGCGTCGCCGATGACCAGGGCCGCGCCGTGCTGGCGCAGGATCTCGTAGACCTCGTCGGCGAACCAGCTGGCATGACGGAACTCCACGCAGTGCCGGCCGGACGGAAGGCCGGCCAGGGCCGAGGCCAGCCGCTCGTCGTCGCGGTGAAAGTTCTCGGGCAGCTGCCAGAGGACGGGACCCAGCTTGGAGCTCTTCACCAGGGGCCGGACGGCGTCGTAGAAGCGCCCGACCCCCGCGCCCAGCTCGGTCAGGCGCTTGTAGTGCGTCAGGTAGCGGCTGGCCTTCAGCGTGAACAGGAAGCGCTCGGGCGTCTGCTCCACCCACCGGGCCACCGCCTGGGGCGACGCCAGCCGATAGAAGGTCGAGTTGACCTCGACGGTGTCAAACCGGGTGGCGTAGTGCGCGAGCCAGCGGGCCGTGCCCAGCCCCGGCGGGTAGAACGTCCCCCGCCAGGATTGGTAGTTCCATCCCGAGCATCCCACGCGCACCGATCGGACCATGCCCAGCCTGCTCGGTCGCGCGCCGCCGCGCAACGCTCCGTGTTCTAGCGGCTTCCCTGCTCGCGCGGGGCCGTCGGCTCGTCGGCGGCCTGCCCGCGCTCGGGGGAGGAGGGCTCCTCCTTCCTCGACGGCTCGGGGGAGACCGCGCCGGGGATCGAGGGATCAGCCTGCTTGGCTTCCCAGTCGCGGCGCGCGGCATCGATCTCGTGCCCCAGGCGCTCGGTGTGGCGCTCGAGCTGGTCCACGTCGGCCTCCCCGCGATCGGCGACCTCCCTTGCCTTCGCGTCGGCGCGGGCAGCCGCCGAATCCTGCTTGTCCTCGGTCATCTGCTCACCTCCTGGGCGGGCACGGATGGTGCTACCCGCTGGGCGCCCGCCCGACTCGCGGCGCCGGCGACTCCCGCCCGATTCAGGACCACTGAGTCTGCGGCCGAGCGAGGAGCTCGCCGTCGACCTCCAGGTCCACCCGCTCGTTAAAGAAGCAGAGCAGGCCCTTGACCTGGGGCAGGCCCGGCTCGGGGTCGGGGTAGCTCCAGACCACGTCGGGCGTCACCCCGGCGGGGGTGCGCACCGACCAGTAGCTGGCGATCCCCTTGTACGGACACGCGGTACGAAGCTGGCTGGACTCGAGCAGATCGGTGCGCACGTCGTCGGGGGGCAGGTAGTAGCGCGCGGGCAGGCCGGTCTCGAACAGCAGCCGGGGACGCCGGCTGTCGGCCACCAGCGTGCCGTCGAGCGACACCCGCACGTGGCGAGAGCTGGTGCGCACGTCCACCCGGTGGTAGGGGTCGCGCACGTGGGCGAACAGCCGCTCTTCCTCCTCCCACCACTCGTCGGCGGCGTCCCAGCGCAGGGCCAGGTACTCGGAGAGGTCGGGGTCGGCGTAGCTCCACGCCGCACCCTCGCCGGCCTGGCCGGCGTGGCGCAGGTCCCACACCCGCTCGCGCACGCCGTCGGTGGCCGGGCGCCCCTCGGCCTCGAGCAGCGAGCGATCGACGTCCACGGCGGGGAAGCAGTAGTGGGGGATGGCCTGGCCCGGCTCCCACACCACCAGGGGCCGCCGCGTGTCGGCCAGGAGGCGCCCGCCCACGCGCACCCGCACCCACCGCTCGCTGTGGGCGAAGCGCAGCTCGTCCGGGATCCCGCCGTCCAGCCGTTGGGCCACCACCCGGATTCTCCCGCAGCAAGCCTTGCGGCGGGTGCGTCGCGGACCCGCGGCTGCCAACCTTTGCCTCCATGAGCGCACCCAGAGGCCTTCGTCTACCGGCCGCGCTGGCTTGCGCGACGTTCGCGCTCGCAGCCGCGGGCGTCGCCGCGGCGTCGGCGCAGGGAACCGGGGGGACGGGCGGCTCGTCCAGTCCGCCACCCGGCACCGGCGGGTCGAGCACCGGCCCCGCCCCGGCGCCCCCTCCGCCCCCGCCGCCGCTGAGGCCCAGCGCGGATCCGCTGCTCGGGGCGGTCGATCGGGCCCAGATCACCGGGGTGCTCGACGCCACCCGCGCCGCCAGCTACCGCTCGATCTACCACTCGGCGCTGTCCACCGCGGCGCGGGTCAGGGGCAGCCGGCGCACCGAGATGACCGCGGTGATCCGGATCACGCGCTCGATCGCCATCCGTGGCCTGCTCACCCCCTCGCGCCTGGCCCTGATCTATCTCACCCTGCAGCGCAACGCGCAGTGGTGGTCGCGCCGGGGGTCACCGGCGCCGGGCGACGACTCCACCATCGTCGCGCGCGGGTCGGCGCTGACCGGCGGGGGCACCGACGTGCCGACGGCGATCGCGGCGGGCGAGCCCGACACGGCCGGGCGCCACTGCCGGGCCCTGGGCGCGCGCATCTCCCGCGTCGTGTTTACGGGCAGCGGGGTCGTCTTCGAGTACTACCCGGGCATGGGCCTGCAGCTCCAGGTCAACGGCACCTTCGGCGCCGCCGACGCGCTGGCGCACCAGGGGACCCCCAGCTCGCTCGAGCGCGCGCGTCGCCTGCTCGACGAGATGCTCCCGTTGATCTCGAGCCGCGACGGCCTGGCCACGTGGGAGTACGCGTTCCCGTTCGAGGCGGGCAAGCCGCCGTGGACGAGCGCGCTCTCCCAGGGCACCGCGATCGAGGCCTACACGACGGTGGCGGCCAAGCTGCACCGCCCCGACTACCTGGCGGTGGCCCGGCAGCTGGCGGGCATCCTGGGACGCCGCGCCCCGGGCGGGGTGGAGCTGGGGCTGGGCCGCGACGGCGACTGGTTCCTGCTCTACAGCTTCGCCCGCGACGAGGTCGTGCTCAACGCGCACCTGGACGCGATGGTGGGGCTCACCGATCTGGCCTCGGCCACCCACGATCCGAAGGTGGCGGCGCTGGCGGCGAAGGGGATGCGCGCCACCCGCCGGCGCATCCACCTGTTCGACACCGGCAGCTGGTCGCGCTACCAGCTCGGTGGGCCGCCCGCCGACCTCAACTACCACGTGCTCAACCGCGACCTGGCCGGTGCACTGTGCCAGCGAACCCGCGACAACGTGGTGTGCGGGGCCTGGCGTCGGTTCACGCGCGAGCTCGACGCTCGGTGCCCGCGCACCGGCTCGTCGGGGTCCACGGCGCGGTCGGGCGCCGGCGCCCGCGCTCGGCGCCCGCGGCGGTTGCCCGCTCCCGGGCGGGCGGCTCGGGCGGCGTAACCGACCTCCGGCGGCCGGGTATCATGGGCGCCTCGACGGAGAAGGCATGGCCTCGCGGGCGCACCAGGGGCGACGGGGAACCGCGAGCACCGTGTTTCGCCCACCCGCACCGGGTGGGCCCCGCCATTCCGGCGTAGACAGGGCAGATCGGACTCACCGGCTGCATGACCCACACCGACGCGCATGCGATGAGCGCCTCCACCGTCGGCTCTGATCCGGTCGGCGCCGGGGCCCCGGTCTACGCGCCCACGGCGGCCACCGGCCGCGAGCGCCGGCGCGGTCTGAGCGACCCGGCGGCGCGTCGCGTGACCCTGGGTCTGCTCGTGCTGATGGTGATCGGTACGGCGCTGATCGTCGTCGACGGCGCCTCGGGCAAGTCGGCGTTGATCCCGCCCTCGCCCCACATCGCCAACTACCTGCGGGATATCGGCGCCAAGCTCGACTACCACACCTTCCTGATCGACATGCTGGTGCTGATCGGCTGCTACGCGGGGGTGGTGCTGCTGGCCCGCCGGGTTCCGATCCGCTGGACGCTCGGCGCCGTCGTCGTGCTTCACCTCGTCGTCCTGGCCGGACCGGTGCTCCTCTCGCAGGACATCTTCAGCTACGTCGCCTACGGGCGCATGGGGACGCTGCACGGCCTCAACCCCTACGTGCACGGGCCCGCGGCGGCCATCCACGATCCCATCTACCGCTTCATCGGCCACCCGTGGAAGCACGTCCCCACCGCCTATGGCCCGGTGTTCACGCTGGCCAGCTATCCGATCGCCCTGCTCGGCCTGACCGGCGCGCTGTGGGGCATGAAGGTGCTGGCCGTCGCCGCCAGTCTGGGAACCGTGTGGATGGTGTGGCGCTGCGCCGAGCTGCTGGGCCGCGACCCCCGCGTGCCGTCGCTCCTGTTCGGGCTGAACCCGCTGGTGGTGATCTACGACGTCGGGGGGGCCCACAACGACCTGATCATGGGCTTCTTGATGATGGTCGGGATCTGGCTGGCGCTGCGCGAGCACGACTTCCGAGGCTCGGCGACGATCGTGCTCGGCGCGGCGGTGAAGGCCACCTCGGTCGCGGTGCTCCCGTTCATGGCGCTGGGCCGACGCCGGGTGAGCGTGGTCACCGGCACCGTCGCGGGGATCGCCGCGATCGCCCTGATCGCCTTCGTGGGCTTTGGCGCCCACGCGCTGGACTTCATCTCGGTGCTGCGCCGCCAGCAGTCCTTCGTCTCCACCGACAGCTTCCCCAACGAGGTCGCCCACCTGTTCGGGCTGCCGGGGGTGTTTCCGTTTGACCGCGCGCTGTTGCGGGGCGCGCTGGGGCTGGTGGTGGTCTACCTGCTGGTGCGGGTGTGGCGTGGCTATGACTGGCTGTCGGCGTCGACGGTGACGATGCTGGCGATCGCCGTGACCACCACCTGGCTGCTGGCCTGGTACACGGTCTGGGCCCTTCCCCTCGCCGTGCTCTCGCGCGACCGTCGCGTCCTGTGGGCCACCCTCGGCGTCCAGGGTCTGTTCTTCGCCCACCAGCTCGCCCCGTTGTTCACGTGAACTCGACCGCCGCTCCCCCGGCCTCTGTCCCCGCCCCCGCCGAGCCCGGGCCCGGCGGCCTGCGCCGCTTCTGGCGTCCGGGCCGCCGCCTCCACGCGGTCGAAGGGATCGTCCTGATCGTGGTGGGGCTGCTGCTGGGCGCCGCGGTGATCCGCGACGTCGCGCGCCACGTCGGAATCGAGAAGCGCGCGATCGTCGACCGTCACACGTTCCGCGCCTACGTGCATCGGCCCAAGCTCAAGAAGATCGCCATCGCTCCGCCCAAGCGGGGCACCGTCGACAAGGTCTGCGGCCAGTCGGCCTCGGGCGCCCACCAGCGGCTGTGCCTGTTCATGGGAGGTCCCGCGCACGTCCGCCTGCGCCAGGTGCGGGGCGGCTACTACCTGCCGCTGCTCAAGCCCGACCGCTATCGCTTCCGCTGGGGCTGCTTCGGCAGTGCGCTGGCACACCACCTGTGCGGCGCCCCCGCCGGGCGGCCGTGAGGATCCGCGGGCCCGCCGCCCTCGGCTGGGCCGCCGCCTCGACCGCGGCCGCGCCCCCCACCTCCGAGTCCCCGCCCGAGGCGGCGGGCGTCCAGCGCGTGTGGAGCTCGACCGGGCTGGTGCTCGGCGCCCTGCTGGTCGCCGCCGCGGCCCTGCGCTTCTCGACCCTGGGCCTGCAGAGCCTGTGGTACGACGAGGCGTTCACCCCCGTGCACGTGCTCCACGGCGGGCTGGGAGCGACGTTACGGGCGGTGAGCCACACCGAGAACACGCCCCCCCTGTACTACATCCTCCTGTGGGGGATCACCAAGGCGTTCGGGACCGGAGCGGTGGCGTTGCGCTTCGTCTCGGCCCTGGTGGGGACGGCCACGGTGGCGGTCGCGTGGGCGGTCGGCCGTGAGCTCGGCACGCGCCGCACCGCGATCGTGTTCGCCGCGCTGGCGTGCTTTAACCCCCTGTTCGTCTGGTACTCCCAGGAGGCCCGCGCCTACGAGCTGGTGCTCGCGTTCGCCGCGCTGGCGTTCCTGTTCTTTCTACGGGCTCGGCGACGCCCGGCGCCGGCATCGCTCGCCGCCTGGGCCGTCGCCTCCGCGCTCGCCCTGCTGACCCACTACTTCGCGATCTTCCTGATCGTCCCCCAGGCCCTGCTGCTGCTTCGGCCCCCCGACCGGCGGCTGGCCCGCACCCTGGCCGTCGCCTCGGTGGCCGTGGTCACCGGTGCGCTGATCCCGCTGGTGGTCGCCCAGTCGGGTCACGGGACGCAGTGGATCGGGCACTGGGCGTTCTCCAGCCGACTGATCGCCATCCCCCAGTACTGGGTCCTCGGCGCGTCCGGTAACACGTTGGGCAAGGGCCTGCTCCTGCTGGCCCTGCTGCCGTTCGCCGCCGCGCTGGCGCTGGTCGGGCGACTGGAGCCGCGCGAGCGAGACGCGGCGTTCCTGTCCGCCGGGCTCGGGGTCGTGGCCATCGCCGCCCCGCTGGTCCTGGCGGTGGTGGGCCTGGACTACCTGGCTCCCCGCAACCTGATCGCCGCCTTCTTTCCCCTCACCGCGGCCTTCGCCGTGGCGCTGGCCGCCCGCCGCGCGGGTGGCCTGGGCGCGGCGCTGGCCCTCATCATCTGCGCCGCCGGCCTGGCGGCGGTGGTGGCGGTCGACCTCCGGCCCCGGCTCCAGCGCGGGGACTGGCGCGGCGTGGCCCGCGCCCTGAACGGCTCGCCCGCCCAGCGGGCGGTGGTGACGGTCGGGCTGGGCACCGCTCCGCTTCAATACTACGTCCGCGACCTGCACAAGCTGCCCCCCGGCGACGCCGCCGCCGTCCAAGAGGTTGACCTGGTCGGCTACCGCCCGATCGTGCACCGAGCGCTGCGCCCCGCCGCCCCCGGGCTGATCCCGCTCGGGCGCCGCGACGTGCACGGCCTGCTCGTGTACCGCTACCGGGCCGGGGGCCCCGTCCTGCTCTCCGAGGAGCAGCTGCTGGGCCTCCGGCTCGACCGCGTGCACAGCGAGGTGCTCGTCTCCCCCCAGGCGACGGCGGTCGGGTCGGGAGCCCCCGTGGGGGCGCCCGGCCGCCCCGCGCACCGCGGCGCGCGCGCCACGCGCCGGACGGGCTAGCGGCGGCGGCCCCCGCGCGGGCCCGGGCGCGCGCTCGGACCTTGGCCCGGTCGCCGCGCCCCGACCCTGGCGTGCCGGCGCCGACGCGCCGGCGCCTTGTCACAATCTGGGTGACCATGGGCGCAGGTGCGGGCTGGGACCGAGTCGCACGGCCGCTGGCGATCGCGGCGGCCGCCGCCGGCGCGATCCTGGGCGCGGCGGGCGCGGAAGCGGCCCGCGCCGACACGCCCAGCGGGGTGGACATCACCTGCGAGCTGGGGCTGTCCAAGTTTGACCCCGACACGGTCAACGTCGCGTTCCCCGACGACTCGGCCGAATACTTCTCCGGCGCCTACCAGGCGGCCCCCGGCACACGCATCCGCATCGACGGCCAGTACCCCCACGTGCGCTACACCTCCTACAACGTCTACGACGTGCTCCAGCGCCCGCTCGACGCCCTGGCCGACATCGAGCTCGCACCCGACCCCGGCTCGCTGAACCCCTTCGCGATCGGCGCCGACCGCACGAGCCCCAACCGCCACTACACGGCCTACATCAACTTCGGCCCGATCCCCAGCCAGCGCGCCGCCAACACGCTCTACACCGGCACGGGTCAGAACGGGCTGCCCAACTATGCCGGCACCTTCATCTACCGCATCTACATCCCGGACAAGGGACGCGACCAGTTCGGCGATGTCGGCGCTCCCACCCTGACCCTCCAGGCCGCCGACGGGGGCCCCGCCCCGCCCTCGGCGTGCGCCAACTTCGGGCGTCCCGGGATCACCGGCGTAAACCAGGGCGTGGCGAGCCTCAACGGCTTCGGCTCGCAAGGCCAGACGGTGTTCGATCGCAACCCCCCGGTGTGGCGCAAGTTCACCAACCTGTTCCAGGCGGTGGCCGACAGCCTCACCGACTCCAACATCACCGACCCGCTCTTTGAGCTCCAGCGCCAGCTCGACCTGGCTGACCGCGGCGGCAGCGGCGGCTTTCTGTCCAATATTCACAACGCCTACCTGTCGGCGAACCTGAGCAAGGCCTACGGCGACGTCGTGGTCACACGCTTCCGGGCACCCACCTTCCCCAACACCCGGCCCGGCACCTCGCCCATGCCCGGCGGGCAGCTGCGCTACTGGTCGCTGTGCGAGAACGATCCGGCAACCCAGCGCTTCATCCAGTGCACCAACGACGACCGCGCGGTGCTGGGAGACAACCGCCTCGCCACCTACGTGGTCTCCACGCCGGGCAATCGCCCGGCCAACGCCACCGCCGCCTGCGCGATCAACTGGCTGCCGTTCGGGCCCAACGGCCGGGGCGTGCTGATCTACCGGCACATGCTGCCCGACCCCGGCTTCGCCCAGTCGATCCAGCGCGCCAAGTTCGGGCAGGAGGGCGCGACGATGGGCGACTACTTTCCGGTCTCCCGCTACGTGAGCACGGCGGCCGACTTCGAGCGGCTGGGATGCTCGCCGCCGGGCGGCGGGGGAGTGGTCCTGCCCTCGCCGGGCCGCCGCGGCGGCGGCCGGGGCCAACCTGGCTCCCGGGCGGCGCGCCGGACGGCGTGCGTGAGCCGCCGCCGCTTTCGGATCCGTCTGCCGCGTGGCGCCCGGGTCCTGAGCGCCACCGTGCACGGGCGCCACCTCAGGCTCCGGCGCGTCCGGGGCCGCCCGCGCGGAACCGTCGACCTGCGCGGCCTGCCGCACGGGCGCTTCACGCTGCGCCTCGTCGTACGGCTGGGCACGGGACGGCGAGTGGTGCTGAGGCGGACCTACCACACCTGCGTGCCGCGCCGGCCCTCCAAGCGCCCCCGCTCGGGCGCCAAGCCGCCCCGGCGGCGGCCCGGACGCCGGCGCTGAGACGTCGCCCGGTGCCCGGCGCCCCAGTCGCCTAGCCGGGAGCGGGCAGGAAGCGGGGGTCGTCCTGGTGGTCGCGAAAGAAGCGCACGATCGCCGGGGCGTAGTCGACGAACCGGGGGCAGCGCAGGCCATGGCGGGCGAGCAGATCGTCGGCCCCCCGGGTGTCGAAGCGAACCGGATGGTTGAGATAGCGCACCGACTCGCGCGGCGTGCCGGCGAACATCCGCCGCACGAAGGCCAGTCGCAGGGTGGTCTCCAGCAGCGACGCCGGCATGCGGCCCCACGGCTCGCGCCCGGCGTACTCGCGGCTGAGCGTGGCGGCCAGCTCGCGCGCCGACAACGGATCGGGGTCCACCAGGTGAAGCGTCTTGCCCGTGGCCCGCTCGTCGCCGGCGGCCGCCACCATCGTCTGCACCACGAAATCGACCGGGACCACGTTGAACGGGGCCTGGGCGCGACCGAAGTTCGGGATCGCCCGGCCGTAGCGGTCGAGCACGGCGATGGTGCGCAGCAGGTAGTAGGGCCCGTCGAACTTCTGCGTCTCGCCGGTGCGCGAGTCGCCGACTACGATCGCCGGACGCATGATCACCGACGGCACCCGGTCCATCGCCGCCCGCACCCACACCTCGGCCTGGAACTTCGTGGACTCGTAGTTGTTCTTGAACGCCTGGCCCAGCGCCAGCTCGTGCTCGTAGACCACGCCTCGGCGCAGCCCGGCCACGTAGGCGGTGCTGACGTAGTTGAGCCGCTCCAGCCGCTCGGCCGACGCGCAGAAGTCGAGCACGTTTCCGGTGCCGTCGACGTTGACCCGCTGGGCCACCTCCAGCGGCACGGCGAGGTCGTAGATCGCCGCCAGGTGAAAGACCACGCTCGCCTCGGCCCGCAGGCGCTCGTAGGCGTCGTCATCGAGGCCCAGCCGGCGGTCGGTGATGTCTGCGCCGAGGACCTCCACCCGCTCGCCGGCCCCGAGCTCGGCCACGGCCTGATCCGCGGCGGCCTGCATACGGGGCTCGACGAGGGCGACGACCCGGCGCTGGGGATCCTCGAGCAGGCGGGCGACCAGGCGCCGGCCGATGAAGCCGGGGAAGCCGGTGAGCACGCTCAGCCCGTCGGGCACGGGCGCAAGACTAGGGTGTCTGTATGGCGCGGGACGAGGGCATGACCATCGACCAGCTGGCCCACAGCGTGGGCATGACGGTGCGCAACGTGCGCGCCCACCAGGCGCGGGGCCTGCTCGCCCCGCCCACCATCCGGGGGCGCACCGGCTACTACGGCCCCGAGCACGTCGCCCGCCTGGAGCTGATCAAGGACCTCCAGAGCGAGGGCTTCAACCTGGAGTCGATCCGGCGCATTGTCGATCGCACCCCGGCCGGCTCGACCGCGGAGGTGCTCGACTTCACCCGGGCGCTGACCGCTCCGTTCACCGACGAGCAGCCCCAGGTGGTCAGCCTCGATGAGCTGCGCGAGCGCTGGGGCGAGCAGTTGACGCCCGAGCTGGCACGGCGCATTCTCGAGCTGGGCTTCGTGCGGTCGCTCGGCGACGAGCGCTTCGAGGTGCTCAGCCCGCGCCTGGAGCGCGGCGCCGAGGAGCTGGTCAAGCTCGGGCTGCCTCTGGAGGCGGCGGTCGAGGTCACCGGCCGGGTGGGGCGCCACGTCGAGGCGGTTGCCCGCGTGTACGTAAACCTGTTCCTGGAGTACGTGTGGCGGCCGTTCGAACGCGCGGGCGAGCCCGAGGAGGAGTGGCCCCGTGTGCGAGAGACGCTGGACCGCCTGCGCCCGCTCGCCGCCGAGGCGGTCCTGGCCATCTTTGGCCTGACCATGACCCGCGAGGTGGAGCAGGCGCTGGAACGCGAGCTCGCGCAGCTCGGTCGTCCCGAGCGCCCCCAGCGCGCCACTGCCCGGCGGGCCGGCGCCGGCCGCCCGGGGTCGGGACGGCCGCGCCCCGGACGCCCGCGTCGGCGCCCCTCCCGGCGGCGCAGCTCTCGCTAGGGCGGGTTTTCTCGAGAGGGGCCTCCGGCCCCCAGGCCCCGAGCCGGCGCCCAGCTGCCGGCCGGGCCGGTCGCCGTCTGCGCTCAGGCGCGATCGGCGAGGAACGCGGCCACCCGCGCGGCCGCCGCGTCGGCGCGCTCGTCGTAGATGAAGTGACCGCCGCCCTCGATCACCGCCAGCTCGGCGCCGGGGATCTCGCCCGCCAGCCGCTGGGCGCCGGCCAGCGGGGCGAAGTCGTCGCTCTCGCCCCACACCACCAGGGTCGGCACCTCCAGTTCGGCCAGGCGGCCCTGGTAGGGCTCGAGCTTGGCGAAGTCGCCCGACCGGTAGAGCTCGAGCACGCTGGCCTGGCGCTCGCCGTCGGCCAGGCACTTGTAGTACTCATCGCGCGCCGCCTCATCCATGCCCGGGCTGGTTTGGCGCATGACCTCGGCAAAGCCCTCGCCGGTCAGGCTCTGCAGCAGCTGCTCGCCCTGGCCCTCGGTGCGCAATCCGCGGGCCAGGCCGTGCCACTTGCCGTCGGCAAAGAACCCGCTGCTCGAGATCACCAGGGCGCTCACTGCCCCGGGGTGATCGCAGGCCCACCGCAGCCCGATCAGGCCGCCCCAGTCGTGGACGACGAGCGCGGCGCGCTCGACGTCCGCCTCCTGGCGAAACTCCTCCAGGGCCTCGATATGGCTCTCCCACGTGCCCGGCCGCCGGGGTGGCGAGTCGCCGAAGCCGGCGAGGTCGGGCGCCACTGCCCGAAACCCCGCGCGGGCCAACGCCTCCAGCGCCGGGCGCCACATGTACGAGGACGAGGGAAAGCCGTGCACGAGCAGGGCCTCACCGCGCGCCGCTTTCGCGGGCAGCGCCTCCCGGTAAGCGAGACCGGCGAGGGTGGGTAGAGCGGACACCGCCCGGACGCTACCCGTTCCCCGCCTGGGGCAGTGCGGGCGGGCCCACCACCCACAGCGAGCGCGGGACGCCGCTCACGCAGGGACTCAGACGCGCTGGATCGTGCTGGGCGCCGTGCCCCGCGACCGGTGTGAGCGATGCGAGTGACGGCTCGCCGACACCGCCGCGGGGCGCCCGGGGTGGGCGCTGGGGGCGGCGGAGGAGCCGGTCACGCCGGCCAGCGCAGCGGCCGGCCAGCACGTGGCGACGACGAGCGCCGCCACGCCCGAGGCGCGTGCCACCGAGCCGATAGGCCGGGGGACAGAGGGCTCACGAGCAACGTTCATGCCACCAGCATCGGCGGCCCAGCGTTAGCCCGTGTTGGGTTGGCGTGAGCCCTCGGGTAGCTCCGATGAGGTCTAGCGGCGCTGCTGGCGGCGCTGGCCCCCAGGGGCGAGGCGCGATAGGGCGCTCGTTGGCCGGGTAATCGACGGGTGAGCGACAGAGGAGGAACCATGCCCCCTCGCGGAGTCAAGAAGGGCACCAAGCGTGCCCGCCAGTACGAGCACATCAAGCAGTCGCAGAGGGAACGCGGCACCTCTACCGGCCGCGCGGAAGAGATCGCCGCCCGCACGGTCAACAAGGAGCGTGCCCGTTCCGGGAGCGCCCGCACGAGGTCGCGCACCTCGGTACGCGACATCTCCTCCGGTCGGCGCGGGGGTCTGCGTTCGGGCACCCGCAGCCCGCGCGGGCGCACCCGCGAACAGCTCTACAACGAGGCGCGCAAGCTCGGCGTATCGGGCCGCTCGCACATGAACAAGCGCCAGCTGCAGCGCGCGGTCGACGCCAAGAAGCGCTAGCCGCTCACCGAACGTCGCACAGCCGAGGGTTGGGGCGGTAGCCCCGCCCCACCTTCGCGCACGGCCGGTCGTCGACCATCACCACGTCGGCGGTGAAGTCGTTGGAGCCTCGGAGCAGCGAGGACCCCACGCCGTAGGCGTCCACGGCCGCGCCGACCGCTTCGAAGGCGGCGATGCGCTCGGCGTCGAAGCCTCCCGAGGCGACGATTCGCACGTGGTGATGTCCGGCGCCGTCGAGCGCCTCGCGGACCTGCGCCACGAGCTCCGGGTTTACCCCGCGCGGGTCAAACTCCCCCATCGCCTCCCACAGCCCGCGGTCGACGAGCGCGCGCGAGGTGTCCAAGCGCACGCCCCACAGCCCGTCGCCCAGGGCATCGGCGACCTCGACCGAGGTGCGCACCGAGTCGTTTTCCCAATCGACGAGCACGACCACGTTGACCCGGCCGGCGAAGCGGCGCGCAAACGCCCTGGCCGCGGCGACGGTATCTCCGTCGTAGGCGGCGATCAGCGAGTGGGGGACGGTCCCTACCCCGCGTCCGCCCCACCAGGACGCCTGGGCGTCGGTCGAGACTCCCACCGCTCCCGCCACGTGGGCGGCCCACCCGTCCCCCGTCTGCATGCGCCAGTGATCGTGGCGGGCGGGGAAGAACACGATCGGCTTGCCGTGGGCGGCCGCGGTCACCGCCGAGACGTTGCGCATGACGAGACTACGCCGGGCCATGACGCCGAGGTACACCGTCTCCAGCACCGCGAACAGCGAGTAGTCGCCCTCGATCGTCATCACCGTCTCATACGGCGCGACCTCGTCGCCCTCGTGCAGCGCGGCGACCCGGAGGCGGGAAAAGCCCTCCTCCCACTCGCCGCCGACCTCGCGCCCGGCGCAGAGCTTGAGCACCGCCACCGCCTCGTCGACTCCCCCGAGCACCGACTGCTCGCGCTGGAAGACCTGCATGAGCACGTGCGGGTGGCGATGCTCGGCCTCCAATAGCTCGCGCGCGTAGTTGAAGTAGACGTCCGAGTAGTAGCCCGCCCGGATGCGCTCGACCGCGAGGTCGAAGATCTCGGGCTCGAGCCGGGTGCGCTCTGGCGAGGCCTGGGCCATGGTGGGGCTATTGTCGCCACTAGCTCCCGCCGCCGGCTCCCCGGTCCCGACGAGTGCCGCCAGGTCTGAGGACCGATCGAGGACTAGCGCCGCGCTACCAGAGCGGCGGCCTCGGCGCCCATACCCGCGGCCAGGCGCTCGACGTCGTCGACCAGGGTGGGATCCGCGCACAGACCGAACGTGAGGCGGTCGGCCAGCGACACCACCGAGACCCGCAGCGCGTGGCGCTCGCGGATCTCGGCGAGCGAGTGCAGCGCGCGCACGGGCGACCCCAGGACGCGCACCGGGTTTCGCGGTCCGGGCACGTTGGAGACGTTGAGGGCAAAGGAACGGGGGTGCGACAGAGCGTGCTCGGCGAACCGCCGCAGCCGCGGGGAGGCCCGTCCCAGCTCGCGCATGAGCGCGTCCAGGCGCTGGGCGTCGTGTCCCTGCTTGCGCACGCGGGTGGCGCGATGGATGCTGGCCAGGCGCTCGAGCGGGTCGCCGGACTCCAGCGGTAGGTCCAGACAGAAGAACGAGTCGCGGTTGCCCGGCTCGCTCGCCTCGGCGTTCTCGTGCGCGCCGCTCGCCGGACCGTGCAGGCTGACGGGGACCTTTACCCGCACCGCGCCGAGGTGCCCGTGGCGGTCCTCCAGCCACCGGCGCAAGCCCCCCGCCACCACGGTCAGCACGGCGTCATTGACCGTGGCGCCGTCGGCCGCGGCTGCCGCGCGGTGCAGGCCGGCGAGCTCGACGTCGGCAAACGCCACCGAGCGGCGCGCGCTGATGTGGCCGTCAAACGGCGAGCGCCGCCAAGCTTGGGGCGCCTCGCGGGCCATCGCCGCCAGGCCGGCGCCCAGGCGCCCGGCGTCGTTTCGGCTCGCCCTGCGCTCGGCTCGTGGCCGACGGGCGCCCGCCTTTGCGGCGGGGGCGGCCGGGGGCTGCTCCTCCCACAGCACCGCGCGCGCCAGCCGCATGGCCGTCGCGCCGTCGGCCAGCGCGTGATGGATGCGCCAGATGATTGCGCCGGTGCCGTTTGCCAGCTCGGGTAGCACGTCCATGCGCCACAGGGGGCGCGAGCGGTCGAGCCGCTGCTCGAATAGGCCAGCCACCGTCGTCCGCAGCCCTGCCTCGTCGAGGGCGGGACCTGCGTCCTGGGCCACGACGTGAGCCTCGAGGTCGAGATCGGGATCCTCGACCCAGCACGGCGTGCCGTCTACCTCCTCCAGGCGGACGCCCAGCTCGGGCGCCTCGGCCAGGTGGGCGCCCACCTGCTCTCGCAGCCGGACCGGGTCCATCGGATCCTCGACCACGACGACCTTGCAGGTGTGCCCGGCGACCGTCGCGTTCTCCAGGGCGAGGATGCTGAGATCCTCGGCGGACAGCGCCCGCGCGTCGCGCCCGCGCGGCGCCTCATCGCTCGGCTGGGACGGGACGCCCGAGGACACGGGCCGCACGCTAGGCGGCGGGGACGCCGCCCGCAATCCCGACATCCGTCCAGGTGCCCCGCTAGCTGCGCGCCAGCGCCTTGACCGGTCGCATGCGCGTCACCCGCCACGCCGGGTACAGGCCCCCGAGCACGCCGATGGCGATGCCGACCAGCAGGCCGCGACCGAGGCCCCATGCGGTGACCGATGCGCTCACATAGCTCGAGATGCCGAGTAGGTGCACGAGCGCGCCGCTGCCCACCACGCCGAGCAGCAGTCCCGTCCCCGCGCCCAGGAGGCTGACCGCCACGCCTTCGCCCAGGATCAGCGCGGCGACGCGCGACGGGCTCCAGCCCACCGTGCTCAGCAGGCCGAGCTCTCCCTGGCGCTCGATCACCGCCATCGCCATCGTGTTCATGACGCTGAACCCCCCGATCAGCAGGGCGACGACGGCGATCGCCAACACGGCCTTGGAGATCAGGGTGGCGTTGGCGCCGGCCCGCGCCGCCTCCTCGGGGTCGCTTATCACCTGCGTGCCCGGAAACGCGCGCTGGATGGCGCGCGCGGTTGGCCCCGGGCGGGCCCTGGGGGCGAGCTGCACGGCGATCGCCGTCTCCTCGCCCGCGCGCCCCACCAACCCCTGGGCTTGGTTGAGGGCCATCACCGCGCCCGAGTCCTCGAAGTAGATCCCCGAGTGGTAGATCCCGGCGATGCGCAGCCCGCGACCCTCGATCGTCAGCCGGGCCCCGGGGCGCAGGTGACGCGTCTGGGCGAGCCGGTCGCCGACCAGGACGGCGGCTCCCTGGGCGCGAGAGCCCTGGACCATCACCAGACGCTGGGTGAAGAACCCGGTCGGGTCGGCGCCGAAGGCCACCGCGCCGGGGTCCCCCTTGATCGCGTCGACCACGAGCAGCAGCGGCGTCGCGCGGGCGACGTCGCGGCGAGCGGCCAGGCGACCGACGAGCGAGGCGGGCAGCACCGAGGCGGTGGGATCCGAGACGTTGCTCTGGAAGACGCCCAGATCCGAGCCCCCGAGGTGGACCAGGCCCGCGGCGCTTTCCTTGAGGCCCTGGGTGAGGGCCAGCAGCCCCACGATCATCGCCACGCCGATGCCCACCCCGAGCGCGGTGAGCGCGGCCCGACCCCACCTGCGGGCCAGGTTGGCGGCGATCAGCCCGAGCACCGCGGCGTCTCCGGGCGAAAATCCGGCGCCGGGGTCATGTCACTCCCGCCGTCACCGCGCCCGATTCCAGGCGACCGTCGGTCATGGTCAGCGTGCGGTCGGCGCGGCTTCCCACCGTCGGGTCATAGCTCACCAGCAGCATCGTCATGCGCCGGCGCCGGCGCACCTCCAGCAGCAGGTCGAGCACGCGCTTCGAGGTGACCGAGTCCAGTGCGCCGGTGGGCTCGTCGGCCAGCAGCAGGCGCGGGTCGTTGGCCAGGGCGCGGGCGACCGCGACGCGCTGGCGCTCGCCCCCCGACAGCTCAGATGGGACGTGGTGGGCCCGATCGGCCAGCCCGACCTCGTCGAGCAGCTGGGCCGCGCGCCGGCGCCGTTCGGTCCGCCGCGCGCCGGCCCCGACGAGCGGTACCTCGACGTTCGCTTGCGCGGTGAGGGTGGGGAGGAGCAGGTGCTGCTGAAAGACGAACCCCACCAGGCCGCGGCGCATGCGCGCGTCGCGCCTGCGCTCCCAGGTGGCGTCGCCGTCGAGTAGCACCCGGCCGGTCTCCGGCCGGTCCAATCCGCCGATGACGTTCAGCAGCGTGCTCTTGCCCGAGCCCGAGTGTCCGGTGATGGCCACCACCTCTCCGGCAGCGACGCACAGGCTTACGTCGTCGAGCGCTGTGATCGGGCCGAAGCGCTTGCCTACGTGCGCCAGGGCGACCTCGGCGCCGATCTCATCGCTCACCTGATGACCTGGACGGCGTAGTCGAGGTAGACCGTCGCCCCGTGGGACCCCTGCACCACGGCGCGCAGGGTGAGCGCGTATCCCACCGATTGAACGGGCCAGTAGAAGGTGTCCTTGAAGTGTCCGCGGAAGCGGTAGTGCGATCGGTGTGCCACCACCTTGCCGCCGTAGAGGAACTCATAGCCCACCGAGGCGCGGGCCGGTCGCCCGTTGCGGGTGGCGGTGAAGGTCACGATCCATTTGCGGCCCGCTCGCGGATGGTGGGTGCCTGCGTGCATGGACGCCCGGAAGGCGCCCGAGGAGCCGCTCACGGTGCCGGCTTGGGCGGGAGCCGCGAGGCCGAGCACGGCGCCCACCAGCAGGGTGGCGGTGGGGGAAGCTCTCCTCACGCAAGCACCCTTCGCTCGTCTCGCACGATCCACCAACCCCATTTCGCGGTCTGCGCAGGCAAAAGGTATCCCACGCCTGAGCGCTTGAACACAACCGCGGACACAGGGGCTCGGTGAGGTCAGGGGATGGGCGCACCTCCGGGTAACCGCTCGCTCACACGGGCGCCTGCGAGCTGATGTAGGCTCGTCGCCACCGTGGCAGAACGCACGAAATACGCACCGGGCACCTTTTCCTGGGCCGATCTGGCCACCACCGATCTGGAGGCGGCCAAGCGCTTCTACGGCGGCCTGTTCGGATGGCAGGCCGAGGACATGCCCGTCCCCGGCGGCGCCTACTACTCGATGCAGCGAGTGGACGGCAAGGATGTGGCCGCCATCGCTCCCCAACCCCCCGCCCAGCGCGACGCCGGCGTCCCGCCGACGTGGCAGTCCTACATCACCGTGGAGAGCGCCGACGCGGCCGCCCAGCGTGCCGGCGAGCTCGGGGGGACGGTGCACGCGGAGCCCTTTGACGTGATGGAAGCTGGGCGCATGGCGGTCATCCAGGACCCCCAGGGCGCGTTCTTCATGGTGTGGCAAGCCAACAACCACATCGGCGCTTCGCTGGTCAACGCCCCCGGCGCGCTGTGCTGGAACGAGCTGGCGTCGCCGGACCTCGATGCCGCCCCCGACTTCTACGGAAAGCTCTTCGGTTGGAGCACCGAGCCGTTCGAGGGCGGTCCGATGCGCTACCTGACGATCAAGAACGGGGACGCGACCAACGGCGGCATGCGCGAAAAGCAACCGCAGGAGCCGCCGTATTGGCTCGTCTACTTCGCCGTCGAGGACGTCGAGGCGAGCATGGCCAGGGCCAGCGAGCTCGGGGGCAACACGATCGCCGGGCCGTTTGAGATGGCGATGGGCAAGATCGGCGTCGTCCAGGACCCGCAGGGGGCGGTCTTCGCCCTCTACACCGGACGGCTCGAGCCCTAGCCCTAGCCACCCAGCAGGGCCCGCGGCTAGCCTCGGGGGCGGGATGAGAGCCCGACCGCGGAGCCGGCTGGTGGCGCTGTGCGCTGGCGGTGCGCTGGCGGTGGCCGTGGGTGCCCTCGGCCCGCCCGGGGCATGGGCGGCCCACCGGCACTGCCGGGTTCCGCGGGGATCGCGAGCCTGGGCGCAGAGCGCCAAGGCGATCGTCTATGCCGATGGGCCGTTTGCCAATCCCGACACCCACAACACCCGCGTGGTCGCCTGCTGGCGCCCCAGCGGGCGACGTACACCGGTCGGCTACGACTACCGCTTCGACGAGGACGACCCCACCAGCAGATTCGCCATCGTGCGTCTCGCCGGACGGTGGCTGGCGGTCGACCGAGTGCGCGTCAACCTGTTCGCCGCCACCGGGAGCTCACCGATTCCGCAGATCGCGGTGCTCGATCTGCGCCGGGGCAAGACCCGGTACTGCGTGGCGCCCCCCGTGGGCGATTTCCTGAGCGCGCTCGCCGTCGACCCGGACGGCAGCGCCGCGTGGATATCGAATAGCGGCGCGGCGGGTGCGGCGCCGCCCGCCGCCGTCCAGGCCTATGACCGCGATGGCCTGCGCACGCTGTACTGGGGGCTCCGGGGCCGGCTCTCGACGCTGTCGCTAGCGGCGCGGCGGGCCAGCTGGCGCGACGGCCAGACCCCGGGATCGGCGAGCGTGCTCGGCCCGCCCCGCCCGGGGTCCTGCCCCTCGCCGTAGGGTCGGGGAGCTAAGGTTTCCGCGCGGCTCGGACGCCGCCCGCGCCTTGTTCCATCGCCGTTCCCATCCCGTTCGCAGCGTCGAGATCCGGACGCTGCTCGACACGTTCTTCGTCGCTTCGGTGACGATGATCCTGGTCATCCGCCTGCAGCTGTGGGCCACGCACTATCCGAAGCTCGGTGGCGGCAAGCTGCACATCGCCCATCTGTTGTGGGGCGGCCTGGCGATGATGGCCGTGATCGTCGTCTTGCTCGCCTACCTCGGTCGCGCGCGGCGGCACGTGGGCGCGTTCGTGGGGGGCATCGGCTTCGGATTCTTCATCGACGAGATCGGCAAGTTCGTCACCGCCGACAACGACTACTTCTTCAAGCCGGCGGCGGCGATGATCTACATCGTCTTCGTTCTCCTGTTCCTGGCCATCCGGTCGATCGGATGGCACCGGGCGTGGTCGCCCGAGGAGTGCTTGATGAACGCGATGGAGCTGCTGGCCGAGGGCGCCCGACACGATCTCCACGAGCACGACCGGCTGATCATCCGCAAGCTGCTCGAACGGGCCGACCCCTCCGAGCCACTGGTGCAGCCGCTCAGGGCGCTCCTCGATGAGATCGAGTGCGCCCCGCAGCGACCGCCGAGCCGGTGGCGCCGGCGGGTGCATCGAGCCCGGGAGCTCTACCTCCGCCTGATTCAACGGCCGTGGTTTCCCACCGCCTTGATCGCCGTGTTCGTGGCCTCTGCGCTCGTGACCGTCGGACAGGTCGCGCTCGACGCCCGCGACATCCTCAACGGCGACCAGCCGCTGCGGGCCATCACCATCGCCGGGCTGGTCTCGTCGCTCGTGGCCAGCGCCCTGGTCGCCGTCGGAGTGTTCAAGCTGCGCGAGTCGCGCCTGGCCGCCTATCGGTACTTCGACCACGCGCTGCTGGTCGAGGTGTTCTTCACCCAGGTCTTCGCCTTCCTGGAGAGCCAGTTCGGGGCGGTGTTCACCCTCCTGGCCAACCTCGCCCTGCTCGTCACCCTGCGCATGATGATCCGGGCCGAGTGCCACCTGCAGCTCGCCGGCACCGATGACCCGCTCACCGAGCTCGGACCAAGACCGGTGACCGAAGCGCCGGTCGAGGCGACCGCGCACTGACCAGCGGCCCGGGACAGGCCTTGCGCGCTGCTCCTCCCACCGAGCTAGTAACGCGCGCGGCAGCGGCTATCCGGGCCGCTCGCCGAGGGTGACGGTCAGGTTGTGGCGGACGCCGTGGCGCAGGACGGTGACGGTGACCCGTGAGCCCGGGCGCCTGGCGCTAATCATGGTTACCAGCCCCGGCTGGGAGACGACCGGCTTGCCGTCTATGGCGAGGACCAGGTCGCCGGGGCGGATGCCGGCGTTGGCCGCCGGCTGACCGGGGATCGGCTCGCCGGCCAGGACGCCGCCGGAGGCGTCGGTGCCGCCCAGCCCGATGTATCCCTGCCGCCCCTCCGGCTTGAACGCCAGCCGCAGCGGGGCGAAGAGCCGGGCCTCGCCGCGGGCGATCTCGTTGTGGTCAAACGCGACGTAGGGGCGCTCACTTGGCCGCCCTCCCAACAGGCGCCCGACAGGGCTGCTCGGTGCCGTCAGCACCCCCGAGTCCTTGCAGTCGCCGCAACCGCGATCGGTGGCCCGGTAGAAGCGGATCTCCAGCTGCGAGGTGCCATCGCGACCGTCGTGCCAGTAGGAGTTGTCGTGGTCGTGGGGAGCCTCGTTGCCTGCGCCGTGAACGCGCAGCTCATAGGCGCCCGAGGGCCACGGCACGGCCACGCTTGCCACGCGGGCGCGCGAGAACTGAATGCCCGGCACCCAATCGGCGGGGAGCCCCACGCCGAGCAGCGCCGTGACCAGCGCGCGATCGTCGCTGTGCGCGAGCAGCAGATAATGATCGAACGTCGCCGGCGCGGAGGGCATCTCGGGCTTCACCGGAGATCTGATCTGAGCGCCGACCAGGCTCAGGATCCCGCGCTGGGGCGGTTGCGCGCCGACCCGTATCGAGCCGCAGGCGATTACCCAGAAGGCAAGCGTGCCCTTGCCCTGCCCGGCATAGACCCCGAGCTGGTAGCGCGCCGGCACGAGCCCCAAAAGCCGCGCCCGAGGCGTGGCGAAGACCTCGACGGTCATGTAGCAGCCGGTCAGCTGCACCGCCGCCTGAGGACCAACCGCACCGGGTCCAGCAGTGTCCGGTCGAGCGCGACCGCCGCATCCGGCGGCGATCGCAACCGCCAGCGCCACGCAGACCGGCCCGAGCGAGATCCCCCTCACGTCCCAACGAGGCTAGTGGGCAAAGCCAGTTCATGCTGGCGTCTCCAGTGCCCGAAGACGGAACCCGGAGACCGAAGGAGCGTTGCTCGCAGCAGTCGCGGGTGTAAGAGCGGCGGAGCCTATGGCGAGGCTTTGAAAGCGTCCTGAGGCTTGCGGAGTCCGCGGGGCAGCCCGCTCTCACCCCTACGCGATCAGTCCGGGTACTCGTCCTTGCGCCAGGCGCGGGGCTCCTCGGACCCAGCCCTCGGGGTTCGCTTGAGCAGGAACGAGTGGTACGGCGCGACGAACGGATCGGGCGCCATCACCGTATAGGTGTGGTACACGCTTCCGTTCTCGCGCGCGAAGGCGATGAAGCTCGGACCCTCGCGCAGACCATCCTCCAGCTTGGCTCCGACCTGCCGCCCCCACTCCTCGAGCCACTCGGGAGGGCTGTCGATCATCGCCTTGACCTCGGGGATCTCCCGCGCCTGCTCCGGCGTCAGGGCGAGCCCGAAGTCGAACGGAAACTCCGTCTCATACGTCGAGACGTAGGGAAACTGCCAACCCATCCGTTCCTTGTACGCGATCAGTCGATCGATCGGCGCGCGCGAGAAGCAGATCAGCGTCACGTCGCGATGGCTCAGATGCACGCGGGTGGCGTCGAGCTCATCCCCCAGGTTCGAGCACCCGGGGCAGGCGCCGAGCTCGTAGTCGGGCCCGAACATGATGTTGTAGGCGAGCAGCTGCGAGCGCCCGTCGAACAGCTCGGCGAGTGTCTTCTTCCCGTCCTCGGCGTCGAACTGGTACTCCTTCTCCACCGGCACCCAGGGAAGCTGGCGACGCTGCTCGGTCACCTCCTGGCCCAGCTTGGCGTGCTCGGCCTCGAGCTTCGCAAGCTCATCGCGAGCCGCCTGCCACTCCTCGCGGGTTCCAATCTTGTAGTCGAGCATCGTTACCTCCTTTGGCGTTCGTCGGTCGGCGTGGACGGCAGTCGTCAAATCGGCGGCCGCCTTCGACGCCGTACGTTATGACCGGCGCGCCACGCCGAACTCATCGCGGCGCCACGCGCAGGCGCTGGTCCCGCTTTGCTCCGGCCGCGGTATCCACCTGCCTCCAAGCGAGTGCTCAGAAGGCGCGGAAAGGGAGCCTCGGGCTGCCCACGCCAACCGCTGAGCCGCTTCCGCTCCGAAACCAAAAGCGGCACACACCGCCGGCCCGGACCGTGCGCATTGCATCGGTGGGATTGGAGTACGGACTGCCTTCCTTCCGGTTTGGCGGAGGGCAGCAGTGGCTCGGTTAGCGCCGACGGTAGATGTCGCGCCGGTGGCGAATGGCGCTCACGCGGACGATGGGCTTCGTGCCATCCAGTTCGTAGAAGCCACCTGCGCTCTCCAGTGCCGGAGGAGGGACTCGAACCCCCGACACGCGGATTATGATTCCGCTGCTCTAACCGACTGAGCTACTCCGGCCGGGCGCCGAGCATAGCGAGCCGTCGGGCGGGGTCACCGGGCCGCCAGCGGGCCCGCTCAGGGCTTGGGACAGGGCGGGGCGTTCTTGTGGATGGCCCGCCCCGAGGGGTCGACCAGCAGCCAGGTCCCGCCGAACTCGGTGGCGTTCTTCGCGGGTGAACAGGTAGAGGGTTCGCCGCCGGGCGTCGACCAGGATCTGCCCGAACGGCGCCGTGCGCCGGACCGCGATCTCGAGCCCGGCCCCCGCCCCGGCCGAAGGCGAGACCGGCTGCCCGTGCGCCGTCCCGCCGGTGGAGGCGGTCGGGGACTTCGAGGCGCTCCCACAGCCCGCCGCCGTCGCCCCGACCAGGGCGACGGCCAGCCAAGCTCTCACTTCCGGGCGCCTCACACCAGCGGCTTGAACGTGCGGGCGATCACCGCATAGCCGTCGCGGTTGGCGTGGATGTTGGGGCCCACCGGCGCCGGCACGCACATCCAGGTCAGGGTGCAGATGCGCTCGACGTCGCGGGGCACCGACTGGCCCTTGTAGCTCACCATCGTCTGGTCGGCGCTCTGGAAGGCGCCGAACACGTCGGCGATGGCGTTGGCGCCGCTGTGCAGCGACGCGTCCCTGATCGTGCCGTTGACCTGGCCGGCCAGGGCCAGGGAGGCGGTGGCGATCGGCCGGGTGGAGGGGTCCAGGTAGTCGGCCAGGAAGGGGTCATAGAGGTTCATGGCCACGATCCGCACCTTCTTGCCCGCCGCCCGGCGCAGGCGCTTGATGATCTTCGGCGTGTCGGCCTTGATCCCGGCGACGCCCTTGTTGATGCAGGCCAGGTCCACGCTTCCGGCCTTGGCGCAGGTGTCGACGTTGTTGGCGCCGATGTCGATGGTCACAAAGGCGATGTGGCCCCGGTGCTCGCGCAGGAAGTGCTCGGCCGCGGACAGCTGGCTTCCCTTGCGCTTTGAGCTGTAGCGGATGCGAAAGTCCTTTCCGTACTGGCACTTGCCGCCGACCATCATGGTGTCGGTCCGCTCGCCGCCGCAGCCCAGCTTGATCAGCTTGAGCTTGTTGCGCTTGGTGCGCTTGAGCTTGGCCAGCTGATCGGCGTAGCCCTGTCCCGTCTCCACGCTCGCCCCGGAGGAGTTCGGCTGCACCCCGACCGACAGCGAGTCGCCCAGCGATACGTAGTAGCTGGGCCCGCCCTTCTTCTTGGCGCCTGGCTTGGCGGCGGAGACGGCGGGCATCGCCAGCGCGGCGATGGCGGCGAGGGCGAGGGCGAGGGCGGGACGACTACGCATCAGACCTCCTGGCGGTGGCTCGGGCCCCCGCCCGAGAAAGAGTCTATTTGGGGGTGGTGTCGCCGCGCCGTGAGACGGGCGACGGTGGACGGGGCTCCGGCGCAGGCGAACGCGGGGGCGTCCTTCGATCTGCTCTGATCCCTGCATCCTGCTGGCGGTACCCAACATCTCCGAGGGTCGTAACACCGAGACGATCGAGACGGTGCGCAGCGCGTTTTCGGCGGCGGGCGCGCGCGTGCTCGACGTGCACGCCGATCCCGACCACGATCGGGCGGTGTTCTCGCTCGCCGGCCGCGAGGGAAGGCTGGCGGCGGTGCTGCTGGCCGGCGCCCGGGCGGCGCTCGAGCGCATCGACCTCGGCGCCGCCGAGCATGACCCCGACCGACCCCGGGTGCACCCCCACGTGGGGGCCGTCGACGTGGTCCCGGTCGTCTACCTCGACGACGGGGCCCGCGGCGCCGCCTGCGCCGAGGCCCTGGTCGCCGGCGACCTGATCGGGGCCGAGCTGGAGGTCCCGGTCTTCCTCTACGGCGCGCTCGCCGGCGGGCGACCGCGGGCCGAGCTTCGCGGCGAGGGGCGCCGGGGGCTGGGGGCGCGCCTGGCCGCAGGGGAGGCCACGCCCGATTTCGGCCCGGCGCGGCTTCACCCGAGCGCCGGCGCGACCCTGGTCGGCGCCCGCCCGCCGCTGGTGGCCTTCAACCTGGAGCTGGCGCCCCCGGCCACGCTTCACACCGCGCGCGCGATCGCCGCCCGGGTGCGCGAGTCGGGTGCCGAGGGCCTCCCCGGCCTGCGGGCGCTGGGCGTCGAGCTGGCCAGCCGCGCCGGCGCCGCCCAGCTGACCATGAACGTCGAGGATCCGGCGCGGCTGACGCTGGCCGAGGTCGTCTCCGCGGTGCGCCGCCACGCCGAGGTGACGGTCGCCGAGCTGGTCGGCCTGGTCCCGGCGGTCGCGCTGGAGGGCTTCCCCAAAGACGTCCCCTGGCGCGGAGGGGACCCCTCCCGGCAGGTGCTGGAGAACGCTTTAGGCTTGTGAACGCCATGGCCCAAACCAAGCGCCGGCGTCGGAGCAAGCACCGCGGCAACGCCGTCGGCGTGGTCGAGGCGCGGGGGCGCACCGGACGCAAGCCGACGTCGTCGGAGAAGAAGGCCAGCGGGCCCTCGGCCAGAGCCTCCCGCCCGAACCGCCTCGATCAGCTCCCCACCTGGAAGTCGGCCACGCAGCGCGCACTGATCGCGGCGGCGATCATGTTCGGCGTCGGCATCGCCATCCTTCGCTTCAAGCCCGCGCAGGCGATCGTGCTGTTGCCGATCGTGGTGCTGATCTACATCCCCATGGGCTATTACACCGACCTCTTTCTCTACCGCCGCCGCCAGCGGCGAAAGATGGCGCGATGACCGAGGAGACGACAAAGGGCCAGGGGCCGATCGAGGTCCGCATGTTCACGGTGGGCATGGTCCAGGAGAACTGCTACCTGGTCCGCCGCCAGGACGCCACCGCGGCGATCGTCATCGATCCCGGCGACGAGCCGGCCAAGCTCCTGGGCGCGATCGACACGTTGGGGCTCGAGATCGCGGCGATCCTGATCACCCACACCCATTTCGATCACATCGGCGCGGTGACGCCGCTGGCCCGGGCGACGGGCGCCGAGGTCTGGTGTCCCGAGCTCGAGCTGCCGGTGCTCGCCGACATCATGAGCTACGTGCCCTGGCCGGGCTTCGGGCCGTTTGAGAGCTATCAGGCCGACCACTCGGTGTCCGGAGGCGAGGCACTCGAGCTGGCGGGCTTTGACATCGACGTGCTGTTCACCCCGGGCCACAGCCCGGGGCACGTGAGCTACTCGATCGCCTCCGAGCAGGCGCTGTTCTCCGGCGATGTGCTCTTCCAGGGCTCGGTCGGACGCACCGACCTGCCCGGGGGGGACGGACCCAAGCTGCTGGAGTCCATCGGCCGCCTGGTCCGGGACCTGCCCGGAGAGACGACCGTCTATCCCGGACATATGGGCATCACCACGCTCGCCGCCGAGCGGGCCACCAACCCCTTCCTCACCGAGCTAGCGGCCGATCGGTGAGCGAGCGGCTGCAGGCGCCGCGCGGCACCTTCGACGTGCTGCCCGACCAGGCGGCGGCGCGCGATGCCGTGGCCCACCAGGCCCAGGAGCTGCTCGAGGCCGCCGGCTACCGTCGCATCGAGACGCCCGCTTTCGAGCCCACCGAGCTGTTCGCGCGGGGGGTGGGGGAGGCCACCGACATCGTCTCCAAGGAGATGTACTCGTTCGACGATGGCGGCGGACGCTCGCTCACGCTGCGTCCCGAAGGCACCGCGCCCGTATGCCGCGCCTATGCCCAACACGGGATGCACAAGGAGCCCCAGCCGGTGAAGCTGTGGTACTGGTCGCCGTTCTTTCGCCGCGAGCGCGCGCAGGCCGGGCGTTACCGCCAGTTCTGGCAGGTCGGCGCCGAAGCGCTGGGCTCCGAGGACCCCGCCTCCGACGCCGAGCTGATCGTGCTCCTGCACACGCTGCTCGAGCAGATCGGCGCGCGCGAGCTGCGCCTGCGCCTCTCGAGCCTGGGCAGCCCGACCACCCGCGCCGAGTACCGGGGCGAGCTGCAGGCTCATCTGCGCGCCCACGCCGACCGCCTGGCACAGGACGTGCGCGAGCGCATCGAGGTCAACCCCCTGCGCGCGTTCGACTCCGACCACCCGGGCACGCGCGAGGTGATGGCCGACGCCCCCCGCCTGGTGGACCGCTTGGGCGACCAGGACGCCGAGCACTTCGCCCAGGTGCGCCGGCTGCTCGACGTCGCCGGCGTCGCCTACGAGGTCGACGGCACCCTGGTGCGCGGCCTGGACTACTACACGCGCACCGTGTTCGAGTTCACCAGCGACGCGCTCGGGGCCCAGAGCGGCGTGGGCGGAGGGGGTCGCTACGACGGCCTCGTCGAGGCCCTGGGCGGGCCGGCCACGCCCGGGGTGGGGTTCGCGGCCGGCGTGGAGCGCATGCTGCTCGCCGCCTCCGAGCAGCCCGCCGCCGCGGCGCCGATCGAGCTGTTCGTGGCCCTGGACGAGGGGGCCGTGCGCGAGCGGGCGTTCGAAGTCCTGCTCGAGGCCCGCCGGGCCGGCCTGCGGGCCGAGATGGAGCTGGCGGGACGCTCGCTCAAGGGCCAGCTCAAGCAGGCCGACCGTCTGGGCGCCCGCCTGGTGGCGATCCTCGGCGCCGATGGGGCCCAGCTGCGCGACATGGCCAGCTCCGAGCAGGAGCCGGTGGAGGCCAGGACGCTGGCGGCCGCCGCCCTGCGACGACTGCGCGAGGGCGCCTAGCGCCCAACGAGCGCGATGCGCGTCCGAGCACGAATGGCCCCGCGAGCATGAAGCCCCCGCGCGCAAACGGCTACCGCGACGCCTGGTGCGGCGGGTTTAGCGCCGGCGACACCGATGCCCCCGCCCGCGTGGCGGGCTGGGTGCACCGGCGCCGCGACCACGGCGGCGTCGTGTTCATCGACCTGCGCGACCGCTCGGGGCTGCTCCAGCTCGTCTTTCACCCCGACCGGGCCCCCGAGGCCCACCAGCTGGCCCACCGCTTGCGCCCCGAGGACGTGCTCAGCGCGGCGGGCACGATCGTGCGCCGCGACCCCGAGAACGTCAACCCCCAGCTGCCCACCGGCGAGGTCGAGCTCGCGGTCTCGGACGTGGAGATCCTCTCCGACGCCGATACGCCCCCGTTTCCCATCGACGAGGAGGTCGCCGTCGACGAGGTCCTGCGCCTGCGCCACCGCGCCCTGGACCTGCGCCGCGAGGGAATGGCCGAGATGCTGGCCCTGCGCCACCGAGTGATCGCCGCCATGCGCGCCTACCTCGACGAGCGCGACTTCCTCGAGGTCGAGACGCCGATTCTCACCCGCTCGACCCCCGAGGGAGCGCGCGACTTCCTCGTGCCCGCGCGCATCTCTCCGGGCACCTTCTTCGCCCTGCCCCAGTCGCCCCAGCTGTTCAAGCAGCTGCTGATGATCGCGGGGGCCGAGCGCTACTACCAGATTGCGCGCTGCTTTCGCGACGAGGACTCGCGCGCCGACCGCCAGCCCGAGTTCACCCAGCTCGACATCGAGATGTCGTTCGTCGAGGAGGACGACGTGATCGAGCTCATCGAGGGGCTGATGCACCGCGTGCTGAGCGTCGGTGGGCTAGGGCTTCCCGCGCCCCCCTGGCCGCGGCTGCCCCACGCCGAGGCGATGGAGCGCTACGGCTCAGACCGCCCCGACCTGCGCTTCGGCATGGAGATCCACGACGTATCCGAGCTCGTGCAAGGGAGCGACTTCAAGGTCTTCGAGAACGTGCTCGGGTCCGGCGCCGGGGTGGTGCGCGCGCTGAACGCCGGCCCGCAGGGGGCGGCGATGTCGCGTCACGAGCTCGATGAGCTCAACGAGTTCGTCCAGGCCTACGGGGCTAGGGCCACCGCGCCCATGCCGGTCACCGAAGAGGGCTGGGGCTCGAACCTGGCCAAGTTCTTCTCGCCCGAGCAGGTCGCCGCCGTCAATCAGCGGCTCGGGGCCTCGCCCGGGGACCTGCTGCTGTTCGTCGCCGACCGCGCCTCGGTGGCCGCCGCGGCGCTGGGGGCGCTGCGGCTCGAGCTCGGCCACCGCTTCGGGCTGGTGCCCGCGGGTCGCCATCAGGTCAGCTGGGTGGTCGACTTCCCCATGTTCGAGTACGACGAGGCCGAGGGCCGGTGGGATCCCCTGCACCACCCGTTCACCCAGCCCACCGGCGACCTCGCCGATCCCGGCGCCTTGCGCGCCCGCGCGTATGACCTGACGATCGACGGCTGGGAGATGGGCGGGGGCTCGATCCGTATCCACTCGCCCGAGGTCCAGCGCGAGGTGTTCAGGGCGATCGGGATCTCCGACCAGGAGGCCCAGGAGCGCTTCGGCTTCCTGCTCGACGCGCTCCGCTACGGCGCCCCGCCCCACGGCGGGATCGCCTTCGGCATCGACCGCATCGTCGCGCTGCTGGGCGGACGGGAGTCGATCCGCGACGCGATCGCCTTCCCCAAGACGGCCAGCGGGCTTGACCCGCTCACCGGCGCCCCGGCGGCGGTTGACGAGCGCCAGCTCAGGGAGCTGGGGGTGCGCCTCGCCGGCGGGGCCCCGCGGACCGGCGACGCGGGCACACGCTAGCGCGAGGTCGGCGGCCTGCCACCATGGTGGGCGATGAGCACTTTCGCCGAGCACCTCGACCACCCGCTGGCCCGCGGGCACACCCCGGCCGACGCCTTCACCGGCGCCGCC
This sequence comes from Actinomycetota bacterium, assembly GCA_005883215.1. Taxonomy (GTDB): domain Bacteria; phylum Actinomycetota; class Thermoleophilia; order Solirubrobacterales; family Solirubrobacteraceae; genus AC-64. The sequence goes on from VAYS01000023.1 coordinate 37,753, forward strand.
GGCGGAGCCGCCTGCGGCGACCTCATTCGCCTATCCCTGGCCACCGACGGCCGGCGGATCACCGACGCCGGCTTTGACGCCTCGGGCTGCGCTGCGGCGCTGGCCGCGGCCAGCGCGACGGTGGAGCTCGCGATCGGCCGCGGGCTGCTCGAGGCGGCCCGGCTCGGCGCGCAGGACGTCTCCGAGGCCCTCGACGGCCTGTCGCCGGCCAAGCGCCACGCCGCCGAGCTGGCCGCCGACGCCCTGCACCGAGCCCTGGGCGCCGCGGTGCGCGAGCGCGGCGCGCTGGTCCCCCGGCCCGACCGCCTGCTGGTGGCGATGAGCGGCGGCGTGGACAGCGCCGTAGCGGCCTTGCTCTGCGCGCGCGCAGGCCAGACGGTGGGCGTCACCCTCGAGCTGTGGTCTGACCCCGAAAACGACGGCGAGCTCTCCTGCTGCTCGCCCCAGGCAGTGCGCGCGGCGCGGGCGCTGGCGCACGGAATGGGGCTCGCCCACCTGTCCATAGATCTGCGGGCCGAGTTTCGCGCCGGCGTCGTCGAGCCCTGGCTGGCCGAGCACGCCGCCGGCCTGACCCCCAACCCGTGCGTGCGCTGCAACGGAGGAGTGCGGCTGGAGGCGATGGTGGCGCTGGCCGACCGCGTCGGCGCCGCCGCGCTGGCCACCGGTCACTACGCGCGCGTGAAGCGCGGCCCCCACGGCCCGCTGTTGCGCCGTGCCGCCGACCCGGCCAAGGACCAGAGCTACATGCTCGCCGCGCTGGCGCCGGCCACGCTCGAGCGGCTGCGCTTTCCCCTCGGCGAGCGGTCCAAGCCCGAGGTACGCGCGCTCGCCGCCGACGCCGCTCTGCCGGTGGCGGACAAGCCCGACTCCCAGGACCTGTGCTTCCTGGCCGGCACCGGCCGGTCGGCGTTCCTGGCCCGCCACGGCCGCCTCGGCGAGCGCCCGGGAGCGATCGTCGACCGCCGCGGCCGGACCCTTGGGCGCCACCGCGGCGCCCACGGCTTCACGGTCGGCCAGCGCCGGGGCCTGCGCGTCGGCGGGGCCGGCGAGGCGCTCTACGTCCTGGCCACCGACGCCGACGCCAACACGGTGACCGTCGGCACCCGCGAGCAGCTGCGCACGAGCACGGTGTCGGCGCGCGACGTGACGCTTTACCGCCCTGGTGCGGTGATCGACGGCGTCAAGCTCCGCTACCGCTCGGCCGCCCTGGCCTGCGAGCCCCTGTCCGGCCTGCCGTCCGGGACCCACGAGCGCGTGGAGCTCTATCTGCGCGAGCCGATCCACGGCGCGGCCCCGGGCCAGCTCGCCTGCCTGCTCGCGGGCGACGTGGTCGTCGGACACGGCACGATCGATCGTTCCGTCGCGACGTAGCGCCTCACACTCCCCCGGTGCGAAGGTCGACCGGGCGAACACGATCGAGCGCTGACCCTCGACGTCGGCTAGGGCCCGAGCAGCATCACCTCTACCCGCGCGTGCGTGGTCGCGGCGCGTGCTCACCCGTCCTCCAGGCGTCGCTTCACTGAGTCCACCTTGTCGGCCAGCGTCTGGTCGGGGCGGTCGCGGCGCTCGTCGAGCTTGAGCACCGTGTACACGCGCGGTACCCCCAGCTCGAACGGGACGGCGTGCAGCTCGCCGACGATCGCCAGCACGTCGGCGGTCGCCCCCTCCAGCGACGTGCCCATCGCGTGCATCTGGTAGCGCACCCGGTCCTGGGCGGCCAGGCGGCGCTGGATCTCGGCGATGTAGGCGCTCGCGCTCGGATCGGGGCGCCCAAGGGCTATGACGGTCAGGTCGGCCGTGGCCACGCCCATAAACTCAATCGCAATGGAGTCCTTGACGTCCGATCAGGTCCGCGAGCGCTTTCTCTCCTTCTTCGAGGAGCGCGATCACCGCCGCCTGCCCTCGGCGTCGCTGGTGCCGGCCGCGTTCGACCCGTCGGTCCTGCTCACCACCGCCGGCATGCACCCGCTCAAGCCCTACTTCCTCGGCCAGGAGGACCCTCCGCACCCGCGGCTGACCAGCTGCCAGCGCTGTTTTCGCACGCCCGACATCGACGAGGTGGGCACCACCGCCCGGCACCTGACGTTCTTCGAGATGCTGGGCAACTTCTCGATCGGGGACTACTTCAAGCAGCGGGCGGTGGAGTTGGCGTGGGAGCTCTCGGTCCAGGGCTTCGGCCTGCCGACCGAGCGCATCTGGATCACCGTGTTCGAAGGCGACTCCGAGCTCGACCTCGGGCCCGACGAGGAAGCGATCGAGGCCTGGCTGTCGGTCGGGGTCCCGCGCGAGCGGATCGTCCCATGTCCCCGCTCGGAGAACTTCTGGCAGGCGGGGACCACCGGCCCCTGCGGCCCGTGCTCGGAGCTGTACCTGGACCGCGGGGTGCAGTTCGGCTCAGACGATGACCTGCCGGGCGGCGACAACGACCGCTTCCTGGAGTACTGGAACCTGGTCTTCATGCAGTTCGACCAGGACCCGCCCAATCGGCTGGAGCCGCTGCCCGCCCGCAACATCGACACCGGGCTGGGGCTAAACCGCCTGGCGGCGATCCTCCAGGACAAGCCGTCGGTGTTCGAGACCGACCAGTTCTGGCCGCTGATCGAGTTGGGGCAGGAGCTGTCGGGGCGCCGCTACCACGAGGATGCGGCGGTCACGCGCGCGCTGCGGATCCTGGCCGACCACTCGCGCGGCATGACCTTCCTGGTGGCCGACGGCGTCGTGCCCTCCAACGAGGACCGCGGTTACGTGCTGCGCCGGGTGATGCGCCGCGCGATCCAGCAGGGCCGCACGCTGGGCATGGCTCCGGGCTTCCTCGTCCGCTACGCCCGGCGCGTCGAGGAGCTGATGGGCGGCGCCTACCCCGAGCTCTCCGAGCAGCGCGAGGCGGTCCACAAGTGGCTGGCCTCCGAGGAGGAGAACTTTGGGCGCACGCTCGAGCAGGGCACGCGCCTGCTCCAGGACGTGATTGAGCGCGCGCGCGCCCAGGACCGCGAGGGCATCCCCGCCGAGGACGCCTTCGTCCTGCACGACACCTACGGCTTTCCCATCGATTTGACCAGAGAGCTGGCGGCCGAGCAGGGCCTCGGCGTCGACGAGGACGGCTTTGAGGAATTGATGGAGCAGCAGCGCGCCCGCGCCCGCGCGGGCGCCGCGGTCGGGGGCCCAGCCGATGGCGCCGGGGCCCGCGAGCGCGCGCGGGAGTTCGCCGGCGCGGCGGGCTTTGCCACCGAGTTCACCGGCTATGAGACCGCGGAGCAGGAGACCACCGTGGGCGCGGTCACGCGCGCCAACGGGCACCTGCTGGTCAAGCTCGCCCAATCCCCCTTCTACGCCCAGGGAGGAGGCCAGGTCTCCGACTCCGGCGTGATCGAATGCGAGCACGGCGACTGCCGCGCCCGGGTGGCCGACGTTTTTCGCCTGGGCGACGACCAGGCGGTCGAGGTGGTGGTCGAGCAGGGCGAGCTCGAGCCGGGGGAGCGCGTGCGCGCGCGCGTGGACCGCACGGCCCGCCACGCCACCGAGGCCAACCACACCGCCACCCATCTGCTGCACGCCGCGCTGCGCCGGCGCCTCGGGTCTCACGTGCGCCAGGCCGGCTCCTATGTGGGACCGGACAAGCTGCGCTTCGACTTCTCCCACTCCTCGGCGCTCAGCGCCGAGGAGCTCTCGGACGTGGTCGAGCAGGTCAACGCCTGGATCCTGGAGAACCACCCCGTGCGCCCGCTGATCACCACCCTGGAGGAGGCCAAGCGCCTGGGGGCGATGGCCCTGTTCGGCGAGAAGTACGGCGACATCGTGCGCATGGTCGAGGTCGGCGGCGATGGCGGGCTCTCGCGCGAGCTGTGCGGGGGCACCCACGTGCGCTCCACCGCCGAGATCGGCCTGTTCCGCGTGCTCTCAGAGACCTCCAGCGCGGCCAACGTGCGCCGCATCGAGGCGGTCACCGGCCCCGACGCCATGGCGCTCGTGCGCCACCACGACGAGCTCCTCGAACAGGTCGCATCCCGTCTGCGCACCCGGCCCGAGGGCGTGCTCGCGGCGCTCGCGGCGCGCGAGGAGAGGCTCGAGGAGCTCGAGCGGCAGGTGCGCGAGGGCGGACCCGAGCCCAAGGGCCCCGACGTGGACGCGCTCGCCCGGCGCGCCGAGGAGGTGGGCGGCGCCACCGTGCTGACCGCGGCGGTCGAGGCGCCCGACGCCCGCGCGTTGCTCGAGCTGGCCGACCGGCTCAAGGGCCGCCTCGGCGACGCGGCGATCGTGCTCGGCTGTGCGGTGGATGGCCGTGTGCACCTGGTGGCCAGCGTCTCGCCGGTGCTCGTGCAGGGCGGCGTCAGGGCCGGCGAGGTGGTCAGGGTCGCCGCCCAGGTAGTCGGCGGGGGCGGCGGCGGTCGCGACACCATGGCCCAGGCCGGCGGCCGCGATCCCGACAAGCTCCCCGACGCGCTGGCCGCGGCTCGCACGGCGATCGAAGCCGCGCTGTCCGGCTAGCCCGGTGGCTTCGGACGAGCGCTCAGCAGACGGCGACGGCGGGCCGGGCCGTGTGCTCGCGCTCGACTTCGGCAGCGCGCGCTGCGGCTGTGCGGTGAGCGATCCGGGTGGGACGCTCGCCACCCCGATCGACCTGGTGCCCCGGCCGGGGACCCGGCGCGGTCTTAGCGCGTTGGCGGACCTGGTCGCGCGCTGGGAGGTGGGCCGGGTGGTGGTGGGCCTGCCGCGGTCGCTTTCGGGCGAGGACTCCGAGCAGACCCGCGAAGCGCGCGACTTTGCCCACCGCCTGGCCGAGCGTCTCGGGCCGCGAGTGCCGATCGAGCTCTACGACGAGCGCTTCACCACGCGCCTGGCCGGCCGCGACCCCGATCCGCGCGCGGCGGAGGATTCGCGCGCGGCCGCCCACCTGCTCCAGGATTGGCTGACCGCGCGCGACCGGCGGGACAGCTAGTCTGGGCCGCCGCAGCATGCCGCTGTTCCGCCGCTCACAACCGCCCCCCGAGCGCAGGCCCGAGGAGCGGGAGCGCGAGCGCGCCAAACGCGCCGGACGTCGCGCCACCGCCTACCAGCGGCTGCGCGCGGCGACCCAGCGCGTGCGCCCCGATCCACAGGGCGCGCCCGCCCCGCCCCCGGCGCCCGTCGACCCTCCCTACGACACGGGCGCCGCTCCGGGCGCCTCGCCGCGCGTGCGGGTCATCCGCCGCCAGCCCGTTCACCAGCGCGCGGCGCCGCCGTCGGCCTCCGATGGCCAGGAGGGCGATCCCCGTCCCGCGCCGCCCGGGGTCGACGGACCTCCGGCGGACGAGCCCGCCGCGTTCTCCGATCCCGTCGCAGGCGCCGATGACCCGGTGGAGCGCTACGACGCCCCGCCCGCACCGCCCGCCGGCCCGGCGGGTCGCGCCCCCCTGCGCCCCGGCGAGGCCGGCGGCCGGGGGGAGTCACTTCCCCCCGCCCCGGGGCTGCGGTCACCGGCGCGCGCTCGGCGCTTTGGCCGATCCGGGGGAGGCGGAGCCGGAGCCGGCGGTCGCCCGGGCAGACCCGCCGGCGGACGCGCCCGGCGCCGGCTGCTCGCCGTCAGCCCGCTGCTGCTCGCCTTGGCGGCGATCTGGTTTGCCTGGTCGGTGTTTGAGCCGCTCAAGGGCCACGGACACGGGCGCGTGGACGTGACGATCCCCGCCCGCTCCAGCGTCAGCGCGGTGGGGCGGATCCTCGAGCGCCAGCACGTCGTCTCCTCGGGGTTCTTCTTCTCCGTGCGGGCGTTCGTGTCGGGCCGGCGCGGCGACATCCGCCCCGGGCACTTCGTGCTCGCCCGCGACATGAGCTATGGCGCCGCGCTCAAGATTCTCACCGCCAAGCCGGTGCCGGTGCGCGCGGTGAGCGTGGTCGTCCCCGAGGGCGACTCACGCCGCGAGATCGCCCAGCTGGCTCACCGGGATGGCCTGAGCGGCGACTACCTGAGGGCGACGGTGCGCTCCCCGACGCTGGACCCCCGGCACTACGGCGCTCGCCATTCGCGCAACCTCGAAGGCTTCCTGTTCCCCGCCACCTACGAGCTGCCGGTGGGCACCTCGGTCTCCCAGCTGGTGGCCGACCAGCTCCAGTCCTTCACCCGCCGCTTTAAGGGTGTGGATCTGTCCTACGCCCGGCGCAAGCACCTGAGCGCCTACGACGTGCTGACCATCGCCTCGATGGTCGAGCGCGAGGCGGGGGTGGCCCGCGATCGGCCGCTGGTGGCGGCGGTCATCTACAACCGGCTCAAGAACCGCATGCCGCTGGGGATCGACGCCACCATTCGCTATGTCGATGAGAACTGGACCCGACCCCTGAGCTCGCGCGAGCTGCGCTCCCGCTCGCGCTATAACACCCGGCTTCACCGCGGGCTGCCGCCCACCCCGATCGGCAACCCGGGGCTAGCCTCGATCCAAGCGGCGTCGCACCCCGCGCGCGTGCCCTACCTGTACTTCGTGGTAAAACCCGGCGGGCGCGGCGAGCACCTGTTCTCAAAGACCTACGCGGAGTTCAAGCGCGACGCCTCCCGTTACCGGGGCGCGCGGACCCGCAACGGCGGGCACTCGCCGACGCGCTAGCGGCGTGGCCCGCCTCGGCGTCCTGGGCTGGCCGGTGGCTCACAGCCGCTCGCCGCAGATGCAGGCCGCCGCGCTGGCCGCCATCGGGCTCGGCGACTGGCGCTATCAGCCACTGCCCGTGCCCCCCGAGCTGTTCGAGGAGACCGTGTGTGCGCTCGGGCCAGCCGGGCTGCTGGGTGCCAACGTCACCGTCCCCCACAAGCGGGCGGCGCTGGCGGTCGCCACCGAGGCCACCGCCAGGGCGCGGGCGATCGGCGCCGCCAACACCCTGACCTTCGGCCCGGACGGGGCGATCGAGGCCGAGAACACCGACGCGCCCGGGCTGATCGCCTCGCTGCCGCGGTCCCCCGCGGGCGCCAACGCGCTGGTGCTGGGCGCGGGCGGCAGCGCCCGGGCGGCGGTGTGGGCCCTGCTCGACGCCGGCGCCGGGCAGGTCTCGGTGTGGAACCGGACCCCAGCCCGCGCCCAGGCGCTGGCGCAAGAGCTCGGCGCCCGCGCGGTGGCCCGGGCGGCGCCGGCCGACCTGCTGGTCAACTGCACCTCGGTCGGTCGTGGAGATCCGGCCGAGACGTTCAAGGCGCTGCCGCTGGCTGCCGATTCGCTCGATGAATACCAGTGCGTGGTCGACTTGGTCTACCGCGACGGCGAGACCGCCCTGCTGGCGGAGGCCCGCCTGCGAGGCGCGCAGGTGGTCGACGGCATCGAGATCCTCGTGCGGCAAGGAGCGCTCAGCCTGGAGCGGTGGACCGGCCGGCCGGCCCCCCTGGACGTGATGCGCGCCGCGGCGCGCGGATGAGGCGGGCCCTCGGCGCCCGTCACCGAGCACCCGCGACCCCCCTCACCCAGCCCTCCACCCGGCCATGAGCGACGACCAGACACCGCGCCTGCGCGCGATCCCCGGAGGGCCGGAGGGCGAGTCCGAGGGCGCCCTGGCCCGCCACCCGGCCGAGGACTGGGACGGGATCACGGCGCCGTCGCAGCGCAGCCCCAGCTCTCGTTTTCTCACCGATGTGATCGTCGACCTGGGGCTGGTCGCGCGCGAGCGCGTCGACGAAGCGGTCAAGGTGGCCCGCAACTCGGGCTCCACCCCCGAGCAGGTCCTGCTCGCCTCCGGCGAGCTGAGCCCGGAGGGCCACGCGCGGGCACTGGCCGAGCGCTACGGCCTGGACTATCTCGACCTGACCGTCTTTGAGGTCGACATGGCGGCCGCCAACCTGGTCTCCGCGGCGGTGGCCGGGCGCTACGTCGCGGTCCCCGTCTCGCTCATCGACAACAGCACGCTACTGGTGGCGATGGCCGACCCGGCCAACGTGCTGGCCGTCGACGACATGGCGATCATGACCGGGCTGGAGGTGCGCACCGCGGTCGCCTCCACCGAGGACATCGCCGCGGTCCTCAACCGGCTGGCCCACCTGGGGGACGTGGTCGCCGACGAAGAAGAGGCCGAGGAGGAGGCGCCCGAGGTCGTCGACCTGCGCGACTCGCCCGACGACGCGCCGATCATCAAGCTGGTCAACCAGCTCATCGCGCGGGCGGTGGAAGAGGGCGCCTCTGACCTTCACCTGGCGCCCGACGGGCGCGAGCTGCGCGTGCGCATGCGGGTGGACGGCGTGCTGCACGACGCCAGCACGATTCCTCGCCGGATGGTCTCCGGCGTCATCTCGCGCGTCAAGATCATGTCCGAGCTCAACATCGCCGAGCGGCGAGTGCCCCAGGACGGGCGCGCGGGCATGCTCGTCGACGGCCACCGCGTCGACCTGCGCGTGGTCACCCTGCCCAGCGTTCACGGGGAGTCGGTGGTCCTGCGCATCCTCGACAAGGACTCGGTGGTCATGGACCTCGACAAGCTGGGGATGGCCGATCACGAGCACTCGCACTTCCAGCGGGCGTTCGAGAAGTCGCACGGGGCGATCCTGGCCACCGGCCCCACCGGCTCGGGTAAGTCGACCACCCTGTACGCGGCCCTGGGCGTGCTCAACACCCCGGACAAGAACATCATCACGATCGAGGACCCCGTCGAGTACGAGCTCGAGGGGATCACCCAGGTGCCGATCAACCCCAAGGCGGGGCTGACCTTCGCCAACGGCCTGCGCTCGATGATGCGCGCCGACCCCGACATCATCATGGTCGGGGAGATCCGCGACCGGGAGACCGCCCAGATCGCGGTGGAGGCGGCGCTCACCGGGCACCTCGTCCTGTCCACCATGCACACCAACGACGCGCCCACGGCGGTGACCCGGCTGATCGAGATGGGGATCGAGCCGTTCCTGGTCGCCTCGGCCATCGACTGCGTGGTCGCCCAGCGGCTGGCGCGGACGCTGTGCGGTCACTGCAAGCAGCGCACGATCATCCCGGCGGGCGCCCTGCGCGCCAACGGCTTTCCCGCCACCCTGGACCTCGAGGCCTACGAGCCGGTGGGCTGTCGGCGCTGCTCGGGCTCGGGCTACCGGGGCCGCGTCGGGCTCTACGAGGTTATGGAGATCTCGCCCGAGATCCGCGACCTGGCGCTCGAGCGTCGCTCGGCCGACGAGATCGCCCAGGTCGCCGTGCGCCAGGGCATGCGGCGCATGGCCGAGGACGGCCTGGACAAGGTCAAGCAGGGCCGCACCTCGATCTCCGAGATCGCCCGGGTGACCGGGGGCAGCAGCGTCGAGGAGTAGGACGCTCGTCCAGGGGCCGGGGCCAGGGTGCAGCTCTGGCCGGCGCCTGCCGATGCGTCGCTGCGATGAGGTTTGACTTCGCCGATCTGCTGATCGAGGTCATCGGCCGGCGGGCCTCCGACCTGCACGTCACGGCGGGGGCTCCCCCGATGGTGCGCGTGCGCGGCCGCCTGGCCCCGCTCGAGGAGTTCCCCGAGCTCACCCCCGCCGAGACGCGGGAGATCGTCTATTCGATCCTCACCAACGACCAGCGCCAGCGCTTGGAGACCGACTGGCAGCTCGACTTCGCCTACCAGATCCCCAACCGCGCTCGCTTCCGGGTCAACGCCTACTTCCAGCGCTCGGCGCTGGGGGCGGCGTTTCGCCTCATCCCGGAGGAGATCGTGGGCATCGACTCCCTGGGGCTGCCGGCCACGGCGCACGAATTCACGCGCAAGCCGCGCGGGCTGGTGCTGGTCACCGGCCCTACCGGGTCGGGCAAGAGCACCTCGCTCGCGGCCATGATCGACGAGATCAACCAGGCCCGCGAGGAGCCCGCGCTGACCGCCGCCGAGACCGGGCACCTGGTATTCGCCACCCTGCACACCCAGGACGCGCCGCAGACCATCGACCGCGTGATCGACGTGTTCCCCGCCCACCAGCAGGGACAGGTGCGCGTGCAGCTGTCGGTCGCCCTGCAGGGCGTGATGACCCAGCAGTTGGTGCCCACCGCCGACGGTGCCGGACGCGCGGTGGCGTGCGAGATCCTGGTGCCCACCCCAGCGGTGCGCAACCTGATTCGCGAGGGCAAGACCTTCCAGATCCCCTCGGCCATGCAGACCGGCATGGGCGTCGGGATGCAGACGATGGACGCGGCGCTGGCCACGCTGGTGCGCGAGGGCAAGATCAGCCAGCAGCTGGCCGAGGCCCGCTCCTCCACTCCCGACGAGCTGCGGCGCCTGCTCGGCGCCCCGCCACTGGCCGCTTGAGGGCCCCCTCCAGGCGATGAGCACGTACGTCTTGCACCTGGTATTCGCCACCCTGCACACCCAGGACGCGCCGCAGACCATCGACCGCGTGATCGACGTGTTCCCCGCCCACCAGCAGGGACAGGTGCGCGTGCAGCTGTCGGTCGCCCTGCAGGGCGTGATGACCCAGCAGTTGGTGCCCACCGCCGACGGTGCCGGACGCGCGGTGGCGTGCGAGATCCTGGTGCCCACCCCAGCGGTGCGCAACCTGATTCGCGAGGGCAAGACCTTCCAGATCCCCTCGGCCATGCAGACCGGCATGGGCGTCGGGATGCAGACGATGGACGCGGCGCTGGCCACGCTGGTGCGCGAGGGCAAGATCAGCCAGCAGCTGGCCGAGGCCCGCTCCTCCACTCCCGACGAGCTGCGGCGCCTGCTCGGCGCCCCGCCACTGGCCGCTTGAGGGCCCCCTCCAGGCGATGAGCACGTACGTCTTCAAGGCGATCGATCTGGCCGGCGCCAGGGCCGGCGGCGAGGTCGAGGCCGAGTCCAAGCAGTCGGTGGCCGACCAGCTCAAGGCCCGTGGGCTGATCGTGCTCGACATCGCCGACAAGCACTCCTCGCGGGAGATCAACCTCGACATCCTGCAGCGGATCAAGGCCCACGACGTGGCGGTCATGACCCGCCAGCTGGCGACGATGGTCGGTTCGGGCATGACCATCCTGCGCGCGCTGTACGTGCTCGAGGAGCAGACCAAGAACAAGCTGCTGATCAAGACGCTGGTCGGGGCGCGTAAGGACGTGGAGGCGGGCCTGCCCCTGTCCGATGCGTTGGAGCGCCACCCCAAGGTGTTCGGCCCGCTGTATGTGGCCATGGTCCGCGCCGGCGAGACGGGCGGCATGCTGCACCTGCCGGCGATCACCCAGGTCACCGTTGGGATGTCCAAGGCGGTCACCAGCTACTGGTACCTGCTGATCCTGGGGGTGGTGGGCGCAGTGTGGTCGTTCCTGCGCTGGAAGCGCTCCGAGCACGGACGGGCCGCGTGGGACGCCTTCAAGCTGCGCATCCCGTTCAAGATCGGCGACATTTGCCAGAAGGTGGCCCTGGCGCGCTGGTCGCGCACGCTGTCGGCGCTCGTCGGGGCCGGCGTGCCGCTGCTTCAGTCGCTCGACATCACCGGCAAGACAGCCGGCAACATGGTTATCGAGCGGGCGATGGGCGGCGTGATCGACTCGGTCAAGCAGGGCGGGACGATCTCCGATCCCCTCAAGGAGAGCGCGGCGTTCCCGTCGATGGTCGCCCACATGGTCGGCGTGGGGGAGGAGACCGGCTCCCTGGACACCATGCTCTCCAAGATCGCCGACTTCTACGAGGACGAGGTGGCCGCCGCGGTCAAGGCACTGACCTCGATCCTCGAGCCGGTGATGATCGTGGTCGTCGGCGGCATGGTCGGGTTCATCGTGATCTCGATGTACATGCCCCTGTTCAAGGTCTACGACTCGATCAAGTAGTGGGGGACTTGATCTGTCCACGTTGATCTTGCTATTTCCACGCGATATTGCACAAAGGCGCCCCGGCGGTAGCGGGACGCTACTAACTACTTAGCCCTTTGCGCAGTCCTTGAGTCCGAGCGCGGTGGCCTTGGCATTGTCTTGTCTGACTTGGGTCGACAGCTGCTCGGCAAACGGAGCCGCCCGTCTGGCGTCCCCCGACCTTTGTGCGGAGCTGGCCCCTTCGAGCAGTGTTACCTCGTGATCGGCGCCGGCCAGGTAATCCTGGTAGGCGGTGCGCTTGTCGGTTGGCGGTGCGACTGACCTCAGCCTGGCGATGAATGCCCGCGCGAGCGGCAGCACCCGATCTGCGTACGCCGGGATCGCAGAGAGGGTTGTCGGCTTCCGGATCGCTTTGGTCCTGGCCTGGTACGTGTTGCAGGCTGCGTTGGCTTTGGAGGCAAAGTCGCTTGCACCGCAGCCAGCTGCGCCGATCGCCCCCGACAAACCGACAATCAAGGCGAGCCGGGCGTGGAACGCGCCCCAGGTGCACGACATGGCGATCTCCTTCCCGTTGCGTGGCTGATCTGTCCAATCTCGCATTTCGACGCGATATTGCCCAAAAGCGTCTGGGCCAGTACGGGACGCGATCCAGCGCATCGCTCCCGCCATCGGATACGGGAGCGATCGTGCGGCGACCGGGGGATGCCTGCTCGTGTCCGCCACAAGGGGGCACCGCTGATAGCCCCGGTTCTGGCGATTTGCGAGACCAGCTGAGCAGGTGCCGCTCTGCCCTGCGCTTGGCGCCACGACGCGCGTGTCGGCGCTTCCGCTCGCGCCGCGAGCGGCCTGAGCGGTCTGCGGGATCGGACGCTCCCTCCTCGTCCATCGCAGCAGCAAAGCCCTGGGCAAAGGAAACGCGCTCCATCAGGCGATAGCGGAGGCGGCCGCGTTGCGAGAGCCGACGCCGCTTGACATGGGGACCGCAGCGCTGGATCGCCGCCGCTCGTGGGGCGATGAGTTGCGTGGGGTGCGATGGTCCTAGGGACATGGCCGAGCGAGATCCCGTGCTTGCGCCCTTGGACGCGTTGATCGGCACCTGGGCCACCGAGGCGACCCATCCGCTGGTCGAGGAGGTCGTGGCGGGCAGCGTCACGTTCGAGTGGTTGGAGGGCGGCCGTTTCGTCATTCAGCGCTCCCGCAACGAGCACGAGTTGTTCCCCGACGCGATCTCTGTCATCGGCGCTGCCGAGGCCGGCGACGGGCTGGTCATGGAGTACTTTGACTCGCGCGGCGTGCGCCGGACGTACGGCGTCTCGCTCGACGACGGCGTGCTGCGCATGTGGCGCGACCACGCGGGGTTTGACCAGCGCTTCTCGGCCACGCTCGGGCCTGACGCCTTCGAGGGCCGATGGCAGCTCGCGCGAACGCCGGGCGACTGGCAGGACGACCTGAAGGTGACCTACCGGCGCCGCGACTAGGTCTTGGCAGCTCGTCGAGTCGCCGAGCTCAAGCGCGCTGCCTTCGTGGCGGTGTGACCTTGGGCTCGCGGTGTCTCGGTCTCACCGAGCGCGGTTCGTCGCCTGGTAGCGGCGCAAGAACGCGGTGTCGACGCGTCCGCGGCCGCTGCTCCGGTTAGCGTCGGGCGGTGCAGGAACCCCACAGATCGGGTGTTCGCAGGCCTAAGGTCGCTGGGCAGCCGCGATCGTCTGCTCCAGCCAGCTCCGGATCCCCGACAGCCGAGAGTAGAAGCCGGGCATGCCGTGCCGGCTGGGACAGTGGGCGCTTCCCCAGCTGATGACCCCGGCCAGCTCTAATCGACCGCGCGCTCGCACGAACGCCGGCCCCCCGCTGTCGCCGTCACACGCGTCTCGCGGAAGGTCCGAGGCGCACATGTCCCACGACGTGCGATAGACGTCGTCGTAGCGCCGGCAGTAGCCGTCGCGGCGCACGCGCAACGTGGTCTGCAGCAGGCGGTCGCTGAGCTGGCGGCTGCCGGCCGTCAGTCCCCACCCGGCAATGGTCAGCCTGGTGCCCGCGCGAAGGCGACTGAGGTCCAGCCGGACCGCGGGTTCGGGAAGGGCCCGGGCCAGGGTCAGCACGGCCACGTCGCCGTGGTCGATATTCGCCACCCACCCGGGGTAGGCCCGGCTGCGGGCGACCGGCACCCGCTGTTGACCGGATCGCGAAAGCCACACCGTGCCCGCGACCACGTCGAATGCATCGGCTGACTGGTTGGCCACGCAATGGGCGGCGGTGACCACGACCGTAGGCGCGACGACGGTGGCGCCGCACTGCAGCCCTTGCCCGGGGGCCCGGCCGTGCGCCACCAGTGCGACGACGAAGGGCATCGCGCCGGCCGGGGTGCCATGGGCGATCGCGCCGGTGGCGCGCGGAGGGTGGACCGGGCGTCCGGTCGCGCTCCCGACGGCGGTGGGCATCGCCGCCACGGCCAGCACCGGCCCGATCGCCGAGGCCGCCCGCGCCTTCATCCGCCGCTGCTTCGTCGGTAGGGCGAGGCGTGACACCGAGATGAGCGTACGCCAGGCGGATAATGGGGCTGCCTACGTATAACCAAACGGTTGGCTATGCTTTCCCCGTGACCGTCCCGGTGATCGCCCCCCGTGCCCGCCATCCCGGCGGTCGCGGGCGGCCGCGGGTCGAACCCGACCTCGACCCGCCCGCGGCGGCGGAGCTGGCGGCGGTGGCCAAGGCGCTCGGAGACCCGACGCGCCTGCGGATCGTGGACGCGGTGCGCAAGGCCGCGCCCGATGCCTTGTGCCAGTGCGAGCTCCTGCCCCTGTTCGAGATGTCCCAGCCCGCGCTCGCCAAGCACCTGAGGACGCTCGTCGACGCCGGGATCCTGGCTACCGAGCGGCGCGGGTTGTGGGCGTACTACTTTCTCGCCGAGGAGCACAGCGTGGAAAGGTTGCGGGCGTGGCTGGCGAGCTGACCCCGATCGGCGAATCGACTTGAGCGCCGCCGACCTCCAGCTCAAGGGGCCCCAGGCGCTGTATGAGGACTGGGAGCGCGGCCAGTGGTCGCCCTTTGGGATCGATCTCGGACCAGACAGAGCCGACTGGGACGGGCTGAGCGAGGAGGAGCGCTCGCTCATCCTGTTCGCCCTGTCGTCGCTGATGGTCGCCGAGGAGCGCATCACGACCCAGTTCACGGGCCTGGTCATGGCCTACGACTCAGAGGAGGAGGCGACCTTTCTGGCCACCCAGCAGGTCGACGAGGCGCGCCACATGCAGCACTACGCGCGGGTCCAGAACGAGGTCATCGCCGATCCGGGCGCGATCGTCGCCCACGTGGCGCGCTCGCGGGCGCAGCTCTCGGACGCGTTTAACGTCATCTTCGACGACAAGCTCGTAGCGGCGCACCTCGCCCTGGTGGCCGAGCCGCGCAACCGCAGCGCAAAGGTCGGCTTCGTCACCATCTACCACGTGGTGATCGAGGGCACGCTCGGCCTGACCTCGTTTCACTTCATCACCCGCCTTCTCAACCAACGCCATCTGCTGCCGGGCTTCGTCGAGGGCTACACCAAGATCCACCACGACGAGCAGCGGCACATCGCCTACGGAACTTGGTTCTGCGCGAGGCGGTCCGCGCCGAACCGGGGCTGGCGGACGACGTGCGTCGCGCTCTGCGCGAGCTGCTTCCCGTCGTCGCGCAGGCGCTCGACCCGCCGGGAACGGCGGACCCGTCGGTACTCGGGGCGAGCCCCGAGGAGATCCGTGAGTTTGCCCTCGACGGGCTCTCTCGCCGCCTGAACGTGATCGGCGTGCCCCTGGCCACGCTCTGATGGCCAACGTCCTGTTCGTATGCCTTCACAACGCCGGGCGCTCGCAGATGAGCCAGGCGCTGTTTCAGCGCGCCGCCGACGGACGCCACCGCGCCCAGTCGGCGGGAACGACCCCGGCCCACGCCGTACACCCCGAGGTCGTGGAGGTGATGCGCGAGGTGGCGCTTGACCTTTCTGACCGACGGCCCCGCAAGCTGACCGCCGAGCTCGCCGCCGGGGCCGACGTCATGGTCACCATGGGCTGCGGCGACGAGTGCCCATACTTCCCGGGCAAGCGCTACATCGACTGGGACCTCCCCGATCCGCGGGGTGGGCCGCTCGACGATGTCCGCGAGCTGCGCGATGAGATCGAGGCGCGGGTGACGGCGCTAGTCGACGAGCTCGACCGCCAGCAGGCCGCGGTGCGCGGTCACCCGTCGATATGACCGCCTAGGACTCAAGGCCGCCAGGCCGGCGCCGAAACCACTCCCGTGGACGCCCGACCCGTCGCGGTTCCCGCTTCGCTAACGGAGGTCCCGCCGGCCGGCGCCGAGGTTGCCGGCGCTCGGTCGCGTGCAGCGCTGGCTCGCCTGGCCGCCGCCGCGGTCGGCGAGCGGCGGTCCGGATGGCCGGCGCATTGGGAGCTCGCGGTCTTCCTCTGGCCGCTGGGCGTCGGACTGATGGGAGCTCCGGTGGGGGGGCTGGCCGCGCTGGCCAGCGGCACTGCCTCGGCCCCGGCGCTTACCGCCCTGGGCGGTCTGGCGGTCGCGCTGGTCGCGCTCGCCGCCGAGGTCGAGCGCCGCCTGGCCGCCGGCGATCCCGGCGAGCGCAGCTCGCCCTGGATGTGGTTCGGGGTGACCGCCCTGCAGTCCAGCGTCTCCAGCGTGTTTGGCATCGCCGCCGGCTGGACGGCGATCTCGTCGCCCGTGCTGGCGGTCGGCGCCGGCCTCGTGGCGGCGAGCACGGGTCTGGTCTTCGCGCTGGCGCACGCCGGGTGTCGCCGCGTCTATCTCGTCGCCCTGGTCGGCGCCAACGTGGTCGCCGTCGTCCACGGGACGGTCCTGGTGCTGCTGGCGTTGGCGCGGTGGGCCCCAGCGGTCCTGCGCGTCTTCTCCTGAGCGTCGGCCCGGGCCGCAGTGGCGCGTAGGGTTGATCTCCGTGCCCACTGCCTCGGGACCTACGCCGAGCGCCTGGCCGCAGGGGCGCGCGCCGCGCGCGGTGCTGCTCGATCTCGATGGCGTCCTCTACGTAGAGGAGAAGGCGGTACCGGGCGCCCGCGAGGCGGTGGGGCGCCTGCGCGAGCGCGGGCTGGGCCTGAGATTCGTCACCAACACCACGGCTCATGCCCGCGCCGCCACGCTCGAGAAGCTCGAGCGCCTGGGCTTTGCCGTCGAGGAACCCGAGCTGGTCACGCCCGCTGCCCTGGCCCTGCGCCGCTGCCGCGAGCGCGGACACGTGCGGGTGTCCCTGCTCATGGGCGAGGAGGTCAAGGCCGACTTCCCCGGGCTGCGCTCCGACGACGAGAACCCCAGCGCGGTGATCGTGGGAGACCTGGGCGACCGCTTTGACTATGCGGTGCTCAATCGCGCGTTCCGGCACGTACTCGCGGGCGCCGAGCTGATCGCCCTGCAGAAGAACCGCTACTGGCGCCGCTCGGATGGGCTGTCCCTCGACGTCGGTCCGTTCGTAGCCGCGCTGGAATACGCCACGGGCCACGACGCCTACGTGGTGGGAAAGCCCGCGCCCGAGTTTTTCGCCCAGATTCTCGAGGACCTCGGCGTCACCGCATCCGAGGCGTTGATGGTGGGAGACGACATCGAGTCAGACATCGGCGGAGCTTTGCGCTCCGGGCTCGCTGCCGTGCTCGTACGCACCGGCAAGTACCGGGCCGAGGCGGTCAGCGCGTCGGGCATAGAACCGACGGCGACGGTCGACTCCGTTGCCGACCTGCCCGCCCTGGTCGGGGTCTGACCGGTAACCCGGTCGGCGATGGCTTCCGGGGGTCGTAAAGTCAAAGCGATGCCCGAGGGAAAGGTCGGCGCCGAGCAGACGGGGGCACGTTGGCTTGGCGCACGCGAATACCCGCGCGATCCGGCGGCCACGGCCGGGGCCGCCGCGGCCCACTCGCGCTCGCTGCGCAACGGCTTGATCGCGCTGGCGCTGGTCACCGGCGCGGTCATCGCGCTCGTAATGGCCGTGCCCAAGGTCGATCAGGTCGGCCGGCGGCTGAGCGAGGGGAGCGCTCCCTGGCTCGCGCTGGCCGGGTTATGCGAGCTGGGGTCGTGCCTGGGCTACGTGATCGTCTTTCAGCTCGTCTTCTATCGGGGGCCGTCGCGCATGGTCACCCGCCTGGCCTGGTCGGAGCTCGCCGCCAACTCGATCGTCCCCGCCGGCGGCCTGGGTGGCCTGGGCCTGGGGGCCTGGGTCTTGAGCACCCGAGGTGTGCCCCCGGGGCGCATCGCCGAGCGTTCGGCGGTGATGTTCATCCTTACCTCGGTCCCGAGCTTTGCCGCAGTGATCGTTGTTGGCGCCCTGCTGACCACCGGCGCGGTACCGGGCCGGGGGGACTTCGTCCGCTCCGCGCTGCCGGCATCACTGGCGCTGGCGGTGGTGGTCGCGGTAGCCGCCTTGCCGCGCGTCATCGGACGGCTGGACGCCCGGCTCGGACACCGGCGACGGGTGCGGGCGGGCCTGGGGGTGCTCGCCGACGCCACCCGGGCGGCGACATTTGAGCTGCGCCGGGGCGACTGGCGGCTGCTCGGCGCGGTCGCCTACATGGCGCTTGACCTCGCCACGTTGTGGGCCTGCTTTCACGCGGTCGGTGGCGCGCCGCCCTTGGCCGGCCTGATGATGGCCTACCTGCTGGGCCAGCTGGGCGGGCTGATCCCCTTGCCGGCGGGTGCGGGAGCGGTCGACGGGGGGCTGCTCGGCGCCCTCGTCGCCTATGGGGCCCACGTCGCGCCCGCTGCCGCGGCCGTCCTCGCCTATCGGGTGCTCTCGCTATGGCTGCCGGCCCTCCTGGGCACCGGCGCGTTCTTGGCCTTGCGTCGACATCTCAACGATCCTCTTGACCTCAAGCCCCCGCGGAGGGAGCGGTGAGCCATCGCGCCGCCTGCGTCTGCTCTGGCGCCGACGTGGGCGTCAGCGCACGTGCACCGCGACCAGTCGGCTTATGACTGGGTGACCGTCGGGCCGGCGCCAGGACAGCCGCAGGTATCCGCCGGCCCGGAGCGGCACCCCGACGTCGAGATAGCCGCTGGCGGTGGTGGTGAAGGACGCCAGGGTGGAGAACCGGGCTCCACCCCCCGCCGGGCGCAGCTGCACGGCCACCGTTTGCCGCAGACCGCCGGCGGCTCGCGCCAGCCCCCAGACCCGCAGGGCGCCGCCGCGGCGCACCGAGGTACGGGGCAGGTAGAGCGGGAGCCGGTAGGCGACAAGCGCGGGCTTGGGTCGGCCGCCGAGGAACTGCAGGCCGGTCTGGAAGGTGGCGTCCGAGCCCCGCGCCGGATTGCGCCCCGGGCGCGCGGCGTCGTCCTGGAGGAGAAACTGCGTCAACGACCGCACCCAGGGATTGGAATAGGCGAGGAACTCGCCCTCGTCGAGGTAGGCCGCCTGCTGGGAGAGGCCGACCCCCCGGGGGTTCGGCGGACGGCTCTGAAAGCCGAACTCGGTCAGGTACAGCGGCATGCCGCCCCGTCCACGCCCGTAGGCCTGGGTGGCGCGCGCCAGCGCGACGCTCAGCCGTGGCAGGCTGACGATCGTCACGTAGTCGCGGTCGGGCGAGGGACGGTCGGGCGAGCGGTAGAGCTGGTAGGGGTGATGGGCATACCCCGAGGCGTTGAACAGCGCCGGATGGGCATCGGGAAAGGCAGCGCGCGCGCTCGCCGTGGTCGGGCAGCGTCGCGCCCGGGCCGACTGGCCGGTCAGGGGTCGGTAGCGATCGTCCAGGCAGTACAGCCGGCGCAGGAACACGAGGAACCTGATGGCCCGCGTGGGACCCTTCTTGTGCACACCCTCGGGCGCGGTATCGCCAAAGGCAATCGTGTCGGCGCCGTGTCCGGTGGCCTGCAGCGCCGACCACGCAGCGTCGAGCAGGCCGCGGTACAGCGCGGGCGCCGTCTCGACCCAGCCGTGGCGGCTGGGGCTCCACTGCGGGTCAAGCCAACCCGGCTGGTTGGGCTCGTTCCACACGGTCCAGAAGTCCACCTTGGGGATGACCGACGCGGGTGGTGCGGTCGGCGTTGGGCCCGTGGGGGTCGGGGATGGACCGGGGGAGGGGCCGGGGCTCGGACATCCGATCCCGAAGAGACCGCAGTCGCGGGGGCTGGTGCGGGCCAAAGCGCTGCCGGCGGCCGGATAGGACCCGGTGTAGCGCGCGGCCACGGCGTGGACGAAGAGGCGGAACTCGTGCGCCGAGGGCGTGTAGACGTTGGCGATGTCCTTGCGTCGCGGCGAGCCCGTCGCCCACAGGGGCGCCGGACCGGTGATGTCGAAGTTGACCGTCATGCCTCGAAGGTGGGCGGCAGCGACCAGCAGGTCGTAGCGATCCCACGTCCCCGGCGGGTAGGCGGCGGGGTCGCTGGCGTCAAAGGCCGGCCGGCGCTTGGAGAGCGGTTGCGGCGCTACCCCGCGCCAAAACACCGAGACACGGATCTGCTGTACCCCGAGCCCCCGCAGGGTGTCCAGCGTGCGGGCCATCTTCTCGGGGCCGCTGTAGATGAGCAGCTGATCGTCCTGCAGGGCCGAGGTCTGCGCCGAGGAGGCGTGCGCGGGCCCGGCGCAGAGCAGCGTTGCCCCCAGGGCGATCAGCGCGCCGGCGGCCGGCATGAGCCGTCGAGGTGCAAGCGGTCGCGGCATCGGGCCGGAAAGCTAGCCGGTGATGTTCAGGCGGCGCTCCGCACCCACCGACAGCGTGCGCCGACCTTGCAGCAGCTCGACGAGCTCGGCGCCCGCCAGCTCGCGGCGCCAGCCCTGCAGCAGGCGGGCGCCGTCGGGTGATTGCCCGTCGCGCACCGCGGCGACCACCCGTTGCAGCTCGCTTCGGGTGGCGAGTAGCTCGTAGGCCAGTTGCTCCTCCAGCGCTCGGGCCCGGACCAGCGCCTCGGCCAGGGCAATCAGGGGCCCGTCCTCGTCGGCGACCGGGAGGCGGCGCTGGGGCTGGGCGGGGATCGGGGGGCGTTCCCGGCCGCGCCTGACCGCCGCTAGCAGCGCGCGCCCACGCCGATGCAGGGTGGCCGCGCCCACGCCGCGGATCTGCTCCAGGCGCTCGATGGAGTCCGGGCGCCGGCGCGCGGTCTCCACCAGGGCGCTGTCGTTGAGCACCGAGCCGACCGGGCGATCTTCTTGCCGGGCGGTCTCCTCGCGCCAGTGGACCAGTTCGAAGGCGATCGCCCGGATGGCCGGGTCCATACCCGCGATGCGCGGGAGACGCTCGAAGATCGCCTGAGGATCTCGTTCATCGCTGGCCTCCTCGAGCGCCCGACATTCCTCCAGAGCCCACTGGAGCCGGCCCCGGCCCTCCAGGCGCTGCCGCAGCTCGGCGGCGACGTCGAGCAGGTGAAGCACGTCGGCACGCGCGTATTGGATCTGCTCGGAGGTGAGCGGCCGCTTGTCCCATCGGGTGTAGCTCGCGCTCTTGCGCAGGCGTTGCCCGAGAACCTCGCCCAGCAACCAGTCGTATCCGGCCTGGGCGCGCAAGCCGGCAAACGCGGCCGCCACCTGGGTGTCGAAGATGCGGCAGATCTGAGCGTCCCACCGTCCGCGCAGCAGCGCCACGTCCTGGCGCCCGGCGTGAAAGACCACCTCCACGTTGGGGTCGGCCAGCACCCCGCGCAACGGCGCCACGTCGATGGTTTCGTCGAGGGCATCTATCACCGCCACCCGGGATCCGTTGCCATCCGGGACGGCGATTTGCACCAGGCACAGCAGCGTGCGGTAGCGCCCTTCACCGACGAACTCGGTGTCCACGGCCATGCTCCCGTGCTCGCTCGCCGCGTGGGCGAGCTCGGCGAGCTCGGCGCCGGCGGCCAGCCCGTGCGGGGCCGCGCTCGGACCACGCGAAGCCGAGCGGCGGCTCACGGCGTTGCGATCGGCGAGGTGATCTCGTCGGCAGCGAGGTGGAGCACGAAGCGGGCGCCCGGGCCGGAGGGGGCCAGCTCGAGCGAGCCCCCCATCCGCGTCGCCAGCTCGCGGCCGATGGCCAGCCCCAAGCCGAAGCCCTGGCCGATGGCCGTCTCGCCGCGCTGGAAGCGCTCGAAGATCAACTCGCGCTCGCGCTCGGGTACGCCGGGACCGCGATCGGAGACCGCCACCGTCGCGCGCCCGTCTTCGCCGGCGCCGACCTCGATCGTCACCCGTTCGCCCGCGGGCGACGCGCGCAAGGCGTTGTCGAGCAGGATGCGCACGATGCGCGCGATGCTCCCGGGGTCACCGGTGGCCCACACCGGCTCCGGGGGGGCGTCGAACTGCACCGGCCGGTCCTCGCGGACCGAGCGGTGATCGAACTCGGCGACTACCGCGCGCCCCAATTCGGCCAGCTCGACCGGCTCGCTGCGCAGTTCGATGGCCGCGTCGAGGCGGCTGAGGTCGAGCAGGTCGGCGGCCAGGTGGCCGAGGCGCAACGACTGCTCCTGGGCCTGTACCACGCGCTTGCGGGCGTCGTCGATGTCTACCGGTTGGCTGGAGATGTCGTCGCGCAGCAGTTCGAGCATCCCGTCCAGCGACGCCAGCGGGGTGCGCAGCTCGTGGGAGGCGGTCGCCACGAACGATCGCCGCGAGGCCTCCTCGCGTCGAAGCCGCGACTGCATGGCGGCGAAGGTGCGGGCCAGGGCCCCTACCTCGTCGCGGGAATGGTCGACCGGCGCGGGCGCCTCCAGACCGAGCTCCTCCATCTGCTGGGCGCTATCGCGCAGCTTGCGCACCCGGCGCACCAGTCCCGAGGACAGCCCGACGCCGAGCAGCAGGGCGGTGGCCAGGCCCACGCCCGCCGCGACCAGGAAGGCGTCGCGCACCACGCGGTTGGCGGAGGCGACCTCGTTTAGGCGCTTGCGCAACACCAGCGCGTAGCGGTGGCCGGCGATGCGCACGGTCGTGGCCACGCGCAGCCGTCCGAAGCGGTAATCGTGGACGGTGTGCCCCGAGGCCAGGGCCAGGCGCGCGTCGTCGAAGGGGTCGATGACCTCGGGGTCGGTGTCGGTGACCCGGTTGCCCGCGCCGTCGACGACCGCCACGCGCGCTCCGGTGCGGCGGGCGAGGGCCCGGGCGATGACACCGACCGCGCCAGGGTCGATGCGCCGCTTGGGCGTTACCGCGTCATCGAAGGCGGGGATCGCGCCCAGCACGGCCGTGATCACGTTGGAGCTGGCGTCGTGTCGCAGGCGCGTCTCCAGCGGGCCGAGCAGGGCCAGCGCCGCGACTCCCAACGTGACCGCGCCGGTGAGCACCATCGCGAGCAGGACCCGCGGGCGCAAGCCAACGCCCAGCCGCGCCACCTCAGGGCTCCTGGAAGCGGTAGCCCGCGCCGCGAACGGTGAGGATCAGCTTGGGGTCCTCGGGCCTCTGTTCGAGCTTTTCTCGCAGGTGGCGGATGTGGACGTCGATCGCCCGCGGGTCGCGGTAGGCGCTGTCGCCCCAGATCGCGCGCAGGAGCTCCTGGCGATTGAGCAGCCGTCCCGGCTCGGACATCAGCCGGGCCAGCAGCTCGAACTCCGAGAAGGTGAGCCGCACGGGCTCGCCGCCAACGGTCACCTCGCGGTGGCTGCGATCGACCTTGACCGGGCCCACGCTGAGGATCTCGTCCCCCAGGGCTCGGGGGCCCGAGCGGCGAAGCACGGCCCGGATGCGACTGCGCAGTTCGGCGAGCCCGAACGGCTTGGTGACGTAGTCGTCGGCGCCGGCCTCGAGGCCCTGGACGGCATCCGCCTCGCTGCCCAGGGCGGTGAGCATGATTATGGGCACCACGTTGCGCCGCGCGCGCAGCGTTCGGCAAACCTCGTGCCCGTTGGGTCCGGCGCCCAGCGCCACGTCGAGCAATATGACGTCGAACTCCTCGGTGCTGGCGCGGTCCACCGCGGCGCGGCCATCGGGCACCGCGGTCACCTGATGGCCCTCGCGAGAAAAGGAACGGGTGAGCATCTCCCGCAACGCGGACTCGTCATCGACGACCAAGATCCGGAGTGAGGGCGAGGATGCCTCCATCGTCCCCAAGCTACCGCGTACGCAGCCTCCACAGCAGCGATGAGCGCCGCAGGCCTACCTTGCGGGTGATGTTCGTGCCATGGGCGAGGATCCAACGGCCGGGCGAGGAGCATTGGGCGGCGGTGGTGGGATTGCCCGGGTGGCAGCGCCCGTTGAGCAGAGCGAAGCGCACCTGCCCCTGGGCTACCAGCTGGGCCAGGCGTTGGCCCGAGACCAGGGTGCGACCGTCATAGGTGGTGAGCACGAGCACCGGCTGGTGGTCGCGCACGATCAGCGCGCCCGCCTGGGTGGCCGAGGAGACCGCGACCTCATAACGGGCGCCGCGGCGATGGGCTTGCAGATAGGCGCTCATCTTCGCCACCTCATCCGTCGGCATGGCCCCCACCCGGCCGGCGTCGGTCTCGTGGTGGGCGACCAGGGCGAGCGTCGCCGCCACCGGGAGGGCGAGGATGGCCACACAGGCGAGGGCCGCCCCGGCCAGCGCCCGCCCGCGTCGGGGGGCGACCGCGGCGGCCCAGACGGCGCCCAGGCCGGCGAGCGCGGTCACCCACACCAGCGGGACGGGTCCCCCCTTCAGGTACCAGGCATACCCGGCCAAGCCGATGGCGGTGCCCGCCAGCAGCCGGTGGCGCGCGGCGCCTCCGCGCACCGCCCAGATCACCCCGACCCCGAGAGCGATCACCACCGCCGGGGTGTAGGCCTCGACGTAGCGCGGGTGCAGCCGGGCCATGGTGGTGAACAGGAGCGTCCCGTAGATCAGCCACAGGCCGATCCCCACCGCGGCGGCCCGCTGCAGGCGCTGGTTGCCCGCCAGGGCGCCCACCTGGCCCCCGCGCTCGGCGGCTACCGCCGGCGGGGCGCGTCGCCACCCGCCTGCCGCCTTTACGAGCGCGGGCAGGCCGAGCAGGAGCGCCGCCAGCAACACGAAGCCGAAGCGCCTTCCCGACAGTGGGCCGGCGCGGTCGAGCAGGCGCGTCGGCGACGGGCGAGCGATGGGCGCATGGTCAAGCGCCTGCTCGGTTCCGGATCGAAGGCGCCGACCCGTGGAGGAGAGCGGGGTCTTAGCGGGCGCGTTGGGCTCGGCGGCGTTGTCGGTGCGGGCGGGCTTGGCGATCCGGTCATAGCCGTTGAACACGAAGGCCGCGTTCCACGCGCTGCCGTTGGTCGAGCCGATGGCAAAGGGGCGCTCGTGGGCGGCAAACAGGAGGGTGGCGGTCAGCCACGACAGCGACACGGCGATCATCACGCCCACACCGGCCGCGACATGAGCGAGCCGGCGGGGCAGGGGGTGGGGGAGACCATGCAGCGCGATCACCCCCAGCGCGGGGAGCGGGATCAGCGCCTCCAGCAGCTTGATATTGAACGCCAGCCCGAGCGCGGCGGCCGCGGCGTAAAGCCAACGCACGCGGCCGGTGCGACACGCCGCCAGCACCCCGGCGAGCGCCAACACGACCAGGGTCATCATCACGGCGTCCATGGTGTCGCTGCGCGCGGTGAGCACCGACACGGGCAGGACGGCGAGCGCCAGCGCCGCGATCAGCGCGGGCCCGGCGCCGAACACCCGGCGCGCGGCGACGAACACCAGAGGTACGGCGGCCGCTCCCGCGAGGGCCTGGGGAAGCTTGAGCGCCGTCGAGCCGAAACCGAAGACGCCGGTGGAAATCACCTGCAGCCATAGGTCCAGCGGCGGCTTGTCGATCGAGACGCTGCCGGCGGGCTCGAAGGCGCCGAAGAAGAAGTTGTGCCAGGACAGTCCCATGCTGCGCACCGCGGCGTCATAGAACGGGTCGTTGGGGACCTGACCGAGCGCGACCAGGCGCAGCACGGCGGCGAGCGCGGCGACGCCCACCAGGGCCAGCAGCAGCGCCCGGCGATCGCGTTGGACGGGCGCGATCTCGTGGTCGCGACGGCCGGGCTGTGCGGGTAGGCGATGAGCGGCGCGCGCCGGTGCTTCGGCGCGCGCGGGTGCCCCGACCACGGACATCAGGCGGTCCCGGGCAGCCTGGGCCGCGTGTCGCGCAGAGCCGTCAGCTCACGTAGCGCCCGGACCAGCGCCGAGAGGCGGCGGGGGCGCCCGCCCGCCCGTCGCGCGCGCTGGAGCACGTCGACCTCGGTCACCCGCGCACCGCCCCGCAGGGCGCTCGCCAGCAGCTCGGCCCCGATGGCCGGACCATCGCAGGTGAGCTCGCGCGGATCGACCACGTCGCGGCGCAGCAGCTTTAGCGAGCACTCCGGGTCACGAACGGGCAGGGCGAGCAGTCGTCGGGCGAGGCGGTTCCAGATCGCTCGCTGCGCCCGGCGCGGCCAGGTTGCCTGGATGTGCACGCGCCGACCGACCACGACGTCGGCCGCGCCGCATACCTCCACCAAGGCTTCGAGGCGGCGCAGGTCGAACTGGCGGTCGCCGTCGGTGATCAGCACCCACGGCAGGCGGGCGGCGATCAGCCCGGTGCGGACCGCCGCGCCGTAGCCTCGATTGGCGGGATGCCTCACCACGCGCACGCCGGGGACGGCGGCGGCGATCACCGCAGTTGCGTCTCGGCTGCCGTCATCGACCACGATGATCTCGAATCGCCGCGCCACCCGTCGGGCGGCGGCACCGGCCTCGGCGATCGCGCGGGAGATGTTGTCTTCCTCATCCAGGCAGGGCAGCAGGACCGCCAGCCCGTCAAGGCGCGCGGGAGCCGCGGCGGCGGCGGGCCTCCCGTGTGCCCGCGAAGGTGGTGCTGGCAAGCCGGTCATGGCAAACGACCCGACACCCAGTTTGGCGGGCCGGCGATTAAGCGCAGTTAGGCCCGGATTTACCGTGCGCGCGCGCAACCGCTACCCTCGCCGCGCTGTGAGCGCGGAGACCCCCGCCGAGCAGTGCCGGCCCTGCCGGGGGACCGGCACCGTGATCTCGACGCTGGGAGGCGAGCGGCGGGAGGTCACCTGTCCGTGGTGCGAGGGCCGGGGGACGCTTATCGGCGGCCACGATGCGCAGGACCGGAAGGCGGGTGCCGAGGGCCATGGAGCCGGGCGAGCCCCGGACGGGGCGGGGGCCGAGGCGGGCGACGCGGAGCAGCCGCGCCCCTGATTCTGCGGGGTTTCGGGCGAGGAGAGGCCCGCTTCTAGGCCATGTGTCCAGGCGGCCCCTCACCGGCAAAGGGTCGGTGGCGGATGGTCGATGACAGGCGCACAAGGAGCCAGAGCCGAGGTGTCAAAGGCAATGTGCTCGCGAGGGCGCTGCGCAAAGCCACCGGTCTCGATCACACGCACTAGGCGGTGGGAGAGACAGCGGGGCTGCCGAACCGGCATGGACGACTGAGGGCCTGGCGCCAGTACAAACCAATTCGGATCCGAGGAGGATTCAATGTTGCGTACTCTGCGCCAGCGAGCGCGAGACGAGGAGCAGGGTTTCACCCTTATTGAGCTTCTTGTCGTCATTCTGATCATCGGCATCCTGGCCGCGATCGCCCTGCCGACCTTCCTGGGTCAGCAGAGCAAGGGCAAGGACGCCTCGGCCAAGTCGGATGCGCGAAACGCGGTCTCTCAGATGGAGTCGTGTTTCTCGAGCCTGCAGACCTACGTGGGCTGCCCGGCGGCCGACGACCCGTTCCCGAGCAACAAGGTCGTTGTGGGTCCCAACCCTGCCCCGAGCGCAACGCAGTATGCGGTTGTCGCGACCTCGGGGACGGGAACCACGTTCACGATCACCAAGCAGGCCGACGGCACCTACAGCCGCACCTGCTCAGCACCGAACACCGGTGGCTGCCAGAACGGCGGCACCTGGTAGTCGCAACTACTCGCGAGACGTAGTCGCGACTAGCTCAACGGCATCACAGGAGGCGGGCCCCCGGGCCCGCCTCCTTGCTGTGTCCACCCGATGATCAGCCAGCCTCGAAACCATCACATCGGGCCCACACGACATCGATACATGCCGCCGGAGTGGGCTGGACGGCTCTTCGACCCTGGCGTCGATGACTGCAGGAGCGTCGAGCGGTCGCCGATTCCCCTAGGGCGATGCGGATTGGGCGCATTAAAGGCAGGCTGCTCCGATATCGCTGGCTCCGGTTGGCCGGCGAGGAGGGCGGATTCTCGACCGTCGAGCTCTTGGTCGTGGCGGCGATGCTGCCGGTGGTCCTGATGGCGGTCCTGAAGCCGCTGGACACGGCCAGCAAGCTGTCTCCCCGGGCCGTCGAATACACCCATGCGGTAACGGACGGACGCGTCGGCCTCCAGCAGATGGTCCGCGAGATCCGCCAGGCCTACCAAATCCTCGGAACCACTCCCAACTCGATCTGGTTCCGGACGGCCATCAATGGCGACGACGAACAGATCTTCTACGAGTGCGACGAGCCCTACCCGGCGAGCCGCAGCAACCCCTACGCCTCCAGCTACCACCGCTGCCTGCGGGTAGCCGCGCCCAGCTCGGGCTCGCTTCCCTCGATCGCCGGCGGGGCGGTGGTAGTCGATCGCCTGGTGAACGGCACGAGCACCGATCCGGTGTTCACCTTCACCCCGGACGGGATCACACCCACCTACGTGGAGGCCCAAGTCAAGCTCCCTGCGCGCGGTGAGCTCGCGGTCGGGCTCACTCACACCATCACCCTGGACGATGGCGCCTACCTGCGCAACAACGCGCTGGGCTAAGGGCCCGCGAGCCGCCGGGGTCGCCCGCCGCGTCGCCGCGGCGGACGGGTTCACCCTGATCGAGCTGCTGGCGGCGATCGTGGTGTTGACCGTGGGCATTCTCGCCGTGGGAACGGTGATCGCCTCCTCGACGCGCGAGTCCGGGGTCTCCGAGCGCCAGCAGACCATGATCGACCGGGGCCAGAAGGAGATCGAGCGGATCGAGTCCTTGTCCTACGGCCAGATCGCCGACAAGGCCGTGCCCACCAGCAGCTCGAGCGACTCGAGCAACCCGCTCTTCTACTACTCGGTCTCGAGTGCCAAGTTCCAGTGGGATCAGAGCGCAAGCGCGGGCGCGATGAGCCCGAGCAACAGCGACGCACTGGTGGTGGACGCGGCCAACGGCGGAGTACAGGCGGGACCTACGCCGTGGAACGACGGACGCCTGAGCGGCAACGTCTATGACTTCGTGACCTGGGTCACCGATCCCCACTGTGGCCCGGGATGCCCGGCGAGCAACGACTACAAGCGCGTCACCGTCGAGGTGACGATCGACGGCGGCCGGCCCAAGAAGCCCATCCTGCTCTCCTCGCTGGTCTCCGATCCGAAGGCCACGCCGGCGGGCACAGTCCTCAACGGCAACGCCAACCCGCTCGACAACCCGACCATCAACTGCCAGGACGCCTCCGGCCACACGGTCCCCTGCACCAACAGCGTGGGCTCGGCCAGCATCAACAAGTGGTACATGACAGACACCGCTGCGCCCAACGCCTACGCCGCCCCAAGCGCAAACCACGCCACCCGTCCGACCGTCGCCTCGACCGGTACGTGCACGTCGACCACGACCACCGGCTGCCCGGTCCCCGACCTGCTCAACACCTCTCCGCCGCCCGCCCCCAGCCCGACGCCGCCGCTATACAACTACTCGAACGAACAGACCCAGCCGCCCGCGTACGTGGGCGGGCGGGTGCTGCACCGCGACGTCCCCTGCTCGCAGACCCCCACCAGCACCGACAACACCAAGGGCGAGCGGTGGGTCAGCGCCCCGCTCTCGGCCTCGCTAGTTCTCACGGGCAACGGAGGGATGACGCTCAACACCCAGACGCTGGGGGGGACTGCAGGCAGCGTCACCCTGTGCGTCGCCGTCTACGACGTCCCCAACTCGATCACCAACCTCACCTCCACCGGCACCGCTCCGACGTTACTCGGCGTCGTCTCCTACACGCTCTCGCAGTGGCCCACCACGGCCACCCCGATCTCGTTCACGTTCGGGTTCCTCAGCTCGGGCACCGTCACCCTCGCGTCGGGGCACCGCGTGGGACTGCGCATCTGGGACTCGTCGGTCTCGGGTAGCGACATCGCCGTCGTCTACGACCACCCCTCCTACGTGTCCGAACTGGAGCTGGAGAGCCAGTGAGAGGGCTCGTAGGCAGACTGCGTGGGGACGAGAGCGGCGTGGCCATGGTGGTGGCGATGGGCGTCATCCTGCTCCTGACGCTCATCACCGGCGTCGTCCTGGCCGCCTCGGTGCAGCTGAGCGCCACCTCCAACACCGACACATTGCGAAAGCGCGCCCTGGAGGTGGCCGAGGCCGGCCTCCAGGCGACCAACTACCGGCTCAACCTGCTCGCGCCCTCGTCTTCGAACTGCATCGGGGGCTCGAGCGAGACCGTCCAAGCTCCCGGCACCGGCAGCAGTGTCTGTCCGTCGTACACCGAGTCGGTCGGCAACAGCTCTTCGTATACGACATGGACCACGCCGGTGTTCAGCGGGGTGGGGACCTGCGCCGGCGTGTCGGTCGGCACCAGCTCCACCGTGCAGGAACGCTGCGTCACCTCCCAGGGCACCGTCAACGGGGTCTCGCGCCGGGTGCAGGTCAGGGTCGCCGCCTATGCCGCGGCGCCGATCTTCCCGGTCAACGGCGTGATCGGCCTGACCAGCGTCACCCTGGACAACTTCGCCGGCCTCGCCGGTACGGAGGCCAGCAACGGGCTGATCTCGCTCAACCACGGGGCGAGCGCGACCAGTACCACCCTGGGGCCCTCTGCTCCCGCTCCCAGCCTCAAGAACGGCGCCAGCGATGGCACCGTCACCCAGCGCACGGCGGCGCAGGGCAACTTCGTTTTGTCGCCGGTAAACCCGGGCAACTCTGCTACCAGCAACGACGACGGTCGCATCACCAACGGACTCCATTCGCCCCCGGTGTCGCCCTCTGACCCGGCCAGCGGTACCGTAAGCTTCGACGCCTCCACGCGCATCCTGTCCCTGAGCGGCGGCTCGACTGCCGGGAACCTGACGCTGGGCGGCGCGGTCTACAACTTCTGTAGCCTCACGCTAGGCAACGGCGCGACGCTCACTCTCGGATCCGGAGTTCGGACGGTCATCTTCATCGACTCGCCGGCGCGACCTGGCTCGGGTTGCCCGAGCGGCAGTGGCACCCTCACGGAGGCGAACGGGGCCAACATCACCAACAACTCGCCGGCCGCGCCGGGATCAAGCATCGCCCACGACACCACCGCGCTGCAGATCTACGTCTACGGATGGCCGAGCTCGTTCAGCAGCAGCGCCAACGTCGTGTCGCTGGGCAACAGCTCGTCCTTCTTCGGCACGGTCTACGCCCCGCAGTCGACGATCAGCGTCAACAACAGCGCCGCCTACTACGGGGCGATGGCGGGGAACGTCGTGAACTTCAACAACGGCGGTTCGTTCACCGGCGACAACAACGACCAGCTCATCTCGTCGGTCCCCTACGGCTTGTACTTCCGCACCGCCTGGCACGAATGCCTGCCGGCCCCGACGAGCAGCGATCCCCAGTCGGGGTGCTGAGGCTGGACGGATCGCCGAGCGAAAGCCCGCGCGCTGCAGCACTGATCCGCTCGGGCCGATGCTGGTGGCGATGGGTACATCAACTGTGTCTGCCCTCGCCGCGGTGCCGGTCCCCCCGGGCCCGCAGCGGCTAGCCACCATCGGGCGTCGCCTGGCGCTCGTCGCCGCGGTGACCTGCGCGTGGCTGGGCGTCATCGAGCCGGTCAGCGCCAACGCCGGCCCCCTGGCCGCGATCACCGCCATCGCCACACCGGCCGTCGGGCAGCCCGTGACCTTCGATGCCAGCGGCTCCACCCCCGCCGGCTCGATCGTCGATTACCGCTGGGACCTGGACGGCAGCGGGACGTTCGCCACCGACACCCACACCAGCCCGAAGGTGACCCACGCGTTCTCGGCGCCGGGACCGGTGGCGGTGTCGGTACGCGTCACCGACAACCTGGGAGCCACCTCGACGGCGACCGACAACCTGGTGGTCGGCGGCGGCTCGACGGGTTCGGGCGGCTCGACGGGTTCGGGCGGCTCGACGGGCACGGGGGGCTCGACGGGCTCGGGCGGCTCAACTTCATCCGGCGGCCCGAGTTCGGGTGACGGATCGAGCGGGTCAGGCTCGGGCTCCGACGGCGGCGGGGCAGGCGCGGTTACCCCGCTTGGCCCGAGCGAGCTAGCGCTCATCGTCCCCGGGAGCCGAAGCTTCTTCGCCGCCATCACGGGCAGCCCGCGGCGCCGGGCCGGGACGGTGGCTGCGCACGGGCTGTGGCTGAACGTGCTCGCCGACCGCCCGGCCCGCTTCGACCTCCGGCTGGTGGTGACGGCGGCGGTCGCCCGCCGGCTGCACCTCGCGCCCGGAAAGCGCGCCAAGGGGCGCGCGAGCAAGGGCCTGGTCGCACTCGCTACTGCGACCACCAGGCTGCCGGTGGCCGGCCAGCGTCCCTTCGATCTAAAGCTCAACGGGGCTGCTCGCTCGGCCCTGCGACGCCTCCGGGGTCGGGTATCGCTCGCGGTAACCGGGGTGGCCACGGACGCCGCCGGCCACAAGACCGCGCTTCGCCGCGGGTTCCTGCTCGCCCGCTAGCTCGCACTCACACCACCAGCCGGGGGACAGAGCGCCCCGAGGTCCGATCGTCCAGACGCCTCGGACTGCCTCAACTACTCGGCCGAATCCTCCGATATCGCCCGCGGGAGACGAAGGTGCACGCCAACTTTCTCGAACTCGTCTTCACCGCGATCGGCGGGCTGATCCTCGGCTCGTTCTTGAACGTGGTCATCCACCGCCTGCCGCGCGGTGAGTCGCTCGTGCGCCCGGGCTCGCACTGTCCCCACTGCGGGGTGTCCCTGCGGCCGTGGGACAACGTGCCGCTCGTGTCGTGGCTTGTATTGCGTGGACGCTGCCGGGAGTGCGGCGAGCCGATCGCCGCGCGCTATCCGCTCGTCGAGGTCGCCACCGCCCTGTTGTTCGTGGCCGTCGTCGCCCTGCGCGATTCGACGGTCGGCATCGTGCTGGGCCTGGCGCTGGTCGCCGTCCTGGTGCCGGCGGCGCTGATCGACCTCGACCACCGGATAATCCCCAACCGCCTGCTCCTGCCGGCGGCGGCGGTGGCCATCCTCGCCGGGACGGCGCTGGATCCGGCGGGGGAGCCCGAGCGGTTGATCGCCGCCGCGGCCGCCGGGGGGTTCCTCCTCTTGGCCGTGCTCGCCTATCCCCGGGGCATGGGCATGGGGGATGTGAAGCTCGCGGCCGTCATGGGCCTGTTCCTGGGCCGGGCGGTGGGTCCGGCGATGCTGGGCGCCCTGGTCGTGGGGGTGGCGGTGGGAGCCGTGGTGATCGCCCGCCACGGGGCGGTCCGGGGGCGAAAGACCGCCGTTCCGTTCGGGCCCATGCTCGGCCTCGGTGGCCTGGTCGGCCTGTTCGCCGGCGGGGCGATCGTCTCCTGGTATCTGGCCACATTCGCCTAGGAACTACGGGGGTTAAGGGCTAGGCGCCGGGCGCCTGGACGGATGGCCAATCAAGGCCATCCATCGCTTGAGTCAACGGCGACGCTGGGCGATACGGAGGGTGCCGGGCGGCAGTGGAGCGTTGCCCGTGAAGGCCTCCGAAATGCTCGAACGACTCAGCTCATCCGCGCGGGACCTGGGAGCCCGCCTGCACTCAACCGGGCCGAGCATCAGCCTGCCCAAGCGGGGTCCGCGACGGCCGCGCGGCGACCGCCGGGTGATCACCGGCCTGGATATCGAGCCCGGCCACTTGATCGTCGCTCGCGCGTCCGTCAACGGGCGGTTGGCGGTGGAGCGGGCCGCGGGGCTCCCGCTGGCGCCCGGGGTGGTGCGCGACGGCGAGGTGGGGGACTTCGACGCGCTGGTGAACGCGTTGCGCAGCCTGTTCGAGCAGCACGATTTCGATCGGCGGGTGCGGGTCGGGATCGCCAACCAGCGCGCCGTGGTTCGCACCCTGGAGCTTCCCCCGATCGCTGACCGCGGCGAGCTCGAGGCGGCCGTGCGCTTCCAGGCTCAGGACGCGATCCCGATGCCGCTCGACGACGTGGTCCTGGACTTCCAGGACGTCGGTGTGGTGGAGTCCGAGGCGGGCCCTCGCCAGCGAGTGGTGCTGGTGGCCGCGCGCCGAGACATGGTCGAGCGACTGCTCGACGCGCTGGGGGCGGCCGGGCTGCGCACAGAGGGCGTGGACCTGGCTGCGTTCGCGTTGCTTCGTGGTCTGGCTCCGCTCTCGGCTCAAACCGACGGCCGGGTGCTTTACATGTCGATGGCCGGGCTCACCAACCTGATCGTCGCCGAGGGCGGGGTTTGCGTGTTCACCCGACCGCTGTCGACCGGTCTGGAGGCCATCGCCGCCAGGGTCGCCGAGCGCCTGGGCGTAGCCGTGGAGCGGGCGCGCCAGCTCGTGCACGGCATCGGCCTGGCCCAGGAGGACACCGACCAGCCCGGCGCCCCGGATACGCGCGACGCTGGCCCCGCTGCGCCCGAGGCCGCCGCGCCCGAGGACGAGACCGGTCCTCCAGAGGCGCCCACTCTCGCGCCCGTCCAGGACGAGCCGCGAGCAGAGCCGGAGGGTGCTGGAGGGGAGGCCGCCGACCCGCAGACGGAGCCCGACCAGACGCCGGCAGAAACGGATCCGGCGCAACCCGCACCCGAGCAGCTCCTCCCCGCACCGGAGGCGGCGACGACCCAGCCGCCGCAGGCCAAGGCCGACCCCGAGCGCCAGGTCGTCGAAGCGGCGATCGCCGAGGGCCTGCGCCAGATCGCGGCGGAGACGCGCAACTCGCTCGACTACCACGCGAGCCTGGGCGGGGGGGCCCAGGTGGAGCGGATCGTGCTGTGCGGCCCCGCCGTGGATGTCCCCGGGGTTCCCGCCTACCTGCAGCAGGCGCTGGGTACGCCGCTCGAGGTCAATCGTGCGACCGAGGCCCAGCCGGGGGCGGCGGGGGGTCTCCCCGCCAGCTGCCTGAGCGTCGCCGCGGGCCTATCGGTATCCGAGGTCGGGCCGTGAGAGCGGTCAATCTCATACCGGCCGAGCGTCGCCGCGGCGGCGCTGGGAGCGCCGGCCGGTCGGGTGGAGGGGCCTACGTGGTGCTCGGCACCCTCGCCGGCCTGGTGCTGATGGCGGTCCTGTGGGCGGTGGCCCACCAGCAGGCCGCGGATCGCAGGACGCAGGCGGCGCAGGCGAGCGCGCAGGCCTCCAGCGCCGAGGCCCGCAGCTCGGCCCTGGCCGGCTATCGCCAGTTCGCGGACCTGCGTAACCGGCGGGAGCGGGCGATCGCCCAGCTCGTCGCGGGCCGATTCGACTGGGCGCTCGTCATGCGCGAGGTGGCGACCGCGCTGCCGGCGGATGTCCGGCTGCTCAGCTTCACCGGCAGCCTCACACCGGGCGCCGCCGCTTCGGGGGCGGGCGCGCCGCCGCCCCCAGTGCCCGCGAGCTCCGCGTCGGCCGCTGGTCAGGGTGTGGGCCCGTCCGTGCAGCTCACGGGATGCGCCAGCGGGCAGTCCAACGTGGCCGAGATCTTGCGCCGCCTGCGGGCCGTCCCCGCGGTTGCCGATGTGGCGTTGTCCTCGTCGGTCAAGGGCGGGTCGTCGGGCGGGTCCTCCTCGTCCGGGGCCTCCACCCCGTCGGGCCCGTCCTCATCGGGTCAGTGCCCTCCTAGTCGGCCCACGTTTGCGCTCGTGGTTTCTTTCACCACCGCCGCCGCCGCGACCGGCGGGCCGGCCACGGCGCCGCCGGCCTCCGGGCAGCCGACCGCGGGAGCCGGGCAGCAGGCCCCACCCACCCCGGCGGCGTCTTCGACTCCACCCGCCGGACGGGCAACCACGGTCACCAGCCCGACGCCAAATAAGCCGGCCGCGTCAGGAGCGCGCCCATGAGCCAGCGAGACCGTACGGCGCTGATGATCGTGGCGGCGGTCGCGCTGCTCGCCGCGCTGTGGTTCGTAGTGGTTTCGCCCGAGCGCAACAAGGCCTCGGCGGCGGGCGCCGCGCTGGGCTCCGCCAAGGCGCGGCTGGCCAGCGCCGCCGCCGACGAGCGCAATGCCCGGGTCGCCCAAGCGACGTTGAACACCAACGTCGGTGTCATCAGCGCGCTGACCACGGCGGTGCCCGCGAATCTCGGGGTCTCGCCCCTGCTCGATGAGCTGCAGAGCACCGCGCAGCGCCAGGGCGTGGACTTCACGGCGTTCAAGACCCAGGTAGCGGGGAGCGGGCCGTCCGGGGCGCCCGCCGCCGCCGCTGCCGCAGCAAACACTGCGTCTCGGCCCAACCCCACCACACCCGGCGCGAGCTCCCCCGCCGGAGGCGGAAGTCCCCCCGCCGGAGGCGCGAGCCCGGCCGGAGGCGCGAGCCCGGCCGGATCCGGGGCAAGTGCCCCCGCGGCCGCCGCGAGCCCGGCCGCCGCAAGCGGAAGCCCAGCCGGCGCCGGAGCCGCGGGCGGTGGCTCCAACTACCCGACCCTCCAGCTTTCGCTCACCTTCTCCGGCGACTACCTGCGTCTCGCCAGCTATCTCGACGCGTTGAACCGGTTCACCACGATGCACGGGCAGGACGTCCAGGCCACCGGCCGCCTGCTCAGCATCTCATCCGTTCAGCTCGGCTTCCAGGCCGGTCAGGGGGGGACCCCGCGGATGCAGGCCGCGGTGAACGCCACCGCCTACTCGCTGCCCACGGGCGAGCCCAACCCGGCCAGCCTGCTGGCATCCCTCTCCCCGGCTTCTGCCCAGTCGGGCGCGGTCCCCGCCAGCGCGCCGGGCCGCCCGCCGGACGCGCCACGGGCCGCCCCCGCGCCACCGGCCGCCCCGGTGCCCCCGACGGCGGCGACGAGGGCGGGGCCATGAGCTTCGTGCGCCTGATCGTGGCCGACCTGGTCGAGAAGCGGCTGTGGCCGGTCGCCGCCGTCCTGGCTGGCGCCACGGTGGTGGCGCCGGTGGCCATCTCGACGATGGCCAACCACACGGCCGCCCAGAGGCGGCTCTCGCACCCGCCTTCAAGCGTGCTTTCCAATCCGGTGTCGCCCGCGCTGCTCAGCCAGATTCGCAGCGGCTCGGGCGATCAGCCCCAGTCCGGGGCCGGCGCCCGGCTCCACGACCCCTTCGGCGCCGGCGCCGTGAGCGCCGCGCCGGGGGCCGCGGGCGCCTCGGCCTCGGGACAGGCGAGCAAGGTCTCGACCGGCGCGGGGTCTGCGGGCGGGACGGGGTCCTCGGGCAGCACGGCGGCGTCCGGATCGGGCTCGGGCGGGGCGAGCAGCAGCGGGTCCAGCGCCACCACGACGAAGGCCTCCTCCACGACGCCGTCGAAGAGCAGCTCGGGGCGCCCGCGGACGAGCACCCCCAAGGCCCGGGCGGTGAGGCTGGGAGCGCGCGGGGTGTTCCGGGTCTCGATCGGCTTCGGCCAGGCGGCGAGCTCGCGCGGCCGCAGCGACCTGCGCCGCTTGTCCCTTCTGCCCTCCCGCCAGGACCCGGCGGTGATGTACCTCGGGGTGCTCAAGGGCGGACGCCAGGCGGTGTTCCTGCTCAGCTCGCACGTCACCCCCAGCGGGGATGGCAAGGCGCTGCGGTGCGTTCCCACCGGCTGTCACTTCCTCTTCCTGCGGCCCGGCGACACCGAGTTCCTCGACGTCCACACCAGCGCCGGCCCGCTGGTGCAGTACGAGCTCGACCTCAACTCGATCGCGGTGCGCCGCACCCGCACCGCGAAGGCGGCGAAGAAGGCGCGTCGCGTCGAGGACGCCCAGGGCGCCGCGCTGGTGCACGCGTCGCGCCCGACCAGCTCGGCCGTACCCACCGCCAAGAGCACGGGCGAGAAGGCGGGCACCGTGCTGTCCAAGCTCACCTACGCGCCCAGCCTCGGCATCGTGGTGCCCCACCGCGAGGTGGTAAAGAGCGCCGGCCTGCGCGCCATGGCCGCCGCGGCGGAGCAAGAGGCGGCGGCGCCGGTCGCGGCCCCGCCACCCCCGGCCCAGACCCCGACCGGCCCCTAGCCCCGACCGCCGCGCCGGTCGCGCGCGGGCGGCGTCTTTCGGGCCGGAAAACGGCCCCCTCATAAGCTGTGAAGCCATGGCGCTTCGGCTCATCACCGCCGGCGAATCCCACGGACCGGGCCTGACCTGCGTCCTCGAGGGCCTGCCCGCGGGCCTGGAGCTCGCCCAGGAGGAGCTCGACCGCGACATGGCGCGGCGCCAGCTCGGGCACGGCCGCGGCGGGCGCATGAAGATCGAGAGCGACCACGCCGAGGTCAGCGGAGGCGTGCGCCACGGGCGCACGCTCGGCGGCCCCGTCGCCCTGCAGGTCGACAACCGCGACTATGAGAACTGGCGCGAGCGCATGAGCCCGTGGCCGGTGGACGGCGAGATCGACGAGGTCCACCTTCCCCGCCCCGGCCACGCCGACCTGGCCGGGGTGCAGAAGTTCAAGTTCACCGACGTGCGCAACGTGCTCGAGCGCGCCAGCGCGCGCGAGACCGCGGCGCGGGTGGCCGGCGGCGCGGTGTGCAAGGCGTTCCTGGGTGCCCTGGGCGTCGAGGTCTTCTCCCACGTGCTGCAGATCGGGACCGTGCACGCGCCCGCCCCGCGCGAGCCGCTGGCCCCCGCCGACTTCGCCGAGGTCGACGCCTCGCCGGTGCGCTGCCTGGACCCCGAGGCCACCCGGAGGATGGTGGCCCACATCGACGAGCAGCGCCGGGCCAACGAGTCGCTGGGCGGCGTCTTTGAGGTGCGGGCGTTCGGCCTGGTGCCCGGATTGGGCTCCCCCGTCTCCTGGGAGGAGCGCCTGGACGGCCGCCTGGCCGGCGCCCTGTGCTCGATCCAGGCGATCAAGGGCGTGGGTCTGGGGGAGGGGTTCGAGCTGGCCGCCAAGCCGGGCTCGGAGGCCCACGACGAGATCTTCTACACCGACGAGCGGGGCTTTCACCGCCACACCAACCACGCCGGGGGGCTCGAGGGCGGCATGACCACCGGCAATCCCCTGATCGCGCGCGCGGCGATGAAGCCGCTGCCCACCCTGACCAAGCCCCTGCGCTCGGTGGACATCGCCACCCACGCGCCGGCCGAGGCGCTGCGCGAGCGCACCGACTCGTGCACCGTGCCCGCCGCGGGCGTGGTGGGGGAGGCGATGGTCGCGCTGGTGCTCGCCGACGTGCACCGGGCCAAGTTCGGCGGCGACCACATGGACGACGTGCGCGCCTCTCTGGAGGCCTACCGTGAACGCATCGGCTGGCCCGTCGGCTGAGCCCGCCCCGGCCGGGGCGGGCGCCGGGGCGGGGGCAGGGCGCGGCGCCCTGGTGTTCGTCGGCTTCATGGGGGCCGGGAAGTCCTCGGCGGCGCGGATCGCCGCCGCCGCGGCGAGCGGCCGGGATCCGCTGGACTCCGACCGCCTGCTCGAGCAGCGCTTCGGCCATCCGATCGAGGTCGAGTTCGAGCGGGCGGGGGAGGCGGCGTTCAGGGCTGCCGAGGAGGAGCTCGTCTGCTCGCTGCTCGCGCGCGCCGGCCCGGGCGAGGCGATCTCGCTGGGCGGCGGCGCGGTGGGGTCCGAGCGGGTGCGCCAGGCGCTCGGCTCCCACACCACCGTCCTGCTCGAGGTGACCGTCGAGCTGGCCTGGGAGCGGGCGGGTCACAAGCGCCGTCCGCTGGCGCGCGATCGCTCCGAGTTCGAGCGCCTGTATGAGTCGCGGCGCGGCCTCTACGAGGACGTGGCCGACGCCATCGTCCCCGGGGGCGACCGCGAGGTGATCGCCCGCGCGCTGCCCGAGCTGCGGCGCCTGGCCGACGCGCGCCGCGCCGAAGGCCACGGCGCCCGCCTGGTGTGGGCCACCAGCGCCTCGGGCGACTACCCGGTCTACCTGGGGCCGGGCCTGCTCGGCCCGGGGGCGCCGTGGCCCGCGCTGCCGGCCGGCGGGGCCTCGCGCCGCTTTTTGGTCACCGACGAGCACGTGGGCCCGCTCTACGGCGATCGCGTCGGGCCGCTCGCCGCCCCGGCCGTCACCCTGCCCGCCGGCGAGCAGCACAAGAGCCTCGAGGGCGCCGGGCGCGTGTGGCGCGAGCTGGCCGGCGCCGGCATGACCGGCCACGATCACCTCGTCGCGCTGGGCGGGGGCGTGGTGGGCGATCTGGCCGGCTTCTGCGCCGCCACCTATCAGCGCGGGGTGGCGGTGGTGCACGTCCCCACCAGCCTGGTGGCCCAGGTCGACTCCGCCTACGGCGGCAAGACCGGCATCGACCTGCCCGAGGCCAAGAACTACGTGGGCGCCTATCACCAGCCCGCCGGGGTGATCGTCGACCCCGACCTGCTGGGGACGCTGCCCGCGCCCGAGCTGGCCGCCGGCTACGTCGAGGTGCTCAAGACGGCGCTGATCGCCGGCGGCCCGCTGTGGGAGCGCGTGGCCGAAGGCCAGCAACCCGACGAGCAGATGATCCTCGGCTGCGCGCGGACCAAGCTCCAGATCGTGGCCGCCGACGAGCGCGACGCCGGCCCGCGCCAGACGCTCAACCTCGGCCACACCGTGGGGCACGCGATCGAGACCGCCACCGGCTATGCCCGCTACCGCCACGGCGAGGCGGTGGGGCTGGGACTGCTCGCCGCCCTGCGCCTGTCGGGCCAGGACGAGCTGTGCGATCAGGTGCGGGCGCTGCTCGACGCGCGCGGCCTGCCAGTGGCGCTGCGCGGCGCCGACCCGGAGGACGTGCTGGCCGCCGTGGCCCGGGACAAGAAGCGCACCCCGGAGGGGGTGCCGTTCGTGCTCGTGGAGCGGCCGGGCGCGGTCTGTCCCGGAACGCTGGTGTCCGAGCGTGACCTGCGCGCCGCGGTGGACGAGCTGGCCGCCGGCGGGTAAGCATGGGCGTCGTGCGCAACCGGGTGGAGGTCATGCACGGGGTAAACCTCGACGCGCTGGGCCGCCGCGAGCCCCGGCACTACGGCGATCTCACCTACAAGCAGCTCGAGGTCCGGGTGGGGGAGTTCGGCCGCGCGCTCGACCTCGAGCTGCGCTTCTTTCAGAGCAACTCCGAAGGCGAGTTCGTCGAGCACCTCCATCGCCTGGAGGGGATGGCCGACGGGATCCTGATCAATCCGGGGGCCTGGACGCACTACTCGTGGGCGATCCACGACGCGCTGGAGATCGCCGGCCTGCCCTCGGTCGAGGTTCACCTCTCCGACGTCGAGCACCGCGAGCCGTGGCGGCGGGTCTCGGTGGTCTCCGATCTGTGCGTGGCCACGGTCTCGGGCCAGGGTCTGGAGGGGTATAGGGAGGCGCTGGCGCGCCTCCGGCAGGAGCTGACCCCCTGAGCGCGCCGCCCGCCTCGCCCCTCGAGCGTTGCGAGCGCATCGCCGGGTGGCTGAGCGAGCGCCAGCTCGACGCCCTGCTCGTCTCCGCGCCGGTCAACGTGCGCTACCTGACCGCCTTCACCGGCTCCAACGGGCTGGCCGTGGTGGGGTCGGGCGACCTCGAGCTGCGGACGTTCGTCACCGACTTTCGCTACCTCACCCAGGCCGCCGCCCAGGTCGACGCCAGCTTCGAGCGCCACAGCGCCTCCACCGAGCTGCTGGACGCCCTGCCCCGCCTGCTCTCGCCGCCGCGCCTGGGGCGCCAGGGGCTGCGGGTGGGATTCGACGACGCCCACCTGTCGGTCAAGCAGCACGAACGGCTGGCGGGATCGCTGCCCGAGGGGGTGGAGCTGGTGGAGGCCGGGGGCATGGTCGAGCGCATGCGCGAGGTCAAGGCCCCGGGCGAGCTGCAACGCATCGGCGCGGCGACCGCGCTGGCCGACGCCGTACTCGAGCGGGCGCTGGACGGGCGCCTGTCGGGGCGCAGCGAGCGCGAGGTGGCGCTGAGCCTGGAGTACGAGCTGCGCCGGGAGGGCGCCCAGGCGCCTAGCTTTCCCAGCATCGTGGCCAGCGGCGAGCACTCGGCGCTGCCCCACGCCGAGCCGCGCGACGTCGAGATCGCCCCGGGGGTGCTGGTGACGATCGACATGGGGGCCGAGCTCGACGGCTACTGTTCGGACTGCACGCGCACGGTGGCCACCGGGGACCCCGGCGCGGAGGCGCGCGAGGTCTACGAGCTCGTCCTGCGCGCTCAGCGGGCGGGGCTGGAGGCGGTCGGACCCGGGCCCACCGGGCGCGAGGTCGACGCGGTGGCCCGGGAGGTGATCGAGGACGCCGGCCACGGCGAGCACTTCGGCCACGGCCTGGGTCACGGGGTGGGGTTGGAGGTGCACGAGGGGCCCCGCCTGTCGCGCCAGCGAGCGGGCTCGGCCCTGGCGCCCGGAAACGTGGTCACCGTCGAGCCGGGCGTCTATCTGCCCGGGCGCTTCGGGGTGCGCATCGAGGACCTGGTCGCGGTGACCGAGGACGGCCGCGAGGTCCTCACCCGGCTGCCCAAGGAGCTGCGCCGGGTGGGGTGACGGCGGGGCGGCCGGGGGCGCCCGGGCGACGCCGGGCGGGCGGGCGACGCTGGCCGCGCCCGCGGAGGTAGATTCGCGCCGACAGGCGACGTCTAGGAGAGGAGCCGGATGGCGGTCAAGCTGCACCGCTGCAGCATCATGTGGCTGAAGTTTGGAGGGCACCCGTGCTGGCGGGTGCAGAAGGCGCTCGACGACGCCGGCGTGGAGTACGAGGTCGTGGCCGGTCCCCTGTCACGAGGCAAGCGCACGCGCCTGACCGAGCTCACCGGCCAGGAGAAATACCCGGCCATCGAGTTCGAGGACGGCACCGCCTACCGCGCCGAGTCCAAGGACATGGCGGCGACGATCCGCGAGGGCCGACTCGATCAGCGACGCGACCCGGGCGCCGGCGCGACCGCCCAGTAGCTCGGCCGGCGCCTCGTCGGCTCCCGCTCTGGGCGGCGACGGTCGCCGAGGGCCGTCAGCCGGCGCTCGGCAGGCCGGGCTCCTCCCCGGGCGAGTCGACGCCCAGGCCGTCCATGCGCGCCAGGAACGCGGCGATCCCGGCCAGGCCCCAGTGCCAGGATGGATCGCCGGGCAGGCTCCACCGGCCCCGGGTGCGGTTCTCGAACCACACCACGCCGCGGCGGTCGCGGCCGGCCACCGCCGACAGCCAGGTGACGGCGCCCTGGGCGGCGGTGGCGAAGCGGGCGTCGCCGGTCTCGCGGGCCAGGTCGTCCAGGAACCAGCCGATCCCCGGCGCGCCGTTGTCGAGACTGGTGTGGACGACGTCTGCGCCCAGGTCCTCGGGCCACGCCAGTCCACCCCGCTCGGGGAGGGCGCTGGCCAGCAGCCAGTTGCCGGCGCCGATCGCGGTCTGCAGGTCGACCGGGTCGTGGGTGAGGTGGTAGGCCTGCAGCTCGACCCAGCCGACCCCCGCCGCCCCCTCCTCGATCCCGGTGGCGTACTGGACGTCGGTCAACCCCGGGTCGGTGGGGTCGAAGGTGATGGGCCAGCGCAGCCCGCCGCGGTCGGGCTGGGCCCGGGAGCGCACGAAGGCCAGCAGCCGCTGGGCGTCGCGCAGCCAGCGCGGGTCGTGCGTGTGCTCATACAGGCGCAGGAACGTGTACGCGCATCCGGTGGAGCCGGCGAGAAAGCCCAGGAAGTAGTGCTCGCGCCCGGCGCCCCAGGGCATCGCCCCGATGCGGGCGATCAGGCGCTCGAGGTAGCGGGCGCCGGCCAACGCGTAGGTCTCATAGCGGCGGTCGCCGGTGCGCTGGGCAAAGACGTCGAGCGCGTAGATGGTGCCGGAGTTGCCTTCGCCGATGCCGGTGCGGTAGCCCGGGGCGGCGTCTCCGCTGTCGTCATAGGCCCAGCGGCAGCGCCCGGCCGGGCAGGAGGCGCCCGGGGGGGCGCTGGCCCGGTGCTCGAGCCAGCGCAGGGCGCCCCGCGCCGTTCGGCGGTAGCGGGCCGAGCCGGTGGCTTGCCCCAGGCGCCACAGGGCGTCGGCGATGCCGGCGGCGCCGTCGTCGAAGGAGGTGAAGTGGGTGCTCGAGACCTTGCCCCCCGGGTCATGGAAGTCGGGCCAGCGCAGCCCGTGACCGGTGCGCTGGGCCACCGCCAGCAGCCAGTCGCCGGCGGCGCGCGCCCCGGCCAGATAGCGAGGGTCCCGTCGGATGCCATAGAGGTCGAGCAGGCCGATGATGACGCTGGCCGCGCCCACGTCGCGGTCGGTCTGAAGGTCGGGCGCCTGGATCACGCTTCTCCACGCCCAGCCCCCGCCGGGCCCGCGCACGTGGTGGGCCAGCAGGGAGCGCCCGGCGGCGTCCATCAGCCGGGCGAGCGCCGGCGAGGCACTGGCCTTCGCCGGCCCGGGGAGCGCCGCGGGTGCGGGGCCGGCGGCCGCGAGCGCGCAGACGGCAGCCGCGAGCGTGCAGACGGCGGCGGCGGTGGCGCGGAGTCGCTTGCGCCGCATGCGGCCTGACGCTGGCAGAGCCAGCTAAGAGAACGATCAGCGCACGGGCGAAGCGCCGCGCTCGATGATCGAGCTAGCCGCTGTGTCTAGCGCGGGGCCTCGGACGGCTTGGCCGAGGCGCGATCGAACACGAGCATCAGGCGATCGGCCGGGTCTTCGTCTGGATCGGGCGGCTCAAACGGGAGACGCGTCAGCACCCGAACGGTGTCGAGCTCGGGGTACTCGACCACCTCGGGCACCCCCTTGGTGGAGAGCATCAGGTAGCGCGCGGGCGCGTCGGAGCGATTGGCGAGGGTATGGGCGCCGCGGCGCCCCCGGGGGAAGGAGACGACGTCGCCCGGAGCGAGGTCATACTCGCCGTCGAGCGTTCGCAGCGTAGGGGTCCCGGCCAGCACGACGACGAGCTCTTCCATGGCGTGATGGATGTGAAGCGGGATGACCTCCGCTCCCGGGGCGAGCTCGTACAGGGTTCCCCCGAGCAGCTCGGCGCCGGCCCGGCGGGCGACCTGCTCCCCGCGCATCCCCCCTCGCTCGACGCTGAACGTGTCGGCAAAGACATTGGGCCTGGGCTCCACGCGGAGATCATGGCAAAGGTCCGGGCGCCGCCGATGCGGCCTCGCGGGAGCCATCGGCCGCCCCAGGGCCGCTGGGCGCGTCGGAGCCGCGCTCTGGGACCCTCGGTCCTCGCCGAGGTGCGATTACCCTGATCGCTGGTGATAAGTACCAACCAGTTCCGCAACGGCAACCACATCGAGGTCGAGGGGACGGTGTTCAAGATCCTCGACTTTCAGCACGTAAAGCCCGGCAAGGGGGGGGCGTTCGTGCGCACCAAGCTCCGCCGTGCCTCCGATGGCGCGGTGATCGACAGGACGTTTCGCGCCGGAGAGAAGTTCCGTCCCGTCCGGACCGAGGCGCGAAAGATGCAGTTCCTGTACGCGGATGGCACCGACGCCC
Source organism: Actinomycetota bacterium (assembly GCA_005883215.1). Taxonomy (GTDB): domain Bacteria; phylum Actinomycetota; class Thermoleophilia; order Solirubrobacterales; family Solirubrobacteraceae; genus AC-64. Next base: position 82,638 of record VAYS01000023.1, read on the forward strand.
ACTTCATGGATGCCGAGTCCTACGAGCAGCTCTCGGTGCCCCAGTCCGCCCTGGCCGACGCCCTGCGGTGGGCCAAGCCCTCCGACCAGGTCGATGTGCTGTTCATCGACGAGGCTCCCTCAGACGTGCAGCTACCGAGCGCGGTGGACCTCGAGGTGTCCGAGACCGATCCCGGGGTGCGCGGCGACACGGCCTCGGGCGGGGGCAGCAAGCCGGCCACGCTGGAGACCGGAGCGCGAATCCAGGTGCCGCTGTTCGTCAATGTCGGCGACCGGGTGCGCGTCGATACCCGCTCGGGCGAATACGTTTCCCGCGCGTGAGGCGCGGGCGCGGTTAGGCCACGGCTCGGAATCGGCATGCGTCGCAGCGAGCAACGACGAGCCGCGGTGGTCGCCCTCTACCAGCACGGCCTCACCGGCCAGAGCCTGGACGACGCCTTGGGCTCCGCCGCCCATCCGTTCACGCGGGCCCTGGCCCACGCCGCCCTCGAGCGCGGCCCCGAGCTCGACGCCCTGATCGAGCGCCACTCCGAGCATTGGGCCCTGGAGCGCATCGCCCCGCTGGAGCGGTCGATCATGCGGGTCGCCCTCGTGGAGATGCTCGACCCCCATGCGGTCCCCGCCGAGGTCGCGATCCCCCCCGAAGGGGCCATCGACGAGGCGGTACAGACAGCCAAGGTCTTCTGCTCGGCCGACGCCCCCGGGTTCGTCAACGGCATCCTCGCCGCCGTCCTGCGCGAGCTGCGCGACAATGGCGCCGAGCGGCGCGACTCGCCGGCCTCCGCCCGATGACCGACTCCCTCGACGAGCTGATCGACCGACTCGAGCGTGCCGCCGAGCAGCTGCGCTCCGGCGAGCTCTCGGCCGACGGTGCCGCCAGCCTGGTCGAGGACTGCGCCGGACTGGCCAGCGAGGCCGCCACCGAGCTCGAGCGCCTGGCCCAGGCCGGGGCCCACGATCCGCCTCCCGGCCAGGAGCCGCTGCTGTGAGCATGGAGCTGGGGGCTCGATCCCAGGGGGAGGCGGCGCCGTCGGTGGCCTATCCCGACGAGCTGCGCGCGCTCGTCGAGGGCCACCTGCGCGAGCTGCGCTTCTCCTCGGAGGCCGGCACCTCGGGTCTGGAGGAGGCGATGCGCTATTCGCTGCTGGCCGGTGGCAAGCGCATCCGCCCGGTGCTCGCCCTGGCCACCGCGCGGGCGATCGACTTTCCCCTCGACGCCGCCTTGCCCCTGGCCTGCGCCCTCGAGCTGATCCATACCTACTCGCTGATCCACGACGACCTGCCGGCGATGGACGACGATGAGCTACGGCGGGGCCGTCCCACCTGTCACGTCGCCTTCGGCGAGGACGTCGCCATCCTGGCCGGCGACGGCCTCTACGCCGAGGCCTTCCGGCACGTGCTCAGCCAGCCCGGCGGCTCGGCCCCGTGCACCCTGAGGGCGATGGCCGAGCTGGCCGCGGCCACCGGGGTGGGCGGCATGGTGGGCGGTCAGTATCTGGACGTCTCGGGAGCGGCGGCCACCGACGCCGCCGGGCTGCGCCATCTGCACGAGCTCAAGACCGGGCGACTGATCGCCGCGTCGGTCGACTGCGTATTACTCATGGCCGGCCGGCCCGAGCATGACAGAATGGGCTATCGCCGCTTTGCTGGCGAGCTCGGTGTCCTGTTTCAGATCGTCGACGACATCCTCGACGTGACCGGGACCGACGCTGCGCTGGGCAAGCCGCAGGGGAGCGACCAACGACATGGCAAACGCACCTACGTCAGCGAGTTCGGCCTCCCGCGGGCCCGTGAGCTGGCCGCCGAGTCCTACGCTGGGGCCGGCCAGGCGCTCCAGCGCGCCGCCCCGGCCGGGGCACCGGAGCTCCAGCAGATAACCGACTTCATCTACACCCGGACCTCATGAGCACCGAGCCACCCCGCGACGATCCCTCCCCACCCCCCCTGCTCGACCGCATCGCCCGTCCGCAGGACCTTCACGACCTGAGCGAGGAAGAGCTGACCCAGGTCGCGGGGGAGGTGCGCGAGCACATCATCGAGACGGTGGGCGAGGTCGGCGGGCACTTCGGCGCCAACCTCGGAACCTGTGAGCTGGCGGTGGTCCTGCACTCGTTGCTGGACTCGCCGCGCGACAAGCTGCTGTGGGACGTCGGGCATCAGGCCTATCCCCACAAGATCCTCACCGGCCGCCGCGACGAGCTGGCCACCATCCGCCAGTACGAGGGTCTGGCCCCGTTCTGCTCCATCGCCGAATCCGAGCACGACATCATGGGCGCCGGCCACGCCTCCACTTCGGTCGGCTACGCGGTGGGCATCAAGGAGGGCATGCGGGTCGCCGGCCAGCCCGACGCCGGCAAGGTGGTGGCGGTGATCGGAGACGGCGCCATGACCGGCGGCGTCGCCTTCGAGGCGATCCACCAGGCCGGAGGCCTGGGCACCCCGATCGTGGTCGTCCTCAACGACAACGGGATGTCGATCGCTCCCAATGTCGGCGCGCTCTCGCGCTACTTCAATCGCGTGCGTCTGAGCCCCCGGCTGTGGCACGCCCGCGAGGGCGTGGAGGGCGGATTGACCAAGCTGCCCGGCGGTATCGGCGCGGCGTTCGAGCGCCTCGGCCCCCAGCTCAAGGAGTCGATCAAGGCGTTCTGGGCGCCCGGGCTGTGGTGGGAGGAGCTCGACTGGGCCTACACCGGGGTGATCGACGGTCACGACGTCCACGCGCTGCGCGTGGCGCTGCGCGGGGCACTGGCCGCCGAGCGGCCGGTGGTCGTGCACATCGCCACCGTCAAAGGCAAGGGCTTTGCCCCCGCCGAGGAGGGCGGCCTCGAGGGCATGGAGAAGTGGCACGCGGCCAAGCCGCGGTCGATCTCCAACGGCGCCCCCACCGCCAGCCGCCCGTCGGCCGGCGCCAAGCCGCCGCCCCAGTACACGACCGTGTTCGGAGAGGCCCTGGTCGCCGAGTGCAAGCGCGACCCCCGCGTGGTGGGCATCACCGCCGCGATGAACTCCGGGACCGGGCTGAACATCCTCCAGCGCGAGCTGCCCGAGCGCTACTTCGACATCGGCATCGCCGAGCAGCAGGCGATCCTGTTCGCCTCCGGCCTGTCCCTTCAGGGGAGCAAGCCGGTGGCGGCCATCTACTCGACATTCCTGCAGCGGGCCTACGACCAGATCGTCCACGACGTCTGCCTGCAAAAGCTAAACGTGGTATTCGCCATGGACCGGGCCGGCCTGGTCGGAGACGACGGGCCCACCCACCACGGCGCGTTCGACATCGCCTATCTGCGCTGCCTGCCGAACATCGTGCTCATGGCCCCCCGCGACGAGGCCATGCTCGTGCACATGCTGCACACCGCGCTGCGCTACGACGATGGCCCGATCGCCCTGCGCTACCCGCGCGGCGAGGCGCTAGGCGTGCCGCTGCCGGGCGCCCCGTCGCCGATCTCCATCGGCACCGGCGAGATCCTTCGCGCCGCGCCAGCCGAGGCCCGGGCTCGGGTGGCGATCGTCGGATACGGCACCGGGGTGACCAAGGGGCTGGAGGCCGCCGACCTGCTCGCCGAGCACGACATCGCCGCCACCGTGGCCGACGCCCGTTTCGCCAAGCCGATCGACGCCGGCCTGATGGCCCAGCTATCGGCCGAGCACGAGCTGCTGGTCACCGTCGAGGAGGGCGTCCTGGCCGGCGGCTTCGGCAGCGCGGTCTGGGAGACGCTCTCCGAGGCCGGGGCGGCGCCCCGCATCCTGCGCGTCGGGCTGCCCGACCGCTACGTCACCCACGGCAAGCCCCAACTCCTGCACCGCGAGGTCGGCTACACCGGGGAGCGGATCGCCGAGCGGGTCAAGGCGGCGATGCTCGAGCCCCACTCGGCGCTGAGCCGCGCCTGAGCCGGCGCCGGACGTGAGACGGCCCGCGCGCTGCGCGGGCCGCTCGGGGAAGAAATAAAAAGAAACGACCCGCTCGAGGCGGGCCGTTTCAGGGGAGGGAGAGATGCATCTGTTGGCCCGGGTATGGTCGCCGCCCCGGCCGCCCGGCTGTGTGATGTGCATCACACAGACCAGATGCAGCGGCTCCCGCCATTTGCGAGCCTTGCCCGATGGAGCCCGACCCGGACATCCAGCGGCTGACCCAGGGCCTCAACCGGGCGGGGGTGAAGACCAAGTGCCCGGCGTGCGGCGCCAAGGAGTCGGTGCCCGCCGAGCGGCCGGTCCTGCTCCCCGCCGCGGGGACCGGGGAGGGGTTTTCCGCGCTAGCCGTCGTATGCAAGAACTGTGGTCACATCGGCCTGCACGCCGCGGGCGTGCTGGGCCGGCTCAGTGACTCGCAGGAGGCCTGACAGAACGCGGCGCCAGGCCGCGTCCGGGGCCCGACGCTACGGTTTCGGCCGTGGCCCGGCTCCGGCTCGATGCCCTGCTCGCCGAACGCGGCATCTTTCAGTCGCGCTCCCGCGCCGCCGCGTCGGTGCTCGCCGGCGAGGTCCATGTCGGCGCCGAGCGCCGGCTCGCCGACAAGCCCGGGCAGCTGGTCGACGACGACGAGATCGTCGCGGTCGCCGAGCCGCCTCGCTACGCGTCCCGGGGCGGCATCAAGCTGGCCAATGCGATTGCGGCGACCGGTCTGTCGGTCGCGGGCCGGCGGGCGCTGGACGTCGGCGCCTCCGCCGGGGGGTTCAGCGACTGTCTTCTCCAGCACGGTGCGCGGGACGTGATCGCGGTCGACGTCGGCTACGGCGAGCTGCACTGGCGGCTTCGCCAGGATCCCCGCGTACACGTGCTGGAGCGAACCAACGCCCGCCATCTGACGCCGGCCGATCTGCCCCACCGGCCCGATCTGGCCACCATCGACGTCTCGTTCATCTCGCTGGCCAAGGTGCTCCCGGCCGTGCTGGGCTGCCTGCCCGAGCGCTTCGACTGCCTGGCCCTGGTCAAACCCCAGTTCGAGGCCGGCCGTGAGCAGGTGGGCAAGGGCGGAGTGGTGCGCTCGGCCGACGTCCGCCGGCGCGTCCTGGCCGACGTCGGCGCCGCGGCGGCGGCGCTCGACGCCGGCGTGCTGGGCTTCGTCTCCTCCGGGCTACCGGGCCCCAAGGGCAACCGCGAGACGTTCGTGTGGCTGGCCGAGCCCGCACGCCCCGGCGCGCACCGCCGGGCCCGCGACCTCGAGCCTCTGGCCCAGGTCGCCGAGCCGCAGGTTGCGCCGGAGGGGAAAGGATGAGCCCGCGCGCGTTTCGGGTGCTGACCCACGGGCGGCCGTCCGAGGTCGCCGAGGGCCTGGAGCGCCTGGGGCGGGCCGCCGGGGAGCTGGACATCGAGCTGCGCTTCGACCACGAGGAGACCCGCAAGCACGGGCTCACCGCCCGCCCCGGGGTGGCCGTCGACGCCGACGGCGACGACGGTGTCGAGCTGGCGTTCGTGCTCGGGGGGGACGGCACGATCCTGCGCGCCCTTCGCCGGTTCAGCGGGACCGAGGTTGCGGTGCTGGCGGTCAACTTCGGCGAGGTCGGGTTCCTGGCCACCCTCGAGGCCGACCGGGTGGAGGAGGCGGTCCGGCGGGCCTGCGCGGGTGACTTCGAGCTCATGCGGCTGCCCGGCCTGCTCGTGGAGGGCGCCCAAGCCGGGAGGGACCTGGCCCTGAACGACGTCTCCTTTCACCGCCGGGCGGGAAAGCGCGTGGCCGAGCTGTCCTACTCGCTCGACGAAACCGAGGTGGGAAGCGTGCGCTGCGACGGCCTGGTGGTTTCCACCCCGGCCGGCTCCACCGGCTATAACCTGGCCAACGGCGGCCCAGTGCTGGCGTGGGGAGTGGAGGGGTTCGTGGTGTCGTTCATCGCCCCGCACGCCCTCACCGCCCGCCCGCTGGTGGCGGCGCCGGCGGACCTGGTCACCGTCTATAACCGATCGCGCTGCGCCGTCGACGTCTCCCTGGACGGCCGGCTGGTCGGCGAGCTGGCCCCCGGCGGCGAGAGCCGGGCCCGCTTCGTCCATGACGCCGGCCTGCTCGCCCAGCTGCCCGGCTCCTCCTTCTATCGCCGCCTGCGCGAGAAGTTCGGCGAGCTCTCTCGCTGACCGCCGGGCGGCGGCGACCGTGCCGCCGGGCGGCGGCGACCGTGCCGCCGGGCGGCGGCGACCGTGCCGCCGGGCGGCGGCGACCGTGGATCCGTCACCGCCCGCTGATACACCCCGGACCGTGCTGGCCGAGCTGCGGGTGGAGAACCTGGTGTTGATCGAGCGCGCCGAGCTGCGGCTGACGGCGGGTCTCAACGTGCTCACCGGCGAGACCGGGGCGGGCAAGACGGTGCTCGCCCACGCCATGGACCTGCTCCTGGGGGGCCGCGCCCGGCCGGGGATCGTACGACCGGGCGCCGCCGAGGCCTACGTGGAGGGCGCCTTCGAGCTACCCGACGGGCTGGCGGCGGGCGTCGCCGAGCGCTTGGCGCCCGACGCCCCCGAGCTCGTGCTCGCCCGGCGGGTGGCGGCCGACGGCCGCACGCGCGCCTACGTCAACGGCAGGTCGGCCACGGTGTCGGACCTGCGTCAGGTCGGCGGTGAGCTGCTCGCCTTCTACGGCCAACACGAGCACCGAAAGCTCACGCTCGCCTCGGCGCAGCTGGAGCTCCTGGACGGGTTCTGCGGGGACCAGCAGGCGGCCGACCGGGCGGGCTGCGCCGCCTCGCACGCCCTGGCCCGAGAGGCCCAGGAGGAACTCGATCGCCTGGCCGAGCTCGGCGGTGCCCGCGAACGCGAGCTCGACCTGCTTCGCTTCGAGCTGGCCGAGATCGAGGAGATCGGCCCCGAGGAGGCCGAGTACGCCGAGCTGGTTTCCGAGCGCGAGCGCCTACGGCACTTAGACGCCCTGACCGGCGCGGCGATCGGCGCCGCCGAGGCGGTGGCCGGCGCCGACGACCCTGGCGCCGGCCCGGGGGCGGTGACGCTGCTGGCCGGGGCCGGGGCGGCGCTGGACCGGGCCGGGGGCGTGGACCCTCAGCTCGATGCCCTCGGCGAGCGCCAGCGGGCCCTGACCGTGGAGGCCGAGGAGCTGGCGCGCGAGCTCCGGGCCTACGGCGAGGGACTCGAGGTCCAGCCCGGGCGCCTGGAGCAGGTCGAGGAGCGTCTGGCCGACGTCGAGCGCCTGATGCGAAAGCACGGGGGGAGCGTGTCCTCGGTGCTCGACCACGCCGCGCAGTGTCGTCGCCGCTGCGCGGAGCTCGACTCGGCCGAAGAGGCGACAGGGCGCGCCCGCGCACGGCTGGCCGAGGCTCAGGGCGCCATCGGGCGCCACGCCGGCGCGCTGCGCCGGCGCCGCCGCGCCGCCGCGCCGCGCCTGGCCCGGGCGGTGCAGGCGCGGCTCGCCGACCTGGCCATGGAGGGCGCGACGTTCGAGGTGGAGCTGAGCCAGCGCCCGGCGGGACCCACCGGCGCCGACGGGGTCGAGTTTCGGATCGCCCCCAACCCCGGGGTCCCCGCCGGACCGGTGCGGGAGATCGCCTCGGGGGGCGAGCTCTCCCGGGTGATGCTCGCGCTGATGGGTGCGGCGAGCGCCGGCGGCGCTCCCACCCTGGTCTTCGACGAGGTCGACGCCGGCATCGGGGGCCACACCGCGCGGGCGGTGGGAGAGGCACTGCGCGAGCTCGCCCGGCACCGGCAGGTCCTGTGCATCACCCATCTGCCCCAGGTGGCCTCGCTGGCCAAGCGCCACTTCTCCATCGCCAAGGACGACCCCGCCGACCGCCCCCGGGAAGGCGCCACCACTCGGGCCGAGGTGCGCGAGCTGGCCGAGGCGGAGGTGGTGGGGGAGCTGGTGCGGATGCTCGGCGCCGACGGCGGCGACGCGGCCGCGCGGCGCCACGCCCGCGAGCTGCGGCGGGCCGCCTGAGTCGCCCTCAGGCGGCCGCGGGCGCTACGCTCGTCAGCTCAGTGTCCGTCGCACCCGCACGCAGCGCGCCGGCATCGGTGGGCGTGGGGCCCGGCCCGCGTACGATCATCGGCAACGCGCGGCCGGGCCGGCGCACCAAGGTGCTGGTCAAGCGCCTCAAGAAGGGCGACATCGCGGTGCTCGACCACCACGATCTCGATCGCGTCTCGGCCGAGGATCTGATCCGCATCGGCGTCGCCGCGGTGCTCAACTGCCAACGCTCGACCAGCGGCCGCTACCCGAACATGGGTCCCCTGCTGCTCGTGCAGGCCGGCATCCCCCTGGTCGACCTGCCCGACGACCACCTGTTCAGCGTGCTGCGCGACGGTGACCCGATCGCCGTCGAGGACGGACGCGTCCTGCGGGAGGGCGAGCTCGTCGCCCAAGGCATCGTGCAGGACCCGCAGTTGGTCCGCCAGGCCACCGAGGAACGAAGGCGCCAGATCGGCGAGGCGCTCGAGAGCTTCGCCCACAACACGATCGAGCACATGCGCGAGGAGCGCGAGCTGCTGGCCGGACGCATCGATCTGCCCCAGTTCGACACCGACTTTCGCGACCGCCCCGCGCTGGTGGTGGTGCGCGGGGTCGACCATCAACGCGACCTGCGCGCCCTGCGTCCCTTCATCCGCGACACCCGACCGGTGCTCGTGGGCGTCGACGGGGGCGCGGGCGCCATCCTCGAGGCGGGATTCAAGCCGGACATGATCGTGGGGGACATGGACTCCGCCGATGCGGCCACGCTCGGCTGCGGCTGCGAGCTGGTCGTGCACGCCTATCCCGACGGTCGCTCTCCCGGCCAGGGGCGGCTCGAGCAGCTCGGACTGGACTACAAGGTGGTGCCCGCGCCGGGCACCAGCCAGGACGTGGCCATGCTGGTCGCAGCCGAGAAGGGCGCCCAGCTGATCGTCTCAGTCGGGTCGCACTTCAACCTGGTCGAGTTCCTGGACAAGAACCGCCGCGGAATGTCCTCGACGTTCCTCACCCGGCTGCGCATCGGCGAGATCCTGATCGATGCCAAGGGCGTCTCGCGCCTGTACCGGCCGGCGCCCGGCTACCGGCCGGTGCTGGCCATGCTCGGCGTCGGGCTGGCGGCCCTGGTGGCCATCGTGTGGGCCACGCCGGGCCTGCGCGAGGTGGCCCAGCTCCTCTGGCTGAAGCTCAAGCTGCTGCTCGGCCTGGGCTAGTTGGCGGTCGGACCGGCCGCGGCGGCGCAGTAGCCTGCGCCCGCCGTGTTCGATATCCGCTACCACGCTCTCTCGCTCGCCGCGGTGCTGATCGCCCTCGTCGTGGGCCTGTTGCTGGGCGTCGCCATCGGCGATGCCAACCTCGTATCCTCGGCCGAGAAAGGCGTCTCCTCCTCGCTGCGCAAGGACATCACCGCCGCGCAGCGCGCGAACACCAAGCTGCGCCGCCAGCTGGCGGTCCGACGCCGCTATGAGGACCAGATCTACCCCACGCTGGTCAGCGGCCAGCTCCCGCGCCGGCGGATCGGCCTGGTGTTCCTGGGGGCCTCCTCGGACCGGCTGGTGGCGTTGGTGCGCGCGGCCCTGGTCGAGACCGGCGCCGATCTGCGCCAGGTGGTGGTGGTGCGCGAGCCGCCGGATCTCAACGGCCTGTCCTCGGCGGCGGCGGGAACCTCCTACGGTCAGCTGGCCCGCAACCCCGGCCTCGTGCGCACCCTCGGCCAGCGGGTCGGAAGCGAGCTCGTGCGGGGGGTCCGCCGTGCCCGGGGCCGCCTGCTCGACCGGGTAAAGAACGTGCTGTTCAGCTCCTCGGACGGCTCGCTCGACCGCCTCGACGCGATGGTCGTCGTGCGCGACCACCCGCCGCTGCCCTCCGCCGGGCGTGGGCTCAGCGACCAGCTGGACGCCGGATTGCTCGAGGGCCTGACCTCGACCAACGTGCCGGTGGTGGGCGGCGAGCTGACCTCGACCAACCCGTCGCAGGTGCCCTGGTATCGCCAGCAGAACCTGGACAGCGTGGATGACCTCGACGACATCTCGGGCCGTCTGGCGCTCGTGTTCGCCCTGGCCGGGGCGCACGGCGCCTACGGGCAGAAGCAGACGGCCGAGGCGCTCCTGCCCCGCGGAGCCAACGGGCTGCGCTAGCCGTGGCCGGGGAGCCGGCCGGGAGGCCCCCGGAGATCGACCGGGCCCGCGACCTGGGCGACCTGCTGAGCACGACGCTTCGGCTTTGGGGACGCCACCTGGGCGCCCTGAGCGCGGTCGCCGTCTCGGTCGTGGTGGTGGTCGACACGATCGCCGCCGCCGGGCTGGACGAACTGACTAGCCCCTACCGGGCCCGTCCGTCGGTGCGCGAAGAGACGATCTCGCTGCTCATCTACCTGCTCGTCACCTTCCCGGTCGTCACCGCCGCCCAGACCCGGATCGTCCTCGAAGCCGCCGCCGATCGCCGCCCCAGCCCGTGGCGGGCGATCGCCGAAGCGGCCGACCTGTTCCGAACCCTCCTGCTCGCGGTTATCGCCTACGTCCTGGCGGTGCTGGTCGGGAGCATCCTGATCATTCCCGCCATCTACTTCGCCGTCAGCTTCTACCTCTTCATCCCCGCCGTGGTGGCCGACCGGCGGCGAGGCCTGGACGCGCTGCGCCGCAGCGCCGAGCTGGTCCGCGGCCGGTGGTGGCGGGTGCTGGGAATCGGCTTGGTCTACGCGGTGATCATCACCCTGCTCACCGGGCCCCTCGGATCGGGCTTCGACGAGCTCGCCCGCGCCGCTAACGCCGAGGTCCTGTTCGTGGTGGGGACCATGGTCGTGCAGACGGTCACGCTCTCCTTCGTCTCGGTGGGAGCCACCTTGGTGTTCTTCGACCTCCGCGCCCGCCACGCGGGCGCCAGCCCGACCCCGGCCCCGGTCGGGCGTCGGGATCGGGACCCCGACGAGCCGCCCGGGTCAGACTGAGCGGGGCCGGGTAAATCGCGTGTCCGCTCGCGCCGCTACGGTGGCCCGGTGCACGCCGTCCCCTTCGTCCTGGCCTCGATTGTGGCGGCCGGGATGGCACCCGCGGGGCTGCGCGAGCTGCACGAGCGGGGGCTCGTGCGGGACAACTACCGCGGTCGCGCCCTGCCCTGCCCGGCCGGCCTGGTCGTGGTGGCGGCGGCCGCGGCGGCGCTGGTGCCGCTGGCCGGATTGGCGCAGCTCGCCGGGGCTCACTGGCTGCGCCCGGAGCTGCCCACGGTCGCGCTCTACGCCTTCGGGGTGGCCTTCCTGGGATTGGCCGACGACGCGCTGGTGGGAGGGGCCCGGGGCTGGCGCGGCCACGGCGCGGCGCTGCTGCGGGGACGGCTGAGCCCCGGCGCCCTGAAGGCGGTGGGCTCGCTGGGACTGGCCCTCCTGGCCCTCGCCGGTCCCGGACGCAGCGACGCCGACTACCTGCTCGGCGCCGCGGTCCTGGTCCTGGCCACCAACCTGTTCAACCTGCTCGACCTCAGGCCCGGTCGCTCGATCAAGGCCTTGGCGCTGCTGGGCGTCGGCCTCTCGCTGGGGGCCTGGGATCTGGCGCCGCTGTGGGCGCTGGGCCTGTTCGCGGGACCGGTGCTCGTGCTCGGGCTCTATGACCTGCGCGAGCGCGCCATGCTCGGCGACACCGGATCCAATCTGGTGGGCGCGCTGGCTGGCCTGTGGCTGGTTCTCACCCTCTCGACGCTCGGTCTGGCCATCGCCCTGGCGATCATGGCGCCGATCACCCTGTACGGCGAATTCCGCTCAATATCCGCACTGGTGGAGCGGGTGCCGCTACTGCGTCACTTAGACTCACTGGGACGCCCCCTGCATGCCTGACACACGACGCCCCACTCGCTTCATCTTCGTCACCGGGGGCGTCGTTTCTTCGCTGGGCAAGGGGATCGCCTCGGCGTCGATCGGGCGCCTGCTCGTCGCGCGCGGGCTCAGCGTGGCCCTGCAGAAGTTCGATCCCTACATAAACGTCGACCCGGGGACGATGTCCCCCTACCAGCACGGCGAGGTGTTCGTCACCGAGGACGGCGCCGAGACCGATCTGGACCTCGGCCACTACGAGCGCTTCACCGACGTCAACACCAGCCGGGCCTCGAACGTCACGGCGGGCGGCGTCTATCACACGGTCATCCGCCGCGAGCGGCGCGGGGACTACCTGGGCGGCACCGTCCAGGTCGTGCCCCATATCACCGACGAGATCAAGCAGCGCATACACCTGATCGCCCAGACCAACGACGTGGATGTCGTGGTGGTCGAAGTGGGCGGCACCGTTGGCGACATCGAGTCGCTGCCCTTCCTGGAGGCGATCCGCCAGTTCCCGGTCGACGTGGGCCGGCGCAACTGCATGTTCATCCATTTGACGTTGGTCCCCTATATCGGCCACGCCGGCGAGCTGAAGACCAAGCCCACCCAGCACTCGGTCAACGAGCTGCGCCGCATCGGTATCGCCCCCGACATGGTGGTGTGCCGCTCGGAGGGGGCGCTCTCACCGGAGATCAGGCGCAAGATCGCCCTGTTCGCCAGCCTGGGGGCCGAGTCGGTCGTCTCCGCCTACGACGTCGACAACATCTACAAGGTCCCGCTCGTCTTTCGCGACGAGGGCGTCGACGAGCTGATCGTCGAGCAGTTCGGCTTGAGCGCCGCGCCGCCCGAGCTCCAGGCGTGGCAGAGCCTCGCCCGGCGTGCCGACGAGGCCCAGGAGACGGTGCGCATCGCGCTGGTGGGCAAGTACGTAAAGCTCGAGGACGCCTACCTGTCGGTGTCCGAGGCGTTGCGCCACGCCGCCTTCCTGCACGGCTGCCGCGTGGAGATCGACTGGATCGACTCCGAGACGCTGCTCGGCGAGGACGGCGAGCGCGAGCGCCTGGCGCGGGCGGACGGGATCCTCATCCCCGGCGGCTTCGGTGGCCGCGGAATCGAGGGAAAGATCACCGCCGCCCGGATCGCGCGCGAGGGCGAGATCCCCTACCTGGGCATCTGCCTGGGCATGCAGATCGCCGTCGCCGAGTACGCCCGCCACGTGGCCGGCATGGAAGGCGCCAACTCCACCGAGTTTGATCCCGAGACGCCGTTCCCGGTGATCGACCTGCTGCCCGAGCAGAAGGAGGTCGCCGACCTCGGCGGCACGATGCGCCTGGGGGCCGATCCGGTCAAGCTGCACACCGACACCCGGGTGCGCGACCTCTACGGCGAGGCGGTGATCTACGAGCGCCATCGCCACCGCTACGAGGTCAACAACCTGTTGCGCCGGCGGTTGGAATCGGCCGGTCTGCGGGTGTCGGGCACCTCGCCCGACGAGCGTCTGGTCGAGGTGGTCGAGCTGCAGGGGCACCCGTTCTTCGTGGCCTCGCAGTTTCACCCCGAGTTCAAGTCGCGCCCCGAGCGCCCGGCCCCGCTGTTTCGCGAGTTCGTCGGGGCGGCGCTGTTGCCAGCGGGCCGCTCTGAGGCCGAGGCCTCGCCGGCGAGCACTTCCTGACGGCCCGCGCTGGCAAGATCCCCGTCGGTGCGGCGCGCCTCTGAACTCGAGCGCGAGCAGCTCAACCGCCTGTTCGCGGAGCTGTGCGCGATCCCCAGCCCGTTCGGGGCCGAGCGGGAGTGCGCCGAGCGCGTCCGAACCGAGCTCGGCGGCGTGGGGATAGACGTCGCCGAGGACGACGCCGCGGCCGCCACCGGCGCCGGCGCCGGCAACCTCCTGGCCCGCATTCCGGGAACCGGGCCGCGGTGGGTGTTCCTGTGTGCGCACCTGGACACGGTCCCGGTCACCGGTCCGATCGAGCCCGTGCTCGTCGACGACGGCTGGGAGAACGCCGCCGAGGCGATCCTTGGCGCCGACAACAAGGCGGCCGTGGCGGTGCTGCTGCAGGCCGCGCGTCGGTGGAGCGCCGAGGCCCCGCCCGCCGGCGTCGAGCTGCTGTTCACCGTCTCGGAGGAGAACGCGCTGGCGGGCGCCAAGGCGTTCGACGCCTCTGTGCTGCGCAGCGGGTATGGCTTCGTCTTCGACCACGCCTCCCCGATCGGGGAGGTGGTGATCGCCTCGCCCACCTACTACCGCCTGGAGGCCGACTTCCGGGGCGCGGCCGCCCACGCCGGCATCCGTCCCGAGGAGGGCCGCTCGGCGATCGCCGCGGCGGCCCGCGCGGTGGGCGCGATGCGGCTCGGGCGCCTGGACGAGGAGACGACCGCCAATGTGGGCACCCTCTGCGGCGGCGACGGCTCCACCAACGTCGTGCCCGAGCGCTGCCGGTTGCTGGCCGAGGCCCGCAGCCTGGACCGCGCCAAGGTGGAGGCCACCGTGGCCGAGATGGTCGACCGCCTCTACGACGCTGCCAACG
>VAYS01000004.1 GCA_005883215.1 Actinomycetota bacterium
CCGCTGCTGGACGCAGCTGCATATCTGCTGCTTCTGGGCGTCGGTGAGCGCCGAGGTCTTGACCGCCTTGGCGCACCTGGTGACGAACGACGCGTCCTTGATCTTCGGACCGCTGCTCCCGCACGCGGCGAGGCCGGCGGCCCCCGCCACCAGCAGCGCAACTGCCAACCGTCGCACGACTGCCATGCACTTCCTCCTGTCGAGTAGGTGAGCCCCCAGCTCAGGGCGTGGTGCGGGTTCCGCCCGATCCTGGACCGCCGAACTGACTGCGGATCAGCTCCTGGGCGCAGGCTTGGGAGATCTCGTTCTGCTTGGCCTTGGGGATGTCGTTCTCGTGGCTGTAGCCGGACTGCTGGACCCGGCGCGTGACGCAGTCGCACAGCGTGCTCGCCTGGCTCGGGGTGACCTTGTTGCCCTTGTTGGCCCCCTTCAGGCAGGCGGCCTTGACCTTGGCGGTGTCCGAAAGCTTGATCCCCCTGTCGCTGCCGCACGCGGCCAACGCCAATGCCGCCGCAACGCAGGCCGCCAGCGCCGTCGATCGCATCATTGCCGCGCCTCCTTGGTCGTGGGCTCTGGGCCGGGCGGGCCACCCTGGCTCACCGCGCCTGGCCCGTCCGGGATGGCCGCGGCAGATTAACGAGAAATGGGCCCGAAGGCCCATTCCCGTCCCACTTACGTACCCCATTCGTCCTGCAGGAAAGCTATGTGCCGGGCTCCCTCTTCCCGGCGCCCCTCCCACAAGGCGACCGGAATGGTGGCGCAGCGCCGCTGCTTTGTCTTCACCCTGTCCGGGTGATCTTGGGGTGAGGAAAGGGGGGATAGACGGGTGAGATGGGACTCACCCTTTTGGGCCCATGTACCGATAAGATCACAGGCGGCGATGCGGGAGCCGCCGGGCACGTCCGATGGCACCACGCACACCAATAACCCTGGCAGTCGGACAGTTCGAGGATCTCGTCAGCCGCGGCCTGCGCGCGCTGATCGAGGAGGACGCCAACGTCGAGCTGGTCGTCCACGACGTGCCCGCCGACGCGATCGGCCCCGCCCTCGAGGAGCATCAGCCCCAGGTGGCGATCCTCAACTTCGGCTCGCTGAGCAGCCCACTCGAAGTCCACCAGCTGCACAGCGCCCATCCCGGCACGCGGCTGGTGGTGCTGGCCAGCCGCCCCACCCAGTCCGAGTGCAACCAGATGCTGACCTTCGGGGCGACGGCGTGCCTGTCCAAGGAAACCCAGGCGCGCGACATCCTGAGCGCGATCCACCTGGCGTCCCGGGGGCTGCACGTGCTACCGCGCACCAGGGCCGAGCTGTCCCCCGACGGATTCTCCGGGCCGGAGCTTCTCACCCCCCGAGAAGCCGACGTACTCGAGCTGCTGCAACGGGGCCAGTCCAACGCCCAGATCGCCGTCGCTCTGCAGGTGAGCGTGGAAACCGTTCGCACCCACGCCCGCCACGTCTACCGCAAGCTCGGAGTGCGCAGCCGCCGCGAGCTGGCGAGCCTGACCGCCGCCCGCTAGCCCGCTGGGCGTGATGGCCTGGTCACCCGGCGTCCCGGCGCCGGGAGGCGGTCGGAGCCTGATGCGTGGGTTGCGCCGAACCACGGCTCGCGCCGCGGGGTGTCCTCGCCGCCGGCTCGGCGGCCACCGCCGCCGCCCTGGTGGCGGCGGCCCTGGTGTCCGTGGTCGTGGTGGCGGTGGGCGGAGCCGGACTGGCCGGAGCGTGCGGGCCGGACGCCGGGCCCGCCGGCCCGGGTACAGGCGCGCCGGGCGCGGTCACGGGTGCGGGGAGCGCCCGAGCCGGCGCGGCCCCCGGAGCCGGCCAGCCCCCGCCCGGCGCCTCCCGGGTAGGCGAACCCGGGATCGGGTTTTCCCTGCGCGGATACACGTCGACGTTTAACGACCGCAACACCGCCAGCGGCGTCTCGGCCGCCGGGGGGGTGCCCGGCATCGCCGTGCCCTACCTGGGCAGCGTGGGCGGCTACTGGCTGGTCACCTACCCCAACCGCCGGCGCCTGGTCCTGCGCCAGATCGACACCGGCCCGGCCCCCGGGCTGGGGCCGGCGCCCGAGCACCGCGTGCTCGACACCGACTACGCCGCCGCGGTCCGGGCCGGCTACACGGTCGCCGACTTCCCCACCGACCACGGGCTGATCACCGCCGTCTACCTGGGGCGCGACGCGCGCTGGGCGGGCCTCGACGGACGGGTGGTGGGCGGCGGGCAATCCCCACCGCCGCCGGGATGCGGCGCCCTGGCCGGGGGGGCGGGCACCGGTCCGGGGGCGGGCACCGGTCCGGTGACGGCGAGCGGCTACGCGCTTCCCCTCGAGCGCAGGTTCATCACCCAGCTCGGGCGCACCGACGACGGGGTGGACATCGAGACGGCCCCCGACGGAGCAGCCGTCTACTCGATCACCCCGGGCGTGTGCTCGGCGGTGGCCAGCAACCCGGGCGGCTTCGGCCCCAACTACCCGGTGATCCGCGCCACGGCCGGGCCCCTGGCCGGCCAGTACGTCTACTACGGCCACGTGGCGCGGGCGCTGGTACGGCCCGGACAGCGGGTGGCGAGCGGTCAGCCGATCGCGATCATGGGCCACACCGGCGACGCCGCCGGCCTCGGCCACGGCCACATCGAGATCGGCTTCGCCGATGCCGGCGGCGACCCCCTCAGCCACCACGGCGCCGAGGCCTGGACGCCGAGCGGGGCGCGGATGCGGGCGTTCTTGATCGCCCTGGCCGCGGGGGCGGGGATCCGCCTGAGCTGACCCGCCGCCCGCTCGGGCGCGCCCGCGGCGATGGTCAGACGGGCGAGCGGGCGCCCGGGCGGATCAGCCCGCGCTCGTGCAGGAGCTCGGCGAGCTGGACCGCGTTCAGCGCCGCGCCCTTGCGCAGGTTGTCGGAGACCACCCACAGGTTCAGCGTGCGCTGGTGGGAGGGGTCGCGCCGGATGCGCCCCACGAACACGTCGTCGCGCCCGGCGGCGTCGACCGCGAGCGGGTAGAGCCCGTTGGCGGGGTCGTCGATGACCGTCACCCCCGGGGCGCCGGACAGCAGCTCTCGGCAGCGTTCGGGCGAAAGGTCCTCGCCGGTCTGCACGTTGAGGGACTCCGAGTGCCCGGTGACCACCGGCACGCGCGCGCAGGTGGCCGAGATGCGCAGCGACTCGTCGCCGAGGATCTTGCGCGTCTCGGCCATCATCTTGCGCTCCTCGGTGCTGTAGTCGTCGCCTTCCCGGAAGGTCTCCACCTGGGGCAGGACGTTGAACGCGATTCGGTGGGGGTAGACGGCGGGCGGCTCGGGCTCGACCTCGTGCAGGATCGCGTGCGACTGGTCCTGCAGCTCGCGTACGGCCCGCACGCCGGTGCCCGAGGTCGACTGGTAGGTGGAGACCACCACCCGCTCAATACCCGCCGCGTCGTGGATCGGCTTGAGCGCCACCACCATCTGCATCGTCGAGCAGTTGGGGTTGGCCACGATCCCCCGGTGTCCGGCCAGCGCCTCGGGGTTTACCTCGGCCACGACCAGCGGCACCTCGGGCTCCATGCGCCAGCACGACGAGTTGTCGATGACCACCGCGCCGGCGTCGGCAAAGCGCGGGGCCCACTCGCGCGAGACGCTCGAGCCGGCGGAGAACAGCGCCAGGTCAAAGTCGCGGATCGCCTCCTCGGACAGGGGGCTGACACGCAGCTCGCCCAGGCGGTCGGGGCCCTCGAGGGTGCGCCCGGCCGAGCGCTCGGACGCGAAGGGCACCACCTCGCGCGCGGGGAAGCCGCGCTCGGCGAGGATCTCGAGCATCTGGGCGCCCACCGCGCCGGTGGCCCCGACCACCGCCAGGCGGTAGGCGCCGGATGGGTCGGCGCCGGGGCTCATGCCGGACGCTCGCTCATTGCCCGGGCGGTCGAAACGGCTCCTCGGGCTGCTCGGTACCGTCGCCCGAGAGCTCGAAAGCGGAGTGCAGGGCGCGCACCGCGCGCGGCACGTGCTCGCCGCCGATCACGCACGAGATCTTGATCGGCGAGGTCGAGATCATCTCGATGTTGATTTCCTCGTCGCCCAGCACGGTGAACACCTTGGCCGCCACGCCGGGATGCGAACGCATGCCGGCGCCCACGATCGAGACCTTTCCCATCTCCTCGTCGGTGACGATCGAGGAGATCCCCAGCTCGGGGGCCAGGCCCTCCAGAGTCTGGCGGCTCACCCGCAGGTCGTCGCGGGGAACCGTGAACGAGACCTCGGCCGAGCTGCCCTCGCCGGCGGGCTCGCTCTGGATGATCATGTCCACGTTGACGTCGGCGTCGGCGAGCGCGCCGAAGATGCGGGCTGCCACTCCCGGCTTGTCGGGCACGCCCAGGAGCGTCACTCGCGCCTCTCCGGTCGAGTGGGTGACGGCGGTGATGAGCGGGTGCTCCATCGTCTCGATCTCCGAGACGACAACGGTACCGGGCCGGTCCTCGAAGCTTGACCGGCAGTGGATGCGCACGCCGTGGTTGCGCGCGTATTCGACCGAGCGCAGCTGGAGCACGCCGGCGCCGGACGCCGCCATCTCGAGCATCTCCTCGAAAGAGAGCACGGGCAGGAGGCGGGCCTGGGGGACGATCCGGGGGTCGGCCGAGTACACGCCGGCCACGTCGGTGTAGATCTCGCAAACCTCGGCCTCCAACGCGGCGGCGACGGCGACCGCCGTGGTATCCGAGCCGCCGCGGCCGAGGGTAGTCACGTCCCTGGCGGTGGAGACGCCCTGAAACCCGGCTACCAGCACGATCGAGTCCTCCTCCAGCGCCGACCGGATGCGGTCGGCGCGCACGTCGAGGATCCTCGCCTTGGTGTGGGAGGTGTCGGTGACGATGCCGGCCTGCGAGCCGGTCATCGAGATCGCGCGGTGGCCGAGGTCGTTGATCGCCATCGCACACAGCGCGCAGGAGATCCGCTCCCCCGCCGAGAGCAGCATGTCCAGCTCGCGCGGCGCCGGCGCCGGGGAGACCTCCTCGGCCATGGCGATCAGCTCGTCCGTGGTCTTGCCCCGGGCGGAGAGGACCGCCACCACGCGCTGCCCCTGCTCGCGCTTTTGCACGATGCGGCGCGCGGCGTTCCTGAGCCGCTCGGCGTCGGCCACCGAGGTACCGCCGAACTTCATGACGATCGTGCCGGGCATAGTGTCGGCAGCATAGGCCCGGGCCGGAAGCCGATAGCGGCACGGAGCCTGCGCGATACTGCCCAGCCGTGCCCACCCGCGACCGTCGCCCGAGCGTCGCCTCGGCCACCCTGGCCTCGATCGTCGCCGCCTTCGCGCTGTCGGCGTGCGGGGGCAGCTCCAGCCCCCACATCGGCTCGCACCGGGTCGTGCCCTGCGGGAGCTATTGCCGCCAGGCGGGCGGCTACGGCGGCGGCGCGCCGGGCCAGGATCAGGTGGTGATCCCCGGCCAGACGGTGCAGGTCGACCGCGACGGCGCGGTCACGCTGGAGGCCCGCTGCCTGCTGGCCCAGGCTCGGTGCCAGGGGGCGATCCTGCTGGTGGCCAACGGCGCCACCACCCAGGAGCTGGGGCGCGCGGACCTCGATCTGCCCGGCCGCGGTCAGCCGGCTCAGGCCGCGGTGGGCCTGTCGGCGGCCGGGCTGGGAATGGTCAAAGGCGCCGGGCGCCTGTCGGCCTTCGCCACCGCCGACGTGCGTCTGAAAGGGGCGTGGACGAGCAAGCCGCTCACCGTGCTGGCCCCCGCCCGCTAGCGTGTCGGTCGTGAACCGAGCCCGCAGACAGGCGTCACGGCTCGCGCTGGCGCTGGCCGCCGCGGGGGGGATCGGAGGCTGCGCCGTGGCCGCGACGGTCGCCGAGTCGCCGGCCTCCCCTGCCCGGCCGCCGGCCGGCCCGGTGGCCACGGCCGAGGGAGCCCGAGCCCAGGCTTCGGACGCCCGCATCGACCCCCGGGTGGCCCTCGCCCAGGCGGGCCCGGCTCGGCGCGGGCGGCGGCGACCGGGGTGCGGGAGCTACTGCCGGCAGGCCGGGGGCTTTGGGGGCGGGGCGCCGGGGAAGCCGAAGGTGGTGATCCCCCGTCAGACCGTGCGCGCGAGCCGAGACGGCGTGGTGGTCCTGCGCGCCCGCTGCCGGCTGGCGCTGTCGCGCTGTCAGGGGGCGGTCCTGCTCAACGCAGACTCGACCGGCGCGCTACTCGAGCTGGGACGCGCGGACCTGAACCTGCCGGGCCACAACCGCCGGGCCACGCTGTCCATCGCGCTATCGGCCCAGGGGCAGCGGGTGCTGCGCCGACACCACCGCGTCAGCGCCTTTGCCACCGCCGACGTTCGCCGCAAGGGCGCCTGGAGCAGCGGCCGGCTCACGGTGCTCGCGGCGCGCTGACCGGCTACAGCGCGCGGCGCCCGGCGAACGCCTTGCCCAGGGTGACCTCGTCGGCGTACTCGAGGTCGGCGCCCACCGGCAGCCCGGAGGCCAGCCGGGTCACCGCGACGTCGGGAGAGCGCTCGCGCAGGGCGGCGGCCAGATGCAGGGCGGTGGCCTCGCCGGTGGTGGTCGGGTTGGTGGCCAGCACCACCTCGGACACCGACGACTGCGCCTCGGCGATGCGCGCGTAGAGCTCGGCGATATGGAGATCGTCGACGTCGACGCCGTCGATCGGTGACAGGGCTCCCCCGAGCACGTGGTAGCGGCCGCGGTACTCGTGCGTGCGCTCCATGGGAAGCACGTCGGAGGGCTCCTCCACCACGCAGATCACCGAGTCGTCGCGCCGCGGGTCCTCGCAGATCGGGCACAGCGGGCGGTCGGCGAGGTTAAAGCAGCGCTCGCACTCCCCCACGCGGTCCTTGACCTCGCGGATCGAGTCGGCGAGCGCCGCCGCCTCCTCGTCCGAGGCGCGCAGGATGTGAAAGGCCAGGCGCTGGGCGGTACGGCTGCCGATCCCGGGCAGACGACCCAGCTCGGTGACCAGACGCTCGACCGGCTGGGGATACACGGTGCTCGCTCGCGATCTGGGCGCCGCCGGCGGCCTAGGCGCCGGGCAGGCCGGGGCCGCCCAGGCCCCCCAGGGCGCCGAGGTCCAGCCCCCCCGTCAGGCCGCCCATCTTTTTCGCCGCCAGCTCCTGGGCCGAGCGCAGGGCCTCGTTGACCGCCGCCAGGACAGTGTCGGCGAGCAGCTCCGGGTCCTCGGGATCCAAGGCCTCGGGGTCGATCCTCACCGCCGTCACCCGCAGGTCGCCGGACACCCGCACGGTCACCATTCCGCCGCCCGCCGAGGCCTCGACCTCCTCGTGCTTGAGCGCCTCCTGGGCGGCGATCATGTCCTGCTGCATCTTCTGGACCTGCTTGAGCATCTGCTGCATGTTGGGCTGGGGCACCGTCAGCTCCTGGGAGGGGTGGGGGCGTCGGCGGGCAGCTCCTCGGCGTCGAACTCGGTGAGCACGCGCCTGACCCATTCCTCCTCGCTGAGCGCCGGCGCCTCGGGGGCGGCGACTTCCTCGCGCAGCTCGAAGGACAGGCGCACTCCGGCGCCGGTGACGGTGCGCAGGGCCTCGCCCACCGCGCCCCGGTTGGCCGGATCGCTCGCCTGGCGGCACAGGAAGGTGGCCTGAGGGGCGAAGGCCACGGTCAGGAGGTCCCCCTCGAGCGCGATGGGGCGCCCTTGGACGATCACCGCGGCCAGCAGCGGCTTGGTCTGGCGGACGGCGTCGATCACCGCCGGCCACAGCGCGGCCAGCTCAGCGAGCGGGGGAATCGGCACCGGCCCGGCAGCGGCGGCCGGCTCGGGGGCCGGCTCGGGAGCGGCCGCCGGCCCAGGTGCGGGTGCCGGCGCCGGAGCGGCCGCCGGCCCAGGTGCGACGGGCTGGGACGCGGGCACCGGCCCGGGGATGACAGCCGGCTCGGGGGGGGCCGCGGCGACCGCCGCCGCCAGGGCGGGCGCGGCGCCGGTGGCGGCCACCGCCTGGGGCGGCGGCGCCGTGCCCGCCGGGGGCCCGGCGGCGGAAGCCGCCCTAGCCCTTCCCGGGTCGGCCGGGCCAGAGGCGTCGGGGGTGGCGCCCCCGGCGAACGCTGCCTCCAGGCGCTCGATGCGCCGGGCCAGCGCGCCGGTGCCGGCGTCGACCTGCGGATCGGCCGCCTTGACCAGCGCCAGCTCGAGCTGGGTGCGGCCGTCGGCGCCCGCCCTGAGCGCCTCGAGGGCGTGGGCGAGCAGATCGAGCAGGCGCACCACGTCGCCGCGGGGGACCGCGGCGGCCTGGCTCCGCAAACGCTGGTCGGCCTCGGGAGTCAGCGACAGCTCGGGGGGGACGCGCTCGAGCACCTGGACCACGAGCAGGGCGCGGGCGTGGGCCTCGAGGTCGCGCATGAAACCGGCCGGGTCGCGGCCGCCCTCGGCGGCCCGGGCTACGACCAACAGGGCGCGGCGCGCGTCCTTGCCGGCCACCGCCTCGAGCGCCTCGATGAGCAGCTCGACGTCGGCCACCCCGAGCACGGCGACGACGTCCTCGAGCGCGATGCGCGGGCCGCTGTAGGCCAGCAGCTGCTCCAGGGTGCCCAGCGCGTCGCGAAAGCTCCCGGTCGCCGAGCGGGCGATGAGCGCGATCGAGCGGGCGTCGATGTCGATCGACTCGGCCTCGGCGGCGCGGTGCACCACGGCGCCGATCTGCTCGACGGTGGGGCGCTGGAAGTCGAACCGATGGCAGCGGTCCACCACGGTGGGCAGGACCTTCTGGGCCTCGGTGGTGGCGAGCACGAACAGCGTGTTGGGCGGCGGCTCCTCGAGCGTCTTGAGGAAGGCGTTCCAAGCCTGGGGGGAGAGCATGTGAGCCTCGTCGAGGATGTAGACCTTGTGGCGCCCGGAGACCGGAGCGAAGGCGACGGACTCGCGCAGGTCACGGATGTCGTCGACCGAGTTGTTGGACGCCGCGTCCATCTCGATCACGTCGAGCGAGGTGGCGTTGGCGATCGCGGTGCACGACTCGCAGACCCCGCAGGGCTCGGTCGTGGGGCCCCGCTCGCAGTTCAGGCAGGCGGCGAGGATCTTGGCCATCGAGGTCTTGCCGGTACCGCGCGAGCCCACGAACAGATAGGCGTGGTGGACCTTGCCGCGCTGCACCGCGTTGCGCAGCGTGCGGACGATCGACTCCTGCCCGACGACCTCGGAGAAGCTGCGCGGGCGATGGCGGCGGTAGAGCGAAGGCGAGGGCGAAGCGGCCGGCTGTTGGGAGGCGCTCTGGCCCGGTTCCGGGGGGCTCTGGGGGCGGTCGCGGTCGGTCTGGGGCGGGGCGTCGCTCACCGCGGGCCAGTCTAGTGGCGGGTGCGGCGCCGACGGGCGGCGGCGGTGGGGGGGCGCGGCGGCTGGCCTGGCGAATACGGTCTCGACGATGGCCAAGCTCAAGGCACCGGCATGGATCGCCGCCAGCGCCGGTGTGCTGTGGCTGGTCATCGGGCACGGGTTTGCCAACTACGACGCGCTCTACGGGCTGGTGTGGGGCCAGCAGATCACGCGGGGACAGACCCCCCAATACGACGTCTCGGTCGCCCCCACCCCGCACCCACTGTCGACACTGGCGGGCATCGTCTTTGAGCCGCTGGGGCCGGGAGGTAGCGAGACGGCCCTGGTGGTGCTCGCCTTCCTGTCGCTGGGGGCCCTGGGCTACCTGGTCTACCGCCTGGGGGCGCACTGGTTCGGCCCAGCGGCCGGGGCGCTGGCGGCGGTGCTCGTCCTCACCCGGGAGCCGGTCCTCTCCTACGGCATCCGCGGCTACGTGGACCTCCCCTACGTGGTCTTGGTCCTGGCCGCGCTGCTGGTGGAGGCGCGGCGGCCGCGGGCGGGAACGCCGGTGCTCGTCTTGCTCGCGGTGGCGGGGCTGCTGCGGCCGGAGGCGTGGTTGTTCTCGGCCGCGTATGTGGTGTGGTGCTGGTGGCGGGGGGCGCGGGCGCCGGGCCAGGTGGCCAGGATGGTGGCGCTGGCGGTGCTCGCGCCGGTGCTGTGGGCGCTGGCCGACCTGGCGGTGACCGGGGACCCGTTGTGGTCGCTGACCCGCACCCGTTCGACCGCCGAGACGCTCCGGCGGGTGACCGGCCTCCAGAACGTGCCGACCACGATGCCACGACGCCTGGGTGAGATCCTGCGTGAGCCAGTCCTGTTTGGCGCCGCGGCCGGCGGGCTGATGGTGCTCGCCTGGACGCGGAGGCGGGCGGGACTGCTGGTGGGGGCGGGGCTGGTGGCGGTGCTGGCGTTCTGCGTGCTGGCGGTGGCCGGGCTGCCGATCATCACCCGCTACCTGTTGCTGCCCGGGGCGATCCTGTGCGTGTTCGCCGGGGCGGGCGCGTTCGGCTGGCTTCGGCTGGAGGCGTCGCATCCCCAACGATGGATGTGGGTGGTCGCCGGCGCGGTGGTGGTGGTGGCCCAGATCGGCTTCATCCCCAGCCAGCGCCACCGGCTGGCGCGGACGTTCGACGCGCTCGGGCGCCAGCAGCGGATCGAGTCCGATCTGGTGGCCTTGGTTCGGGCGAGGATAATCGCCGTGCGCTGCCGACCGGTAGCCGCCCCCAACCACCGGCCGGTACCGCTGCTGGCGCTCCGCCTGCGGGTGTCACCCACGGCGGTGCTCGACGCCCAGACGGTGCGGCCGGCAGCCGGGACCTACGTCGACCCTGCCAACGCCGAGGTCCAGCACGACTACACGCTCGATCCCCACGACCCCCACCCGCTGGTGGCGTCGGTGCCCCCGGGCTTCGCCCTGGTCGGGGGCAATCGCTCGTGGCGGGTCTATGAGCGCTGCGCGCGGCGGTAGGCCAGGCGAGCGAGTCGAAGCCGCCGGCCTGCGGGCAGCGGATCGCGCACCCTCCGTCGAGAGGGGCCGGGGGCCGTCTGCCGCGGCCGGCGGCTCCGGCACCGGGAGCTCCCGCTGCGCCTGCCGGGGTCCGCTTAAGGCTGCTTCCTTCCGGATCTGACCTGGTTCACGAGCCGACACCGCGCGGGACCCGGGCCCTCAACGCCGCCGCCGAAGAGAGCGACCTCCGGTCGCCTCCCTCGGGAGGGAGTTCAGCCCCGCTAGAGCGGATTGCGGGTTCAGGGCACCGCTATCTCCCCGCCTAGCGCGATCCGCCTGCGATCCTAGCGCCGCCGGGGCGCCTGCGGGTGCCGGCCCCGAGGGCCGGAGCGGCCAGCGCCGGGCGCAGCGGCCCTAGAATCGGTCGGGTAGGGCGCGTAGCTCAGTGGGAGAGCGCTCGCTTCACACGCGAGAGGTCGCTGGTTCGAGCCCAGCCGCGCCCACTTCGGGCTGCGCGGGCTCGCTAGAGTCGCTGTGGGATAGACGTGCGGACGAAACGTGGGGTTGGCAGACGGATCGCGATGGCGGCGCTCGTCGCGTCGGCGGCATTCATTCTGCTCGTGCCGTCGGGCTCAGGCGGCGCCTCGCTCGCTCGGGTGCGCAGCCAGCTGCGTGCTCTTCACCTGCGGCCGGCGCCGCTGTTCCCGGCGCGCCTGCCCGCGAGCTTCCGGGGCGCCGGCGCCACGCTTAACAACGCGGGCTTCGACTTCAACGTGGACTGGGACAGGAGTCGGCCCGGCCGGGGCGGCTCTCGCGAGACGGTCTTTCTCGTCTCCTTCAGGCGCGCCGGGCCTCAAGTCCTGGGCCAGGTCCTACACGACCGCAGGACCACAAGCTCGAGGCGCGTGCGGGTCGGCGCCCGTACCGTTTATGTCATACACAGCTCAAAGCTGATCCTGGGCTGGGGTGAGCAGGGCCGCACATACCTGCTGATCTCCAAGTACTTGCGCCCTTCGACCGCCGACCTCAAGCGGTTCGTACGGGCCCTCCGGCCGCTGCACTGAGAATCCGATCGCCCAGGGAGAGAAGGAGACCCATGCCCGCCGCACTCGAAGAGGCCACACAGGCCTTCTACCACGCACTGAACGCCGTACTAGGCGGTGATGTGGCACCGATGCTGGAGCTGTGGTCCCACGCTGACGACGTCACCTACATGAGCCCGTTCGGCGAGCTGCTCGTCGGCTGGGAGCCGATCCGTGACTCCTGGCAAAGCCAAGCGGACCAGCGCCTCGGCGGGCGGGTCGAGCCCGAGGAGCTGCGGCACTTCGCCGCGCCCCCGCTGGGTTTCGTCGTCGGCTTCGAGCGCGGAACTATCGAGATCGACGGGGCGACTACGCCGGTGGATATCCGGGCGACGAGCCTGTACCGGGTCGAAGACGGTCGCTGGGCGATGATCGGCCATCACACCGATCCGCTCGGCTGATTCGGTTTCCGCAACGAATGGCCGGCAGGCCCGGCCCGAAGTCCAAATACGTCTCTTCTCCAACCGGCGCCTAGCCCCGCCGCTGAACGATCAGCAGCGTCTTGGGCGACCTGCGGCCTCGGTCGAGCTCGGCCTGGGGAACCCCGAGGGTCTGGCTGAACGTGTTCGTCGGCATGCCTCCGAACATGGTGGAGAGCCCCACGTCGTTGGGCACGCTGTTGTTGAACGCGATGGCGAACTTCATGTCGCCGGGGCCCACGTTGCGGATGTAGTGCCCCCAGGCCTGGGGCACGAACCCGATGTCTCCCGGCGACAGCGTCGAGGTGCTGGTGTCACCGTCGGGGGTGATGATGCCCAGCTCGCCCTTTCCTTCGACGCAGAAGTCCAGTTCCCACGCGTTGGGGTGCCAGTGTGGCTCGCGCAGCCCCCCGGGCTTGAGCACCAGGTAGAAGATCGCGGCGGCGTTGCCCTTAAAGACGGGGAAGTTGTCCTCGGTCAGCTCGGTCACCGATCCGCCCGGCGTGGTGACGGTCGGCTTGGCGGTAGCCAGGGGGAAGCTGAACTTGTCGTGGGCCTTGGGGAGCACCGGGGTGCCCCGACTCGTGTCTAGGTGCAGCGGGCGACGATGAGCCCCCGATCCATCGCTGGCAATCGCCGTAGCGGCTCCGCCCGCCGCGGCGGCTGCCCCGGCGGCGACGATCAGTTCCCGGCGCTTGATCTCAGGCATGGAACTGCTCCTCCTCCTCGATACGAAGGAGGGGATCGTCGTCCAGCCGCCGGACGCATTGCCCATCGCCTTTGGAGACAGTGCGCGAGCCCCTGGGCGGACGCGGTAGCCGCCGAGAGTAGGCTGCTGGCGATGTCCGAGTGGCAGCTGACGGGCACCTACCTCGAGGCGTGCAACTGCGATGCGATCTGTCCCTGCCGGAGGATCGGCGGGCGGGCCGGCGGACGCTCCACGCACGGCGTCTGCCTGGGCGCGCTGTCGTGGAAGGTCGAGTCCGGGCACGCCGACGGCGTCGAGCTCGCGGATCTCGGCGTGGTGCTCGCCTCGCGCTACTCGGACGACGAACCGGGCTCGCCCTGGAGCTACTACCTCTACGTGGACGAGCGTGGCGACCAGGACCAGCGTGAGGCGCTGGCGGCGATCTTCACCGGGGCCTTGGGCGGCACCGCGCTCAGACAGTTCCCGTGGGCGTTCAAGCCGGCGAACCAGCTGGGAGTTCGTGCGGCGGCGATCGAGATCGACCACACGCCCGGTCGCGGCTGGTTTCGCGCGGGTGAGGCGATCACCGTGCGCATCCGCGAGCCGGTGCCGGCGCAGGAGCCGGTGACGTGCGTGATTTCAGGTCATCATCGCAGCGGGCGCGAGCTGTTCGCCGAGCTGCTCGAAGTAGGCGATGCGCCGCTTGAGTTTGACCTGAGCGGCGTGTGCGCCTATGAGTCGACCTTCGACTACTCCTCGGCCGACTGACGGCCACTAGTTTCGTGCGTGCATAGCGTGCATCGCGCGCTGGGAACCGGTCGGGACGGCCGGCCCGAAAACTGAGTGGGGGACGGCGAGCACCGCGGCGGCGAGCAGGAGCAGGAGGACCGCCGTGCCCCAGGTTGCCGCCCGGTGCCAGGGCAAGGTCTTCTCCAATGCGATGAGGGCGGCGATGAGCGCCATCCATGAGAGGCTCATCGCGCCGAGCGCGAACAGGGCGGCCATCAGTACCCAGCAGCAGCCCACACACCAGCCGGCGTGGCGCAGGCCCATCTCCACGGCGCCAAACTGACCGTCGCGCCAGCCTCCGACCAGGAATCCCACCGGGCTGCGGCACTTCGCCAGGCAGACGTCCTTGAGCGGCGTGAGCTCGTACAGCGCCGCGGCGACGAGCACGCCCCCGGCGACCCAGCGCCCGCCCGCATGCCAGGCCAGGTCGCCACCGAATAGGTGCCTGCCGAGGCGAAACGCGCCGTAGGCGCCCAGCCCAGCCGTCCCCCACACGAGTAGGTAGCCGGCTGCGAACAGCAGCGGACGGCCGGGGCCGCGTCGGCGGGTCATGCTCGCGTAGAGCGCGACCGTGGGCGCGAGCGACGGGAACATCATCGCCGCCATCATCACCACCCATACGCCGACGAACCAGCCCAGCGCGCCGAGATCGGTGCCTGGCCCGGCGTCCATTCCCGCCATCTGGTCGGCCGCCGACCACCAGGCGACAGCGGCGAGGGCGAACAACAGCGCGACGAGCCCCAACCGGGCGCGCGCCGCGGCCCACGCTTGGGCAAGCTCGCCTCGTTGTGAGCGGCCGTCGGCGACCCAGACCCGCCACCGCGACCTGGCGCTCGACGTTGTCGGTGCTTGCGCGCTCAGGCCGCCCACGCGAATTGCGACGTGGAGAAGCCCGCGTTGCCCGCGTAGGAGATCCCGAACGTTCAACCCGAATCTCCGGTCAATGGACGGGGCAGCCCGGGGAATGACGTGTGGACCTTCATCTCGTATCCCTTCTGTGCCGGAGTCCCTGTCCTGATAAATACAACGCCGGGCGGTCTTGACCCGTCGTCGCGCTAGGGCCCGATGTGGCAGTTGCGGCCCCGGCAACGGCGCAGCAGACGTAGGTCGCGCGCCAGCCGCGCCTGCTCGGCTGAATAGGCGGGATTGTCAACCACGTTGTGAAGCTCATAGGGGTCCCGGCGCAGGTCGTAGAGCTCGCGGTCGCCGTAGCTCCAGACGACGTACTTGTAGCGTTGGGTTCGCACGCCGGTGTAGGGCTGGTCATAGCCCATCGGGAAGCCCTCGGCGAAGAACAGCGGGCCGGTGGCCTCGAGGCCAATCGCCCGAGCGGGAGCCTCGGTCGCGCCTCGCGCCACCGACAGCAGCGAGATCCCGTCCTGCAGCCGGCCCGCGTGGGCATGTGCCGCCCGCAGCAGCGTCGGAGCGAAGTCGATGTTCGACACCTGGGTGCGCACGGTCCTTCCGGCGCGGATCCCGGGCCCGCGCAGGATCAGCGGCACGTGGATCGACTCCTCGTAGGGGACGAACTTGTCTCCCGGTATCCGATGTTGGCCCTCCAGCCAGCCGTTGTCGGACAGGAACACGATCAGCGTGTTGCCCAGCTGGCGAGTGTGGCGCAGGATGCCTATCAGCCGGGCGACGTGGTCGTCGACGGCGCGCAGCGAGCCGATCCGTCCTTCGTAGTCCAGCTGCAGCTGGTCGATCTGCGCCGCGGTCAAGCTCGGCAAGGCGTGGATCAGGCGCGGCTTGCCCGCCATGTCGGGCTCGTTGAACGATGGGGTTCGGGGTAGCCGGAAGCTCTTGGCCAGCCGCGCGTAGCGGGGGGTGGGACGCGGGTCGGGACCGGCACGCCCCAGAATCGACGTGTCCACGTCCTCGCGATGGGGGGCCGCCGGCGCCCACCAGATGAAGAACGGCTTGCGCGAGTGCGCCTGGGCCCGAACGAGATGCTCGGTGGTCTTTCCCGTTACGTCCGGGGAGTAGTCGCCGGGGTGGGCGGTGCCGTAGTAACCGGGGCGGAAGAGCTGGTGGGCCACGGCGAGCACCTGGGCGACCGAGCTCACCCCGGGCGAGGCCTCGACGCGCGCGAGCTTGACCAGTGCCCGCGCGTAGGCGCCGTCGCCCCAGCTGCGCAGGACGCCATTGGCGTTCATGAGGAAGTTGAAGTAGTCGTAGGCCGACAGGTCGAGCAGTCCCCGCCAGGTGTCGAACCCCTTGGGCACCTCGTGCTGGTTGATGGCGCCGTAGCCGTTGAGCCACTTGCCGATCATCGCGGTCGTGTAGCCGCTGCGATGAAGCCAAACGGGCAGCGTGTTGGCCTTGCCCTTCATCCCCTGCCAGCCGTAGGGGTAGAAGTTGCCGGCGACCCCGTGATTGTGCGCGTACTGCCCGGTGATGAAGGTGGCGCGAGCCGGGCAGCACAGGGGGAACGAGTCGACGGCGTCGGCGAAGGAGGTCCCCCGGCGTGCCAGCAGCCGCTCCACGTTGGGCATCTGCTGGACGTCGTCGAGCGCCTGGTCGTCGGTCATCACGACCAGGATGTTCGGGCGGCCATCGCGCGCGACCGACGTCGGCCGCGCGCTGGCGTCCGCGGCGGCGGTGAGCATCACGGCCAGGCCGAGGAGGGCGGCGGCCGCACCGCACACGCCGCGCATCATGGTCCCCGCCCGGGGCGGAGCCTAAGGACCAGGGGCCGGCGCGGGCGCTGGTGGAAGTCGAAGTCGCGGCGTAGGTCACCCAGTCCCCGGGCCGCATCGCGCACGGTCGGGCGCGGGTCGGGTCGCCCGTCGGTCCTGGGATCGAGGCGTTGACCGCCCAGGAAGTCATCCTCGATGAACTTGGCGTAGGCGTCGAAGCTCAGGCGCTGGTGGTCGACGGCGCCGCGCCGGGCGTACGGGCTGATGACGATGCCCGGCACCCGGAAGCCGTACCCGTTGCCGTCGATGACCGGCGGGCGTACGTGGTCGTAGAAGCCCCCCCAGTCGTCCCAGGTGAGGAAGATCGCCGTGGAACGCCAGGCCTTGCTGCGCATGATCGCGTTGATCAATCCGGTCACATAGGCCTGCCCTGTCCTAATGCTCGAGGTGGGGTGTTCGCTCACCACCCCGCTCGGCATTACCCAACTGACGGCCGGCAGCCGGTTGGTCTTCAGCGCCGTATAGAGCGCCGCCGTTTCGCGGACATTGCCCACCTGGCCGTCCTGCTGGACGGTGGTAAACGACGGAACCGGATTCCAGATTCCCGGCGTCCGGGGATCCTGGTCGCGGTATCGGCACAACATCTCGCCGGTCTCGCAATCGGGCTCCGGGCCCTTCTTGAGGTAGTAGGCCCAACTGACGTGGCGACGGTGAAAGAGCCAGGTCAGGTCGGTCCAGGCGTAGTTCGGCGGGCGGTGAGGCGCTGGGCCAAAGTCGCCTGGCAGCGGCGGCACCTCGATGTTGCTGGTGCAGCTCGAGGGGTTGCCGAGGATCGAGCAGCTGGCCGACCACTCGGAGGTGAGGAAGAGGTGGGCGGGAAGGCTCCAGGATGCGTTCGGTTCGAACATGTGGTCCTGGAGCACGAAGCGGCGTGCGTAGACCCAGTAGTTGGGGATCTCGCGGGCGTCGTGGTAACCCATCATGTCGGGCGGGATCGAGACGACGCAGTCGAGCGGATCGAACGGGTTGGTGCAGGTCTGGCGCGCCCGCACGAACCCGTCCATGCGGCCCTGGTCGAGGTCGGTCAGGAACGCGTTGTTCTCGTGCGGTCCGCCGTAGTTGAGGTCCCGACGATCGTGATAGGGACGCAGGCACGTGCGGCGCAGCGGGTCGGGCACGCACACGGTCGGGCGCCCGTGGCGCCTGGGGATCCCGTTCGCCCGGGGGAAGGTGCCGAAGTAGGAGTCAAAGGAGCGGTTCTCCTGCATGATCACCACGACGTGGCGGATCTTGTGGATGCCGCTCGCCGCCTGGGCGGGCGGCGCCCAGCCGGTCAGCAGCAGGGCGACCGCCACCAGGACCCAGCGGGCCGCTCGAGCGAGCGCACCGCGCGCGCGAATGTCAGTGAAAGCGCGGGCCCGTCGCACCGTCAGCGCCCGTCGCGCAGCGCCACGATGCCCCCAACCCCACCCAGGTACAACGTCGAGCGCCCCCCGGCGGGCCCGAGCGCGACGCCGGCGTAGTGGTTGTTGTACAGGCCGCCGTGACCGGCCAGTTGCCTCCAGAAGATCCGGCCGGTGCGGTAGTCGAGCGCTGACCAGTACCAGGGGCCGGACTTGGGCTGGGCCAGGTCGGGCACCTTCTCATAGATGCGCGAGAGACCCGGCTCGGAGACCAGCGATGTGTCACCGCCAACGCTGACGGAACCGGCGATCACGTCATTCCATCCCTTCTGGAGCACGGGGATGCTATGCGCTAGCTCCAGGCCGGAATCGCAGTTGCGGGACCCGAGATCCACTGCAGGCAGCGTCGCCATCCCCGGCCACCGGATCTGGGGCCCGAGCCGGCGGCGCCGGGCGCCCGGCTGAGCGGATGATCAAGCCGGGAGCGGCGAGCTCTCCCAGTCGATCGCGACTTCCCGTGTCGGGTTGGCCGGGTTGACCGCGACGTTTAGGCGCTCGCCGATTCTCAGCTGATCGACCTTTGCCATCGGCACCCGATTCATGCAGATCGCTTCGATTGGGCTGCCGCCCTCGATTGGCATCTCGAACTTGAACACGTACACCGGATCATCGGGGTCGGGCCTGCCGGGCGTCGTCTCGCCCACGGTCTTGCCCGTCGGGGAGAACTCGCGCATTACGGCGGTCATGCGCTGCCCCTTGGCCAGCAATTCCGCCGCCGACCCTTGCTGCACGCCAGAATCGTCGGCGCGAACCGCGCTGGCGATCTCACCCGCGTCGGCCGCGTCGAGGTCCGCGGCCCCGGCGCCGTTGGCGGCGCCGGCGCTGGCTGCGCCTATCTCGAAATTGTCGTGATCCTCCGGGTCATAGCGAACGGTCACCGGGTCGCCGACGCGGGGAAGCGACACGCGCGAGATGAGCTGCTTCTTGCTCACCTCAAACGGCGAGGACCCGTCGGCCGGATTTACCCGCAGCGTGAGTACCACGCGCGGGTTGTTGTTGACGGTGACGCCCGTGTCTCTGAGCGAGATGATCTCGGCCGGTGCATTGACGCCCGCTTCCTGCAGGCGCTGCTTGCGCTTGCGGCCACCGAACAGTCCCATTGATCCAATCCCTTCGATCGTGATGTAACGCCTGGCGACGCTAACCCGGCCGCCCCCGGGAGTCAACCACGCGGCCCCTTACACACCCCGGCGCGCGGCCGGGACGTAGACGAGCCAGGTGACGAGAGCCAGGCCCGCCGCCGCCACCAGGGGCAGGAACAGGCTGCCCTTTAGGAGCAGGGCCCCCACCAGGGCACCGATGAGCATGGCCGTCACCGCGGAGACGCGGCGCGCCGAGCCCGCCCCCGAGCCGCCCGCCAGCGGCGAGTCGGCGGCCAGCCCGGTGAGAGTCAGGGTGAGCACGGTGGTCGTCAGGTCCGGCACGCCAAGCCGGCGCACGCTCGCGTTCCTGACTCCCATGGCCACCGCGAGGAGCGCGATGACGAGGTAGCCCGAGGCGCCGTCCGGGTGGATGTCGATGGCCGCCGTCAGCGTCGCGGCGGCGCCCAGGAACGAGACCTCGACCGCGAGCGCCCGCGCGACGTGCCGGGGGTGGCGCTCGGCGAGCCGGGCGGCTAGGACGCCTCCCGCCAGAGCGCCCACCAGGAACGAGCCGAGCGAAACGAGCGGGGCCACCACCGGCAGTCCCCCGCTGCCGGCGATACCGAAGCCCAGCAACACGATGTTCCCCGTCATGTTCGCGGTGAACACCCGCCCCAGCCCCAGGTAGCTCACGGCGTCGATCAGCCCCGAGGTGAAGGTCAACACCAGCAGAGCCCGAGTCAACGGATGGTTGATGCTGCGCGCGGCGCGCTGACTCAGAGACTCCTGCGGGGAAGCCGCCGACGGCACGGGGTGCGCCATCATCCCATCCATGGCTCGTGGGCGGTCAGAGCCCGAGGCTCATCGCCGGCACTGAGGATGTCCATGCCTTCGGGGGCCGTCCCCCGGGGCGGCGAGATACTGCCCGGCAATGCGCGCGCCGGCTAAGCGATGACCGAGCTCGCCGCGGCCGATCTCGAGGTGATCCGCCTGGGCGAAGGACCGCGCGTGGTGCTGGTCCACGGCAGCGTGGTGGGAGCGCGGGTCACCTGGCGCCGCCAGCTCGCGCTGGCCGATCGCTGGAGCCTGTGGCTGCCCAACCGTCCCGGCTTTGGCACCAGCCCGAGCCTAACGCGCGGCGATTTTGAGGCCGAGGCGCCGCTGGTGGCCGCACTGCTGGGCGACGGCGCCCATCTGGTCGGGCACTCCTACGGCGCCGTCATCGCGCTCTACGCCGCCGCTCTGCGCCCCGAAGCGGTGCGCTCGCTGGCCGTCTCGGAGCCTGGGTCGCTGCGGGTCGCGGCCGGGAACCCGAGCGTCGATGCGATGATCGCCGGCGGGCGCGAGCTCTACCGGCTCGCCTCGACGCTGACGCCGCGACAGTTCCTGGAGATCTTTCGCGGCAACCTCCACTCGGCCCATCGGACCCCCAGCGAGCTGTCGGCCGACTTGCTCGCGGGAGCCCGCCTGCTGATGCGAGAGCGTCCGCCGTGGGAGGCGAATCCCCCGCTCGACGACCTCGGCCGCGCGCCCTATCCCAAGCTGGTGC
Organism: Actinomycetota bacterium; assembly: GCA_005883215.1. Lineage (GTDB taxonomy): Bacteria > Actinomycetota > Thermoleophilia > Solirubrobacterales > Solirubrobacteraceae > AC-64. Next base: position 20,451 of record VAYS01000004.1, read on the forward strand.
TATCGGGCGGACACTCGGAGGCCTTTGAGGCCGTGTGCGACGAGCTCGCGCGGCGCATCGGAGCCGAGCGCGCCGTGATCGCCGGACGCGGCCACACGATCCCGGCCACCGGCGCGGCCTACAACCAGCGCCTGCGGCGCTTCCTCACGGATGCCGAAAGCTGAGGGTCCTACTGCGCGGGGGTGGGCGACGAAGCCTCGCCTGCGAGCCGGCCCTTGATGTCCCTGATCCGTTGGACGGGCTCGGTCAGCTGGGCGTGGGCGATCTCGCCCCGATCGGCGAGATCAAACGCCACCCGTCCCAGCTCACCCTCGGCCTGGGCGAGATCGCGCTTGGCCTGGATCTCCCCCACGCCCTCGCGCGTCTTGGCGGCGGCCTGCTCGGCCTGGGCCTTCATCTTGTCCACCAGACTCATTTCTGTCCTCCTCGCGTAGCTGTGACCCGGTCGGCGTCGGGGCGATCCCTTGGCTTGGTCCCAGCCTAACCCGGCCGGCGCGCCAGGGGAAGGCGCCGGTGGCGCCGTAGACTGGCGGCCGTGGCCCTTCCCCCCGGCCCGAGGGGGCCCGTCCCGCTTGTCAGCGCGCAGTTCGCGCGTAGGCCGCTGGACGTGCTGCGCCGCTGGCACCGGCGCTACGGCGATGTCTTTACCGTGCGCCTGCTCGGCTTCGGCACCGGGGTCTATGTAGCCGAGCCGCAGGCCATCCGCGAGCTGTTCACCGGCGATCAGTCGGATCTGCTCGCCGGCGAAGCCAACTCTTTCCTCGAGCCGGTGTTGGGCAGGCACTCCGTGCTCGTGCTCGACGGACCCGAGCATCTGCGCCAGCGGCGCCTGCTGCTGCCGCCATTTCAGGGGTCGCGGGTAGCGGCGTTTCGGGAGACGGTCCGGGATGTCGCGGCCCGGGAGGTCGACCGCTGGCACCCGGGGGACCGGCTCGTGCTGCGCGCTCGCATGCGCGAGCTCACCTTCGAGGTCATCTGCCGGGCGGTGTTCGGGGTGACCGAGCCCAGCCGGGTGAAGCGCCTTCGCCGGGCGCTGGGCGCCGTCATCGACACCACGTCGCCGGCCCTCGCCATCCCGGCGCTACATGCCGACCTCGGTCGCTTCAGTCCCGGCGGAAAGCTCGCCCGCCGGCTGCATGCGGCCGACGCGCTGCTCTATGAGGAGATCGCCCGGCGCCGGGCAGAACCAGACCTGGCGGAGCGTTCGGACGTGCTGTCGCTGCTGCTGTGCGCGCGCGACGAGGACGGACGCGCGATGACCGACGCCGAGCTGCGCGACGAGCTGTTCACGATGCTCGCCGCGGGTCACGAGACGACCGCCACCGGCCTCGCCTTTGCCTTTGACCTGCTCTTGCGCCGTCCCGCCGAGCTGGCCCGGGTGCGCGCGGCGATCGAGGCCGGCCAGGACGCCTATCTGGATGCCGTAACAAAGGAGACGCTGCGCTTGCGCCCGGTGATCGACGCCGCCGAGCGCACGCTCACGCGCCCCCGGACGGTGGCAGGCTACGAGCTGCCCGCCGGCGTCAAGGTCTACCCGGGGATCGCGCTCGTGCACTACCGGCCCGACCTCTATCGCCAACCGGAGGAGTTTCGGCCCGAGCGATTCATCGATGAGCAAGCCGAGTCCTACACGTGGCTGCCGTTTGGCGGGGGCATCCGGCGCTGCATCGGCGCCGCCCTGGCCCAGATGGAGATCGCCGAGGTGCTGCGCGCCGCGATCCCCCGGGTCGATCTCCGTCCGCTGCGCACCACGGAGGATCCCGTCGTCCTGCGCGGAATCACGCTGGTTCCCAAGCACGGCGTGCCGGTCTCCGTGGAGCGCGTGCGGCGAGGTGGGCCGGTGCCCGTGTCGGCGCCCGCACCGAGCGGCGCCGCCACGGCCACCTAGGTCCTCCGCCGCCGCCGACGCTGCCACCGGGCGTCCTGGGCCTCCGGTCGCCGCGCCAGAATTGAGTCATGGCCAGGGTGCAGCCCGAGCTCGGGATGGAGGCGGTCGTCGAGGAGCTCGGCGAGCGCCAGTCGGCGGTCATCGTCGGGATCGAGGACGGCGGGCGACGGCTAGTCGTAGCCTGCGGGGGCGAGCGCCGTACGTTCACCCTGCGCGCCCTCACCGGCAAGCATGTCGAGGAGTCGCACTTCTATTGGGGGCCGCGCTTGCGGCTAGGGGTGGGCCGTCCTGACCACCACTAGGTCCCGGGTGGGGCCGGTCACTGAAACAACTCGCCGGCCCGCTCCAGGACGAGCTCGGGGCACTCCTCGGGGAGGAAGTGCCCGGCGCCGGGCACCCACTCGAGCGTCATGTCGTCGGCGTGCGCTTCGAAGCCGGCGACGCTGTCGGCGGTGAGTACCGGGTCGCGCTCGCCGACCAGCAGCCTGGTGCGCACCCGCAGGCGCTGATCGGCATAGCGGCCGCGCAGCAGCGGCGCCAGCTCCCGGGTGAGGAAGCTGCGATACAGCGCCACGCTCGAGCTTGACCCCTTGGAGCCCGACAGCGCGTCGGCGTAGCGCGCCATCGCCTGTTGGTCCCAGACCCCGGCGCCGGCGCGGCGCAGCAGGCGCTCCACCACCGCGCGGTGGCGCAGCAGCTCCCGGCCCAGCACGGGGGCGGCGATCACCGCCTGGTACCACAGCCGGGCGGCGGCCCGCGGGTCGGGCAGCCGCCCCACCTGGGGCCAGGGGTGGTTGATGGCCAGCGCCAAAAGCCCGCCGAAGCGCTGCGGCGCCCGCAGGCAGGCCAAGAATCCCACCAGGCCACCCCAGTCGTGGCCGATCATGCCGACGCGCTCGAGCTCGAGCGCGTCGAGCAGCCCGAGCAGGTCATCGGCCAGGCGCTCCTTCTCAAAGCCCGCGCCCAGCCGCCCGGAGGACGCCGGGGCCGCCGAGGCGCCGAAGCCCCGCAGGTCGGGGCATATCACCCGGTGGTGCTGCCCCAGCGGCACGATCAGCTCGCGCCAGCACCACCAGAACTGGGGCCAGCCGTGCAGCAGGACCAGCGGCGGTCCGGCGCCGGCGAGCACCACGTGGAGGTCCAGCCCCGCCACCGACATGGTGCGGTGCTCGAGACCCTCGAGCTCGTGGGAATCGCTGGACATCGCGGCGCGCTGCGGCATTAGCCTATGCCCACGATGCGCAGGGCCATGGTCTTCGTCGCGCCAACCCTGGTCGGGGTGGGCGCTGGGGAGGGGACCAGTCCGGCGCGCCGACCTCGGGGAGCGACCGACCTCTCCACGCTCGATTCGCGGTGGGCGAGCTCGTTCTCGCTCAGCGACGCCGTGCGCCGGTCGTCGTGTTCCCAGCGATATCCGCTGCGGCGTGCGCGGGCGCTCCTGAGCGGCTGATGGCTGAACGGCGGCCCGCGTCGACCGAGCCGCGGGGACGGGCCGCCGCCCCCTACGTCGACTCGCGCAATATCGCCCTGCACCGCCCCGGCCTGGTGCTGGCGGCGGTCGAGCTGCGCTGGCTCAGCCGCTTCTGGCTGGCGCTCGCCCTGGTCGTCCTGTCCGCCGACCTGATCGCCGGCGCCGAGGAGAACATCCGCTCGATCGAAGCGTCGGGCAGCGGGCTGTTGCTCGGGCTCTCGATCGCCGGATCGCTAGCCGGCGTGACCCTGGGGCTGCGCTCGCCGCCGGAGACGCTCTACGCCCGGATCTTCGATCGCTCGCCACGGCCGCCGGAGGACGTGGCGGTCGAGCCTCCGGAGCGCACGGCCTCCCGCGCCGGATGGGCGGCGGCGCTGGTCGCCGGGTTCCTGTGCATCGGCGCCGCGGTGGCCTTGGCGCTCGTGTTCGTGCTGATGGCCGAGCCGCGGGAGAAGGTCCCCGACAACCTGGTGGGAGCGGCCGGGTTGGTGGCGGCGGGATGGATGCTGGCCTGCTCCGGCGTGGCGGCCCAGATCGCGCGTTGGTGTGAGCGCTGGGAGCGCCGCCGCCAGCGCTCCTTGCTGGCGCCCCCGCTGAACTCGGGCCGCCTGGCCACGGTGTACTTCGTCGGTCCCCAGCGCCCCGACCGGCGCTAACGGCGGCGTTCCGTCCGAAGCCCGGCGCACCCTCGCGGCATGTTGCGCGAGATCAAGACCGCCGCCTTCGCCCGTCGCCTGACCCTCCTCGGGTTCCGTCACGAGCTGTGGGTGGGCACCGACCACCTCGCCGCCAGCTGGCGCCCAGGCGCCTATCGTCGCCTGCTCGCCGCCCAGTCCACCGCGCCGGTCGCGGTCGGCCAGCGCGAGCCCCGGCGCACCTACTGGCTGTTCGAGGGACGCTGCTACTGGGAGGACGAGGACCTCGGGCCCCCGGACGTGCTCGCGCTCGTGCGCGACCGCGAGCGCCGGCGCCGCCGCCGGCTCGAGCGGGCCCACGCCAGCCTGGCCGCCGAGGCCGTCGGCGGCCAGCGCCGCGAGCCGATCCCGCGCGTGGTGCGCCAGGCGGTGTTCGAGCGCGATGGCGGGCGCTGCGTGCGGTGCGGCTCGGCGTTCGAGATCCAATATGACCACGTGATCCCGGTGGCCGCGGGCGGCGCCTCCACGGCCCAGAACCTGCAGATCCTGTGCGCCGACTGCAACCGCCAGAAAGGCGCCGGGCTGGGCTAATAGAACGCCGGCTGCTCGTAGCCCGGGAACACGTCGGGCAGGCCCGCGGCGACGGAGTCGGTAAAGCGCGCCGGCCGCTTCTCCAGGAACGACGTCACCCCCTCGCGCGCGTCGTCGGACTGCCCGCGCGAGAACATGGCGCGAGAGTCGGCTCGGTGCGCCTCCATCGGGTGGCCGGCGCCGAGCATCCTCCAGAGCAGCCGGCGAGCGAGGGCCACCGACACCGGGGCGGCGTTCTCAGCGATCTCCTGGGCCAGCCCGCGGGCGGCGCTCCCCAGCTCGGCGGCGGGGTGCACGCTGCGCACCAGGCCGCCGGCGAGTGCCTCCTGGGCGGAGAACACCCGGCCGCTCGCCACCCACTCCATGGCCCGACTGATCCCCACCACGCGGGGCAGGAACCAGCCGGAGCACGCCTCGGGGACGATGCCCCGGCGGGCAAATACGAATCCGATCTTGGCCTCCTCGGACACCAGGCGGATGTCCATGGGCAAGGTCATGGTGATCCCCACCCCCACCGCGGGACCGTTGATCGCGGCGATCACCGGCTTGGTGCAATCGAAGATCCGCAGCGCCACGCGACCGCCGCCGTCGCGCACGAGGCCGTCGTCGCCCTCGGCCTCGCGCTCGCGCCAGTCGAAGGTCGCGCCGCCGCCGGCCAGATCGGCCCCGGCGCAGAACCCGCGGCCGGCGCCGGTTACCACCACCGCCCGCACGTCGTCGTCGGCGTCGGCACGCTCGAAGGCGGCGATCAGCTCCTGGGCCATGGTGGGGGTGAAGGCGTTCAGCCGGTCGGGGCGATGAAGCGTGATGGTGAGGATGTGGTCTGAGACCTCGTAGCGGATGTCCTTGAAGTCCATGGCGGACGGCCTCCTGAGCGCGGATCGGTTGGGGAGGAGGATTCTCGCCGTTGCGCGGCGCGAGCGCCGCGGCCGGTCGATCTAGCCGACGCCAAGCGCCTCGGCGATCGACGCGAGCACCGGCACGTGCGAGGGCTGGTTGACCGACATTCGCAGGGCCGCGTGTTCGAGATCGAGCTCGATACCGAGCAGGGGACAGCACTCGCGCTCGACCGCCACGGTGCGCGAGAGCAGCTCGCGATCGACATCGTGCGAGAAACGCGCGGTCAGGGTGCCCCCGTCATGGGCGATCTCGGTCGCCGCGCGCCCCAGCGCTCGGTAGCGCTCTCGCTGGGCCCGCGCCCCGTCGGCGTCGAGCTCGCAGCGAGGCGCCGCCGGCTCGCCCCCCGACGCGCGCTCGGGTTCTCGCCGCGATGGCGGCCCTGACGGGTCCGAGGAGCCCACGACTAGGACGCTCCGGGCCGGGAGGCGGTCACCATCGCTCGTCCTCGCGCTCACCGCGGCGCTCGATAGACGCTCACCACCGCCGCCCCGCCGAGGCCGATGTTGTGCTGTATGCCCACCCGCGCGTCGGAGACCTGGCGGGCGTCTGCTTGGCCGCGCAGCTGCCAGGTGAGCTCCGAGCACTGGGCCAGGCCGGTCGCGCCGAGGGGGTGGCCCTTGGAGATCAGGCCCCCCGACGGGTTGACCACCCAGCGTCCCCCGTAGGTGACCGCCTGCTCGTCGACCAGGCGGTGCCCTTCTCCCTCCTCGGCCAGGCCGAGCGCCTCGTAGGTGATCAGCTCGTTGGAGGAAAAGCAGTCGTGCAGCTCGACCACCTGGGCCTCCTGGGGCCCGGTCTGGGCTTCCTCGTAGGCGCGGCGGGCGGCTTCCCGCGACATGTCATAGCCCACGATCTTGATCGGGCTGGGCTCGAAGGTGGAGCGCATGTCGGTGACCATCGCCTGGCCGGCGATCTCCACCGCCCGCTCGGCGAGCCCGCGCTCGTCCACGAACCGCTCGGAAGCGACGATCGCGCAGGCCGAGCCGTCCGAGGTGGGCGAGCACTGCAGCTTGGTCAGGGGCTCGTGGATGACCTTGGCCGCCTTGATGTCTTCGAGCGAGTACTCGTCCTGGAACTGGGCGTAGGGGTTATTGACCGAATGGCGGTGGTTCTTCCAGCCGATCCAGGCGTAGTGGTCGGGCTCTGAGCCGTAGCGCTCCATGTGCTCGCGGCCGGCGTTGCCGAACATCTGGGGCGCCGGCGGCGCCCCCTCCCAGCCGCGGGCCTGGACCATCTGCTCGACGTGGCGGTCGATGGGATTGGTCCGGTCGGTGTACTTGACCCCCAGAGACCCCCGCTCCATCTTCTCGAAGCCCAGCGCCAACACGCAGTCGGCCAAGCCGCCGCGCACCGCCTGACGGGCCATGTACAGGGCGGTCGAGCCGGTCGAGCAGTTGTTGTTGACGTTGACCACCGGAAGTCCGGTCAGCCCGAGCCCGTAAACCGCGCGTTGGCCCGAGGTCGACTCGCCGTAGCAATAGCCGACAATGGCCTGCTCGACGTCGTCGTAGGTGATGCCGGCGTCCTCCAGCGCCTTGGTGCCCGACTCGAGGGCCATCCCGGGGTAGTCCCAGTCGCGCGCGCCTGGCTTCTCGAACTTGGTCATGCCGACACCGATCACGAACGTCTTCTGGCTCATGCCCGCTCCTGGATTGTGGTCCCCACAGCAAAGCACGCCAGCGTCGGCGATCGCTCTCAAGCGTGCCCTGGGCGCGCCCGGGCGGGGCGCTAACCTGGGGCGCCCCCGGACCCGACCAGGAGGCGCGCACGTGAACGCTCGAATGATCGGTCGATGGCTCGCCGTCGGCGCCGTGGGGCTGGCCTTCGGCGCCAGCCCGGCGATCTCGACCGCGGCCACCAAGCACCGGACGACGCACCACAAGAAAAAGAAGAAGAAGCGCAGGCACAAGCGGCCCTCCGGCTCGCCGACCTACGGCGGCCCCACCTACGGCGGGCCCACCTACTAGCTGCGCCGGCGTCGGCGCCCGCGCCCGCCCGGGCTCGGCGTCCCACCCCGGCCCGACCCCGGGGCGGGGGCGATGTAATCAACCGGACAGGCCCGCCGACCCGGGCGGTCGGGGCTTTTGGTCTGGGCCCGGGGCGGGAACCAATTAGGTGGGAGGCGCCGTAGTCGTCCCGGGCGCCTCACCAGGGCGGGGTGGTCCGCCCCCATAGGCCGCCCCGCCTGCTTTACCGCCGGCGGCGACCGCCTGCTCTAGCCGCACGCGGCGCGCTCGGCGCGGCCCGCGGCGCCAAGCCGGCCCCGCAGAGCTCGCACGCGGGTCGCTTGGCGGCGGCGCTTGCGCCTCAGGCGTCGGCGCTGAGCCGGGGTGTGGGCGCGCCGCCGTCGCAGCGCGCGCAGGGTGCGCTGGGCGCGCGACAGCGCCCGCGCGGCGGCGGCCCGGCGCCGGCGGGCGGCCGGGCAGGTCAGCGTGATCTTGATCGCGGTGTCGCCGTCGGCCGCGTACAGGCGGTTGCTGCCCTCCTCCTCGACGTACTCGCACAGCGCCGCCGTGCCCGGATCGCTCGCCCGCGCCGTGCCGTGGAAGGTCCCGGTAAACGGCGCGGTCGCCGGACTGGGCAGGGCCAGCCGCTGATCGATGACCACCGGCCCCCTGGCGCGGGCAAAGGTGGACGGGCAGTCCGGCGGGGACAGCCTTACCCGCAGCCGCACCGGGGCGAGCGCCTCCTGAAAGGCGCCGCCGTCGGCGGCCACGGTCACATCGACGCCGAACGGCGGACCGGCCAGCGCGGTGGCCGGAGCCGACGTGCTCAGGCGCACGAGCTCGTCCTGGGCGCGCGCCCCCGGAGCCGCCCCCAGGGCGGCCGCGGCGACCAGTGCGGCCATCCACCGGGCGGTCCGAACCCGACCTGGACGCCGCCGCCGGCGGGCCGAGCTCATCCTTGGCCCGGGGCGGGACCGGCGCCGGAGGAGCCCCCCCGCCGGTGCGGGGACCGGCGGCCGGGGCCGTGGCCGGCGGGGTGGCGGCGATCGCCGTGGCGCTTGGCCGCCAGGACCCGGTGGGGCTGACGGAATAGGTCCGAGGCCCGGGCCGGCTGGTACTGAAAGCCCAGTCGCTCCAGATAGCCCGAGTGCACCATGTCCATGAGGTCGTGCTCGCGGGGTCGCGCGGCGGCGGCGCTGGCGCTCGAGCTCGTGCTGCACGCGGCGCTCATGACCTCCGGCGGGCTGGGGAGGCGCAGCGGGTCGAGGCGCGGCGCGGAGACGAAGTCAAACGAGCGACCGATGTTGCGGGCGTAGGCCACACGCCGGTTGAGCGCCGGCACGGCAAAGCGGTAGCAGATGAGCTTGAGGATCGACTCGAAGCCGTAGATCGTGTGGTCGACGTGTCCTCGGCGCGCGTAGGGCGAGATGACCAGCGTGGGGATGCGAAACCCCATTTGGCCGTAGTCCTGGTTGAGGTCCGCGGCCGAGCGCATGTCGGGCACCCGCGGCGGCGCCACGTGGTCGAAGAAGCCGCCCCACTCGTCGTAGGTGATGAACAGTGCTCCCCGCCTGAACTGGGGCGAGGCCATGAACGCGTGGACCACGTCGGACATGAACGCCTGGCCGGCGCGCACGTCGCCGTGCGGATGCTCGTCGGCGGAGATGCCGGGTCCCTCGCCCTCGCTGCCCCCGAAGTTGGGATCGACGAACGACACCGCCGGCAGCGTCCCCGCGGCGCACGCCTGGTAGTAGTCGGACACTGGGCTTGACCGCTGCAGGCCGGGGGTGCCCCACAGCGCCGCCACCGGCACGTCGGAGTAGTAGTAGCGGTTGCTCACGCCGGCCTTGGTCAGCGCGGCGAAGATCGTGTTGTCTGGGAAGCCGGTGGGGGTCGAGGTCTGGGGCGGGAGGTTGTTGTCGCGTTGGCCGTAGGACTCGCCCGCGTGCATGTATTCGCGGTTGGGCAGGGTTGAGCCCATCAGCGAGCAGTGGAAGCGGTCATAGACCGTCGTCGCCTTCGCCGCGTCCTGGATGAACCCCAGATCGCCCTCCTTGTAATAGGAGATCGCGAATACGTCGTTGGATCCCGAGCGCAGGAACCCGTCGCACAGCCCACCGTCGAGCTGGGTGCGCCCGCCGTTCCAGGAGTGGTCGGGGTCGGGGTGCGCGCACCCCTGCCAGTCGGGGGCCAGCGGACGGGTGGCGAAGACCTTGCCGGAGCGGTCGGCGAAGGTCAGCCCTGCCTGGCGACCGTCGGCCCCGGGCAGCCAGCCCAGATAGTGGTCAAAGGAGCGGTTCTCCATCATCAGCACCACGATCGTGTCGAGAGGCAGGTTGCGCGGCGAGGGCAGCTCCACCCGCCGCTGACCTCGCGCCGCCTCGGCGACCAGCACGTCGGGCCCCAGCACGCTGCCCATGCCCGCGGCCAGGCCGGCCGCCATCGCGGAGCGGGCCAGGAAGTCGCGGCGGCGCAGGTACTCCTCCGGCGCCTCGAACTCCAGGCGCTCGGCGTAGTGAGGGTCGCGCAGGTCCGACACGTCCGGCGAGGCTAGCGCTCGGTTCCGGCGCGCGCGTAAGCCCGATGTGAACGCCTCACACGCGGCGCTAACACGGCTTAGCCCAATCGACGCCTGCCTTCGCGAGCGGTGGGGGATAACAGCGAGGACCAAGGGAGGTAGGTTTGATGCGCAGGCAACTCGCAATCGCGCTGTCCGGCGCCGTGGTCGCCGTGACCGCGCTCGGGCTCACCGCCGGCGTCGCCGGCGCCCACCACCACCTGGCCCGCAGCCTGGCCGTGGCCCAGTGCCGCGCCGAGCGCAGCGCCATCGGCCCGGCCGCGTTCCGGGCCAAGTACGGCGTGCCGCACGCCTTCGCGCGCTGCGTGCGCGCGCACCGGCCGGCCAATCGCGCCGCGGCGCAGCAGTGTCGCGACGAACGCCGAGCGATCGGCCCGGCGGCGTTCCGGGCCAAGTACGGCGTCCCGCACGCCTTCCGGCGCTGCGTGCAGGCCAAGGGGGGCGTCGTCTCACCCGGCGGGGAGGAGAGCTAGGCCGATCCGGCCAGAGCGCGTGGCGCGGCCGGGGCGAAGGCGAGTCCGGCCGCGCGGCGCGCGCCGTAGACTCCCCGCGTGCCCTCCGGCTCGGTGGACCGCCTGACGGGCGCGGCGCGACGCCCGCGCCGGCGCGGGGCCTCGCGCTTCGCGCCCGAGCCCCCCACCGAGCTTCCGCCCGGACGCCTGGTGCACGTGGGAGGCCGAGGCGAGTTCTTCGTGCGCGACACGGGTCGGGGCTCGCCCACCGTGCTGCTCCTGCACGGCTGGACCGCCTCGGCCGATCTGAACTGGTTTGCTCAGTACGCGACGCTGGCCGAGGCGGGCTACCGCGTGCTGGCCCTCGATCACCGGGGCCACGGCCGCGGGCTGCGCTCCGCCGACCCGTTTCGACTCAGCCTGTGCGCCGAGGACGCGGCGGCGGTGGTCCGCGAGCTCGGGGTCGACCCGGTGCTCGCGGTGGGGTATTCGATGGGCGGGCCGATCACTCAGCTCTTGGCGCGCGATCACGGCGATCTGGTGGGAGGAATCGTGCTCTGCGCCACCTCGCGCGAATGGCGCAACCCGCGTATGACGCTGCTGTGGCGCGGCATGGGGCTGCTGCGCCTGATCCTGGGGCTGTTCCCCAACGCCGCCTGGCGGGCGGGGCTGCGCGCGCTGGGCCTGCCCGACGACCGGACCACCAGCTGGGTGGCCTCCGAGCTCAGCCGGGGCAGTGCCCGCGACATCGCCGAGGCCGGACGCGAGCTCGGCCGCTTCGACAGCCGCCCCTGGATCGGCGCCCTCGGCGTCCCCGCCGCGGTGATCGTCACCACCCGCGACACCGGCGTGCCGCCCTCCAAGCAGCGGGCCCTGGCCCAAGCGCTAGGGGGGCCGGTCGTCGAGGTGGCGGGCGACCACATGGCGGTGAGCACCCGGGCCGCCGAGTTCAACCGCGCCCTGCTCGGGGCCCTGAGCGCCGTGGGCACAGGCGAGGCGTCGGGCAACGGCCACCGCCCCGACGCCGCGCCGCTGACCGACGCCGGCCCGGCGCCCGAGCGCTGACCGGGCGCCGGGGCGCTAACCCGACTCGCCGGTGTGGGTGATGCGGGCCAGGTGCACCGCCGCTGACCCCAGCCCGCACTCGTGCAGACGGGCCTTGGCGTCGGCCACGAGCTGAGAGATCGGCTCGGACTGATAGCGCCAGTACCGGTTGTGCGCGTAGATCCGGGCGAGCGGCTCGGTGCGGGCGGTGGCGTCGGCCACGAGGGTCTCCAGCTCGTGGCGAGCCGACCCGGTCCCGGCCTGGCCTCGGGCCCGCACCTGGTAGGCCTCCCCGCAGTCGGCGGAGATCGCGGTCAGCGACTCATCCAGGCGTTGAGCCTCGGATACCGGGGCCTCTATCGCCCGCGAACCCTGGCACCCCGACGCGGCGGTCGCGGCCGCCAGCGCCGCCGCTATTCCCGCGAGCTTCGGCGATCGCATCACGTGAGCTCGGCCAGCGAGATGCCGCCGATCACCGCCAAACCGGTCGTCCACCACGCGACGTAGTCGCCCACGTGACCACTGTGCAGCCCGCGCAGAAGTCCCAGCGCCCGGCCCGAGGCGGCCACGGCGGCCTCGGGTAGGCGCGCGCGCAAGCCCTCGCCGAACAGGGCCAGCGCCGCCAGCCCCAGCGCCCCCGCGGTGGCGCCGGCCGCGTAGAGGAAGTCGTGCGGCGCCAGGTGCCCGGTGGCGACGGGGGCAAAGCGCGCCGGCAGCCCGTGCAGGGCCCAACCCAGGTACGCCCGGTGGTCGGTGAAGTGCCCGGCGGCCCGCTCGATCCCCGGAATCGCGCCGGGAATCAGCCCGATCGCCAGCGCGGCGGCGAGCAGGACGGCGGGCACCACGAGCATCACCGCCGGCGTGCGGTCGTGGGCCACGAGCATCTCGGGCTCCTCCTCGCGTGCCGCGGCCGATGTCGTCTCGATCGACGCGGCGCTGGGCGCGCGCGGCGCCGCGGCTCCCCAGCCCAGGAACACCCGGCCGGCGACGCGGAGTACCGCCCCGGCGGTTACGGCGCAGACGACCGCCGACAGCGTCGGCAGCCACGAGTAGTGCTCGTGCAGAGCACCGGCGTCAAACAGCGACTTGCCAAAGAAGGTGCTGGTCATGGGCAGCACGCCCAGGAGCAGCGCGCCCACGGCAAACAGCGCCCCGGCCAGCGGGACCTCTCGACCCTTCCCGCGCAGGTCGTACTCGTCGATGTCGGCGAAGCGGTGGAGCAGAACGCCGGCGGACATGAACAGCGCCGCCTTGGTCAGGCCGTGCCCGACCACGTAGGCGGCGACGCCGCCGGCGGCGCCGGCGTCGAGCAGACCCACCCCGCAGATGAACACGCCCACGTGGCTCACCGTGGAGAAGGCCAGCAACCGCTTGATATGTCGCTGGGCAAAGCACATCACCGCCCCCAGCAGCGCGGTCACCGCCCCTATCCCCACCAGGATCGCGCGCAGCTGCCCGGTGTGGGCGGAGAGCGGACCGGCGAACATCGTCCAGTACAGGCGGGCCACGGCGTAGACGCCGAGCTCCACCATCACCCCCGAGAACAGCACGCACACCGGGGTGGGCGCGACTGCGTGGGCGTCGGCGAGCCAGAAGTGCAGCGGAACGGCGGCCGCCTTGGTGAGAAAGCCCAGGAACAGCAGCACCATCGCCACCACCACCAGCGCGTCGGGCCGGTGACCGTCCAGGGCGGCACCGATCTGGGCCATGTTCAGCGCCCCGGTGCGGGCGTAGATCATGGCGATGGCGACGAAGATCCCGTAGCCGGCGACGCTGTTGACGATGGCGAAGTTGATCGCCCCCTGGATCGGACCGCGCTCCTCGATCTTGTACGCGGTCAGTCCGTAGGCCACCGCGCTCATCAACTCGAAGAACACGGCCAGGTTGAACAGGTCCCCGGTGAGCGCGAACCCGGTCATGGCGGCCAGGAACACGAGCAGGAGCGCGTGGAACATGCCGTGGACGTCGTCGAAGTAGCGCCACGAATAGACGAGCGCCGCCAGCACCAGGACCCCGGCCAGGGTGGCCAGCCCGGCCCCGACCGGGTCGATGGCCAGCGAGATCCCAACCGCGACCCCGTGGCGCGGGCGCCACCCACCCATCCAGTAGACGCTCGGGTGCTCGGCGCTTCGCACGAGCAGGATCGCGCACAGCGCCGCGCCGCCGCCGGCGGCGGCGCTGGCCAGCACGTCGTCGATCAGGCGCGGCAGCAGCCAGCCGACGGTCACGATGAAGGCGGCGCCGACCAGCGGGATGGCCACCGGCAGGGCGGTGATGTGCGAGCTGCCCAGGACCGCCACCGTCGCTACCCCCGCATGATTCGCATCTCGTCGGGATCCACGCTGCCGTAGCGCTTGTGGCCCTGCACGGCGAGCGCCAGCAGCAGGGCGAACAGGGTGGCCTCGACCACCACGTCGACCAGGGCCAGCGCGTGCACCACCGGGTCCACGGTGCGCGCCACCTGCGGGATGTCAGCGAGGATCGGGGCCTGGGCGCCGGTGCGGTAGCCGACCCCGAGCAGCACCAGGTAGGTCGAGGACTGCACCACCGAGAGCGAGGCAATCGTGATCACCAGGTTCCGGCTGCGCACGATCCCGAACAGGCCGATCACGAACAGCCAGGCGGCGATCGCGTAAGGCAAGAAGCTCACGATCCACCCCCCGACGAGCGCCCGGGCCCGTGCAGCATGGCCTGATCCAGCAGCTCGGTCCACACCAGCAGGAACGCGCCGGCGACCTCGAGGCCGACGGCGATGCTGCTCAGGGGCATGGTCCCACCCGAGAGCAGGTGGCCAGCCAGCCCCATGGGCAGGAAGTTGTGAAAGAACACGCCCGAGAAGACCAGGCCGCCCAGGCCGATCAGCGCGTAGCCGGCGGCGCCGAACGCCTCGCCGGCCTCGACCAGGTGCTCGGTGGCGATCATCTTGAAGGCCAGCACGCGGCCGGCCAGGAAGGCCATCAGCGGCGCGGTGGCCAAGATCACGCCGCCCTGAAAGCCGCCGCCCGGGGTCAGCTGGCCGTGGGTGACGATGTAGGCGCCGAGCACGATCAGGGGGGAGATCAGACCGATCGAAAGGGCGCGCAGCGCCGGGCTGGCCCCGGCGAACCGGCGTTCATCGGCGGCCGCGGCCCGGGGCGGCTGGCGCTCGCCCCGGGTGGGGCGCAGGAGCACCGCCACCCCCACGGCCGACCCGAAGAGCAGGAACTCCTCGCCCAGCGTGTCGAAGGCCCGGTAGTCGAAGTTGACCGCGGTCACCAGGTCGGTTGCGTGGCGTTCGCTGAGACCAACCCCGTTGACGATCAGGCCGTAGGCGGCGTGGTAGTCGCCGAAGGCGGGCAGGCCGGCCAGGCCGACCACCAACACCGCGGCGGCGCCGACGCCGGCCACCGCGAACAGGCCCAGGCGCCCACGCCGGCTCACTCTTCCCGGCTCCCGCGGCCCCCGCGCTCGTGCTCCTGCTGGCGGATCTTGCGCAGCGCGAGCAGGATCATCACCGGCAGCCCGACGGTCGAGACCACCACCTGCGATAGGGCCACGTCGGGCGCCTGAAAGACGAAGAAGAGGATCGTCAAGGCCAGCCCGTAGACGCCCAGCGTCATCGCCTGACGCAAGGGCTCCCGAGCCAGCGCGACGGCGGTTCCGGCCAGGGCGACCGCCCCCAGCACGGCGATCTGGAGAATCGTCATCGAGCCGGCCTTCTCGGCTCGTCGTCGGAAGGTGGGTGGTCGGGGCCGGCCCCGTGGGTTCTCGCGCCTGGGGCGTGCCGACCGCCGTTTCGGTCGGGTGCCGGGCCTCGGTCCCGGTAGCCCCGAATGCCCGATTCCCAGCTGCCGTACTCGTGCACGCGAAGGCTGCGCGCGGTGGTGTGGACCAGCACCGGGCCGGCCAGCACCAGCAGCGCCCCGGCGGCGAGCGCCTTGTCGCCGATCAGAGACCAGGACTCCTGTACCAGGATGGCCACCCCGACCAGCAGCGCCCCGAAACCGGCCAGGCCCACGTAGTGCAGGCGGTCGTAGGCGTCGCGCATGAGCGTCACGCCGAGCACCGAGAGCACGAGCACGGCGACGCCGGCGACGAGCAGGACGGTGCTGACCAGATCGCGCACGGGCGAGCGCTACAGCTCGTGCTCCATCAGGCGGGCGAACGCCAGGGCGCCGACCAGCGACAGCGGCGCGGCAACCAGGGCGAGGTCGATGAACGGCTGGCGGTGGAACCCTTCGGACAGGAGCATGAGGATCGCCGTGGCCACCACCCCGGCCACCTCGAGCGCCGCCAGGCCGTGCATTGCCCCCGCCAGCGCACACACCGCCAGGCACGGGACGGTCCCCGCGGCGAGCACCGTGGCGGCGATCTCCCACTTGTTCATCGTCCGCCTCCAGCGGCGGCGGGCCCGCCGGGTTCCTCGGGGTCGCCGAGCCCGAGTACATCGACCGAGCGGCGCCCTCCCGAGGGTCGCAGCTGATGGACCAGGATCAGCTCCGCCTCGGGATCGACACCCACCACGATCGTGTTGGGGGCGAACGAGCCCAGCGCCTCGGCCAGGGCCCGGCGGCCGTGCTTGTGCGCGCTGCTCTCATCGGCCGAGCCGAACGGGATGGCCCGAAAGCGGCCGCGGTTGCGGACTGGGCGCACCGCCTGGGACAGCGTCAGCGCGCTCAGCACCACGATGTCGACCGGCGCCCGCACCAGCGGTCGCCACGCGCGCGCCAGCCAGCGGGCCCGCCCGCCGATGCCCGGGTGCCCGGCCTCCCGGGCGACCTCGAAGCCGGTCGCGGCGAGCGCGGCCGCCACCGCTCCCGTCAACAGCTCGGGCAGGTCGGTGAGATCCACCAGCGCCAGCCACACCCCGGCGCCCACGAGCCAGGCTGCCAGCCAGAGCGCGAGGCGCCGAGACCCGGGCTTGCGGACACGCTCCATGGCGAAGTCCATACCCCGCCCCTGGGCTCGCCACGCCTGCCCCTGACCCTTCCCCCGCCCCCAGCGCGGACGCCGCGCGGGGCCTCCCCGCCGCCGACCTGGTGCCGGTCACCCCGCGTGTCGCGCGCAGCGCGACCAATCGAAGAGCGCGGGCGTCGCGGGCGTCGCCGGGCGGCCCGCTTGCGGCCGCCCGTACACGTGGCGCCCGAGCACCAACACTCCCACCCGCTCGGCTCCGGCGCGCTTGAGCGCCGCGGCGGCGCTCTGGGCGCTGGCCCCCGAGACCCAGGTGTCATCGATCAGCAGTACGCCGGCGCCTGCCCTCACGCGCGCGCAGCGGTAGCGCTCGGGGTCCACCCGCCGCACGGTGAGCGTCGCGTCGGCCGCGATGCCCGTCCGCCCTGCCCCCCCTTGACCGCGCCACTCGAGCAGTGGCCGCAGGCGCGCGGCCAGCGGCGAGACGGCCCCTACCACGGCCACGAGGCTGCGCGTCTGTCCCGGCGGGCGCCGTCGCGGTGGCACCACGGTCACGATGTCGAACCGCTCGACTCCGGCGGACCGCGCCAAGCAGTCCTCGTGCCCGGCGGCAAAGCGCCACAGGACCGCCGCCAGGTCGGTGGCCAGGCGTCGCGACAGCGCGACCGGTCCGCGCTTGTATTGGCGCAGGGCGCGGTGGACCGGTCCCAGGTGCCGGCTGTAGGAGACGGCGAGCACGGCGTCGGCGGTCAGCGGCCCCCGCCGGCACGCGGCGCAGCGCCCCGGGGCCGCGCCCCCCACCGCGCCCCCCACCGCGCACCCCGCCGCGCCGGCAGCGCCCCCGGCAGCCCCCCCGGCAGCGCCCGGAGCCAGGCACACCGCACAGACGCCTGCCCCCGGCCCGGGCACGTTGCTCAACAGCTGGCGGTAGGGGGCGGTGCGGGCGAGCACCCAAGCCGGCACCTCGAGCAGCGGTCGGGGAGCGAGACCCGGACCCGGCCCGGCACCCAAGCCCGGATCGGGCCCCGGACCCCGACGGCCCGAGGACGAAGGCGAGCGCGCCCCTGGCACGCCGGCCATTTCCGACCACGACCGGCTCCTCGGGACGGCGTCCCCCGCCAGGGCGCCTAGCTCGTCGCGCGCACCTCGGGCCGATAGACCGCGCGGGTGAAGATCTCGAACACGGTGTCGATGACCGCGTCGGTGTCCGGTTCCCCGCCGTGGCCGTAGACGTCGGTGAGGTAGCGCTCGATCATCCAGACCAGCGCGTGCGAGGCCTGGTCGATGTCGAGCGGGAGCAGCCGTCGACGGCGGCGGTCGCGGCGAAGCTGGACGGCGACCGCGTCGATGAAGCCCTGGATCATGCCGCGGTAGGCCTGCTCGACGCGGTCGTCGTAGGCCGCCGCGTCGGCGATCGCGCGAAACACCGGCCCGTGCTCGGCGAACACCGCCACCACGCCGCGCGCGGCGGCGAGCGCGTCGGCCATCGGGTCCTCGCTGCCCCCCAGCCAACGCTCGGCGCCGGCCGCGAGCTCGAGGTCCAGCCGCTGGACGACCTGCAGCACGAGGTCGTGCCGGTCGCGAAAGTACACGTAGAAGGAGGGCCGCGACAGCCCAGTGCGCTCCATCACGTCATCCGGGGAAACGTCGCGGAACGGACGTTCTCGCAAGAGCTGCTCGGCGGCATCCAGGATCTCTCGCTGGGCGTCCTCGGCCCGGCGCCGTCGTCGCGCGCGGACCTCCGAAGGTGGAGCGATCACGCCGCCAGCTTACCCGCGCATCGTTGACGCCAGGGGCGTCCGCGTGGCCGCCAGCACGCGGGGCTGGTCCTCCCGGGCGACGGCCAGCACGCGGGGGTTAGCCGCCACCGACAGCGACCTCCAGCGCGCCGGGGTCAGATCGCCTCCCGCGCGCAGCAGCTCGCCCACCGAGACGAAGCGGTAGCCGCGCTCGCGCAGGCGCGCAAGCACCAGCGGGAGCATGCGCACCGTCCGCGAGCGATCCATGCGCCCGTCATGGCCGAGCAGGATCGCGCCCGGATGAAGTCGGCGCACAAGCCACGCCACCGCCGCCCGCTGCCCGCGACCGTGCTCGGCCTTCTCGATCGTCGCCGTCCACGCGACCATCAGCTCGCCTTCGGCCGAGGCCTCCCGAGCGACCGCCTCGCTGAACAGCCCCCAGGGCGCGCGGAACAAGATCGGCGCCGGCGCCCCAGCGCGCTCCAGCGCCCCGCGGCCGCTCTCGATCTCGGCGCGCACAGCGGCCGGGCGCAGGCCGGTGAGCACGGGGTGGGTGAAGGTGTGGTTGGCGACCTCGTCGCCGGCCTTGAGCTCCGCCTGGACCAGCCCCGGCGCGGCCGCCGCGGCGCGGCCCACCACGAAGAAGGTCGCGTGGGCATGGAAGCGGCCCAGGATTCCCAGCAGGGCGGCGGTGTAACGCGGATCGGGGCCGTCGTCGAAGCTCAGGGCCACGAGCTTGGTCGGCACCTGCACCTGGACCACGGCCCCCTGGCGGCTGTGGGCGATGTCGAGCAGCTCGAGATTGCCCAAGCGGCGGAAGTGATCGTCCTGGATCCGCGCCGACCAGGCGACGGCGCCGAGCACCAGGACCGCGGTGGTCAATATCCAGCCCAGGCGCCGGCAGGTCATCGGGGCAAGTATCGGCACCCCCGGGGCGCCCGATCGTCGCGCCCGGCCCGAGCCATCCCCACTTCCGGGTATCGCTTCCTTAGTGTTCTGTTAAGAACGCCGAGGATCCGCCTAAGCGCGGGGCACGGGGCATGAATCGGCCTCCGGGTGGGCGAAGATTCGGTGCGTGAGTGATGCCGCCGTCGCGGTGCACCCGGATTGGGGGTTCGCACCACGGCACGCCGAGGGGAGTGCACAGGTCGCGCTGCCCGCCGATACCCCCATATTCCTCGACAGCACCGGGCACCGTGCCCGCGTGGTGCGGACCGTGGGGCGTCTGACGGTCGTCCTGGGCGCGGTCTGGACGGCGGGCGTCATCGCCGGCGCGACCGGCACCACCTCGCTGCCCGCCCTGGGCTCCTCGCTGGCCTCGCGGCCCTCTGCCCCGGCGCTGGCCGGACCCGCCCGGCGAAGCGGCCGCACGTTCGTGGCCCAGAACCCCGCCGGCGCCCTGGAGCCTCCGTTGGACTCGACCGCGCTCGTCGGCCGCCGCTCCGCCGGCTAGAGCGGAAAAGCGCCCGGCGGCCTCGCTCTGCGAGGCTCTGGGCATGGACGAGTCGCTCGAGCTCCTCAGCCACCAAGTCGAGGACCGCCACTGGTGGTACCGAGGCCGGCGCCGCATCATCGCCGAGGTCCTGCACAGCCTCGAGCTGCCGCCGGGCGCGCGCATCCTCGACGCCGGCTGCGGCAGCGGCCGCAACATGGTCGAGCTGGCCCGCTTCGGCGTCGTGACGGGAGTCGAGGTGTCCCCGGCCAGCATCGAGGCGGCCCGTAGCCGCAACGTCGGCGAGGTGGTGGCCGGCTCGCTGACCGATCGGCTCCCCTTCCCGGACGCCGCCTTTGACCTCGCGGTGAGCTTCGACGTGCTCGAGCACCTCGACGACGACCGGGCGGCGCTGGGGGAGCTGCGCCGGGTGGTCCGGCCCGGCGGACAGCTGGTGGTCACCGTTCCCGCCTATCCGTGGCTGTGGAGCAGCCACGACGTGGTCAACCATCACCGGCGCCGCTACACCCGGCCCACGCTGATTGCCTCGGCGCGCGATGCGGGCTGGGTGCCCGAGCGCACCACCCACTTCAACGCGCTGCTGCTGCCCGCCGCGATCGCCCATCGCTCGCTCGAGCGCCTCCGCCGGCCCCGCAACGGCCCCACCTCGGATCTGGAGAGCACTCCCCCGTGGCTCCACGGCGTGCTCGAACGCCCGCTGGCGCTCGAGGCAAGGGCCATCGCCCGCGGCCGCCGGATCCCCGCCGGCCTGTCGCTGCTGGCCCTGTTTCGCCGCGACTGAGCGAGCTCAGCTCACCGACGGCGCCTCGGCCGAACGGCGATGGTGGCGGGCGGCGAACGTCCACCAGCGGTTGGCAAAGAAGGTGGTGATGACCGCCGCGGCGATGGCCACGATCTGCCCCAGGATCTTGCTCAGCCCGCCCACGTCGACCGCCAGGTAGACGACGCCGGTGCTGAGCGCCAGACCCCCGCCCTGGACGGCGAAGTAGCGCACCGCCGTGGCGAAATGGGTGCGCTCGGCCACGAACGTCCAGGCCCGGTTCATCAGGTAACCGTTGACTATCCCCACCGCGTAGGCCAGCACGTAGGCCAGCACGTACCACACCCCCGCGGCCAGCAGCAGGGCATAGAGCCCGATCGTCAGGCCGGTGTTGAGCGCACCCACCAGCCCGTACTTGATGAACTGCACCGCGACCGGGGAGCGCAGGCGCTCGGGAAGCAGATGGAAGGGCATAGCGATCACAGCATGAACCAAGCGGCGGGCGCCCGGTTACCTGCCTCCTGGGCGCCTACTGCCGGCGGCGCTCGCCAGATGCGGCACAATCTCCAGGGCCATGGCGACCGTCGAGCGCAAGCGCATCACCGATCGCACGCTCGGCCTCCTCAGCGTCGTGGCCCCGGTGTACAACGAGGTCGAGCTCGTCGAGGCCTTCTACGATCGCACCCGTAAGGCGCTGGAGGGCCTGAACTTCGAGCTGGTGCTCGTCAACGACGGCTCGGACGACGGCACCGGCAGGATCCTCGATCGCCTCGCCGACGCCGATCCCCAGCTGCGGGTCGTGCATCTCACGAGAAACTTCGGCCACCAGGCGGCGCTCACCGCGGGCCTCGAGCACGCCGCCGGCGACACGGTGGCGATGATCGACGCCGACCTGCAGGACCCCCCCGAGCTGATCCCCGAGATGGTCGACCGCTGGCGCAAGGGCAGCGACATCGTCTACGCCGTACGCCGCGCGCGCGAAGGCGAGTCCCACTTCAAGCTCTCCACCGCCAAGTGGTTCTATCGCCTGTTCGACAAGCTCGCCCAGGTCGACCTGGAGCCCAACTCGGGCGACTTCCGGCTGCTGGACCGCAAGGCGCTCGACGCGCTGCTGGCCATGGGCGAGCGCAGCCGCTTCCTGCGCGGGATGACGGTGTGGATCGGCTTCACGCAGACGGCCATCGAGTACGACCGCGATGAGCGCTACGCCGGCGAGACCAAGTACACGCTGCGCAAGATGGTGCGCTTCTCCTTGGACGCCATCTTCTCCTTCTCCCACCTACCGCTGCAGCTCTCGACCTACCTGGGCTTTCTCATCTCGGGACTGGCGTTCCTGGCCATCCCGGTGGTGGTGATCCTGCGCGTGGTGGGCTCCTACCTGCCCGGCTTCGGCTCGGTCACCATCGCCATCCTGATGCTCGGCGGGATCCAGCTGATCGCCATCGGCCTGATCGGCGAGTACGTGGGGCGCATCTACGACGAGGTCAAGCACCGCCCGCTGTACGTGGTCGGGCGGGTCCGAAACGAGGGCCCGCTCGCGCTGCGCCGCGCCGAGGGCACGCTGCGCGCCCCCGAGCGCGTCTCCTGACCCCGGGGATAGAACAGCAGAGGACAAGGGCTTCGCCGGCTGGCGCCGGCTTCGCCGATCTTCGGTCGGCGCTCGGACCGCGCACCTCTCGCCGGCCCGCCGTGTTGGCCAGGCGAGACTGAGATGGGATCGATCCTCCCCGCCCCCCGCCCACACCGCGCCGCCCGCCGCGCGCGCGCCCGGCCATTGGCCCCGGCGCTCCCGCCGTCGGCGCTCGCCTGGACGGCGGCGCTGGGCGCCGCGGCGGCGCTTTTCGGCTGGCCCGGGGCGGCCCGGGGAGCCGGCTGCCCCGGGGCCGCGTCCTGCCCCTATTCGCAGGCGGCGATCATCGGTCAGCGCGCCGAGGGCGCCTTCCGCCTGCCCCAGGCGATCGCGGTCGGCCCCGGCGGGGGCGTCTACGTCGCCGACCAGTTCAGCTACAGCGTGCAGCGCTTTGATCCCGGCGGAACGTTTCAGACCGAGTGGGGCCAGCAGGGGTCCGGGGCGGGAGAACTCGGGGGCATCGGGGGCGTGGCGGCCGACTCGTCGGGGAACGTCTACGTGGTCGACAGCGCCCACGACCGCATCGAGAAGTTCGACGCCGGCGGCGGCTTCCTCGGCCAGTGGGGCGGCCCCGGCAGCGCGGTGGGACGGTTTCGCTTCGGGGGTGGCGGGGGGAACACGGGCCTGCCCGCCGGCGGCGGGGTGTCGGTCAGCGGCAACCACGTCTACGTGGCCGACACCGACAACGACCGCATCGAGCGCTTCGCGCTCGACGGCTCGCAGGCCGCCGCGTTTGGGTCGAGCGGCGGCGGCCCGGGCCAGCTCAGGCACCCCGAGGGAGTTTCGGCCACCCCGAGCGCGGTGTACGTGGCCGACGACGACAACAACCGCGTCGTCGAGTTCGACCCCAACGGCAACTACGTGGCCGCCGCCGGGGGCGTGGGAACGGGGCCCGGCCAGTTCGCCTTCCCCTACGACGTCGCGGCCGACAAGGCGGGCCACGTCTACGTGGCCGACAACAACAACTACCGGGTGGTCAAGCTCACCGCCGACCTGGCCTATCAGAGCGCGTGGGGCACGCGGGGCTCGGCCCCCGGGCAGATGATCTACCCCCGGGCACTGACCACCGACGCCGCCGGCAACGTGTACGTGGCGGACACGGCCAACGACCGCGTGCAGGTGTTCGACCCCGACGGCACCTTCTTGCGCCTGTGGGGAATCGACGGCCGTGGGCCGGGCCAGTTCATCCAGCCGCGGGGGCTGCGCTCCGACGCCAGCGGTTCGCCGTTGGTGTCCGACACCATCGACGACCGCCTGGAGCGCTTCGACTCCACCGGCGCGTTCCTGGCCATCGTCGGGGTCCCGGGCTCGGATACCGGCCAGCTGCTCAAGCCCCGCGACGTGTCCCTCGGCGCGTCGGGCCGGATCTACGTCGCCGACCACGACAACGACCGCGTCGACCTGCTCGCCCCGGCGGGCAACCCGTTGGGCACCTTCGGCGAGGGCGGTGCGCTGCAGGGTCCCTCGGGGGTGGCCGTGGGAGCCGCGGGTGACTTCTGGGTGGCCGACACCGGCGACAACCGGGTACTGCACCTCGCCGCCGACGGCGGCCTGATCGGCCCGGCGGGCACCGGAGCCGCGGGGAAGGGCGAGGGCGACCTGGCCGCCCCCGAGGGGGTGGCCCTGGCCCCATCGGGGGATCTGTACGTCGCCGATACCGGCAACGACCGCATCGTCGAGTTCGATGCCTCGGGACGCTTCGTGCGCTCGTGGGGCTCAACCGGCGCCGGCGAAGCCCAGCTCCACGGTCCCACCGCCATCGCCGTGGACCCGGTCGGCCGGGTCTACGTCGCCGATCGGGGCAACTCGCGCGTAGTCGAGTTCGACGGCGGCGGTCGCCCGCTCGCCGGCTGGGGCTCGCGGGGGACCAATCTCGGCGAGTTCGTCAACCCCAACGGGGTGTCGGTTGATTGCGCCGGGCGGATCCTCGTCTCGGACACCGACAACAACCGCGTCGAGGTATTCACGCCCACCTCGCCGGCGCGCTCGACCTGCCTCCCCGGACCCCGGGCGGCATCGCTGGCGCCCCAGCTGGCGTTCGGCCTGGCCCACCGGCGCGGGATCCTGCGCACCCACAGCGTGCGGCTGCGCGCCCGTTGCGACCGCCCGTGCACACTCGCCGTGCGCGCCCGGCTGAGCGGAGGGCGCCCGGCGGTGCGCCTGCATCCCCCGCGCGTGCGCCGGCGCCTGCCGGCGCGTCGCACCGTGCGCCTGACCGTGCGGATCGCCCGCGCCGGGGTCGCCCGCCTGGCCCGGGCGCTGGGTCGCCGACGGCGCCTGTCGCTCACGCTGACCGTGCGCGCGGTGGGCGCCAACAACGCCGCCAGCGCGCTGGTGCGCATCTACCGGGTCGGGCGCTGACCGCCTCCCCTGCTCAGCCCGCGAGCAGCTGGCTGAGCGTCACGAAGCGATATCCGCGGGCGCGCAGGGTGGGGATGATCACGCGCATCGCCGCCGCCGTGGCCGGCGTGTTGGGCGCCCCGATGCAGTGGGCGACCACGATCGACCCGGGTCGGGCCTGGGCGAGCACGGCGCGCACGATCACGTTGGGATCGCGCTGAAAGGCGTCGCCCGAGACCACGTCCCAGAGCACCGGACGCTCGCCGGCCCCCTCGACCAGGCTCACATCCGACGGGCGCGCGCAACCGCCCGGGAAGCGAAAGTAGCGCGGGCGCACGCCGGCGATCTGCTCGATCGTGTGCGCCGCCCCGACCACCTCTTGACGCTTGGCGGCGGCGCCAGCCACGGTGGGCAACCCGAAGCACGGCGTGGCGAACGCGGCGTGATCGATCGAGTGGTTGGCCAGCTCGAACAGGGGGTCGCGCGCCAGCCGCCTGACCTGGGCCGGATACTGGCGCGTCCACAATCCGGTGAGGAAGATGGTGGCCGGCGTGCGGGTGGCGCGCAGCTCGGCGAACAGCCGGCGATCGAGCCAGCCCGACACCCGTCCCGAGCGCAGCGTGGCCAGCATCGCCCGGGTCATGTCGGCGTCGAACGTCAGGGCGATCTCGCGCCGCGAGCGTGCCCCGTGCGCCACCTGCCCGGCGGCCACCGCCATCTGCGAGCCGTCGGTGAGGGCCACGCCCGGTCCGAGCGGCGCCAGCCCCGCGGTGGGCGCGCGGCCCGGCCGCCGTGTCCGCGGCCTCGGCGCCGGCGCCCGCGGCCGGGGCTCGCCGCCGGTACCGTCCGAGGTCTCCGTCCCGCCCCTGGTCCCAGACGCGGGCCCCGGCGCGCCTTTCCCGCCGCAGCCGGCGAGCAAGAGCGCGCTGACCAGCGCGGAAAGGAGCGGCGTCGGGCGAGCCATCGGCCGCATCCTGCCAGGCGCGTTTGCGCAAATGAGGCGATAGCGTCTGGCCGTCGATGGACACCCCCGCCGAAGCTCCGCCGCCTGAGCGCCAGTCCACTCCCAGTCCCGAGGTGATCCGCAATCGCCGCCTGGCGTTGGGCGGCCTGGCCGCCGGCTTCATCGCCTTGATCATCGCCATCGTCGCCTCCTGCGCGGGCGGAGGTGGGTCGGGCAGCCAGAGCTCCTCGGCCGTCGGCGGCGGCGCCCGCACCACCCCCAACCACCGACGGCCGCGCGGCCCGCGCGTGCACGTCCGCCAGCTCGGCACCCTGCCCGCACCCGTCCAAGACCCCGCTACCGCCCCGCTCGCCCCCGGGACCGTGCCCGCCTCCTCGTCGGCCACCCCCACCGGCACCGACACCACCGCGACGTCCACCACCCCCACCGGCTCGACGTCTGGCACCACGGACACCACGGGCACCGAGACCACCGCGACGACGACCACCGGCCCCGGCGCCGGTGGCGGCGCACCGAAGGGCGGGGCCCTCCTGCTCGGCGGCCTGGACACCGGCGACTCCTCGGTGTCGAGCATCGTGCTCGTGCGCGTGGGCGCCAAGCCGGTCGCCAGCCCGGTGGGGTCCCTGCCCCGCGCGCTTCACGACGCCGCCGCCGCCACGGTCGGGTCCGACGTCTACCTGTTCGGCGGCGGCAACCTGGAGATGGGGAGCGACCGCATCGTGCGCGTGACACCCGGGGGCGATTCGCGCCCGGCGGGGACCCTGCCCCAGCCCGCCTCCGACCTGGGGGCGACCGCGCTCGCCGGCGCCGCCTACTCGGTGGGCGGCTACACCGGGTCCCAGGCGCTACGCGCGATCGTCGCCTTTCACCCCGGCGGGGGCGCCCAGGTGGTGGCCCAGCTGCCCCAGGCCCTGCGCTATGCCGCGGTGGCAGCGGCCGACAACGCCGTCATCATCGTCGGCGGGACCACCGGGGGGGGCAGCGCGGTGCGCACGATCCTGCGCTTTGACCCGGCCACCAACCAGGTCCGCCAGATCGGCACGCTGCCGCGCGCCCTGACCCACGCGGCGGTCGGGGTCCTCAACGGCTCGGTGTACGTGCTCGGCGGCCGGGGGACCGCCCAGGGCAGCCAGACGCGCGGCGTGCTGGTCATCGATCCCCGCACCGGGGCCGTGCGTACGGCGGGCACGCTCCCGCGTCCCCTGTCCGATGCCGGGGCGGCCACGGTCGCCAACCGCATCCTGCTGGTGGGGGGCCGCGACGCCGGCGGGCAGGTGCTCGACTCGGTGTACTCGATCACCGCCGGTCAGTCGCCGACCGGCGTCACGCGCTGACCCGGGGCCCCCTTCACACCGCGCTTTATGGGCCTTTATGGCCACGATGCTTGTATGTCGAGGATGGTCCGGGACCGGAGAAGGATCGCCGCCCGGAGAAGGCTCGCTCTCCAGAGGACGCTCGCCGTCTGTCTGGGCGCCCTGGGAGCCGCCGGCGTGGCCGCCGCCATCGACCGCTTCGGCACCGCCGGCCCGACCAGACACTCCCCGGATCTCTCCGGCGGGGTGGTGATTTCGCGGACGCGTCCCACCACGCCGCCGCCCAGCTCGGGGCGCCTGGGGCGACTCAACGTCTACGGCCACGACGGCGCCAACGCCCTGAGCCCGATCGTGCGGCGCGACCGACCGCTCGTCTACGTCCCCAACAGCCAGAGCGACACGGTCGACGTCATCGACCAGAGGACCAAGCGGATCGTCCGCCATTTCGGCACCGGCCGCCTACCCCAGCACGTGACGCCGTCGTGGGATCTGCGCCGCTTGTACGTGGACAACGACGCCGGCAACTCGCTGACCCCGATCAGCCCGGCCACCGGTAAGCCCACGGGCCATCGCATTCCGGTCGAGGACCCCTACAACCTGTACTTCACGCCCGACGGGCGCTCGGCGATCGTGGTCGCCGAGCGTCTGGAGAAGCTCGACTTCCGCTCCCCCGCCCGCCTGCACCTGCAGAAGTCGCTGCCGGTCCCCTGTCGCGGGGTGGACCACATGGACTTCTCCGCCGACGGCCGCTTCGCCTACGCCAGCTGCGAGTTCGAGGGGGCGATGATCCGCATCGATCTGCGCTCGCGCCGGGTCAACGGCAAGCTGGTCCTGGGCCACGGCGGCGGATCGCCCCAAGACGTAAAGCTCTCGCCGGACGGACGCGTGCTGTACGTCGCCGACCAGGTCGCCGACGGCGTGTGGGAGCTCAGCACGCGGCGCTTTCGCACCCTCGGCTTCCTCCCCACCGGCGCCGGAACCCACGGGCTCTACCCGAGCCGCGATGGGCGCGTCATGTACATCTCCAACCGAGCGGAGGGATCGGTCTCGGTCATGAGCTTCGCCCGGCGCCGCCTGTTGCGCAAGATCAAGATCCCCGGCGGCGCCAGCCCGGACATGGGCGGGGTGTCGGCCGACGGTCGCACGCTGTGGCTGAGCGGCCGCTACAACGACGAGGTCTACGCGATCGACGTCAGACGCGGCCGCCTAAAGGCACGCATCAAGGTGGGCGCCGGCCCCCACGGGCTGCTGGTGTGGCCCCAGCCCGGGCGCTACTCCCTGGGCCACACCGGCAACATGCGCTAGGCGCGTGGGTCCGACGTTGTCAAGCGCTCACCGGCTGCGGGCCGGGCTGGCGACCGCGGCGCTGGCGGGGACCGTCGCCGGCGCCGCCCCGGGTGGCGCATCGACCGGGCTCGGCGCCGCCCGCGCGGCGCCCCGATCGGCGCCGAGCTGGTCGCTGACCGTCCAGCTCGACCATCCGGCGGCGAGCTTTCGGCCCGACCAAGCCCTCGGAGCCGACGTCGACGGGCTGGGCCAGGGAGACACGGCCGACGTCTACACGCGCGCCAACCTGCGCGCCATGCGATCCGCCGGCCTGCGCTCGCTGAGCTACCGGCTGCGCACCGAGCTCGGGGTCGAGGCCTGGCATTTCAACCCCCGGGGGCGCTTCAGCGACGCCCGGCGCCGCCGCGGCTACTGGACCTCCTCGGACGCCGGCGGGGGGTTCGCCCACACCAACGGATACCGGCTCCCGCGCCGCGGAGACACGATCGACCAGGCCGCCGACGCCGGCTTCTCGCGACTCGACGACGGCCGCCGCAAGACGTTCTGGAAGAGCAACCCCTACCTGGATCCGCACTTCACCCACGAGCCCGAGGGCGCCCACCCGCAGTGGGTGCTGATCGATTTCGGCACCCACCGGCGCATCGACGCGGTGAGGATCGACTGGGGGGCGCCGCGCCCTCGCCGGATCGAGGTCCAGTACTGGGTCGGACCGTCGGCGATCATCCAGAACGGCCATCCCCTGGGGCACTGGCACGATTTTCCCCGCTCGCGCTTCGCGGTGCGGGCTTCGAGCCAGACCGTCCGCCTCGCCGCCGCACCGCGCTCCGTGCGCTTCGTGCGCGTCGTGCTGAGCCGCAGCGATCACGCCGCGCCGCGCGGCTCCGGCGACCTCCGCGACCGGCTGGGCTTCGCCGTGCGGGAGCTGGGGGCGGGCAGCCTGCGCGGTGGGCGCCTGCGGGACCTGGTCCGCCACACCCCCGACCAGCGCCAGACCGTGACCATGGCTTCCTCCACCGACCCGTGGCACACGGCCGGCGGTGTGGACCCGGGGACCGAGCAGCCCAGCTTTGGACGGGTGGTGAGCAGCGGACTGACCAGCGGGCTGCCAATCCTGGTGCCCGTGCCGGTGCTCTACGGGACACCCGCCGACGCCGTGGCCGAGATCCGCTACCTGCTCCGCCGGCACATCCCGCTGCGGGGGGTCGAGCTCGGCGAGGAGCCCGACGGGCAGCTCGTCTCACCCGAGGACTATGGGGCCCTGTTCCTGCGCTTCGGGCGCGCCATCCATCGCGTCGCCCCCGGGCTCGCCCTCGGGGGCCCCGGCTATCAGACCTCGATCCCCGACTGGCTGGCCTGGCCCGACCGCGCCGGCCGGCGCTCCTGGACCGGCCGCTTGGTCGCCTACCTGCGCTCCCATCGTCGCCTGGGGGAGCTGTCCTTCTTCTCGTTTGAGTGGTACCCGTTCGACGATCCCTGCCTCCCCAGCGGTCCGCTCCTGCAGCGCTCGGCGAGCACCCTGCACGCCGTGCTGAGCCGCCAGTACGCCGACGGCCTGCCCCGAGGCCTCCCGGTCTATGTCACCGAGTACGGCTACTCGGCCTTCGCCGGCCAGCCCGAGGCCGACCGCGCGGGAGCGCTGCTAAACGCCGACGTCGTCGGCCAGCTCCTGACCGACGGCGCCAGCGCCGCCTTCGTCTACGGCTATGAGCCCGACACCCTGATGACCGAGCTGCCCCGCTGTCACAGCTGGGGCAACCTGGCGCTGCTTCAGTCCACCGCCGACCGGCGCATCCTCGGTCCCCTGGCCACCTACTACGCCGCCCGGCTGCTGACGCAGACGTGGACCCAGCCCGGCGACGCCGTCCATCAGGTCTACCCGGTCGCGGTGACCCCGCCACCCGGGACCCCCCCGGGCCGCCTCGGGGCCTACGCGGTGCGCCGCCCCGACGGCCGCCTGGCGTTGCTGTTGCTAAACAAGGACCCGGCCGCGGCCGCCCGAGTGACGATCGCCGTCCAGCACGGCCGGACGACCGCGCCGCTGACCGGCCCGCTCGACGCCTACCTATTCGGGCCCGGCCAGTACGTCTGGCACGCGCGGGGGGCCCACGGGTATCCTGCTCCTGACCGCCCGCCGGCCCACTTCACGGCGGACGCCGCGCGCCTGGACCCGCTGCCGCCCTACTCCATCTCGGTGCTGCGCGGGCCAGCCTGAGCGGTGCGGCGTCGATCCGTCGAGGGGACCGTCCGGGGCTTAGGCTTTGTCGCTCGGGCGCCGAAAAGCACTCAGGTCGAGGCATCAGGAGGCAGCAGTGGAGCAGCGTCAGGAACGAGTTAGGCTGGAGACCGAGCGCTACCGGGTCACCGGCGACGTCACGCTGGCCCGCGACGGTTACCGCAGCCGGGTCTCGGACCTCCTCAACGCGTCGGAGCGCGAGTTCCTCGCTCTCACCGACGTGCTCGTAGAGCCCCATGACGGGGGACCGGTCGAGCGCCACGAGTTCATGGCCATCGCCCGCCGACACATCGTCTTCGCCAGCGCCGCGCCCCAGGCGTAAGACTCTGCGCGGTGACCAGCCGCGAGCCGAGGAGCGCAGACGAGGGGCAGCCGGCTGCCCCGCCCGCCGAAGCCCAGGGCGAGGGGCCAGGCCGCGGCCGCCTGGAGGGCCGGCGGATCCTGGTGGTGGGCGGCGGCCAGCAGGATCACGGCATCGACGAGCCGCCGATCGGCAACGGACGCGCCATGTCGGTCCTGTTCGCCCGCGAGGGCGCGGCGGTCGCGGTGGCGGACATCGACCGGCCGAGCGCCGAGGCGACGGCGGCGCGCGTGCGCGACGAGGGAGCCCACGCGGCGGTGATCGTCGCCGACGCCGCCGATCCGGGAGAGGCGGCGCGCATGTTCGCCGAGGCAGAGAGCGAGCTCGGCGGTCTGGACGGGCTGGCGCTGAACGTGGGCGTGGGCGCCGGCCTGCTCCTGCGCGGAACCACCCCCGAGGATTGGGATCGGGTCATGGCGGTCAACCTGCGCTCCCAGTTTCTCGGCTGCAAGCACGGCCTGGAGGCGATCACCGGACGGGGCTCGATCGTGCTGGTGGGCTCGGTGGCCTCCCGCGAGGTGATGCCCTATCCCGCCTACGGCGCCTCCAAGGCGGCGCTGGAGTCGCTGTGTCGCCAGGCGGCGGTCGAGGGGGCGCCGGACATCCGCGTAAACCTCCTGGTCCCCGGGCTGATCGACACCTCGCTCGGGCGCCTGGCGTCCTCGATCAGCCCGTTGCGCGAGAAGGTGCCGATCCTGGCGCGCCGGCAGGGCACGGCGTGGGAGGTCGCCTACGCCGCCCTGTTCTTGCTCTGCCAGGAGTCCTCCTATGTCACCGGGCAGAGCCTGGTGGTTGACGGCGGCCTGACCAGCGCCCCACGCGCGTAGGCGCCGGCCGTCGGGCGCGGCGCGGCGATCAGCGGAGAGGGAGGGATTCGAACCCTCGGACGAGGTTGACCCCCGTCACGCGATTTCCAGTCGCGCCCGTTCAGCCGCTCCGGCACCTCTCCAGGTGGCGCGGGGATCACTAGCCGTCCCCGCCGGCTAGGAGATAGTCTGACCGATCATGTTCGTGGCGAGCGAGGCGTTCTCAAAGACGGCGGGCCTGGTGATCACCTTCGGCGGGCTGGGCCTGCTCGTCAACATCCTGGTCGTCTACATCGCCGTGCAGGTTCGCGGCGAGCACCAGCAGAACGAGGAGTACCGCTCGGCGCGCAACGGCCAGTCGCCGCCGTAGGAGCCAGGCGGGTCACGGTGCTGGAGGCCGGCCCCTGAGCGTCGACCGGGGGATAGGCGCGGTCGCTGCCAGCTAGCTGACGCAGGTGTGTGGGCGGCCGCCGGCTGATCGCCCTCAGCGCCGGCGCGGCGGCGCCAGCTCGGCCAGCCGGCCGCGCAGCTCCGCCATCGAGTGCCCCTTCTGTACGTAGCCGTCGAGTCCCAGCGCGTCGGACTGGCCGGCGAGCACGTCGCTCGGAAGGCCCGAGAACAGCAGGAGCCTCGCCTGGGGAGCGGCGGTCCGCAACTCCCGAAAGAAGGCGTCGGTTCGGCCGGACGGAGCCAGGCCGTGGTCGACGAGAACGATGTCGGGATTGCTCTCGCGCACCACGGCGGCGCAACGCGCCGCCTCCCCGCAATCTCCCGCGAGGAGGAAGTCTTCCCCCTCCAGCTGGAGCGACAGCAGCCGACGCATGGACTCCGAGTCGTCGCACAGGCAGACGCGAATAGCGACTGGACCCGGGGATTGCTCGGCGCGCCGACTCACCGCGCGCTCGCCGTCCCCTCCCCCTCGGTGGCCATGCCCTACTACCCCCCTCGCCTGAGGACTCCTGGCGCCGGCCCTAACGGCGTACCCCAAGCGTCCGCAGACGTCGTTCTCCCTGTCCCTTGCGGCGATCATAGCGCGAAGCGGGACACGGCGCCAAGTCTGATCCGACTTCGGGCCCCGCGTGTGCCGGCAGCGGGCTAGGTGCGTTCGGAGGCGAGCGTGACGCTCAGGTGGACGTCGCTGTCGCTGCGCCGCGGAACGATCGCGGGCGCGTCGGCCGACTGGGACACGTAATGCCTGATCAGCTCCGACTGCACGTTGCGCGGCTCGGGTCCGCGCGGCGTGCGCCGGGTCCAGCCGCCCGACTCCTGCAGCTCCCAGGACTGGCTGTCGTCGGCGAAGCACCGCTCCAGAACGTCCATCAGCTCCTCCCGCGCCCCGGCAGCGTCGATCGGAACCGCCAGCTCGACGCGGGTGTCGAGGTTGCGCGGCATGAGGTCGGCGGAGGCGATGTACATGCACCGCCCCTCGGCGCCGCGCTCGAAGCAGAAGACCCGCGAATGCTCGAGAAAGCGCCCCAGTATGGAGACCACGCGGATGTTCTCCGAGACGCCGGGCACCCCGGGGCGCAGACAGCAGATTCCGCGCACGTTGAGGTCGACCCGCACGCCGGCCTGCGAGGCGCGGTAGAGCGCGTCGATGCACGCCCGATCGACCAGGGCGTTGAGCTTCATGGCGATGCGCGCCGGGTGCTCGGGCGCGTGCGCCGAGATCGTACGTTCGATCTCGTCGAGCATCGCCTCGCGTAGGTGGTCGGGGGCCACCAGGACCTTTCGGTAACCGGCCGGGCGGGCGTAGCCGGTCAGGTAGTTGAACATGTCGGCCACGTCGGCGCCCAGCTCCGGGTCGGTGGTGAACAGCCCGAAGTCGGTGTACAGACGCGCCGTGGTGGAGTGGTAGTTGCCGGTCCCGACGTGGACGTAGTGGCGTACGCCGTCGCCCTCGCGCCGGACCACCAGCACGCACTTGGCGTGCACCTTGAGCCCGGGCTGGCCGTAGACGACGTGAACGCCCGCCTCCTCCAGCGACTTGGCCCACTGCAGGTTCGTGCGCTCGTCGAAGCGAGCCTTGAGCTCGACCAGGCAGACCGCCTGCTTGCCGCGCTCGGCGGCGCGGATCAGGGCGGGGACCTGCGGCGAGTCGTCGCTGGTGCGGTAGACCGTCTGCTTGATCGCCAGCACGTCGGGGTCGGCCACCGCCTGCTCGACGAAGCGCTCGACCGAGCTGGCAAACGAGTGGTAGGGGTGGTGGACGAGCACGTCGCCCTCGCGCATGGCCCCGAACACGTCGGTCCGACCCTGGTCGTCGACCGGGAGGGCGGGATGGGTGACCGCGGTGAACGGCGGGAAGCGCAGGTCGGCGTGGCCGGGCAGGCGAGCCAGCTGCCAGAGGTCGCGCAGGTCCAGCAGCCCGTGGGTGGGATAGACCTGCACGTCGTCGATTCCCAGCGAGGCCACCAGCTGCTCGCGCAGGCAGGGATCCATCTCGGCTCCCACCTCCAGGCGCACGACCTCGCCAAAACGCCGGCGGCGCAACTCGTTCTCGACTGCCTCGGCCAGGTCCTCGGCGTCGTCGGCCACCGCGAGATCGGCGTCCCGGCTGACCCGAAAGAGGTCGTACTCGAGCACCTCCATGCCCGGGAACAGGGACCCCAGGTGCTCGGCGATCAACTCCTCCAGGGGGACGTAGGTGGTCCCGTCGGAGAGCGGGATGAACCGCGGCAGGATCTCGCGCGGGACCTTCACCCGGGCGAAGGCGACGTGGTCGGTGCTGGGATCGCGCACCAGGGCGGCGATGCTCAGCGACAGGTTGGAGATGTAGGGGAAGGGGCGCCCGGGCCCCACCGCCAGCGGCGTCAGGGCGGGGAAGATCTGGCGCTCGAAGCGCTCGCGCAACTCCGCGCGCTCGGCGGGCCCGAGGTCGGCGATCCGCGCCAGGCGGATCCCGTGCTCGGCCAGCTCGGGAACCAGGTCAGCGACGCACGCCGCCAGGCGCTCCTCCAGCGCGCGCACGCGCTCGTGGATGCAGGTGATGGTCTGGGACGCGGTCAGCCCGTCGGGCCCGCTCTGGTCCACGCCGGCCTCGACCACGTCGTGCAGCCCTGCCACGCGAACCATGTAGTACTCGTCCAGGTTCGAGCAGTAGATCGCGCAGTACTTGATCCGCTCGAGCAGCGGCATGCTCGGCTGCTCGGCCAGCTGCAGCACACGGTCGTTGAAGTCCAGCCAGGAAACCTCGCGGTTGAAGTACAGCGAGGGGTCACCCAGCGCGGGCGCCTCGCGGGAACCGTCCGATGCGACGGCAGCCTCGACGGCGACCGGGGAGCCGTTGGTGGCGATGCTGGAATCGGTCATGCTGGCGGTCGATGGCGCGGTCGCCGGTCAGGCTTTGCGGCCGCCCACCTCCGCGAGCGTAGCGCCTGCCGGGCTGCGCGACCGCAGGGCTACTCTCAGCCGGCGGCGCATGCCTTCTTTGTCGATCTCACGCCAGCGCACCACGAAGCGCTCGTGGGCCAGCTCGCGACGCGCCTGGTAGTGAGCGGCCAGCAGCTCGAGTCCCCGGTAGAGGTTGCGGCCGGGAGTGCGGGCCAGCGCCGCGGGCTCCTGGCCGCCGTTCTCCCGGTAGCGCTCGGACAGCCGGTGCGCATCCTCGGCCCGTAGGCGAGCCAGGTGGTCGTGGATGCGGGGCAGCATGACATCGCAGTCGTGGACCTCGCCGGCGAGCTCCTGGAGCTCGCGCGCTCGCTTGGCCGCCTTGCCGGCGTAGGGGCCAAAGCAGGGCGCGGTGAGCTCGAGCAGATAGCGCAGGCGCTTGGCCGCGATGCGCATATCGTGCAGGGACCGGGGGTCGTCGGGGTCAAGCGCTCCCGGGGCCAGGTCGTAGACCTCGTCCAGGCGCACCGACACGATGCGCTCCGCGTTGTCGCCCAGCGGGGCGTCGGGGTCCAAGCCCTTGACCTTGCGTGCCTTCACGCCGCCTCCGCCACCGCCGCCTCGGCCAGCTGCGCCAGGCGCTCGGCCAGGCGCCGGCGCTCGGCCTTCTGCAGCGCCCGTTCCAGCCGACCGTTGGCGCGCGCCTGCTCGGCACGGAGCTCGCCGATCAGCGAGCCGAGCGCGCGACGATCGCCGGCCGGACCCGCGCTGGCCACCTCCTCCAAGGCCTCGATCTGGACGTCGGGGTCGCGGCGCTCCCCGAGCACGTCGGCGAGCTCCTTGACCTCGCGCAGGACGGGGCGAAAGTCGGCCTTGGGAAAGCACGGGGCAAAG
Source organism: Actinomycetota bacterium (assembly GCA_005883215.1). Taxonomy (GTDB): domain Bacteria; phylum Actinomycetota; class Thermoleophilia; order Solirubrobacterales; family Solirubrobacteraceae; genus AC-64. The sequence continues at coordinate 55,959 of VAYS01000004.1, forward strand.
ATCTCCAGCACCGCGCGCAGCCGGCGGGTGGCCACGCGCATGTCGTGGACCCGCTCGATGTCGGTGGTGTCGAGAACCCCGGGGGAGTGGTCGAAGACCTCCTGGGCGCGGATGGTCACCACGCGAGCGGCCGCGGCGGCAAACGGCTCGCCGGGATGCAGCTGCACGGGACGGGCCTTGGCCATCAGCCCAGCACCCCCTCGCGGGCGAGCATGTCGATGATCACACCCTCGCGCAGGCCCCCCTTGCCGATCAGCAGCGGCCGCCCCAGCAGATCGGAGACCTGCTCGAGGATGAGCATGCCGGTGGGCAGCAAGCCCACGCGCTCGGGCTCGAGCTCAAAGCGGGCCGCCACCTCCTCGACCGACTGGCTGGCCAGGATCCGCAGGCTGCGCTCGATCGTCTCGTGCTCGAGCCGGGCACCGGCCAGGCGTCGCAGCGACGTGGCGGTGCCGCCGACGGCGATCGCCAGCTCGGGCTGGGCCAGCGCCAGGCCCTCGAAGGCGCCCTCGACGTGGGCGCGGGCGGCGTCGAGCTCCTCGGTCGAGGGGGGATCGGACCGCAGGTAGGCGTCGGCCAGCACCCCGGAGCCCACTCGAAACGACGCCGTCCAGCGAGCGCCGCCGGCCACCGTGCCCACCGCTATCTCGCTGGAGGCACCGCCCACGTCGACGACCGCCACGTCGCCGTCGGGGGCATGGTCCAGGGCCCGCGTGGCGCCGACGAAGGCCAGGCGCGCCTCCTCCTCGTCGGTGAGGACGTCGACGGCGACGGCGGCGGTCTCGCGGATGGCCTCCGCCAGATCCTCCTGGTTGGCGGCTTCCCGGATGGCGGCGGTGGCCACGGCGCGTATGTTCTGGGTGCCGAGCTCCTGGGCCACGCGGACCTGGGTGGCGACGACCTCGGCGACCTGCGCGATCTTCTTGTCCGAGATCCGATCGTTGCCCTTGAGGTTCTTGCCCACGCGCGTAAACGCGCGCTGTCGCAACAGCTCGCGCAGGCGGCCGTCCTTGGGCTCGGCGACCAGCAGGCGGGTGGTGTTGGAGCCGATATCGATGCACGCACAGATCACGCTCGGGACGCTAGCGGCTGGGCCCGGCGGGCGGCGAGGGGCGCAAGCCGGGGGCCGCTCGGTAGGCTTGGCGCGATGGCGAGACAGCTGTGGCTACTCCGCCATGGGGAGGCGGAGTCGCATGACGCCCGGCCCGACCTCCATCGGCGGCTGACGGCGCGCGGTGAGCGCCAGTCGCACGCCGCCGGAGAGGCCCTCGCCCGGCTGGGGCTCGAGTTTGACACCGTCTTTACCAGCCCGCGGGTGCGGGCGCTGGACACAGCCCGGCTGGTGTGTGTGGCGCTCGGTCTGGAGCCGGTGGTCCACGAGCCGCTGTCGGGCGGCTTTCAGGCCCGCGACGCCGTCGCGCTGACCGAGAAAGCCAAGGGCCCCACGCTGCTGGTCGGCCACGAGCCCGACCTGTCGCAGATCGTCGCCGACCTCACCGGCGGACGGATCGACCTCAAGAAGGGCGGCCTGGCCGGGCTGGGCGTCGAGGGCGGATCGGCGGCGCTGCTGGTACTGCTTCGCCCCCGCGAGGTCGAGTCGCTGGCCGAGGTCGGGCGCCCCGACGGGGCTCTGCCCGCGCCCGCGGAGTAGGCGCCGCGGTTCCTAGCGGGCCCCGCGCTCGGCGCCCGCCAGCTCGGCGCTGAGGTCGGGGGTTGGGGCGGCGGTCGAGCCGGCGCCGGCCTGGGGCTGGGCGGCGGCGTCCTCGAAGGGCACGGGGGGCAGCTGTGATCCGGGCGCGCCCACCGGCTCGGCGGCGAGCCGATAGCCAACGCCGACGTGGGTGTGGATGTAGCGCCACCCGGGCGATGCCTGCTCGAGCTTCTGGCGCAGCTTGCGCACGAACACGTCGACCGAGCGATCGCCCCGGGCCATGGCATAGCCCCACACGCGTTGGTACATCTCCTCGCGCTCGAGCACCCTGCCCTCGGCGTTGGCCAGCAGCTCGATCAGCTCGAACTCCCGGCGCGTGAGCTCGACGCTGTGGCCCTTGACGAAGGCCTGGAACTGGTCCGAGCGGATCTCGAGCTCGCCGGCGACGAGCGGCGGCTGGTCATGGCGCGTCTCGCTGCGGCGGCGACGCCGAACGACCGCCTCGACGCGGGCGATGACCTCCTCGGGGTGGCAGGGCTTGGTGATCCAGTCGTCGGCCCCCAGCCGCAGGCCCCGAACCCGCTGGGCGACGGTTGAGCGCCCGGTGCACACCACGACGCCCAGTCCGGGGAGGGTCGAGCACAGCTTCTCTAGATACGCCCACCCGGGCGGACCGAGGATCGCCAGGTCGACGAGCACGGCGTTGAGGCGCATGGCGACGACGGTTTCCAGCGGCACGGCGCCAGGAACGACGCGGTGCTCCCAGCCGAGGGCGTCCAGGCGCTTGGTGAGGACGTGCAGGAAGCCCGAGTCGCGATCCAGCACCGCCAGGCGAATCGGCCCGGTGGCGCTCGGACGAGCCGCCCCTACCACCCGCAGGCCCGCTTGAGGCCGCTCGTTCATCGATGGCAAGTGTATTCGGCGGCGCGGCCCCATCTAGGCCGTCTGCGCCGTCCGGTAACGGAAAAGTCACACCGTCGATCGCGCTATTTGCGGGCTAGACGGCCCGGATCGGCCGGCGCCCAGGACGACGGATGCTCAGCGGGTGACCGGCTCGGCGGAGTGCGAGAAGCTCCCGAACACCCCGGTGACTACGAACACCACCTGTTCGCCGATGTCGACCGCGTTGTCGCCGAGGCGCTCCAGGGCGCGCGCCACCAGCACCATGTGCATCGCCCATTCGCGCGTATCGGGGTCCTCGCCGATGTCCTGGGCGACCTGGAAGATCTCGCGGTTCAGGCGGTTGATCTGGCGGTCCTGGAGGATCAGGTCGCGCGCCAGCTCCAGGTTGCGCTCGGCAAAGCAGCGCTTGGCCTGGCGTACCTCCCCGCGGGCGTGCTCGCCCATGCGGGCCAGCATCTCGAGCACCTCGCTGCGTACCGGGGCATCGTGGCCCGACAGCGGGATGAGCTTGGCGATGTTGACGCACTGGTCGCCCATGCGCTCGACGTGCTTGATCGTGTGCAGCAACGCGGCCACCAGCCGCAGGTCGCTGGCCACCGGCGATTGCAGGGCAAGCAAGGAGAGGATCCCCTGGTGGACTTCCAGATAACGGCCGTCGACGCGATCGTCGTCGGCGACGATCATCTCCGCCAGCTCGATGTCCTGGTGGATCAGCGCCTCCATCGTGCGGTCGAGCTGCTCGACGATGATGTCCAGGGCCCCCAGCGCGAGCCGTTCGAGCTCGGCCAACTGCTCCTGGAAGTGGACCCGTCCGGGCTTCTGGTTCATCGTCCCATGGGCGCTAGCCGAACTTGCCCGTCACGTAGTCCTCGGTGCGCGAGTCCTTGGGCTGGGTGAACATCTCGTCGGTGGCGCCGACCTCGACGAGCTCGCCGTCGAGCAGGAAGGCGGTCGAGTCGGCGACGCGCGCCGCCTGCTGCATGTTGTGAGTCACCAGCACGACCGTCACCCGCTGCTTGAGGTCGGCCAACAGCTCCTCCACCTTCAGCGTGGCGATGGGGTCCAGGGCCGAGCAGGGCTCGTCCATGAGCAGGACTTCGGGGTCAACGGCCATCGTGCGGGCGATGCACAGCCGCTGCTGCTGGCCGCCGGACAGCCCGATCCCCGGCTCGGCGAGGCGGTCCTTGACCTCATCCCACAGCCCGGCGCCCCGCAGCGCGCGCTCGACCCGATCGCGCAGGTCGGCCCGCGAGGCCCCGCTGAGTCGGATGCCCGAGGCGACGTTGTCGAAGATCGACATCGTCGGAAACGGGTTGGGCTTCTGGAAGACCATGCCGATCGCGCGGCGCACCGCCACCACGTTGACCGAGGGGTCATAGACGTCGACCTGATCGAGGCACACCTTCCCCTCCGCCCGGGCGCCGGGGATCTCCTCGTGCATGCGGTTGATGCAGCGGATCATGGTCGACTTGCCGCACCCTGAGGGGCCGATGATCGCGGTGACCTTGTTGGGCTCGAACTCGAGGTCGAGGCCGCGCAGCGCATGGTTGTCGCCGTAGTAGGCGTCCAGTCCCTCCAGCCGCACGCGGCGGGCCGCCTTCGTGGGGCGCGCCGAGGCCGAGGGCGCCTGGGCCACGAGCGGGCGCCGGGTCTGGGGAGAGCGGCTCAAGCCGTGCTCGCCGGCCGCGGCGGCCGTCTGGCTGGCGGCGAATCCATCGCCGGTCATGTTAGGCGGCTCCTGCGCGCAAGCGTGCGCGCGATCAGGGTGAGGATCAGGATCATTGCCACCAGGGTGAGCGCGGCACCCCAGGCGCGGGTGACCAGGCGGTCTTGAGCCTGGCCCACATCGTTGAATATCTGCACCGGCAGCGAGTTCATCTGCTTGAACGGATCGAAGTTGGTGGGCAGCGTGCTGCCCATGGTGAAGATCAGGGGGGCGGTCTCGCCCGCCGCCCGGGCCACCGCCAGCAGCCCCCCGGTGATCAGCCCGGTCAGGGCGCTGGGCAGCACCACGCGCGCCACCACCCGCCAGCGCGGAGCGCCCAGTGCCAGGGCGGCCTCGCGCAGGGAGTCGGGCACCAGGATGAGCACCACCTCGGCCGAGCGCGTGACCACCGGGAGCATGAGCAGGGCCAGCGCGACCGCGCCCTTCCACCCGGCGAAGCTGCCCAGCGTGTGGGTGACCACCAGCCCGGTGTAGATGAACAGTCCGAACACGATCGAGGGCACCCCGGTGAGGACGTCGACGAAGTAGCGCACCACGCCGCCCAGCACGGTCCCCCGCCCGAACTCGACCAGGTACAGGGCCACGCCGATTCCGATGGGCACGGCCAGCGCCGTGGCGATGAGCACGATCTCGAGCGTGCCCAGGATCGCGCTCTTTACCCCCCCGGGGTCGCCGAGGAAGTTGCCGGTCGGATCGGTGGAGAGGAAGTGCCAGGAGATCGCGCCCAGGCCCTTGTCGAGGATGTAGTAGATGATCAGCACCAGGGGGACGATGGCCACCAGCGTCAGCGCAGCGAATACGCCCCGGGCGAAGAGGTCGGTGCGGCGGCGGCGGGCGCTGATGACGGGCAGCGCGGTCATGCCCCCACCCGTGCGGCGGCGGCGGCTCCGGCCGGCACGGCTCCCCCGGTCGCCCGCTGGCGGCGCTCGGCGCGGCTGACCAATGCGCGGGCGGCGGCGTTGACGAGCAGGGTGAGCACGAACAGCACCAGGCCGGCGGCGATCAGCGCGCCGGTGTGGAGCCGGTCGGTGGCCGCCTCGCCGAACTCATTGACGATCACCGCCGCCAACGTGTAGCCCTGGTCGAACAGGCTCTTGCCGATCTGGGGCGCGTTGCCGACCACCAGGGTGACCGCGATCGTCTCGCCGATCGCGCGGCCCAGCCCGAGCATCGCTCCCCCCACCACGCCCGAGCGCGAGTAGGGAAGTACGGCGGTGCGGATCATCTCCCAGCGCGTGGCCCCCAGCGCCAGCGCCGCCTCCTTGTGGTCGGCGGGCACCGTGCTCATCACCTCGCGCGAGATCGCCGAGACGATGGGCAGGATCATGATGGCCAGGATCAAACCGGCGATGAAATAGCTGGGGCCGGCGACATGCCCCCCGACGAAGGGCAAAAAGCCGAACGTGTCGGCCAGCGATTGCTGGGCCCCCTTGAGCTTGGGCACCAGCACCAGAAAGCCCCACAGGCCGTAGACCACCGAGGGCACGGCGGCGAGCAGCTCGACCAGGACGGTCAGCGGTCCGCGCAGTCGCCGGGGGCAGAGCTCGTTGATGTACAGGGCGGTGGCGATCGCCACCGGCACGCCGATGATCAGCGCGATGCCCGAGGTGATCAGCGTGCCGACCAGCAGCGGCCACGCGCCGTAGGTCGAGCGCGAGACGTCCCAGTCGTTGTTGAAGGTAAAGCCGAAGATCCCGAAGCGAGACAGCGCCGGGTTGGCCTTGACGACCAGAAAGACGAAGAAGAAGACGATCAGGGCCAGGATCCCCAGAGCCAGCGCGGTCAGCACGCTCCGGAAGACCCGATCGGCCGCGCGGGCGCCCGGCGCCCCCTCGAAGATCGAGGGGGCGCCGCCCGGTGTCGCTACATGCGCCTCCACCGGGCCCGGGTGCTGCTAGCCGCTCACCGGCTGGCCGTTGCAGGTGAGCTTGCCCACCGCGGCCTTGGCCTTGGCCAGCAGCGGCGCAGGCAGCGGCGCGTAGGAGAGCTGCTGGGCCACGCTCTGGCCGTCGCCCAGGCCGTAGTTGAGGAACTTCACTATCGCCGAGGCCTGAGACTGGCTCAGCCCGCCCTTGCACAGGTCCCGATAGACGATGACGAACGTCTGCGAGACGATCGGATAGCCCTGGGCCGCCTTGGTGTCCGTGGCCTTGAACTTCAGGTCTGCCGGAACCTTGACGCCGGTGACCGCCGCCGAGGTGGAGGGGATCGTGGGGCTCACGTAGTTGCCGGACTTGTTCTTGACCGCGGCGTACGTGAAGTTGTTCTGCAGGGCGAAGGCCTGCTCCACGTAGCCGATCGCGCCGGAGTTCTGCTTGACCGCCGCGGCCACGCCGGCGTTGCCCTTGGCGCCGGTGCCGGTGGGCCACTTGACCGTCTTGTCGGTACCCACCTGCGACGCCCACTGCGGCGAGCTGGCCGCCAGGAACGAGGTGAACCCGGCGGTCGTTCCCGAGGAGTCCGAACGGTGGATCACGGTGATGCCCGACGAAGGTAGCGTCACCCCCGGATTGAGCTTTGCGATCTCCGGAGCGTTCCACTTGGTGATCTTGCCCAGGAAGATCGCGGCCAGCGTCGGGCCATCGAGCTTCAGGCCGCTCTTGACGCCCGCCAGGTTGTAGGAAGCGGTGATCGCCCCCAGGACCGTCGGGATGTGCACCGCCTTGCCCTTGGTGAGCTTGGCCTGCTCGGCGGGCTTCAGCGGGGGGTCGGACGCCGCGAAGCTGACCGTGCCCGCGGTGAACTGGGCCACCCCGGCGCCGGAGCCCACGGCGGCGTAGTTGAGGTTCACGCCCTGGTCCTTGAGCTTGCTCGCCCACTGCTGATACACGGGGGCGGCGAGGGTCGAACCGGCGCCGTTGAGCGTCGCTCCGCCGGAGGTCCCTCCGCCGCCGGTGCTGGTTGAGCTGCTCGAGCTGCTCGAGCCACAGGCGGCCGCGAACAGCGACAGCGCGGCGGCCGCGAGGCCCAGCGTCACACGTATCTTCACTCGCTTCTCCTTCTCTTGGGTATGAGCGTCCGGCCGGCCGGCAGTCTCCTACCGGCCCGCCCCCCGCTTGTGAAAAGCCTGTGAACCGTCCCCATCGCCGGGCTCGGGCTCAAACCGGTAGCCGAAACCGAAATGCGTGTGGATG
>VAYS01000049.1 GCA_005883215.1 Actinomycetota bacterium
CCCCTCGCTCCAGCCACAGCCCAGCCATGACAGGCCCCAAGGCCAGTGAGGATGGCCCTAGGAGAAGGACCGACGTCACGGCCAAGGCCCGACGGCCGGTGTCCCAACACGCAGTGGCACTAGAGTGCAACCTGCTAGAATCTCGCGCCGCGTGTACAAGGTGACGGCATTAGGCGGGAAGCCTCGCGGACAGCCCGGCGTGGGCGACGGCAAGTGGACGCCGGCGATGACGGCCCGCTACTACGAGCGCGAGATCGCCGGGGGCGCCGAGGACTACTACTCGGCGGGCGCTCGCGCTGACGCCGGGCGCTGGGTGGGCGCGGGCGCCAAGCACCTGGAACTTGAGGGCGAGGCCCAGGAGGGCGAGCTGCAGAGGCTGCTGAAGGGGTGTCATCCGAAGACCGGAGAGAAGCTCGTCGAGCGCCGCCACCAGGTCCACGGTTTTGACTTCACGGCCTCTCCTCCGAAGAGCGTCAGCGTGCTTGCGGCGCTCGGCGGAGACGATGTGCGCCGGGAGGTCCGCGAGGCGCACACAGCCGCCGTGGATGCGTCGCTGGCGCATTTCGAGGAGCACGCGTGCGGCGCCCGGCTCGGGCGCGCCGGCGTAGAGCGCGTCGCCGGCGGAGGGTGGATCGGGGTGGCCTACCACCACCACTGCTCCCGCAACGGTGACCCGCAGGAGCACACCCACGTCGTCGTGGCGAACATGACCCGGGCGCCGGACGGCCGCTATCTCTCCCTGGACTCGAAGCGCGCGTTCCATATGGCAAAGAGCGCAGGTCACTTGTACGAGGCGCACCTGCGGGCGGAGCTGACCGAGCGCCTGGGCGTCCGCTGGCGGGATGTGGGCGAGGACCATCCGGGGTGGGCAGAGGTCGACCACATCCCGCCCGAGCTGTCCAAGCACTTCTCCTCGCGCACGCCGGAGATCGAGGGGGAGCTGCGGGCACAGCAGGTCGAGCGGGAGTTGCGCGCCCGCGTGGAAATCTCGGCGCGCACCACCGGGAAGAAGGTCCCGGAGGCCGAGCGGGCCAGATTGCGAGAGCAGATCGAGCGTGAGCTGATCGAGCACCCGGAGCGGGTGTGGCGCGGCCGCCGGGCCCGCGACGTCGCGGCCCTCAAAACGCGCAGCCAGAAGAAGGACATCGAGCCCGAGACGCTGCTCCGGCGCTGGCGGGCCGAGGCGCAGGAACTCGAGCACGAGGTGGGCTTCGAGGTTGACGACGTGGTGCGGCAGGCGACCAGCGGGGCGCGCACCCGGGAGACCATCGACTACACGGCCGCCGCGGCGGCCATCGCCGGTCTTCGGGGCGTGACGGGCGGCAGCTCGACCTTTACGCCGCGCGAAGCGCTGCAAGCGTGGGCGGACGCCCACCGGCGCGGCGCCCGCGTGGCGGAGGTGGAGCAGCTCGCCGCCCGGTTCGTGGCGGACCGGGAGTACGTTCTGAAGATGGGCGGCGACGAGCCGCGGCCGCCCGGGGAGGAGCTGCTCACCACCCGGGACATGCTCTCCAGCGAGGTGCGCTTGCAGGAACTCGTGCGCGAAGGTCTGAGCGCCGGGCGTGCCGTGGGCGACCCGGAGGCTCTGGAGCGAGTGCTGGCTAAACGGCGAGACCTCTCCGAAGAGCAGCGCGCGGCCGTACGCCACCTGGTGACGTCCGGCCACGGGATCGACACCCTGAGCGGCCCCGCGGGAAGCGCGAAGACCGAGGTCCTCGCCGTCGCCTGCGAGGTGTGGCGCCAAGAGGACCGGGCGATCGTTGGCGGGGCCCTCGCAGGCGTAACGGCGGACGAGGTCCAGCGCAGGACGAAGGCCGCAACGCACACCCTCACCCGGCTGCTCGAGGACCTCGACACCGGTGGCGGACTCAAACAGGGGGGCATCGTGCTGGTCGACGAGACGAGCATGGTCGGCACGCGGCAACTGCTTTCGCTGGCCGAGCACACCCACCGGGCCCGCGGGAAGCTCGTGCTGTCCGGAGATCCCCGCCAGCTGCCCGCGATCGAAGCCGGCGGAGCGTTCGCCGACCTCGTGGACCGCGGCTACGGCGCCCAAGTCACCCGGGTGTTCCGACAGCGTGACCGGGACGACATCGAGGCGGCTGCGCGGCTCGCCCAAGGCGAAGTCACCGCGTTCGTGGCCCACCACGACGAGCGGGGCGGCATCGTCCGCGGCGGGACGCGCGAGGAACAGCTCCAACGGCTGCTCCGCGACTGGCAGCAGGATCCCAACCACCTAGCTCCCGGGGGCGCCGCGATCATCGCCGCCACACGCGCCGACGAGCGGGAGCTCAACCAGGCCGCGCGGGTTGTCGCGCGGACCGAGGGCGCTCTCGGCCGCGACCGCAAGTACTTTGCTCGCGGGGACGACGGCGCCCTGCGGCCACTCGAGATAGCCACCGGCGACCGCGTGTTGTTTCGCAAAAACGACAAGGGGCTAGACGTGCGAAACGGACACTTCGCGACGGTGCAGCGGGCACACAAGGACCACGTGAGCGTGCGCCTGGACCACGAGGATCGCATGGTCAAGATCCCGCTCGAATACATCGAGCGCGGAAACCTCGCCTACGGGTATGCGACGACTGCTCAGAAGTGCCAGGGGCGGGCGCTTGAGACGACATATCTGTTCGGCACCGAAGCGGCCTATCAGGAGTGGCTGTACAGCGCCGCCACACGCCACCGGGAGAAGATGCGGTTGTACGTGGTGGAGACCGAGCGGCAGCTCGTGCTCGGGGAGACGCCGCGGCCAGTGGAAGAGTTCACCAGGGCGGCCGAGCGCAGCCAGGCAAAGGAGATGGCGATGGCGCAGATCAGCGTGGGCGGCGAGAACCGCGAAGCCGAGCGCGACCAGTCACAGGCACCCCAGGAGGACCGGCAGCGCACGTTCGAGAACCGGGTCAGGGCCGCCGCGGAGAAGTGGGGCATGCCCGAAGCGGAGGTGCGCGCCGCGTGGACCGACGCGGGCCTCGGGGGCCAGGAGCGCACGTTCGAGGACCGGGTCAGGGCCACGGCGGAGAAGTGGGGTATGCCTGAGGCCGAGGTGGCCGCGTCGCTGGAGGGCACTCGGGGCCCGGACCGCGCGCGCTCGAGGACCTGGGACCTTCGCGAGGCCACGCGCGACAGCGACGCGATCGAGAAAACGGTGCGCGAGTCGCTGGGTCAGCTGAGCCGCGAGCGCGAGGCTTGGACGCGAGACTGGGCGCAGCGCGAGGCGCAGAGGACAGGCCGGCCCGTCGAGCAGTTGCTAGAGGCGGTCTCGCCCGGCCGCCGCCAGCAGGAGCGCCTGCAGGCCCAGGGCATCAAAGCGGTCGCGCTGGAACTAGAGCGAGACCACGAGCGGGCCGTCCGGCTTCTGGAGCAGGGGCTCGCCGTCAACGGCCGCGCGGTACGTGTACGCGGACACGCAGGACAACAGGTGGAGGGCGCGCTGCGCGATGTCGAGAGCGAGATGCGTCGTGACCACGAGGCCCGCGTCCGCGGCCTCGCGCGACGCCTGGAGCAGCAGGAGCAGCGCGCGTTCGAGCACCGCGCCAAGACCGCGGCGTCAAAGACGCTCGCGCCCCATCTCATGGAGGCCGGCGAGCTCCTGCTAGGAGAGGCCGCCAGGTGGGCAACCAAGAAGGAGCGCCGCAGGCAGCTGGAGCGTCAAGCGCGCCAAATGCTCAGCTTGGTAGAGGAGCGCCGCCGGCGCAGCTTCGAGCGTGCCGCGCGCCGGGCGATCCGCGAGGCCGAGCGCACCCGTGGCGGCCGCGAAATCGACGGGCCGTAGCCACCACGCGCCCGTCGAGAATGTCCAGGCGATCAGCGTAGGCCGCATATGCCTGGGTGATTACCGGTAAACACGGCGTCGACTACCGGTAGTCGACGGTGCGGTCTCAAGCATGCGGGGTGCTCGATTTGCGGTGCCGTCTGTGCCGGCGGTGGTCACGTGACCAGGGGGCGAGGAGCCCCGCAGCTGGGCTGCCAGGTTGGGGTTCTGGGCGGGCCACGCCGGCGGTGGTTACGCGTAACCAGCGGCGCGGGTAGCCCTGCAGGTGGGCGGCCCGGTCGGGTTTTTGCGGGCCACGCCGGCGGTGGTTACACGTAGCCAGGGGGTGCGAGGAGCCCTCAGGCTGGCTGCCAGGTTGGGTTCTGGGCGCGCCGCGCCGGGTGACTACGCGTAGTCAGCGGGTCCGAGGAAGCCCTGGGCTTGCTCGTGGCCAGGCTGGCTTGTGGGCGGGCCGCTCGCGGGTGTCACCGCGGCGGTGGCGGTGGGCGGATCTTCGCTATTTGGGCCAGACAGCGCTATTTGCGGTTTTGGCCCGGTATTTGCGGTAGCTCGGCATCGGATCCCGTGCAAGCGTGCGGTGTATGCAGGAGCTATTCAGAGTTAGTCACAGCCGAAGACGCGCACTCGGGCCGCGGCGCGAGTACAAGTTGCGCGCATGCCAGGCCCACCAACCCCCGTCGACCAAGGACCCGCTCCGGGCGGCGGAAGCCGTATCCGCCTGCCCCGTATCGCTTTTCGGCGATTCCGTCCGATGCGGGTCTACTGTCGCTCCTAAATGAGCAAACAGCCCGCCTGTACGCCGACATCGCAGGACCCCCAGGTCCTGCACAGCTTGACGGGGTCACGCTGGCGGGCCATCGTCGGACCACAGCAGAAAAGGCACCGCCGCGCGAGCCACAGAGTTGGCGCTCGAGCTCGCGCGGCGGCCCACACCAGAACCAGGGAGTCCCGATGCGAACGATCACCCTAGCGCCTACCGCGGCCGCCCTCGCTTTCGGTGCGTCACCCCGCCGCCGCCGCTCCCAGGCGCGACGGGCGTCGGCGAGTAGTCGCTGCCGGCTTCCCGCCGGTGGCTTGGTGTGCGTGACCGTGCACGCCGTCGATCGGTACTACGAGCGGGTCGCGCCAGGCCTGCCGGACTGGGATCGCGCCCGCGCGCAGCTGCTGAGGCTCCTGTCCCGGGACGGGCATATCGCTGGGCCACCGCCGTGGGCGCACGACAGGCTTTGGGGCGCGGCGACCGTCTGGCTCTACATCGGGGACCTGGCGATCGTTTTCGCCTGCGTCCGGCGCGGCGGCTCGCTGCGCGCGACGACCTGCCTGACCCCGGACGGGCAACGAGCCGAGCGGGCA
>VAYS01000024.1 GCA_005883215.1 Actinomycetota bacterium
ACGGCGTGGCGGTGACGGTGCGTCCGGAGAGGCCCGAGTCGCCGGAGTCCTTGCTGGCGTTGGCGTTGTTGTCGCGGAAGACGGTGCCGGAGACCGAGGCGGTCTGGTAGAGGCCGAAGTCGTCGCCAGTCAGAGTCTGGCCCGAGGTGGGCGTCGCGGTTTGAGTGCAGTCGGCGCTGTTGGGGGTCGAGCAGCTCTCGCCGCTGTGAGAGACGGAGATCGTGTATTGCACGCCGGGCGTAAGGCCGTTCAGGGTGTAGGTGCCGTCGGCGGCGGTGGTGGTCGTGATCGTCGACCCGGTGAGCGGGGTGGCGGTGACGGTGCGGCCGGAGAGGCCCGAGTCGCCGGAGTCCTTGGCGCCGTTGGCGTCGCTGTCGCGGAAGACCGTCCCGGAGACCGATGCGCCGCCGTAGAGCCCGAAGTCATCGCCGGTCAGGTCCTGGCCGGAGCTCAGGGTCTCGGTGTAGGTGCAATTGGTGATATTGGGTATCGAGCAGGCCTCGGTGGTGCGGTCCACTTGGATCGAGTAGGCGACGCCGGGCTTCAGTCCAGTGAGGGTGTAGGCCCCGTCGGCGGTGGTGGTGGTGGTGATCGCCGAGCCGGTGAGCGGGGTGGCGGTGACGGTGCGTCCGGAGAGGCCCGAGTCGCCGGAGTCCTTGCTGGCGTTGGCGTTGTTGTCGCGGAAGACGGTCCCGGAGACCGAGGCGGTCTGGTAGAGGCCGAAGTCGTCGCCAGTCAGAGTCTGGCCCGAGGTGGGCGTCGCGGTTTGAGTGCAGTCGGCGCTGTTGGGGGTTGAGCAGGTCTCGCCGCTGTGGGCGACCGAGATCGTGTACCCCACGCCGGGCTTCAGACCGGTGATGGTGTAGGTGCCGTCGGCCGCGGTGGCGGTGGTGATCGCCGACCCGGTGGATGGGGTGGCGGTGACGGTGCGGCCGGAGAGGCCCGAGTCGCCGGAGTCCTTGCTGGCGTTGGCGTTGTTGTCGCGGAAGACGGTCCCGGAGACCGAGGCGGTCTGATACAGCCCGAAGTCGTCCCCGGTAGCGGCCTGCCCGGAGCTCAAGGTCGCGGAGTAGGTGCAGGCGCCGCCGGGGGTCGAGCACGACTCGCCGCTGGTCGACCGAGATCGTGTACTGCACCCCAGGTGTCAGCCCGCTGAGGGTGTAGGTCCCGTCCGCGGCGGTCGTCGTAGTTATCGCCGCGCCCGTGGACGCCGTCGCGGTGACCGTGCGACCGGACAGGCCTGAGTCGCCGGACTCCTTGCTGGCGTTGGCGTTTTGGTCGCGGTAG
>VAYS01000025.1 GCA_005883215.1 Actinomycetota bacterium
TTGGCGTTGTTGTCGCGGTAGACGGTGCCTGAGATCGAGGCGGTCTGATAGAGGCCGAAGTTGTCGCCGGTCAGGGTCTGGCCTGAGGTGGGCGTGGTGGTGTATGTGCATGCGCCGCCGGGGGTCGAGCAGCTCTCGCCGCTGTGGGAGACCGAGATCGTGTACTGCACGCCGGGCGTAAGGCCGTTCAGGGTGTAGGTGCCGTCTGAGGCCGTCGTGGTGGTGATCGCCGAGCCGGTGGATGGGGTGGCGGTGACCGTGCGCCCGGAAAGGCCGGAGTCGCCGGTGTCCTGGGTGGCGTTGGCGTTTTGGTCGCGGTAGACGGTGCCGGAGACGGATGCGGTCTGGTAGAGGCCGAAGTCGTCGCCGGTGGTGGTCTGGCCGGAGCTCAGGGTCGCGGTGTAGGTGCAGCCGCCGCTGGGTTCCAAGCAGGTCTCGCCGCTGTGAGACACGGCGATCGTGTACTGCACTCCGGGCTTCAGGCCGGTCAGGGTGTAGGTGCCGTCTGAGGCGGTGGTGGTGATGATCGCCGACCCGGTGGACGGGGTGGCGGTGACGGTGCGCCCGGAAAGTCCGGAGTCGCCGGTGTCCTGGGTGGCGTTGGCGTTATTGTCGCGGAACACGGTTCCGGACACCGATGCGCCGCCGTAGAGCCCGAAGTCATCACCGCTGACGGTCTGCCCCGAGCTAAGGGTCTCGGTGTAGTTGCAGTTGCCGGTATCGGGCGTCGAGCAGGCCTCGGTGGTGCGATCCACTTGGATCGAGTAGGCAACCCCCGGCTTTAGTCCGGTGAGGGTGTAGGTGCCGTCTGAGGCGGTGGTGGTCGTGATCGCCGAGCCGCTCGGCGGCACCGCCCGCACGGTACGCCCGCTCAAGCCGGCCTCGCTGCTCGAGTCAAACACGCCATTGGCGTTGCTGTCACCCCAGACTCGCCCCGAAACCTGTCCGGTCGCATAGAGCCCGAAGTTGTCGCCGGTCAGGGTCTGGCCTGAGGTGGGCGTCGTGGTGTAGGTGCAGTCGCTGCTGGTCGGTGTCGAGCAGGTCTCGCCGCTGTGGGTGACGGAGATCGTGTACTGCACCCCCGGCGTAAGGCCGTTCAGGGTGTAGGTGCCGTCGGCCGCGCTGGTGGTGGTGATCGCCGAGCCGGTGAGCGGCGTGGCGGTGACGGTGCGCCCGGAGAGGCCCGAGTCGCCGGAGTCCTGGGTGCCGTTGGCGTTTTGGTCGCGGTAGACGGTCCCCGAGACAGAGGCGGTCTGGTAGAGGCCGAAGTTGTCGCCGGTCAGGGTCTGGCCCGAGGTGGGCGTCGTGGTGTAGGTGCAACCACCGGGGGTCGAGCAGCTCTCGCCGCTGTGAGAGACGGAGATCGTGTATTGCACGCCGGGCGTAAGGCCGTTCAGGGTGTAGGTGCCGTCGGCGGCGGTGGTGGTCGTGATCGCCGACCCGGTGGCCGGGGTGGCGGTGACGGTGCGCCCGGAGAGGCCGGAGTCGCCGGAGTCCTGGGCGGCGTTGGCGTTTTGGTCGCGGAAGACCGTCCCAGACACTGAGGCGGTCTGGTAGAGCCCGAAGTCATCCCCGGTAGCGGCCTGACCGGAGCTCAAAGTCGCCGTGTACGTGCAGCCACCGCCGGGGGTCGAGCACGACTCGCCGCTGTGGGACACGGAGATCGTGTACTGCACCCCGGGCTTCAGACCGGTCAGGGTGTAGGTCCCGTCGGCCGCCGTCGTGGTCGTGATCGCCGACCCGGTGGAGGGGGTGGCGGCGACCGTGCGCCCCGACAGCGCCGGCTCTCCGGAGTCCTTCGTTCCGTTGGCGTTGCTGTCGCGGAAGACCGTGCCCGACACCGAAGCGGACTGATAGGTCCCGAAGTCCTTGGTGATGGTGCCGTCGCCGGAGCTGGGCTGGAACGCGTAGGAGCATGAGCTGCTGGGCTGCGAGCAAGACCAGCCGGCCGGCAGGGTGGTGGACACGGTGTAGTTGACACCGGGCTTCAGGCCGGTGAACGAGTAGGCGCCGTTGGAGTCGGTACTGGTGGTGACGTCGTCTAAGGCGTTGCCGGGCGTCCCGGGATCTAGCGTGACTGTCCGGGTTGAGATCCCGTTGTCGCCGAGCTGTCGCGATCCGTCGGCGTTGAGGTCGTGGTAGACGGTGCCCGAGGTAGTCACCTCCTGCCAGTCGCCAAAGTCTTGTCCGGTGCTAGTCGAGCCCGACGTGACCGTGACCGCGTGCTGGCAAGACGAGAAGGTCGAGCTCGGATCCGAGCAGTGCCAGGCACTGCTCGGCAGGACCTCGCGCACCGTGTAGCTGCCGGGGGTCAGGCCGGTGAACGAGTAGGCGCCGGTGGAGTCGGTCGTGGTCGACGTCTCCGTGCCCGAGTCGAAGGACCCGTTGCCGTTGGCGTCCAGATACACGGTCACCCCGGAGAGGCCGGAGGTCTCGGAGCCGTCGTGGACGCCGTTGGCGTTCTTGTCCTCGTAGACGGACCCCGAGATCGACCCGTTGCGATAGGCGCCGAAGTCCTTGCCCGTGAACGCGCTCCCCGTCGACCAGGTGAGGGAATAGGCGCATCCGGAAGGAGCGCGGCAGGTGTAGCCGCTCTGAGCTACCTCGCGGACGTTGTACGTGCCGCCGGGAACGTTGCTGATCGTGTACGTGCCGTCGGCCGCGGTGGTTGCACTGGGCTCGCCTCTGTCCTTGGCCCCGTTGTTGTTGAGGTCGACGTAGACCACCCAGCCGCTGAGCCCCGGCTCGCCGGCGTCTCTGACGCCGTTGGCGTTGAGATCCTCGTACTGGGTGCCGGACACCGTGCGCGAGGGCTGCTCGGCGAAGTCGTCGCCGGTCTGGGACTGGTGCGAGGTCAGGGTCTGCGTGTAGAGGCACCCGGTTGGCGCCGCGCAGGTGTAGCCGGAGACCGATGCGGCGCGAATCTTGATGCCCGCCGCCGGCGTGATGCCGGTGATCGTGTACGTCCCGTCGGAGGCGGTCGTGGCGCTAGGCTCGCCGCTGTCCCAGCTGCCGTTGTTGTTGAGGTCGGCGAACACCCGCACGCCTGACAGACCGGTATCGCCGCCGGTGAGCGTCCCGCTGTAGTCCTCGTCGGAGAAGACCTTGCCGCTGACCGAGGCCGGCGTCCAGTCGCCGAAATTCTGCGCCGAGACCGGCGTGCCCGCGGTGACGGCCGGCGTGTTGACGCAGCCGGTCGGAGCCGAGCAGGTGTAGCCGCTCTGAGCTACCTCGCGGATCTTCGGGGACCCGGCCGGGACGTCGTAGAGCGTGTAGGTCCCGTCGGCGCCCGTGGTGGCCGAGGGCTCGCCCGAGTCGAGCACGCCGTTGTTGTTCTTGTCGACGTAGACGGTCCAACCCGACAGGCCGGGCTCGCCGCTGTCCAGGACGCCGTTGGCGTTGAGGTCTTCGTAGACCGTGCCCGTGGCGTCGGAGGAGAAGTTGCCGAAGTCCACGCTGCCGGCATAGCCGCCCGCGACGACGGTCTGGGATGAGGCGCATCCGCCGCCGGTGGAGCACACGTAGCCGCTGGGCAGGATCTCCTTGACCGGCCACGTGCCGGCATCGACGTTGGTCAGCGAGTAGTCGCCATATGGGCCGGTGGTGGCCGAGGGCTCACCGGCGTCGAGGGTGCCGTTGGCGTTGTAGTCGACGAACACGGTGACGCCGGCGATGCCGGGCTCGTCGGGGATGCCGTCGCCGTCGAGGTCCGGGGTTCGCGTCCCGCTGTTGTTCTGGTCGTCGTAGACCGCGCCTTCGATCGTGGCGCCCGGATCGTTGTTGCCGAAGTTCTGGCCGGTGACGGCGTCCTGGGACTGGGCGGTGACCGAGTGGTAGCACGGGCTCGGGGTGCTGCAGACGTTCAGCCCCTGGAGCTCCTCGCGCACATTCCACGTGCCCGGGGTGATGCCGCTGATCGTGTAGTTGCCGCTGGCGTCGGTGGTCGCGTCCGGCTCGCCGCTGTCAAAGAGCCCGTTGTTGTTGGTGTCGAGGTATACGTGGCGTCCGGATTGCCCGGGCTCGCCGCTGTCTAGCGCGCCATTGCGGTTGGTGTCCTGGAACACCTCGCCGGCGACGGACGCCGACTGCCAGGTACCGAAGTCCTTGCCGGTCGCCGTCGTCCCCGCCGCGAAGGTCTGGCTATAGGAGCAGCCACTCGGCGCCGAGCAAGTCCACCCGGTTTGACTGACCTCGCGCACGGTGAACGTGCCCGGCTCAACGTTGGAGATCGTGTAGTTGCCGTTGGCGTCGGTGGTGGCCGAAGGCTCGCCGGAGTCCTTGACGCCGTTGTTGTTGTAGTCGACGTACACGACCCAGCCCGACAGCCCGCCGTCGCCGCTGTCCTTGGTGCCGTTGGCGTTCTTGTCGTGGAACTGCTGACCGGAGAAGGTGTTGTTCGGCGCGTTGCCGAAGTTCTTGTCCGTGAGCGACTGCCCCGAGGTGGGGGTGACGCTGTAGGAGCAGGGACTGGGCGAGGTGCACGTGTAGCTGGTGGACGAGACGACCTCGCGGATCGTGTAGGACCCGGGGGTCAGGCCGCTGATCGTGTAGGAGCCGAAGCTGTCGGTGGTCGCCGACTGCTCGCCGCCGTCCAGCACGCCGTTGCCGTTGGCGTCTGCGTAGATCACGATCCCGCTGAGACCGAACTCGTCCGAGTCGAAGAGCCCGTTGCGGTTGCGGTCCTCCCACTTGACGCCCGACACGCTGGCGGTCTGATAGATGCCGAAGTTGTTTCCTCCGGCGGTCGAGCTGCTGGCGAGCGTGAACAGGCTGTAGTTGGGGTCGGTGAACCCGCTGTCCTTGGTGGTGGGCGTGGACAGCGACCAGCCGCCCTGGGAGACGATGCGGACCTTGCCGTTGGTCTGGGCCGTCACCGAGGTGATCTCGAAGTTCCCGTTCGCGTCGGTGGTGGCCGAGGGCTCGCCAGAGTCCTTGACCCCGTTGTTGTTGGAGTCCACGTAGGCCACCCACCCGGACTTGCCGCCCTCGCCGCTGTCCTTGGTGGCGTTGGCGTTGTCGTCCTGGAATACCGAGCCGGTGACCGTGTTGACCTGGAAGGCCCCGAAGTCCTTGCCGGTGGCTCCCGCGCCGCTTGCGACCTGGAAGCTGTTTGACGTGGCGGTGCCGTACAGGCAGCTGCTGTTGGGCCCATCGCAGGTCCAGTTGGCCTGCGAGACCATTCGCAGGTTGATGGTGGTGCTGGCGGCCACCCCGGTGATCGTGTAGCTGCCGTCGGCGGCGCTGTTGGCGCTCGGCTCGCCGGAGTCCTTCACCCCGTTGTTGTTGGAGTCGACGTAGACCGTCCAGCCCGAGAGCCCCGGCTCGCCGGAGTCCTTGGCGCCGTTGTGGTTGCGGTCCTCGTAGACCGTGCCCTGCACGGTCTGGGTGCTGGTGTCGGTGAAGTCCTTGCCGGTGATGGCCTGACCCGAGGTGGGGCTGAGCGAGGTGTAGAGGCAGTTGGTGGGGGCGGTGCACTGGAAGCCCGCCTGGAGGATCTCGCCGACCTGATAGCCGGTGCCCGGCTTGACGCTGGAGATCGTGTAGTTGCCGCTCGAGTCGGTGGTGGCCGAGGGCTCGCCGCTGTCCAGGACGCCGTTTGCGTTGTAGTCGACGAAGGCGGTCCAGCCCGAGAGCCCGACCGAGGAGGCGTTCTGGACCTTGCCCGAGACGGTGGCCGGCTGATAGGCGCCGAAGTCCTCGCCCGTCGCGTTGGCGGAGGGAACGCCGTTGGTGACCGAGAAGGTCAGCGGGTAGTAGCCGGCGCTCGGCAGCGTCGCCGTCCAGCCGCTCTGGGCGACGGTGCGGATCTTCATCGTCCCCGCGTTGATCGGGGTGATCGTGTAGGTGCCGTCGGCGGCGGTGGTGGCGCTTGGCTCGCCGGAGTCGAGCGCGCCGTTGCCGTTGAGGTCGGCGTAGACCGTCCAGCCCGACAGCCCGGGCTCGCCGGCGTCCTTGACCCCGTTGCCGTTGAGGTCGTTGAACATGGTCCCCGAGACGCTGTAAGTCGGGGCGTTGCCGAAGTTCTCCCCGCTCGTCGTCTGCCCCGAGGTCGGCGAGAGGCTGGTGTAGGCGCAGCTCGAGGGGGTCGTGCACGACCACTGGCTGCCCTGGGAGACCTCGCGCACCGCGTAGCCGCTGCCCGGCTTGACCCCGCTGATCGTGTAGTTGCCGCTCGAGTCGGTGCTCGCCGAGGGCTCGCCGGAGTCCTTTACCCCGTTGTTGTTGTAGTCGACGTAGACCGTCCATCCGCTGAGGCCCGTCTCCGGGCCGTCGCGTACGCCGTTGCGGTTGGTGTCCTGAAAGACCGTGCCGGTGTAGGCGGCCGGTTGGTAGTTGCCGAAGTCGTTGCGGCTCGATGAGCCCCCGCGCTGCCGATCGTCACGGTGCGCCCTGCGGGCACTCCGCCGGCGGGTTTGGACTGGACCCACCCCGCCGACTGCTGGGAGCCGCTCGGGGCCTCGCGCACGGTGTAGGTGCCGGCCGGGACGTTGGTGATGTGAAAGTTGCCGTCCGCGCCGGTTGTGCCGGTCGGCTCGCCGCTGTCGTACTGGCCGTTGTTGTTGGTGTCCAGGTAGAACTTCCAGCCCGAGAGCCCCGGATCGCCGCTGTCCTTGGTGCCGTTGGCATTGTTGTCCTGGAACTTCTGGCCGTTGACGGCGCAGGACTGGACCTCTACCGCCTGGGGCCCGGCGTAGTCGATCAGCGCCGAGGAGATCGAGCTCGAGGAGCGCGAGTGCACCTGCATCGAGACGAACGACGTGCAGGGCGAGGAGCCGATCGCCGACAGGACGGCGGGAAGGTTCAGCTTGGCCTCGCCAAAGGCCATGGTGGCGAAGCTCGAGCCATAGGCGCCGGGCTGGAGGTAGTTGGTGACGGCGCTCGAGAAGTTCATGGCGCCGCCGGCGTTGGGCGCGGTCAGCGGCCCGGAGTCGACGAAGGTGCCATTGCCGCCGTCCGAACACCCGATGCCGCCGCTTCCCGGGGTTCCCACCCACTTGTAGAGCTCGAGCTGGACCGGGTTGCCGGTGGCGAAAGACACCAGCAGGTCTCCGGTGGTGCGGCAGGGGATCGTCGTGCCCACCGTGTTGACCCACGTCGCGCTGCTCTGGTTGAGCTCGAAGGTGATGAAGCTGTTGCCGGTGGTGCCCAGGCGCTTGAAAGCCAGGTACAGCCAGGCGGTCGAGCGGGTGGGCTCCAGTGCGCTCCAGGCGGCGAGAATGTTCGACTTGCTGGGGGTGACGCCCCCCGCGCTGGTATTGAACGCCCAGGCCGACGGCTGGTCCTCCTTGTTGCCCCCGATGAAGCCGGTGTCCAGGCTGTTGTCGTCGGTGACCGGCGTGACCTTGCCCGCCGTGTTAAAGCTCTTCCAGTCGTTGGTGCAGGCGACGTTCGAGGAGACGCCGCAGTTGGAAGAGCTCGGCGGGTCTTGGGTGCCGTTGCCGGCGTCGAAGGTGCTTCCCTGGTCGACCGCCGCCGTCGCCGAGGCCTTGGCCGCCTCGACGTTGCCGGCGTTGTCCACCGCCGAGTACCTGATCGTGTCGCCGTCGTCGAGGGTCGGCTTGTTGGCCGAGTCATAGACCTTGCGCGACGCGTTGCCCGAGTCGGTGGGGTCCGAGTCGTCCGTCGTGTAGTAGATCTTGGAAACGCCGGACGGTCCGCTGTCGGTTGACGTCAGCGTAACGGTGACCAGGCTGCTCTGGACCGTGTTCGGGACGTTGTCGGTCGTCGTGGGCGCGTGGGTGTCGAGGACCGTCGTCGAGTTGGCGCTCGCCGGAGCCGCCTGGTAGTTGCCCGAGTTGGTGTGGACCCGGGTGTAGAAGTTGTAGGTGCCCTCGCCCTTGGCCCCGCTGTTGTAGGTGATCGTCCCCGAGGTGCCCGGCGTAGCCACGGTCGTGGAGAGCGAGTAGGAGCTGTCGCCGGGCGCCTTGACCCACAGCTCGAGGTTGACCAGACCGGTGCCGCCTGGGTCGCTGGCGGTATAGGGCACCGACCAGCTGGTGGTGTTCGAGTAGGCGGGCGCGTTGGCCTGCGAGCTCGGCGTGCTGAGGTCGAGCGTGACCGTCGCCTGGGCGGCGGCGGGCGCGGCCTCGTAATTGGCGATGTTGTCGTGCGATCGGGTGTAGAACGAGTACGCCCCGCCGGTCGAGGGCGAGGGCGTGTAGCTGAACGAGCCCGAAGACGCCGAGCTCGTGAGGGTCTGGTAGAGGCTGTAGGTCGAGGCGCCGGGCTTCTTGGCCCACAGCTCGACGTCCTTGACGCCGGAGCCGGAGTCCGAGGCGGTGTAGTTGACCGCGATCGGGGTGGCGGTGGCATAGGGCGAGCTGACGCTCGCCGAGGAGGTGGGCGGCCCGGTGTCCACGAGCGTGGTCGAGTCCGCGCTGGCCTTGGCCGCCTCGTAGTTGGGGGTGGAGGCGTTGTCCTTGGCCCGGGTGTAGAACGAGTAGCTGCCGTCCCCGGCCGCGGCGGTGTAGGAGAAGGTGCCGCACACGTCGTTGCTGGCCCCGCCGGTGCACGTGCCGCTCGGGTTGGAAGCGCTGGTGGCCAGGCTGTAGGAGGAGTCGCCCGGGCGCTTTACCCACAGCTCAACCAGGGAGATGCCGGTGCCGTTGGCGTAGGAGGCCTTCCAGGGGATCGAGACCGAGGTCGAGGTCGACGAGGCCGGGGCGCTGGCCGAGGACACCGGAGCGGTCGAGACGTAGAAGGTCTTGACCGTGACGGGATTGGCGCCGGCGTTGGAGACCGTCAGCTTCCACTGGCCGGCGGTGCTCGAGGAGGTCGCGGGACAGGCGGTGGTGGTTGCGGTGTCGTAGTTGGAGAGCTTGTTCCAGTTGCTGCCCGTGTTCGGCGGATAGAGCAGCGTCTTGTCGCCGCCGCCCGACTGCGTGGGCACCACCCCGTTGGTGTCGGCGCCCGGGCGGTCGGACCCGGACGTGTTCAGACACGAGGTGCTGGCGGTGGTCCCGGCGACCCAGGTCGTGTTTACGTTGTTGGTCCAGCTCGCCGGGACCCCGCTGACCTTGGTGTACATGCTGGTCCCCGGGGCCACGACCGTCCGCGCCGTGGTGCCGGCGACGTCGGTGTAGCTCGAGCCCTCGGCGTGATAGGCGGCTGTGCTAGCGCTGGTGGCGGTGGCGCTGGCGTCGTTTGAGCAGTCGGTGGCGTTGGCGTACTGCACCAGGGTCCAGTTCCACGACGTCGTCGTCCCTACCGGGTCAGACGTCGCGAACACATAGGCGGCGCTCGCCGACGTCGTGGCGAGCGTCGCGGCCAGGGGACAGGCGCTGCGGAAGGCCACCGTCCCGCTGGGGTTCTTGAGGACGAAACGGTAATAGACGCCGGCGTCCGCCGATCCCGCGACGTTCGCCGTGTCGCCGCCGGTGAACGCGGCCGTGGACGTGCTGTTCTGGTTGGTCTGCCCGGTGATCGTCGGCGCCGCCGAGGCCACGGCGGGAAGGGCGAAAAGCGCGACACAGACGCCGAGGACCAGGGCGACTCGGCGCCAGCACCCCTTAGCCGCGCGCGCGTAAGGGAAACGGATGGGATGCGTGTAGGCACGGGGCACGGAGCGCGGGGCGTGGGGCCCCGGTTTCGCCGCGGGAAGTCGACGGGCGCGGAGTGCCCTATGGCCTAGAACCACAGGACCTCCACCAGGATGCGCAGCCCGGCCCTTCTGAACTCAGGATCGAACATTCGTCCACGTCTAGGTAGGCAGCTAATGCCCGGGGCTAAAGCCCAGATCCAGTGTCCGGTGAGCCGGGTAGCCGCATCCGTGGCGGTCCTTCGCCTGGCCCGTCGGGGCACATCCGGTGAGAAGGGCTCCGGACGCCCGCCGAGCGCAAGAGACCGTAGGCGTCCACGTTTGGCCGGGCGACGATTGGGGCCAGCCCGAAAAACGGTGCTTTCCCTGGCCCTGGAAAACTGCGCCGTCGACCCAACATGCTTCTCTCCGTCCCCCGCCTGTGGATGTATTGAGAAGTGTCGGCTCTCGACCACCCCGCGACATCGGCGTAAACGCACACCACGGGCGCGGAGAAATACGGACCAGCCAGGCCTAGGCGAAAGGGGGTGCCGGGAGCAGGCGCTGGGCGCCTGGATTCTGCGCAGCACAACACCGACCCCGTCCATGACCGCTTCCATCCCCGGCGCCTAGTCCGCCGAGCTCCCGCCCCCCCAAACCTGGGGACCAGGAGGCGCACTATCGCCCAAACTAGGTAGGGCGCAATACGGCCATCGTCCCGCCTCGGCGGTGTAGTCGCTCGGTCCTTCGCTTAGCCCATCGCGCCCGGGGAGTGCACGCTGCCGTCCTATTCAAGCTGGCGCGTAGGCGTTACAGCGGATACGATCGCGGACATGGCGGAGGGCGAAGGCGCGGCGAGCCGGCGGGCGGCCGGCTCGCCGAGCAGAGTAGATCTCGTTCGCACGGCAATCGACGCCTACAACGCGGGCAACGTCGAGCGCTTCCTGGAGCTCTGTCATCCCGACCTCCATATCCGGGGCGATCGCCGTATGGCCAAGCAGGACACCTACGAGGGCCATGCTGGGCTGCGGCGGTGGATCGAGGAGGAGCGAAGCTCGTTCTCGGACTTTTACGTGCACGTGAGCGAGATTCGCGAGCTGGAGGACGGGCGGGTGCTCATGTTTGGCGCGATCAGGGCCCAACGACGGGAGCCGGGTGGCGAATCGGGCATGTTCATCGCTCTCCTGCACAGCTTCGAGGCAGATCGGATCAGCGAGATTCAGAGCTTCCCCAGCGCGCGCGGCGCCCTGCTCGCTGCCGGGCTTACGGTCAGCTAGCTGCGTTCTCCGCGGCCCGCGGCGCTGAGACTGCTAAGCACGGTGGAGGCGGGCGCGCCGTAGTCGGGCCCCTGGTGCAGTTCGAGCGCCACGATCCACTTGACCCACTGAAAACCGCGCCTGCCCGGCGCGACCAGACGTAGGGGCGCCCCGTGCTCGTGTGAGATGGGTTCGCCTCCCACGTGGGTCGCGAGCATGAGTCGCTTGGCCTCCTCCAGCCCGAAGCTCCAGCGATAGCCGGTATGGGAGATCACCCGGACGTGGTCGGCCGAGGCCAGGGGACCGGCCCGGGCCAATAGCCGATCCATGCGCATCCCGCTCCAGCGCTGGGTGGAGTAGAAGCCGCCGGTGCAGTCCAGCGTGGCGACGAGCTGATCGCGGTGGTCGAGCTCACTCAACGCCAGCTGCAGGGGAGTTGCGGTCAGTCCGCTCACCCTCAACCGCCAGCCGCCCTGCCCCAGCGGCCGAGGACGGTCGGCTACCCACGAGGTGGAGGGGAAATCGTTTCCCAGAAACGAAGCCTCTTCGTACGAGCCCGTGAACCGCCGCCGGGCGCCTGGTACCCCCAGCAGCATCTGGAGTGGGCGCTGCACCCGCCAGGCCGCCACTGCGCCGAGGGCGACGCCCACGCCGCTTAGCAGCTCCCGTCGCCCTCCCAGGTCCCGGCGCCGCGGCGGCTTGGCCCGCAGCGCCAGGTGCACGAAAACGGCGGCGGTCAAGCCGAAGCCCAGTACGTAGTGCCAGTCGAGCAGCCGATATCCGCCCACCACGACGCTCCAGCTGGCGGTCACCGCCCCCGAGAGCAGCGTGACCGCGACCAGCCCGACGGCGAGCGCCCCGGCCAGTGTCCGCCGGTCGCGCAGACGGGGATTGAACAGGCGGCGCCATACCCGGCGCAGCTTCCACACCAGCACCCCGGCGAGGGCAAACCCGAGCGCGTCGTGGAAGGCGAACACCCAAGCCGATCCCGAGGAGCCGGCGAAGAAGGTCAGCACGCCGGTCGCGAACAGCAGGCCGACGATCACAGCCAGGCTCCAATCGGTGCCCCGCGGCGTCACCGTCAGCCGAGTGTAGGTCAGGGATCGCCGGCTGCTCGCTCGAGCTGCACGCGTACGTCCCCGGTTACCGACCGGGATCGCGCCGAGTGGCACGCGCCGCCGGGCCGCACGCGCGGCGCCGCCCGGGCGAGGGTGCGATCGTCCCCCGCCGGACCAATTAGGTTGTCGCCGATGGGGATTAGGGAGATTCCGTCCAGCCTGGCCGCGTGGGTCGGGCGTACGCCCATGGTGGAGCTGCGGCGGATCGTCGAGGAGGGCCGGGTCTCGGGCCCACGGCTGTTCGCCAAACTCGAGGCGCTCAACCCAGGGGGGAGCGTCAAGGACCGGATCGGGGTGGCGATGATCGAGGCCGCCGAGGGCGAAGGGAAGATCGAGCCCGGCCGCACGACGATCGTCGAGGCCACCAGCGGCAATACCGGAATCGCGCTCGCGTTCGTATGCGCGGCCAAGGGCTATGACCTGGTCCTCACCCTCCCCCAAGGAATGAGCCGCGAGCGCGAGGCGCTGTTGCGTCTCTATGGGGCGAAGGTCCAGATCACCGAGTCGCTGGGGGGCATGAACGAGGCCGTGCAAGCGGCCCAGGCGATGGCCCGCGACCCCGACGTGTTCCTGCCCGACCAGTTCACCAATCCGGCCAATCCCGACGTCCACCGCCGCACGACCGGCCCCGAGATCCTCGAGGCGCTGGACGGCGAGGTCGACGTGCTCGTCGCGGGCGTCGGAACCGGGGGAACGATCACCGGGGCGGGCGAGGCGATCCGCCAACGCCGTCCCGACTGTCGCCTGGTGGCGGTCGAGCCCAGCGCCTCGGCGGTGCTCTCGGGCCGGCCTCCGGGACCGCACAAGATCCAGGGGATCGGCGCCGGCTTCGTGCCCCCGGTGCTCAATCGCGAGATCGTTGACGAGATCATCCAGGTAAGCGACGACGACGCCCTGGACGCGGCCCGCCTCCTGGCCCGTCGTGAGGGCGTGCTTGCCGGCATCTCCGGTGGCGCGGCGCTGCACGCCGCGCTCGAGGTGGCGGGCCGGCCCGAAGCGCGCGGGCAGCGCATCGTGCTGGTGGTGCCCGATTCGGGCGAGCGCTACATCAGCCTTCCCTTCTTCGCCTTCTAGGCCCAGCCCCGGCGCTACACTTTCTGAAGTGTTGGGCCTCGGGACCCTTACCCGTGTGGTCGGCGAGCTGCGACGGGACCTCGGCGCCGCGCGTGACCGCGATCCGGCGGCCCGCAATGTCTCTCCCCTGGAGATCCTTGCTACCTGGCCCGGGGTGCAGGCGTTGCTTTCGCACCGGGTCTCTCACGCCCTGCACTCTGCCGGGGTCCCCCTGGTCCCTCGCGCGATCGCCCTGTGGTCGCGCGCGCTCACCGGTGTCGAGATCCACCCGGCCGCCAGGGTGGGGGACGGCCTGTTCATCGACCATGGTTCCGGCGTGGTGATCGGCGAGACCGCGGAGATCGGCGATGACGTCACCCTGTATCAGGGAGTGACGCTCGGCGGAACGGGCTTTGCCACCGGCAAGCGCCACCCCACGGTGCAGGACAACGTGACGATCGGCTCTGGGGCCAAGCTGCTGGGGCCGATCGAGATCGGTCACGGCGCCAAGATCGGCGCCAACAGCGTCGTCATCCACGACGTACCTCCCAACTCGACCGTGGTCGGCAACCCGGGCCATCCGGTGCGGGTGGAGGGTCGCCGCCCCGAGGGGCCCGACGCCGACTGGGTGCACCTCCCCGATCCGTTTGCCGAGGCGATCGCGGGTCTGGCCAGCCGCATCGGCGCCCTGGAGCGGGCGCTGGCGCAGCTGTCGGGCGAGCAGGCACAGCAGGAGGGAGACGTGCGGCCGCTGCGCCCGGTCAAGGGGCCCAACCCGGCGGGGGGCTGACCGGGTTCGCCCACCCGTCGTTGCCGGCGCCCCGGCGGCGCTCGGCCGGCGAGTTCCCGTCGCGGGCGCGGCCTATGCTCAGGGCAGCAATGCCGTCCGCGTCTACTGCCACGCCCGACCGGGCCGAGAACGAGCGTGTCGCGGAGCTACTGGCCGGGCTGAACCCGCCTCAGCGCGAGGCGGTGACCCATGGCCAGGGCCCGCTGCTGATCCTCGCCGGGGCCGGTACCGGAAAGACCAGGGTCCTTACCCATCGTCTGGCCTATCTCGTCTACACCGGCCGGGCCGGAATCGGCGAGATCCTGGCCATCACCTTCACCAACAAGGCGGCCCAGGAGATGCGCGAGCGCGTCGAGCTGCTGCTGGGGCGCCGCACGCGGGGCATGTGGCTGATGACCTTCCACTCGGCCTGTGCTCGCATGTTGCGAGCCGACGCCGAGCGCCTGGGCTACTCGCGCCAGTTCTCGATCTATGACCAAGCCGATGCCCGGCGGCTGGTCAAGCGCTGCGCCGACGAGCTGGGCGTCGACCCCAAGCGGTTTACCCCCGCCTCGGTCCAGTCCCAGATCTCCGACGCCAAGAACCGCCTGCGGGATGCCGCCGCCTATCGCGGCCTGGTGGAGTCCTACTTCGAGCAGACCGTGGCCGACGTCTTCGAGCTCTACGAGCGCGAGCTGCTGCGCTCCAACGCCCTCGACTTCGACGATCTGCTCGTTCGGGCGGTCAACCTGCTCGAGCTGTTCCCCGAGGTCCGCGACCGTTATCGCAGCGCCTTTCGCCACGTGCTGGTGGATGAGTACCAGGACACCAACTACGCCCAGTACCGCTGGCTGCAGCTATTGGTGGGCGGCGGCCGCGGCGGCGACGCCCAAGGCGGACGCGAGGAGGGGCAGCGCAACCTGGCGGTGGTCGGCGACGATTCGCAATCGATCTATTCCTTCCGCTCGGCCGACATCCGCAACATCCTCGATTTTGAGGACGACTTTCCCGACGCCAAGGTGGTCAAGCTAGAGCAGAACTACCGCTCGACGCAGACCATCCTCTCCGCCGCCAACGCGGTCATTCGCAACAACCGCTCCCAGAAGCCGAAGTCGCTGTGGACCGAGCTGGGCGAGGGCGACCCGGTCAAGGTGCGCGCGTTCGACGACGAGCACGCCGAGGCGCGCTTCGTAGTGGGGGAGATCGAGCGTCTAGTCGAGGAGGGCGTCAGCCGCGCGGAGCTGGCCGTCTTTTATCGGACCAACGCTCAGTCGCGCGTGCTCGAGGACACGCTCGTTCGGCGGGAGATCGCCTACCAGGTGGTGGGTGGGACCAAGTTCTACGAGCGCGCCGAGATCCGCGACGCCGTGGCCTACCTCCAACTGATCGCCAATCCCCAGGACGCGGTCAGCTTCACGCGCATCGCCAACACGCCCCGCCGCGGGATCGGGCAGACCTCCCTGTCGCGCGTGCTGGCGCACGCCGGAAGCGTGGGCATCTCGGTGTGGGAGGCGGCCTGCACCCCGGACACCATTCCCGGGCTGGGCACCGCGGCGATCAAGGCGCTGTGCCGGTTTGGCGAAACCCTGGCCCGGCTCAAGCAGAAGGCGGACGAGGGCGTGCCGGTGGGAGATCTACTCGACGCCACCCTGCACGAGACGGGGTATCTGGACATGCTCGAGGCGGAGCGCACGATCGAGGCCCAGGGCCGCAGCGAGAACCTGCACGAGTTCATCGAGGTGGCCCGCGAGTTCGACGCCACCGCCGATCCAGGCGAGGCGGGACTCGACGCGTTCCTGCAGCAGATCGCGCTGCTGTCCGACGCCGATAGCCGAAGCGACGACGAAGGGCTGGTTACGCTGATGACCCTGCACAACGCCAAGGGTCTGGAGTATCCGATCGTCTTCATTATCGGCTGCGAAGACGGGGTGTTTCCCCACTCGCGGGCGCTCGATGAAGGCGGTCTGGAGGAGGAACGGCGTCTGTGTTATGTCGGGATCACCCGGGCGATGCGCGACCTCTACCTGACCTACGCCCGCGCGCGCTCGCTGTTCGGCGCCCGTACCTACGGCGTGCCCAGCCGGTTCCTGTTCGAGCTGCCCGACGAGCTGACTGACCGCGAAGAGGCGCCGTCCGCGCGCGCCCGTTCGGAGCCGGTGCCCAGCTGGGCGCACGCGGCGGGCTCCCCCCCGGTGGGACCCTCGGCGGTGTCCTACCGGTTGGGCGACGATGTCGTGCACGCCGCGTTCGGCGACGGCGTGGTGACCGGCGTCGAGCCGGGTGGGATAGTCGTCGTGCGCTTTGCCTCGGACGGCTCCGAGCGCAAGCTGATGGCCGAGTATGCACCGATCAGCCCTCGCTAAGCCGGTGACCGCGCGCATCATCGACGGCAAGGCGGCGGCCGAGCGGGTGCGCGAGCGCGTAGCCGGCGAGGTGGCGGAGTTGGTCGCCGCGGGCATACACCCGGGGCTAGCCACCGTGCTCGTGGGGGACGACCCCGCCTCCGCGGTCTACGTCGGCGGCAAGCAGCGGGCCTCCGAGGCGGTGGGGATCGCCGGCTTTGACCACCGCCTTCCCGCCGACGCCAGCGACGACCAGGTGGCCGCCTTGCTCGACGAGCTCAACGCGGACGGGCGCGTGAGCGGCATCCTGCTCCAGCTTCCCCTCCCCGGCCACCTGGACGGGTCGGCTCTGACCGCCCGCATCGATCCCGACAAGGACGTGGACGGGCTCACCCCGCTCAACGCCGGGCGCCTGGCGCTGGGACAGGAGGGCCTGCGGCCCTGCACGCCGCTGGGGGTCATGGAGCTGCTGGCCGGAGAGGGCGTCGAGCTCGGGGGAGCCGAGGCTGTCGTGGTCGGACGTTCCAATCTGTTCGGCAAGCCGATGGCCCAACTCCTGCTGGTCGCCAACGCCACCGTGACGCTCTGTCACTCGCGCACCCGCGATCTCGCCGCGGTCTGCGCCCGCGCCGAGGTGCTGATCGCCGCCGTCGGGAGGGCTCGACTACTCGGTGCCGACGCGGTCAAGCCCGGCTCGGTCGTCATCGACGTGGGGATGAACCGGCTGGCAGAGGGCCTGGTCGGCGACATCGACTTTGAGGCGGCGCGCGAACGGGCGGCGGCCATCACACCCGTGCCCGGAGGGGTGGGCCCGATGACCATCGCCTGCTTGCTAGAGAACACCGTCCGCGCGGCGCGTCGCGCTACGGTGCCGGCGTGAAGCCCCCGACGGTCGACGCCTGACCATGGGCCCGGGCCGTCTGCGGGGAGGCGAGCTTATCGGCTCGCTGGGCTCGATCGTCGCGGTCGCACTGTTGTTTGCCGTCGACTGGTTCTCCCGCCCCGGGGACACCAATGTCACCGGATGGGACGCCTTGATCACCCTCCGCTGGGTCGTCGTCGGCACCGCGGCGTTGGCGCTCGCTGCGGCGGTGGCGGCGGCGTGGGCGCGCACCCCCGCGCTGCCGGTCGCGGCGGCGGTGGCGGCGGCGATAGCCGGGATCGCCACAGCTCTACTGCTCGCCTACCGGGTATTGATATCGACGCCAGGCCCCAACCATGACTACGGCTCCAAGGTGGGCGCCTACGTCGGCCTGGGGTGTGTGGTGGGGAGCACTCTTGGCGCACTGTGGGCGGTCCGCGACGAGCGGCCACGACGCGCCACGCAGGTCGAGGCCGAGGTGCGCCCCGCCCCTCCGCGATCCGCGTCGGGCGCGAATCGGCCCCCGGCCACCGGAGGGTCAGCAAGCGAACACTGAACGGGAGCGCCGGCGGGGCGCCCGAGGCGCCGGCCTTGGGCGTCTGATGCGTCGGTCCTTCGGCGGAGCCCCCGGTCCGGACACTCGGCCGCTGGGCTTGACCTGGGGCCGGGGGGCGCCGATGATCAACCTGCCAAGCCCGGTGCTATCGGATCCGACCCAGGGGGTCTCCCTCACATGCAGTTCGACATCAACCGGCTGCGCCAGCCCCACCAGATCATCGGTGTGAGTGCGATCGCGCTCTTCATCCTGCTGTTCTTCAAATGGTTCAGCTACAGCGTTGAGGTAAAGGTCCTGGGTCGAACAATCAACACGCACGGCGCTGTCGGCAGCCTAAGTGGGTGGCACGCGCTGACCGGCATCCGCTGGATCATCTTGATCACCGCGATCGTTGCTCTTGGGGCGGTGTTTCTCGTCGCTACCGAACAACGGATTCAATCTCCGGTTCCGCCCAGCACGATCGTCGCCGGTCTGGGTGGCCTTTCGGCGATCTTGATCCTCGTCCGCGCCGTGATCAGCAAACCCCACGCGGGCGTCCCGAGTACCTATGCCTCTTTCGGGGGCAACTCTGTGAGCCTGCATATCGGAACCCAGATCTGGGCGTATCTGGCGTTCATTTCCGCCGTGGCCGTGGCATACGGCGGCTGGCGGGCGATGCAAGATGAAGGTGTGACGTTCGCCGAAGCCGGCGCCGCCGCGCGCGGCACGGTGGGAGGCGGCGGCTTATATTCCGGCACTCCCGGCCAGGTGCAGCCGGGAGCGCCCACTCCGCCACCGCAGCAGGCCCCCCCACCGCAGCAACCGCCGCCGCCCGCGCCGCAGCAGGCGCCGCCGCCTGCGGCTGCACCGCAACCCCAACAGGCGCCGCCGCAGCAGGCGCCGCCGCCCGCGCCGCCGCCGCCCGCGGCAGCGCCACCCCCCCACCAGCCGCCTCCCGAGCAGCAGCCGCCGCCGTCCCAGCAGCCGCCGCCCCCCGCCGGTCCTGCGCCTGGCGCGCCCCCCCAGCGCGCGCCCACCGCACCTGGACAGCTGCCGGGCTCGGGGCTCATCGGTCAGCCGCCGCAGGATCCGAACCAGCAGCCACCCAACCAGTAGACGTACAGCCCTTCCTTGGGAGGGCCCCGCGTTTGGCTCCGTTCGGCATAGGCGCCATGGCGTCCCGGGCGCACGAACGGCCATGTGGGCGCGCGTAGAATCCCGCTCGTGATCGACCGCGAGCAGGTGCTCCACGTTGCTCAGCTCGCTCGGCTCGAGCTGTCCGAGGACGAGCTCGAGCGCATGGCACACGAGCTGTCTGGGGTGTTGGATCACATCGAGCGGATCGGCGAGCTCGATCTCGACGAGGTGGCGCCGACATCGCACGTGGTCGAGGTCGAGAACGCCCTGCGCGAGGACAAGCCGCGTCCGCCGCTGCCCCGCGAGGTTGCGCTGGCGGCCGCCCCGCTCGTGCTCCAGGACGGGTTCGCGGTTCCCAGCCCGCAGGCATGAGCGACCCGATCGCGCTGTCGGCCGCCGAGGCGGCCTCGCGCGTGCACGCCGGCGCGCTGGATCCGGCCGAGCTGTTCGACGCCTACCAATCGCGCGCCGCCGCCGACGAGCTGAACGCCTTCACCTGGGTGGCCGAGGAGCCACCCACAGCCACCGCCGCGATGGCCGAGGGCCCACTGGGAGGGGTCCCATTGGCGGTCAAGGACCTGTTCTGCACCCGCGGTGTCCCCAGCCAGGCTGGCTCGCGGATCCTCCAAGGCTATGAGCCGCCCTACACCGCTACCGCCGTCGAGCGCCTCGAGCAGGCCGGGGCGCCGCTGTTGGGCAAGACCAACCAAGACGAGTTCGCGATGGGTTCCTCCAATGAGAACTCGGGCTATGGGCCGGTTCTGAACCCGTGGGATCGCGGTCGTGTGCCCGGGGGCTCGTCGGGCGGCAGCGCTGCCGCCGTGGCCGCGGGGCTGGCGCCCTGGGCGCTCGGGACCGACACCGGCGGGTCTATCCGCCAGCCGGCCTCGCTTTGCGGGATCGTTGGTCTCAAACCCACCTATGGAGCCGTCTCGCGCTACGGCATGATCGCGTTTGCCTCGTCGCTCGATCAGGCCGGCCCCCTGACCCGCAACGTCACCGACGCCGCGCTCATTCTGGGCCAGATGGTCGGGCCGCGAGATCGGTGCGACTCGACCTCCCTCGAGTTTCCCGAGTCGATCGAGCTGCCGACCGCCACGCGCCTGGACGGCGCCGCGATCGGCGTACCCGAAGAGCTCAGCGGCGAGGGCATCGAGGACGGCGTCCTGCGCGCCTTTGAGGAAACGCTGCACATCGCCGAGCGCCTGGGCGCGACGGTAAAACGCTGCCGGCTGCCCCACGCGCCCCACGCGCTCTCCGCCTACTACGTGCTGGCGCCCGCCGAGGCGTCGTCGAACCTGGCCCGCTACGACGGGGTCCGCTACGGGCTGCGCGAGGAGGCCGAGACGCTGCTGGAGATGTACACCCGCACGCGACGAGATGGCTTTGGCGCCGAAGTCAAGCGCCGCATCATGCTCGGCACCTACGCCCTCTCCAGCGGCTACTACGAGGCCTACTACGGCCGTGCGCAACGAGTGCGCACCAAGATCGTCGAGGACTTCCGGGCGGCATTCGAGGACTTCGACCTCGTGGCCTGCCCCACCAGCCCGACGGTGGCCTTCGAGCTCGGCGCCCGCACCGGCGATCCCCTGGCGATGTACATGAGCGACGTGCTCACCGTTCCCATGTCGCTGGCCGGGGTGCCCGCCCTGTCGCTCCCCAACGGAATGAGCGACGGCCTACCCACTGGCTTTCAGCTCGCCGGCCCGCCGTTTAGCGAGAACCGGCTGCTGGATGTCGCGTTCGCCCTCGAGCAGGCGATCGACTTCGACGCGGTCCCGGCGCGCGCATGAGCGACGGCGCCGCCACCTCGCCGAACGATGGGCTCGACGGCTTTGAGCCGGTGATCGGGCTGGAGATCCACGTCCAGCTCTCCACCGCCACCAAGATGTTCTGCTCCTGTCCCCTGTCGTTTGGCGAACCGCCCAACACCTACACCTGCCCCGTGTGCCTCGGCTTGCCGGGCAGCCTGCCGGTGGTCAACGCCCGAGCGATCCACTTCGGCCTGATGATCGGGCTGGCGCTCGAATGCGAGCTGGCGCCGCGGTCGAGCTTTCACCGCAAGAACTACTTCTATCCCGACCTTCCGAAGGGCTATCAGATCTCCCAGTACGACGAACCCCTGTGCCGGGGCGGGCGGCTAGGCGAAGTGCGCATCCATCGGGCTCACCTCGAGGAGGACGCCGCCAAGCTGGTGCACGTCGGCACCAGCGGGCGCATCCACGGCTCGGACGTCTCGGTCGTTGACTTTAACCGCGGGGGAACTCCGCTGGTGGAGATCGTCACCGAGCCTGACCTTCACGATCCCGTGCGGGCGCGTGAGTGGCTCGAGCTGCTGCGCACCACCCTGCGCCAGCTCGGGGTCTCCGACGTGAACATGGAGGAGGGTTCGCTGCGTTGCGACGCCAACGTCTCGATCCGCCTGGGGGGCAGCGTCGCGCTGGGTACCAAGACCGAGCTCAAGAACATGAACTCATTTCGCTTCCTCGAGCGCGGGATTCGCGCCGAGTTGGCTCGCCAGGCGGAGCTCCTGCGGGCGGGGGAGCCAGTGGTGCAGGAAACGCTGCACTTCGATCCTCAGACCGGCAAGCTCAGCGCGCTGCGCTCCAAGGAGGAGGCGCACGACTACCGCTACTTCCCCGAGCCCGACCTGGTCCCGATACAGATCGACGAGGACATGGTCGCCGCCGCCCGCGCCCAGCTGCCCGAGCTCCCAGCCGCCCGTGTCGAACGCTATGAGAGCGAGTTCGGGCTCACGGCCGCGAGCGCTCGCCACCTGGCCTTTCGCGTCGAGCTGGGCGCCTATTTCGAGGCGGCGCTGGCCGAGCTGGCGCGCGCCGGCGACGGCCACGGCGGAGTCGACGCCGCCCCCGTACAGATCGACCCGGCCGTCGCCCAACAGCTGGCGAATTGGATCTCGGGCGAGCTGGTCCGTCGCCTGGGCGAGGAGGATCCCGCCGACTCGAGGGTGGCCCCCGCCCAGCTCGCGCGACTGGTCGCGCTCATCTCCCAGCGGGCCATCACCGCCGGGGCCGGGCGCCAGGTGCTGGACCGGATGGTCCAACAGGGCGGCGACCCTGAGGGAATTGTCGAGACCGAGGGGCTAGGCGCGATCGCCAGCGGCGACGAGGCGCTGGCCGGCGTGGTGGCGGCGGCGATCGAGGCCCACCAGGGCGCGGCGGAGAAGATCAAGGCCGGCAACGCCAAGGCGATGGGGCCGATCATCGGCTACGTCATGCGCGAAACCAAAGGTCGGGCCGACGGCGCCGAGGTGAGCCGCCTCGTCCGCGCGCAGCTGGGCCTCGAAAACTAGTCGCCGACATCGACCAGCGCGCCGACGTAGGCGTAGCATCCCCCTGCGTCCCGATCGCTCATCCAGCAGCGCTCCACCGAGGAGGTCTCCGTGTCACGACTCGTCCGTCTCGACAACACCGGGCACACCACGCTGGCCGAGTGGACCGCCAACGATCCGGTCGCCGTGGAGGAGGCGGTCGCGGCGTTCAGCCGCGAGCTCGACCGCGGCTACTTCGCGATGGTGTCCACCGGCGAGGGGCGGGCCGAGCAGGTGCGTGAGCTGCCGCTCGACGCCGACCTGGTGATCCTGCGGCTCCCCATCTCCGGGGGCTAGCCATCTCGGTTTCCTGGCCGCTGGTCTCGGCGTCGGCCGATCCGGCGTCCGTCGAACCGCTGCCCGAGCTGGCCGCGGTCCACTGGCGTCCCCGGGCCACCGACGAGCGACTGCGCCGCCTGGGCTGGCTGTGGACCGGGTGGACGGTGGCGCACACGGTCCCGTTCCTGCTCGCCGCGGGGCTGCTGATGGCCCTGCAACCCCTCGCCCTACCGGTGGCGCTCATCAGCGTGGCCCACGCCTGGGTGATCCCCGAGCTCTACGCCCAGCGCGGAGCCAACGTCGTGCGGCCCCGGCGCCGGGAGGGCGTCGGCGGCGACGCCGCGCGCGCCGACCGCGTGGCTCTGGGACTGCTGGGGGACCTGCTCTCGCACCGGGCGCGTGAACTGCACGCCGCCACCGGACTGGTGCTCGAGCGGGGAGCGCTGGGAGCCTGGCTGGTGGGGGAGAGGGGCGCGCTGCTGATTCGGCCCGGTCGCCGTCGGGTGCTGTGCTACTGCGTGCGGGTAAACGAGCCCGCGCTCCCGCCAGCCGACCGGATCGCGCATCTGCTGCTCGCGCTGCGAGCCGACGAGGCCGGCTTTGCCACCGTGGCGAACCTCGCCTTCGCCGGGGCGCGCTGGCGCGTGCGACGGCGCTTGGACAAGCGCCAGCGCCCCGCCCTGCGCGCGGCCGCCGTGCGCCGAGCCTAGTCCGCGCTCGCCCGGCGGGAGAGTCGGGCGGCGCTGATCTTGGACCGATGGCCAATGGCGCGGGGAAGGGCGCAAGGGAACATGCTCGCCATGAGACCAAGCTCCGCCCCCAGCCGCCTGTTGCTGTTCCCCGAGGTCGCGCCGGCCGAGCACTCGGCCCGGCCGGCCGAGGAGTCCGCCAGTCCCCGCATCCGGCGCTATCGGCTTTCGAGGCTGAGCGCGCCGGCCGTACCGCACCCGGGCTGTCGCAGCGACTTCGAGCATCTGCGCCGAAGCTACGACTGACCCTCCCCGCGCAATAGACCGCGTCCCGGCGCCGTGGGCCGGGACGCGGTCGCGCGTCGTGATGCAAGCTCGCAGGCGCCCGCCGAGGGGCACGGGCCGAGGGGGTACGCTTAGGCCATGGAAGAAACCGGCTCTTCGCTGGCTAGGCGCGGCCTGGCGGCGCTGATCCTCCTGATCGCGGCATGGATCCTGATCAAGTTCATCATCGGGATCGTCGCGGCCATCTTTTGGATCGTCGTCGTCGTGCTCGCGATCGGCGCCGTGATCTGGGCGCTGCGCGTCCTGTTCTGACCCCGCGCATGCCCTACGTGATCATCGCGCTGTCCTTCGGGATCTCCGGAGGGATCGTGGGGCGCTACAAGGGCAGCTCGTTCCTGCTCTGGTTCCTGATCTCGGCGCTGCTCCCGTTCCTGGGGCTCCTGGCTG
The DNA here is from genome assembly GCA_005883215.1 of Actinomycetota bacterium. Lineage (GTDB taxonomy): Bacteria > Actinomycetota > Thermoleophilia > Solirubrobacterales > Solirubrobacteraceae > AC-64. The sequence goes on from VAYS01000025.1 coordinate 23,621, forward strand.
CGCTGCTGTACCGCTTCGAGGGGTCAGAACCCCGGCGGATGTGCCCGCGGTGCGGAAGGGCCGTGATGCTGCACGACTCGATCTGCACGCACTGTGGGGAGGAGCTGTACTTCCCGGGCGGCGAGCCGAGGGCGCTGCAAGGCGGATAGCCGCCGGGCCGAGAGGCCAAAAACCCCTGATACACTGGGGTTTTCTGAGCTGCGGCCCCCGGGGCCAGCGGCTCAATCTCCTGTAATCAGCTACGCCCGAGAGGAGGATCCGGATGCGCGCGGTGGACGCCGTGATGGAGTGCCTGAAGGCCGAGGGCGTGGAGGTCGTATTCGGTCTTCCCGGCGGTGCGAACCTTCCCACCTACGACGCCTTCTACGACGCGGGCATCAGGCACATCCTCGTGCGCCACGAGGCGGGGGGCGGCCACGCCGCCGAGGGTTATGCCAAGGCCACGGGCAAGGCGGGGGTGGCGCTCGCCACCAGCGGGCCCGGGGCCACCAACGTGATCACCCCGATCACCGACGCGATGATGGATTCGGTCCCCACCGTGTTCATCACCGGTCAGGTGCGCACCGAGCTGCTGGGCACCGACGGCTTCCAGGAGGCAGACACGATCGGCATCTCGATGCCGGTGGTAAAGCATTCGTTTTTGATCCAGCATCCGCTGGAGATTCCGCGCGCGATCCACGAGGCGTTTCACATCGCGCGCACCGGGCGCCCCGGGCCGGTGCTGGTGGACATTCCCCAGGACCTCTCGCGGGCCGACATCCAGTACGAGCCGGTAAACGACGTGCGGCTGCCCGGGTACCAGCCCACCACCGAAGGCAACACCAAGCAGATCCGCCAGGCGGCCAAGGCGCTGGCGGCGGCCCGGCGGCCGGTCATCTACGCCGGCGGGGGCGTGATCAACGCCAATGGCGCGCCCGAGCTGACCGAGTTTTGCCTGGCCGACCGCTTCCCGGTGACCTGCACCGTGATGGGCTTGGGCGCGTTCCCCGCACCGCACGAGCAGTGGCTGGGGATGCTGGGCATGCACGGCACGCGGGCGGCGAACTACGCCATGGACGAGGCCGACCTGATCTGTGCCGTCGGGGCCCGCTTTGACGACCGCATCACGGGCAAGCTGTCGGAGTTCGCCCCCCGCGCCAAGTTCATCCACATCGACATCGATCCGGCCGAGATCTCCAAGAACGTCCCCGCCCACATCCCGATCGTGGGGGACGCCAAGAACATCTTGGCCAAGCTGGTAGCCGAGTACCGGGCGCTGGAGTTCGATTCCTCACGCCTGGACGAGTGGTGGACGCGGATCGGCGGCTGGCGGAAGAAGTACCCGTTGCGCTACGAGGACTCAACCGACAACGAGATCAAGCCTCAGTACATGATCCAGGCCCTGTACGAGGCCACCGGCGGCGAGGCGATCGTCACCTCAGACGTGGGGCAACACCAGATGTGGGCGGCCCAGTACTTCCATTTCTCCAAGCCCCGCCGATGGATCAACTCCGGGGGGCTGGGCACGATGGGCTTTGGCCTTCCGGCGGCGATGGGCGCCCAGGTGGGGTGTCCCGATCAGCTCGTGTGCTGCATCGCCGGCGACGGCTCGGTGCAGATGAACATGCAGGAGCTGGCCACGTGCGCGCAGGAGAAGATCCCGATCAAGGTGTTCATCATGAACAACGGGTACTTGGGCATGGTCCGCCAGTGGCAGGAGCTGTTCTGGGACAAGCGCTACAGCCAGGTGGACATGGGCGACTTTCCCGACTACCTCAAGCTGGCGGAGGCCTATGGGGCCACCGGGCTGCGCTTCACCGACAAGCGCACACTTGTCTCGGACATGAAGGACGCGCTCGCCACCGAGGGCCCCGTCCTGGTCGACGTGCGCGTGACCCGCGAGGAAAACACCTACCCGATGATTCCCGCTGGTCAGCCGGCGCGCGAGATGGTGGGCTAATGGGCGAGCCCGGGACCAAGGAGCTGCTGAGCCTTGAGGAGCTCGAGGCGGCGGGCGGCCTGCGCACAGGGCGCAAGCACCTGCTCTCCATTCTGGTCGAGAACAAGCCCGGCGTGCTCACCCGCATCGCCGGCCTGTTCGCCCGCCGGGGGTTCAACATCGACACGCTGACCGTGGGCCCCACCGACGACGATCGGGTGTCGCGCATCACGCTGACTCTCGACGGGGCGCTTCACCCGATCGACCAGGTCACCAAGCAGCTGCACAAGCTGGTCAACGTGATCAAGATCCGCGATCTGGAGCCGGATGACACCGTCTCCCGCGAGCTTGCCCTGTTCAAGGTCTCCGTCGACGGCAACCAGCGGGGCGAGGTCATGCAGATCTGCGAGATCTTCCGGGGCAAGGTCGTCGACGTGACCAAGCGGTCGCTGATCGTTGAGATCACCGGCACCACGGACAAGGTCGAGGCGTTTGAGCGGATGGTGCGCCCATTCGGGCTGATTGAGATGATGCGCACGGGCGAGATCGCGATCTCCCGGGGCCGCGGCGAGACGTAGCGTCTGGCGCCAGCAGGCAGCCCCGCCTGCCGCCTAGACTGCGATCGATGCCGACTGCGAGGGCCACGCGGGGCCCGTTCGCGCTCTCGGCCTCCGATCGTGCGCGGCTGCGCGAGCGCGTGGAGCGTGCGATCGGTCTCGCCCGGCGCGTGGGCGGTCGGTGCCTGGCCTCGATCACGACTCGGCTGGACTCCTCGGTGGATCCGTGCGCGGTGGTGGTCGCCTCGCGCGCCACCGACGAACGGTGGTTCTGCTTTGAGCAGCCCGAACGGGCGGCAAGCGCACTGGCGGCGCTCGGCAGCGCGGCCGACCTGGAGGCACGTGGTACCGACCGCTTCAGCGAGCTCGGAGCGCGGTGGCGTACTCTGGTCGCTCAGGCCATCGCCGATCCCCCGGACGGCCCCCCGGGAGCAGGGCCGGTCGCGGTCGGGGGGTTTGCCTTCGCGCCCGACGGCGGCGATAGCCCTGCATGGACGGGGTTCGCGGCGGCGTCGTTGACGCTGCCGGCGCTGTCCTTTGCCCGGAGGGGAGGCGACACCAGGATGACCATCAACGCGATGGCGGGCGCCGACGACTTAACCGATCAGATGCTCGATCGGGTGGAGTCCAGACTGGAGGGGTTGCGCGCCGAGCCGCTGCCCCTGCTAGACCCCGATCCCGCCGAGCCCTCCCGGGTGCGCAGCGCGATGCCGCCCGAACATTACGAGGAGGCGGTGGACCGCGCGGCGCAGCGCATTCGAAGCGGCGAGCTCGACAAGCTGGTGCTGGCTCGCGAAGTGCAGGTGATAACGGCACACCCCCACGATCCCGGCGCCGTGTTCGGCGTCCTGCGCGATGCCTTCCCTGGTTGCTTCGTGTTCGCGGTAGGAAGGGGACAGAGCACCTTCCTGGCGGCCAGCCCCGAGCTGCTCATCCGGCGCGAAGGGCTGCGCGCGAGCACGCTGGCCCTCGCCGGGTCGATGCGCCGCAGCGCCGATCCCGCGGTCGACGACCACCTGGGCGAGCAGCTGCTTCAGTCCGAGAAGGACCGGGAGGAGCACGCGATTGTCGTCCGTCGCATTCGAGCCACCCTGAAACGCGCCGCGGTCTGGGTCACCGCGGCCGAGGAGCCGGTTCTGGCCCGTATGGCCAACATCCAGCACCTGGCCACGCCGATCCGCGCCCAGCTTGCCGATCCGGTGGGCGCCGTCGAACTGGCCGGACGGCTGCATCCAACCCCGGCGGTCGGCGGCGACCCCGTCGATCGCTCGCTGCCCCTGATCCCCGCCCTGGAGGGCCTGGACCGCGGGTGGTACGCCGGCCCCGTCGGATGGATCGACGCCAACGAGGACGGTGAGTTCTGCGTAGCTCTGCGCTGCTCCCTGCTCGCGGACAGGCTGGCCCGGTGCTATGCGGGGGTCGGTGTGGTGCGCGACTCCGACCCCCGCGCCGAGCTTGCCGAGACCGAGGTCAAGTTCGCGGCACTGCTCCCCGTCCTCGCCGCCTGACGGCACGCGCCAGGCGCGGCGCGGGATCGAGCAAGCGTCCCCCGGTGGCGGTCAGCACGGCTAGGACCACGATCAGCAGCGACACAGCGAGCCATCCGCCGATCACCTACAACGCGATCTCCATCAACGGCGGCTAATACCCGCGCGAGGCAGCGGAGAAGCGGCGGACTGTGGTCAGCGACGTCTCGGGCGTGGGGAGCGCATGACGATCCCAAGGCCGACGCATCCGAAGCCGAGGCATATACCGCCAACGACCAGGAGGCTGCGAACGTCGGCCCCGGTGGACGGGATCAGGCCAGCGAAGGGTCGTGTGCGGCGCGGCACCGGTCGGGTGACCGGTGGCGCCTCATTGGACTCCTCGCGCGGCTCGGGGGCGGGAGGTGGCGGCTTGGGCGTGAGGTGGGGGCGGGGCCTGGGTCGGGGGCGGGGCCTGGGTCGGGGGCGGGGCCTGGGTCGGGGGCGGGGCCGGTGCCTCGCCTGCTGGCACGCCTGGGCGAGCTGTGGTTGGCCTGCTTCCGCGAGGGCTTTGCACTCCTGCTCGGATGGAACTTGAGCTCGCGCCGCAGGCGCGACGGCCAGGCTCACGGCGAGCAGAACGCTCGGCGCTACTGCTGGCAAGGCGTGGCGCAAGCGTTGCTCAGCGCGCTCGGTCAGCCCGTATCTCCCCTAGGTCCGGCCTGGCTCGGGGGGTGGGGGCGTGCGGAAGAGGGTTGTAGCCCATGGCCAGGAAGCCGGTCTGTTAGCTGACGTAGGGTGGTCCCTGGGATTCCGTTATCGGGGTAGTAAATCCCCTTGATGATTTGGGCTCGCATGCCGAAAGTAACTAGGATGACCCTTGGGCAAACGCGCATGCGCTTGTCGAGGGGCGTTTCTCACGTGGTGCACCACGCAAACAGACGACCCTGCCTAATGATCGCCGCACACGGGGTGTGCGGGCGTGTGCTGGCAATCTCAGGACCCTCATCCACACCGTGGGTTCATGGTGAGCGTGCGCCGCCTGGACCGCGCTGACACATGGACCAAAGAAACCTAGACCAGGACGCGGACACCCGGGACGTCGCCGTCGCCGGGAATCGCGCATTTCTGCGCGCGTAGGTTGTGCGCCCTGATCGCATAATGCCCGACCTGAGGCGATTTCGCGCGTACGCGCTCGCGGCGTGTGCGCTCGGCGGGTTCGCGTTGCTCGCTGGGGGTGTAGGTGTGGGCTGGGCCCAGCCCACACGGCTCAGCGTGAGCCTCAGTGCAACCAAGACCTCGGGCAAGAGTCGAGGCGTGATGCTGCGCGGCCGGGTCTGTCCTGTGGCTGCTCCCCTCAAGGTCGTCAAGGCGCGAAAGGCCGCGCTCTCGGTAGGTATCCAGGTACGACGGGCGAACGGCCGCTTCGTCCGGGTCGCCACTGCCCCCCTCGTCCCAGATGTGAAAGGCCCGAAGTCCTCGGCTGGGCTGCTGTGCTTCAAGTACGCCCGCAAGATCCCCAAGCGAGTCAGCGGCGTCTTCCGCGTGGCGATGCGCGTGGGCGGAGTAACGAGTTTTTCGCCGGTGGTTTCCACCAAGTCCGGGGGCGGGACCGTCGGGCCCCAGGGACCTCCTGGTCCTGCCGGCCCGGCTGGGGCGCCGGGTCCCGCCGGGCCTGCCGGCATCCAGGGGCCCGCCGGCGCGCCGGGGCCCGCCGGCCCCGCGGGTCAGAACGGCACTAACGGCACTAACGGCACTAACGGCACTAACGGCACTAACGGCACTAACGGCGCCACCGGGCCGACCGGCCCCTCGGGCCCGGCGGGCGGGCCGACAGGCCCGACGGGCGCGGCGGGTGCCACAGGACCGACTGGTACCTCAGGCACCAACGGCGCTACCGGCCCGGCCGGGCCTACAGGGCCCACCGGTGCCGCGGGCCCAACTGGTGCATCGGGTAGCAATGGCGCTACCGGGGCAACTGGGGTTACCGGTGCAGCGGGCCCGACCGGCCCCACCGGGCCGACCGGCGCCTCAGGGAACAACGGTGCCACGGGCGCTACTGGTGCTGCGGGCGCCACAGGTGCGATCGGTGCCACTGGGCCCACTGGTGCCGCCGGCAGTAATGGCGTGGCTGGCGCTACTGGGGCGACTGGGGCGACGGGTGCGGCTGGAAGCAATGGCGCTACTGGGGCGACAGGGGCTACTGGCGCTGCGGGCAGCAACGGTGCGACGGGGGCGACTGGGGCTACTGGGAATACGGGTGATACGGGTCCGACTGGGCCGGCTGGGCCGGCGGGTGCTACCGGTCCTGCGGGCGCGGCGGGCGCGACTGGGGCGACCGGTGCGGCTGGAAGCAATGGCGCTACTGGGGCGACAGGGGCTACTGGCGCTGCGGGCAGCAACGGTGCGACGGGGGCGACGGGGGCTACCGGGAATACCGGTGATACGGGTCCGACGGGTCCTACGGGCGCGGCGGGCGCTACCGGGGCGACCGGTCCTACGGGCGGGGCCGGCAGCAACGGAGCGACTGGGGCGACCGGCGCGGCCGGCAGCAATGGTGCTACTGGGGCGACTGGGGCTACTGGGAATACGGGTGATACGGGTCCGACGGGGCCGGCGGGTGCTACCGGGGCGACCGGTCCTACGGGCGCTGCGGGTGCTACGGGGGCGACTGGTCCTACGGGCGCGACCGGCAGCAATGGTGCTACTGGGGCGACTGGGGCTACTGGGAATACGGGTGATACGGGTCCGACGGGTCCGGCGGGCGCTACCGGTGCGACCGGTCCTACGGGCGCTGCGGGTGCTACGGGGGCGACTGGTC
>VAYS01000026.1 GCA_005883215.1 Actinomycetota bacterium
CGCTCGCGGACCGCGACCAGCGCGGCTAGTAACGCTTCGTCGCCGCCCCGGTTGGCCCCGCCGCGACTGCCCGCGGCCGCGCCCGACTTCGTCCGAGGACGACTAGAGCGGGTGCCGGCCGAGCGCTTGGCGCCGGTGCGCTTGGCGCCCGAACGGGTGCCCGCCGACCGCGAGCTGGACTTCGAACGCGCCGAGGAGGCGCGCTTGGTCGAACGGGCGCGCGACCCCTGGCCCTTCGTCTTCTCGTCGGCCATAGAGGCCTAGCGCCGGGTCGACCGCGAACCGCCCGAGCGCGACGACGCAGAGCGTCGGGCCGTCGTGCGCCTAGCCGTCGTGCGCCTGGCGGGCGCGCGCTTGGCCGTCGTGCGCCTGGCGGTCGTGCGCTTGGCGGGCGCGCGCTTGGCCGTGGAGCGCTTGGCCGTCGAGCGCGCGCCGCTCGTGCGCGAGGCGGTGCCGCGCCGCGCCGTCGAACGCGAGCCGGTCGAGCGCGCGGACCTCGAGCGCGAGGAAGCCGAGCGCTTGGCGGGCGCGCGCTTGGCCGTCGAGCGCTTGGCCGTGGTGCGCTTGGCCCCGGTCGAACGGGAGCCGCTCGCGCGGGAGGCACTGCCGCGCCGCGCCGTCGAACGCGAGCGCGTCGAACGCGAGCTGGTGCCCCGCTTGGCCGTCGAACGCGAGGTAGTGCTGCGCCCCGTGGTCGCGCGCTTTGTGGTGGAGCGCTTGGCGGTGGTGCGCTTGGCCGGCGCGCGCTTGGCCGTCGTGCGCTTGGCCGTGGTGCGCTTGGCGGTTGACCGTGAGCCCCGCGCACGCGAGCCCGTAGACCGGGATGCGCTGGAGCGCGAGCTCCGTGCGGTGGAGCGGCCCGAGCCCGAACGGGCGCTCGTGCTGCGTGTACTGCGACGTGTCGTCGCACCCGATCGCGTACGCGAGCGACCGGAGCTCGACGAAGAACGGCGTGATCTCGGCTGCGGCATGGAACCTTCCTCTCTCGCGGACTCGACGTGGCGAGGCTACCGCAATGTCAGGACTGCAAGTCAAGCGCTAATGACATGCACGAACCGTTGCGGGCGCCGCGAGCGCGGTCCGACGCCGCAAACGAGCTCGCCGCTCACGACGGCAGCAGGTGCTCGAGGAGCGCCTTCTGGGCGTGACGGCGATTCTCGGCCTGGTCCCAGATGCGCTGACGTGGCCCGTAGAGAACCTCGGTGGTGATCTCCTCGCCGGGATGCGCGGGCAGGCAGTGAAGCGCGATCGCGTCGGCCGACGCCGCGGCCAGCAGGTCTTCGTCGACGCGGTAGGGGGCGAGGTCGCGCCGGCGCTGAGCGGCGGTCTGCTCGTCTCCCATGCTCACCCACACGTCGGTGTAGACCGCCTGCGCGCCGGCGACCGCCTCGCGTGGGTCGGCGACCAGCTCGGCGGTGCCGGTCTCGGGCGCGGGGCCGTCGATGTCGGCCAACGAATAGCCCGGCGGCGAGGCGATCACGACCTCGACGCCGGCCAGCTCTCCCAGGATGGCCAGCGAACGCGCGACGTTGTTGCCGTCGCCCACGTAGGCGACGCGCAGCCCCGGCAGGGAGCCGAACGTCTCGCGCAGGGTCAGCAGGTCGGCGAGCGCCTGGCAGGGGTGATGCAGCGCGGTGAGCATGTTGAACACCGGAATCGAGGCCCACCGGGCCAGCTCCTCGAGCACGTCGTGCTCCCCGGTGCGCACGCCAACGGCCTGCACCTGGCGCGAGAGGACCAGTGCCGTGTCGCGCACCGACTCGCCGCGCGAAAGCTGGAGCTCCTCGGCGCGCAGCGTGACCGAGCTGCCACCGAGCTCGACGATGCCGGCCTCGAACGACAGGCGCGTGCGTGTAGAAGGTCGCTCGAACAGCAGCGCGACGATCGCGCCCTCGAGCGCGGACGAGGAACGCGGCGCCGACTTGAGCTCCAGCCCGCGCTCGAGCAGAGCCGAGAGGACCTCGGAGGTGAGCTCGCGTCCGGTGAGGAAGTGGCGGGCGTCCGTCTCGGTCAAGCGGGCAAGTGTAGGAGGGAGCTTGCATCCCGAGCCCTCGCCCGGCGAAGATGCGCCCGCCGTGTCGCCTGGCGCGGTGCCATCAGGTCAACGACTTGGGAGGAAACGCAAACCGAATGAGGCGTCTACCGACACTCCCCGCCGTCCTGCTCCTCGCCCTCCTCGCCGGCTGCGGGTCGAGTTCGAGCTCTAACAAGACGAGCAGCACCTCCACCGGTACGCCCACCGCCGGGGGCGCGTCGACGTCCACCACGCCCGCGGCGGCGCCCAAGCCCTCGGGCGCGGCGGGCAAGACCGTCGTGGTCAAGATGAAGAACATCGCCTTCGCCCCGCAGACGGTCACGGTCAAGGTGGGGCAGCCGGTCAAGTGGGTCAACCAGGACGCCGTGGTCCACAACGTGACCGCCCAGAACGGCGCCAGCTTTCACTCCTCGGACTTCAACCAGGGAGGCACCTACACGTACACGCCCACCCAGGCGGGCACGATCAGCTACGTGTGCACGATCCACCCGAACATGACGGCGACGCTCAAAGTCACCTCCTGAACAGCCCGAAGCCGCGGACGAGCAGCATCGCCCGCTCGCCGAGCGTCCCTCGGCGCGGGAGGACCCCCACCTGCACGGCCGCGTCGTAGGCGTCCAGGAACGCGCGGATGCGCCACAGACGTCCGCCCGGCTGATCGAGCTGGGCATAGAACAGGACGTGCATGTCGACGAAGCGCCGGCTGGGCGGTATCCCCTCGAGCACGCCGAGGTGGGTGCCCAACAGCCGGCACGGCGCGACCACGTGGCGCCCGTCGCCGAGCCGCTCGCCCGTGCGCTGCAGACGCACATCCGGAAACGCCGCCCACAGCCGCTCGGCGTGCTCGCTCAGCTCGGCCAGGCCGTGGCGGGGATAGCCGGTGAACGGATCCTCGTAGTGCACGTCGGCGGTACACGCGGCGGCAAAGGCACCGGGATCGCGTCCGCTCCAGGCCGCCTCCCAGGCGTCGATCAGCGCGTCATGGTCGGCGGTGGCGTCCAGCTCGAGCGCCATCGTCAGGTCAGCTCGGGCATGCCTGTCGCGGGGCTGGAAGGCTCCGCGTACACCCGGCGCGGGATCCGCCCGGCCCGCCGAGCCTGATAGCCGGCGCGCACCGCGGCGGCGATCGCCCGGGCCATGGCCACCGGGTCCTCGGCGCGCGAGATCGCGCTCGCGCACAGCACGCCGTCACAGCCGAGCTCCATCGCCGCCGCGGCGTCCGAGGCGGTGCCGATGCCGGCGTCGAGGATCACCGGCACCTGCACCTGCTCGCGCAGCAGAGACAGGTTGTACGGGTTGCGAATGCCCATGCCGCTGCCGATGGGAGAGCCCAGCGGCATGACCGCGGCGCAGCCGGCATCCTGGAGGCGGCGGGCGAGCACGGGGTCGTCCGATGTGTAGGGCAGGACCACGAAGCCGTCGTCGACCAGCTCCTCGGCGGCGCGCAGCAGCTCGGCCGGGTCCGGGAGCAGGGTGCGCTCGTCACCGATCACCTCGAGCTTTATCCACTCGGTCTGCAGGGCCTCGCGGGCCAGGCGGGCGGTGGCGACGGCGTCGCGGGCGGTGAAGCACCCCGCGGTGTTGGGCAGCACCGCCACGCCCGCGCCCTCGATGACGTCGAGCAGCGAGCCGCGCGCCTGGGCGTCCACGCGGCGGATGGCGACGGTGACGAGCTGGGTTTGGCTGGCCTCGATCGCGTCGGCCAGCGTCTGCAGGCGGGTGAAGCCGCCCGTGCCCAGGATCAGCCGCGAGCAAAGCGTGCGAGCGGCGATGTGCAGGTCGGGCATCTCGCCGCCGGCGTGGGTGCCGGCGCCGGCGCCGGCGCCGGTGCCGTCACGGGTCTCGGTCCCCTCGGGACGGGCGCCCGCGGTGCCCGGCGGGACGTCGGTGGCCGCCACGGTCAGCCTCCCTGGGTGGCGGTGACGATCTCCACCCGCGCTCCGGCCCCCAGCTCCCGGTCGTCCCACTGCTCGCGGGGGACGACCTCGCCGTCGAGGGCGACCGCCACCCCGCGTGGCCTCGTGCCGAGTCCGAGCTCGTCGAGCAGCTCGGCGACGGTCGCCGCGCGCAGCGGCCGCGCCTGGCCGTTGACCGACACGGTCGCCGCGCTCACGGGGAGACCCCCGCGGTGGCCCCCACCACCGCCTCGGCGGGCGCGGCGGAGACAGACGCGCCGCCAAAGCGGTCCGGGGCGCAGCTCGCTTCGAGGCGACCGGCCGGCGCATCGGACAGCGTGGCCGCCACCAGGTCGGCGGTGAGCGGGGCGAGCAGGACGCCGTTTCGGTGGTGGCCGGTCGCCCACACCAGACCCGGTAGCGCCCCCGCGCCGATCAGGGGCAGGTTGTCGGGCGTCCCCGGCCGCAGGCCCGCCGAGGCCTCGGCGAGCTCGAGCTCGGAGATCCCGGGCACCAGCTCGGAGGCGTCGCGCAGCAGCTCGGTCACCGCGCCCGCCGTGACCGTGGCGTCAAAGCCGCGCTCCTCCATCGTGGCGCCGAGCACGTAGCGCCCGTCGCCGCGGGGGACCAGGTAGCCGCCCTCGAAGCGCAGCACGCGCTCGAGCAGACCGGGCCCGGCGGGGTCGCGGAGCCTGAGGATCTGGCCCTTCACCGGCCGTACGGGGAGGGTCGCCTCGGCCGGCAGGCCGGCGATGGCGCCGGACCACGCGCCCGCCGCGACCACCACCCGCTGCGCCCGCAGCTCGCGCCCGGCGGCCAACGCCACCCCGGCGACCGCGCCCGAGCGCACGAGCAGGCGCTGCACCGGGCAGCCCTCGTAGACGGTCACGCCGGCTCGCGCCAGGGCGGCGCGCAGGGCGGCGGTTACCCGGCGCGGATCGACCGACAGGTCGTCGGGCAGCTCCAGCGCCAGGCGCACGTGGGGGGCCAGGCCGGGCTCGAGCTCGCGCGCCTGGCTGGGGCGCAGGCGGCGCACGGCAAACCCCAGGCGCTGGCGGAACGCCAGCTCGCGCTCCAGGGCCTCGGCCTCGTCGCCGTCGCGGGCCACCATCAGGGTGCCCCCGCACCGCAGGCCGGGATCGAGTCCGCCGGCGGCGGCGAGCTCGCGGGCGAACTGGGGCCAGCGCTGGCGGGAGTCCAGGCCCAGGGCGAGCAGCTCACGGCCCTCGCCGCCGAACTCGGCCTCGGACACCGGGGCGAGCATCCCCGCCGCGACGCGCGAGGCGCCGCCGGCGAGCTCGTCGCGCTCGACGAGCGTGACGGTGTGACCCCGCTGGCGCGCGCGCCAGGCGACGGCCAGGCCGATGATCCCGCCCCCGACGACGAGGACCTCGCTGGCTGGCGGCTGGTGGGTGGTGATGGCGGTGGCTCCCTTCGCCGGCATGACCCGGATCAGGTAGTGACGGTCGGCGGCTTGCCTGCCGCCCTCTCAGCCCCGGGGGCTCCCGTGCGGACCATGCTAGAGCAGGCGCGGCCCTGCCAGACTCAGGCCATGGCCAGCGAGCCCGCCTCCGAGCGCGAGCGGCGCCGTCGGGCGCTGCGCAGCGCCCGTCTGTACCTGATCTGCCCGTGCGAACTGGGGCCCGAACGGCGTGCGCTGCCCGAGCTGCTGTCCGCCCTGATCGAGGCGGGGGTCGACGTGGTCCAGCTGCGCGACAAGGAGGCCGCCGATGAGCGTCTGCTCGCGGTCGCCCGCCAGGCGGCCGCGGCGGCGCGCGGCGCGGGCGCCCTGCTGGTGATAAACGATCGCCCCGAGCTGGCGCTGGCCGCCGGCGCCGACGGCGTGCACCTGGGCCAGGACGACCTGCCGGTGTCCGAGGCCCGGCGCATCGGGGGCGCGGACCTCGTGGTGGGGCTGTCCACCCACACCCCGGCGCAGGTGGACGAGGTCGGCGGGGCCGACTACATCGGCGTGGGGCCGGTGCACGCCACCCCGACCAAGCCGGGGCGGCCCGGAGTGGGGCTCGGCCTGGTCTCTCACGCGGCGCGCGTGGCCAGCTGCCCGTGGTTTGCCATCGGCGGCATCGACGCCGCCAACGTGGGGGCCGTGCTCGGCGCCGGGGCGCGGCGGGTGGCCGTCGTGCGCGCGATCGCCGCGGCGCCGGACCCGGTGGCGGCCGCGCGCGCGCTGCGGACCGCCATCGACCAATCGAGCGCCCATGGCACCCCGGCCCAGCCCGCCGCCCGCGCCTGAGCGGCCGCCCCCCCGGGGCCGGGCGCGCGAAGACGAGATCCGGGCGGCGCTCGCCCCCCTCGAGCCCGGCGAGCGCCCGGGGGCGCTGATCGCGGCCACGGCGCTGGCCAGCGCCCTGGGGCTGGCCAACCTGATCGCCTACCTGGCCGGGGCCAAGATCGACGGCCGGGCACCGGGGCCGGCGGTGCTGGTGTTCTCCGCCGCCATGGCGCTGGCGGCGGTGGGGATGTGGCGGGTGCGCTACCTGGCGGTGCTGGGGTTTCAGATCTTCCTGGCGGCGAGCGTGGTCTTCTTCTGCCTGCTGCTGATCATCGCCGCCAACCTGGAGGCGGTGGCGGTGGCCGTGGCGGTGATCGTGGTCGAGGGCTGGCTGTTCTGGAAGCTCGTGCGGGTGCTGGGGCGCATGCAGGCGCCGCCGCGGTGAGCGCCGCACCGGCGCGGGCGAGAACGGCCCCCGGCGAAAGCCGAGGGGCCATTTTTTGCTTTTTGTAGGGTGCGGGCGTGGCCGAGAGCTCCTACGACTGTGTGGTGATCGGCTCCGGCCCGGGGGGATACGTGGCCGCCATCCGCGCCGCCCAGCTGGGGATGAGCACGGCGGTGGTCGAGCGCGACCGGGTGGGCGGACGGTGCCTGAACTACGCCTGCATCCCGGCCAAGGCGGTGCTGCGCAGCGCCGACGTGCTCAGCGAGGTGCGCGAGGCCGGGGACTTCGGGATCCGCGTCGCCGAGCCCGAGGTCGACTTCGCCACCGTCGCCGCCCGCCGAGAGAAGGTGATCTCCACGCTGACCGGCGGCGTCTCGGGCCTGTTCAAGAAGGGCAACATCGAGGTGCTCGAGGGCCACGGGGCCCTGACCGGTCGCGGCAGCGTGCGGGTGGGCGAGGACGGCGAGGTCTCCGCGGGGGCGATCGTGCTCGCCACCGGCTCGGTCAAGCTGCCCATCCCGGGGGTGGAGTTCTCCGAGCGCGTGCTGGGCACCGAGGAGGTGTGGGCGCTGTCGGAGGCGCCGGCGCGCATAGCGGTGGTGGGGGCGGGGGCCTCGGGCGCCGAGATCGCCTCCGCCTACGCCCGCCTGGGGACGGAGGTGATGCTGTTCGAGGCGCTGGACCGGGTGCTGCCCTCCGAGGACGCCGACATCTCCAAGGTGGCCGAGCGCCAGCTCGGGCGCCAGGGGATCGCCGTGCACACCTCGACCTTGGTTTCGGACGTCACGGCACAAAAGAAGTCGGTCAAGTTCTCCTTCGGCGAGGAGACCGCCGAGGTCGACTACCTGGTGATCGCCGCCGGGCGCGCCCCCGACGTCGAGGGGTTGGGGCTGTCCGAGACGGGGGTCGAGCTCGACGACGGGGGCCAGGTGCGCGCCGACGGCGCCCAGCGCACGAGCGCGCGCGGCGTCTATGCCATCGGCGACCTGGTGGCTGGGCCCGCCCTGGCCCATAAGGCCTCGGACGAGGGGATCATCGCCGTCGAGGACGCCGTCGGGATGCGCACCCATCCACTGGCCTACATCGACATCCCGCGGGCCACCTTCTGCCAGCCCATGGTGGCGTCGTTCGGCCTCACCGAAGCCCAGGCCCGCGACCAGGGCCACGACGTCGCGGTGGGCAAGGTCTCCTACGGCGCCGTCGGCGCGGGGATCGTCTACGGCGACCGCAGCGGGCTGATCAAGATCGTGGGCGAGCGCCGCTACGGCGAGCTGCTCGGCGGGCACATCGTCGGCTCCAAGGCGACCGAGCTGATCCAGGAGCTGGTCAACGTGCGCGCCCTGGAGGGGGGCTTCTCCGAGGTGGCGCGCTCGGTGCACGGGCACCCGACGCTGTCGGAGGCGGTGATGGAGGCGGCGCGGGCGGCCGACGGCTGGCTGATGCACGGCTAGCGATGCCGCCCATCGCCACCTTCTACTTCGACCTGGCCAGCCCGATCGCCTACCTGGCGGCCGAGCGCGTGACCACCGTGCTCCCCGCCGCCGTCGACTGGCAGCCGGTGCTGGCGCGCGACCTGCCCGGAGCCGAGGACTTTCAGGCGTTCCGGTGCCGGGAGGAGGAGCTCGCCTTTCGCGAGCAGATCGAGCGGGCGGCGGCGCGCCAGGGCCTACAGCCGGTGGTGTGGCCGGAGGCGTTTCCCTTCGACAGCGAGCTGGCGGTGAGGGTCGCGCTCTATGCCCGCGGGCTGGGCAAGGTCGCCGCGTTCGCGCTAGCCGCGTTTCGCCAGGCGTTCGCCGCCGGGCGCTCGCTCGCCGACGAGGACAACGTCCTGGTCGCCGCCGCGGCGTGCGAGATGCATCCGCGGGCGGTGCTCGCCGGAGCCCATCAGCGCTCGCTGGCCGAGCGCCTGGGCGCCGCCACCGCCGAGGCCGCGCGCGCCGGGGTGACCGACGTGCCCGCGGTGGCCTTCGGCGGCGCGGTGCACGTGGGCGCCGACGCGCTGGAGCGCACGGCGGCGGCGGCGTGAAAGCCAACCGGGTGTTTCGGCTGATCCGCCGGCGCGGCGGCTGGGCGCCGGCGCAGCTGGCCGAGCGTCACCGAGTCGACCACATCGAGGTGGTCGACATCGCCAGCGGCGAGGTGGTGCTGTTCTGGGACTGCGAGCCGCGCGAGGCCGCCCGCCGGGCCCGGGCGGTGCGGGCCGACCTGGCCAACCTCGACGAGGAGGAGTTCATCGCCGCCTGGAGCGCCGACCCCGAGCGCGAGCCGCCCCCGCGGATCTAGGCCTTCGGCGGCGGGCGGAGGGGCGGGCGGCGGGGAAGGCCGGGCCCTGGCGTCCGAGCCCGGAGGGGAGGCGGTGCTGCGCTATCGTCGGTTCGAGATGGCCGAGCGGGTGGTTGCCCCGGAGGAGAGGACCGCCGCGCCCCTACCCGAGCCCGAGCGGGCGCGCGAGTGGCTGGCCACGATGATGCTGATCCGGCGCTTCGAGGAGCGCGCCGGCGAGATGTACGCCAAGGCCAAGGTCGGCGGCTTCCTGCATCTGGCGATCGGCGAGGAGGCGACGATCCTCGGCGCCGCGCGCGCCCTGCGCCCAGGCGACTACATGATCTCCACCTACCGCTCGCACGGACACGCGCTGGCCCGGGGCACGGCGCCCGAGGCGGTCATGGCCGAGCTGTTTGGTCGCGTGGACGGCTGCTCGCGCGGGCGCGGCGGCTCGATGCACATGTTCGATCTCCAGCGGCGCTTCATGGGGGGCTACGGGATCGTGGGGGGCAACCTGCCGCTGGCGGCGGGCATGGGGATGGCGTGCGACTACCTGGGCACCGAGGACGCCGTCCTGTGTACGTTCGGCGACGGCGCCGCCAACCAGGGCACGTTCGGCGAGACCATGAACCTGGCGGCGCTGTGGCGGTTGCCCGTGGTGTTCCTGGTGTCCAACAACCAGTTCGGGATGGGCACGGCGCTCGAGCGCCACTCGGCGGTCACCGAACTGCACAAGCGGGGCGAGAGCTTCGGGGTGCCCGGCCTGCGCTGCGACGGGATGGACGTGGCCGACACGTTCACGGTCTGCGCGCAGGCGCTGGAGCGGTCGCGCTCCGAGCGCCAGCCGGTGCTGATCGAGGCCCGCACCTATCGCTTCCGGGGGCACTCGATGGCCGACCCCGAGGAGTACCGCACGCGCGAGCAGGTCGAGCAGTGGCGCGCGCGCGACCCGATCGTCTCCTTCGGCCAGCGCCTCTCCCGCGAGGGCGTGCTCGGCGAGGGCGAGCTGGCGCGGCTGGACGGCGAGGCGATCGAGCGCGTCGATCGCGCCGTGGACTTCGCCGACTCCTCCCCCTTCCCCGAGCCCCCCTCCCTCTACGACGACGTCTACGTGCTCGGCGACCAGGTGGGCGGCTGGTACTCGGTCGACGCCCGTACCCCCACCCCGCACCGGGGGGAGGACGAGCGGGCGATGCCCAGGCACCAGCTCCCGGGCGGCGCCGGCTACGAGTCCGAGCACACGACCTCCACCGCCCGTCCGATCGGCGCCGTCCAGGGCCTGCCCGACGAGACCGACGCCGAGGAGAGCGACGCCGAGGAGACCGACGCGGAAGGGGCCAACCCCGACCGCGCCCGCCCCGACCGCGCCCGCCCCGACCGCGCCGAGCGAGAAGGCTAGCTCCGTGGCTTCGGTCCGCTACCGCGAGGCCCTCAACCAGGCGCTACGCGAGGAGATGCACCGCGACGAGGCGGTGATGCTCATGGGCGAGGACATCGGCGTGTTCAACGGCGCCTTCAAGGTCACCCAGGGGTTGCTCGAGGAGTTCGGTGAGCGACGCGTGCGCGACACCCCGATCTCCGAGAACACGATCGTGGGCATGGGGGTGGGAGCGGCCATGACCGGCCTGCGGCCGGTGGTCGAGCTGATGACGGTCAACTTCTCGCTGCTGGCGCTCGATCAGATCGTCAACCACGCCGCCCACATCCGCTACATGTTCGGCGGCCAGGTCAAGGTGCCGCTGGTGGTGCGCATGCCCCAGGGCGCCGGCCACCAGTTGGGCCCCACCCACTCGCACTGCTTCGAGGCCATCTACCTGCACGTGCCGGGCCTGCTGGTCGCCGCGCCGTCGACCGCCGCCGACGCCAAGGGCCTGCTCAAGGCGGCCATCCGCGACGACAACCCGGTGATCTTCATCGAGCACGAGTACCTGTACGGTCGGCGCGGCGAGGTGCCCGAAGACGACGACCACGTACAGCGCTTCGGCGAGGCGGCGATCCGCCGCGAGGGCTCGGACGTGACGATCGTCGGGGTCTCCCGCATGGCGCTGACCGCCGAGCAGGCGGCCGAGACCCTGGCCGACGAGCACGACCTGGCCGCCGAGGTGCTCGATCCACGCACGCTACGTCCCCTGGACCTGGACACGATCCTGCAGTCGGTGCACAAGACCAATCGCTGCGTGATCGTCGAGGAGGGCTGGCCCCACGGCGGCGTGGGCGCCAACCTGGCCGCGCTCGTCCAGGAGCAGGCCTTCGACTACCTCGACGCGCCGGTGGCGCGGGTCACCGGCGCCGACGTGCCGATGCCCTACTCCAAGCCACTGGAGGAGATCGCCTACCCCCATGCGCCGCAGATCGTCCAGGCGGCGCTGGCCACCCTGCGCGATGTCTGAGGTGGTCATGCCCCGCCTGTCGGACTCCATGGAGGAGGGGACGATCCTGCGCTGGCTGAAGTCCGACGGCGACCCCGTGCGCCGCGGCGAGCCGCTGGTCGAGATCGAGACCGACAAGGCCAACATGACCTACGACGCCGATCAGGACGGCGAGGTCGAGATCATCGCCCAGGAGGGCCAGACGCTTGCGATCGGGCAGCCAATAGCGCGCATCCGCGCGCCGGGGGAGGGGTCGGCCGACCCCTCCGGCTCGGGGCGCGGCGGCATCACTTCCGGCCCGGCGCCGAGCGCGGTCGCCCAGGAGCCGGTGACCGCCCCGACCCCGGTCCGCAGCGACGGGCGCGGGACGCCCGAGGCGAAGCGGATCAAGGCGTCGCCGATCGCCCGGCGCATCGCCGCCGAGCGCGGGGTGGACCTGCGCGCCCTCACCGGCACCGGGCCGGGGGGGCGGATCGTGCGGGCGGACGTTGAGGCGGCGGGGGCGTCGTCTGCCCCTGCCCAAGAAGAAGAGGCAAGGGCGCCCGCAGCCCCCGCCGCCCCAGCTCAGGTGCCCGGCGCGGGCGAGGTGGAGCGGGCCAAGGGGGAGGTCAGCTCCCAGGAGCTCACGCGCAGCCAGCAGGTGATCGCCCGCCGGATGGCCGAGTCCCGGGCCACGATCCCCGACTTCGTCCTGCACGCCGAGATCGACATGGAGGAGTGCCAGAGCCTGCGCGAGCAGCTCAAGCAGCTCGGCGCCGACCAGCCGCCGCCCTCGTTCAACGACATGCTGGTCAAGGCGAGCGCGCTGGCGCTACGCGAGTTCCCACGGGTCAACGGCAGCTACCGCGACGGTCGCTTTGAGCTGCACTCGCGGGTCAACGTCGGCGTGGCGGTGGCCACCGAGGACGGCCTGACCGTCCCGGTGGTGTTAGACGCCGACCGCAAGTCGCTGGGCGAGATCGCCCGCGCATCACGCGCGCTGGCCGAACGCGTGCGCACCGGCGTGATCACCCCGCCCGAGCTCTCGGGTGGGACGTTCACCGTCTCCAACCTGGGCATGTTCGGGATCAAGCGCTTCAGCGCCGTGATCAACCCGCCCCAGGCGGCGATCCTGGCGGTCGGCGCGATCGAACCGCGCCCCGCCGTGCGCGACGGCGCGATCGAGGCCCGCCGGCTGATGGAGGTCACGCTGGCCTGCGATCACCGCATCCTCTACGGCGCCGAGGCGGCCCGCTTCCTGGCCCGTACGCGCGAGCTGCTCGAGCAGCCCCTGGCCCTGACGCTGTAGCGCGGCCAGGCCGGGGACGCTCAGTGGCCGAGTTGGCCCACGGCGCCTCCGGCAGACTTGCCCGCGCCGCCGAGCGTCTGACCGGCGGACTGGGCCGCCTGCTGGACCGTCTGGCCGACCTGCGGGCTGACCCCGGAGATCGCGCCGCCGGCGGCCGTCCCCGCGCCGCCGAGCGCCTGTCCCACCTGGCCGCTGGGGCTACTGCCCGTCTGACCGGTGCCGGTGGAGGTCGAGCCCGGCGAGTGTGACTGGCCGGGGCCGGATCCCCCGCCCCCGCCCCCCCCGGAAGCCGAGGGGGTGCCGCCAGACGCCGGCCGGGGGCCGGGTGCTGATCGCGAAGCAGGACTCGAGCCGGCGCCGGCCGGGCCGGCCGACGCGGCGAGGCTCGCGACGCCGCCGGGGCGTCCGGCCGAGGACGGCGAGACGATCAAGGGCTTGGCCACGGTTCCGGCGTGGCCCGCCGAGATCTGGTGGGAGGCCACGGTCAGCGTGGGCCCGCTCGACGGCGGCTGGACCCCTGGCCAGCCGCTGCGAAACGCCACCACGGCGGAGGCGATGAGCAACGAGCAGGCGGCGGCGGCGACCAGCGAACTGCCGGCGCCCAGGCTGGCCAGCCATGCTCTGGTGCTCTGCATCTGGTGCTGGCATCGGCAGGCCCGGGGCCGTCCTTGAGCGCACTAAGCCTTCCCCGGGCCCTAAGCCCCGCTGGCCGGCGGCTCAGGGAAAGCCGTGGGGACCGAAATAGCGCGCGTTGGGCAACGGGTTGGGGTCGCGCGCTACGCCAGGGGGCCGCTGGGAGGTGTCCACGAACAGGCACAGCGCGCGCGCCGGGTCGCCCCCCGGGACACAGGTTCGATACAGGTCGCTGTCCAGGCGCCAGGTGTCGGCCCGGGCCAGGTTGCGGCGCACCGCGGCGGGCGCCTGGCCGAGCACGTAACGGCGCACGGCGCCCATCTGGGCCTGCATCGATGCGCGCTCGTTGCGCAGGGCCGGGCGGTGCGCCAGGCCCAAGCCGACGAGGACGAGGCTCAACCCCAGCAGCAGGCCGGTGCCGGCGTAGTCGTCGGCCACCACCCGGGGCAGGTCGCGCCTGCGCCGGCGCAGCAGCCGGCCCACCACCGGGGCGCCGATCGCCACCACGACCAGGTTGAGCAACAGCGACAGCAGCAGCGCCGCCACCGGGCCTGGCCCGTCGCCGGCCACCGGCAGCCGGTACAGCAGCGCCGCGTCGGCCAGCGCGAGCACGGCGAAGGCGGGCCACTGCCAGGCCCCGCGAAGCCGCCAGCGAAGCCGGCCAGGGCGCATGGATTCGAGCGTACCGGGCGTATCCTCTTTTCATGGGCCCAGGTACCGACGAGCTGTGGGTGTGCCAGCTGGGGACGCTCGAGTACCGCGAAGGGCTGGCCCTGCAGGAGCGCCTGCGCGCCGCCCGCCAGGCGGATGAGGTGCCCGACGTGCTGCTGTTGCTCGAGCACTGGCCCGTTTACACCCGCGGTCGCCGCTCGGAGCCGGGGGAGCTGCCGATGGGCGAGCAGTGGTACCGCGACCAGGGCATCGACGTGGTGGGCACCGACCGCGGAGGAAGGGTCACCTACCACGGACCCGGACAGCTGGTCGGCTATCCGATCATGGGCATCGCCGACGTGGGCGCCTACCTGCGGACGATGGAGGCGGCGATCATCGCCGCCCTCGCCGAGGAGGGGATCACCGCCTCCCTGCGCGAGCGCCTGACCGGGGTCTGGGTGCAGGAGCGCAAGATCGCCTCGATCGGGGTCCACGTCTCGCGCGGGGTGACCACGCACGGCTTCGCGATCAACGTCTCCAACGACCTGCAGCCGTTCTCGTGGGTGGTGCCCTGCGGCCTGGAGGGTGTGCAGATGACCTCGATCACGCAGCTGACCGGCGACGGCGGGCGCCTGGCCTGCTTTAGAAAGCGCGTGGCGTTTCGGTTCGCCGCGGCGTTCGGCCGGCGCCAGCGTCTGGTCTCGCCTCGGCGCCTGGCCCGCGACGCGCCGGTCGCGCCCGGGGCGCGCGAGCCCCTGCCGGGCGCCCTGCCCGTCATGGCCGGCCGCGCTGGCTAGGGTGAGCCGGTGAGCGAGAGCAGCCCTTCCCCGGCCCCCGCGCCCACCCGCTCGCGCGCCAATCCCGGCGGCATGGACGTAAGCCGGGTCCTGGGCGGCGACGTGCGTCCCCTGCGCGAGCGCAAGCCTCCGTGGTTCAAGGTCCGCGCTCCCGGCGGCCCGCGCTACCGCGAGCTTCACCGGCTCATCTCCTCGGAGAACCTGCACACGGTCTGTCAGGAGGCGGCGTGCCCCAACGTGGGCGAGTGCTGGGAGCGGGGCACGGCGACGTTCATGATCCTGGGGGACACGTGCACGCGGCGCTGCGGCTTTTGCAACGTCAAGACGGGCAAGCCCACCTGGAACGACCCCCTGGAGCCGGCCCGCGTGGCGCGCTCGGTCGCCCGCATGGGGCTGGGCCACGCGGTCATCACCTCGGTCGATCGCGACGACCTGCCCGACCTGGGGGCCTCGGCGTTCGTCGGCGTCATCCGCCAGATCCGCGCCCAGGCCCCTGGCTGCCGCGTCGAGGTGCTGACCCCCGACTTTCGCGGTCAGGAGATGCCGCTGGCCCGGGTCGTCGCCGAGCGCCCCGACGTGTTCAACCACAACGTCGAGGTCGTGCCCCGCCTATACCCGGTCGCCCGCCGCGGCTCGGAGTTCCTGCGCTCCTGCCGCGTCCTGGCCAACGCCCTGGCCATGGGCCAGGGCGAGGTGGTCACCAAGTCCGGGCTGATGGTCGGTCTGGGGGAGACGCGCGACGAGGTGCTCGAGGCCTTCGCCCTGCTGCGCGAGCACGGCGTGCAGGTGCTGACCGTCGGCCAGTACCTGCGTCCCACCGCCCGGCACCTGCCGGTGGTGCGCTACTGGCACCCCGACGAGTTTCGGGCACTGGAGGAGGCGGCCTATGGCCTCGGCTTCGAGCACGTGGCCGCCGGCCCGCTGGTGCGCTCGAGCTATCACGCCGACGAGCACGTCGGGGGGTCAGCGCGCCGCGCCGCCGCGGGCGCGTCCGCCTAGCCTCCGCCTCCGATACCGGCCAGCCCGCATCGGCGAGTGGGGCGGGTGAGCCCGATTACGCTCCCCGCTCGCCGTGATCCCGCTCAAGGACAACATCCCCACCGAGCGCTTTGCGCTGGTGACCGTCGCGCTGATCCTGGCCAACGTGGTGGTCTACCTGCTCTCGATCCGCCACGGGGGATCGCTGTGGAGCGGCCCTCCCAACGACGTGACCGTCCACTATGGGGCGATCCCCTACGAGTTCACCCATCCCGGCCGCCACTGCGGGCTCACCGCGCCCTTTGCCGGCGCTAGCCAGATCGCCTGCGAGGGGCAAGCGGGTGTCGCCGGCCACCCTGGTCCCCAGCCGCCCTTCTGGCAGACGGCGTTCACCTCGATGTTCATGCACGGAGGCCTGCTGCACCTGGCCGGCAACATGCTGTTCCTGTGGATCTTCGGCAACAACGTCGAGGACTCGATGGGCCGCTTGCGCTTCATCGCCTTCTACCTCCTCGGCGGGCTCGCCGCCCTGGCCGGCCAGGTCCTGATCGATCCCGGCTCGACCGTGCCCACCGTGGGGGCGTCGGGGGCGATCGCCGCCGTGCTCGGCGGCTACATCTGGCTCTATCCCCGGGCGCGGGTCCTGACGCTGATCTTCATCATCTTCTTCGTCACCGTGATCGAGCTGCCGGCCCTGGCGGTGCTCGGCCTGTGGTTCCTCGAGCAGCTGGCGTTCGCGTCCGCCGGTCAGGTAAGCCCCGCGGGCGGCGGGGGGATTGCCTACTTTGCCCACATCGGGGGCTTCCTGTTCGGCTTGGTTTTGATCCAGACGTTCGTCAAACGGCGCAAGACGGTGCCGCCTCCTCACCCGGTGTACTGAGGCGATGCTGGCGCGCACCATCGTGCTGCTGGTGGCGATCCTGTTCATCGCCTTCTTTGCCGTTCTCACGCTGGGGGCGGTGGCCGAGCACGGGGTCAGCACTCCGGCGCTGGTGATATCGGTGGTGGTGCTTGCCCTGCTGGGATTCGGCATCCTGGGTGCGTTGCGCGGTCCGCCGGAGCCCTGAGCCCGTAGGAGCCCCGAGCCACCGCCTCGATCCGTCTAGCCGATGCCCCGCCGCTCCCCCCCTTCCATGACGCGCCCGACCGAGCCGGTCCACCGCTCGCCGTTTCTGGACATCGACCCGGTGCGCGCGAGCCGCCGCCTGGAGCTGGCCGCCCGTCGCCGTCGGCGCCGCCTGATCCGCCGCGGGCTGCTCTCCGTGCTGCTCGGCGTGGTGGCCGCGCTCGCGGTGGCCAAGGGCGTGACCACCGACTGGGGCGGCGGCTCCTCGCCCTCCCACCCGGCGAGCTCGGGGGCGGGCGGGCGCGCGCCGGCGGCCCCCCGCCCCGCTCCCCACCAACCCGGGGTCCCGGCGACCCCCACGGCGGCCTACCCGGCGGCCCTGCCCGGCGGCGGACAGCCGCCGCTGGTGCTCCGGCTCGACGATCCCAACGACCCGGTCCACGTGCGCTTTCACGTGCCCCCGCGCGGCGGGCTGATGTTCAACCTGGATACCGGGCGCGTGCTGTGGCGGCGCAATCCGGTCCTGCCCGTGCCGATCGCCAGCCTGACCAAGATGATGACCGCGCTGCTCGTCGTGCGCAGCTCCCCGGCCAACGCGCCGGTGCGCATCACCACCCAGGCGGCCCACTACCAGGGCTCGGGCGTGGGGGTTCTGCCCCGCAACCGCGACGTTCGCCTGGAGACCCTGCTCTACGGGCTCATGCTCCCCTCGGGCAACGACGCCGCGATCGCGCTGGCCCAGCACGTGGCCCGGAGCACCGGCGCCTTCATCGCCCGCATGAACCAGGGCGCCGCGGCGATGGGTTTGCGCTGCACGCGCTTTTTCTCGGTGGAGGGCCTCAGCGACAAGGGCCGCTCGTGCGCCGCCGACCTCGCGGTGCTCGCCCGCGCCGACCTGGATCAGCCCCGCCTGGCCCACATCGCGCGCACCCGCAAGGTGGTCAAGCCGCTGGCGATCAAGGGCGGCAAGGTCTACATGTTCAACAACAACCCCCTGCTGATCAGGGGCTATCCGGGCGTCACAGGTCTGAAGACCGGCTATACCAACGCGGCCGGGCACTGCCTGGTGGCGACCGCGACGCGACACGGCGTGCGCCTGGGGGTGGTGCTGCTGCACTCCCCGGACACCGGCCGCCAGGCCCAGCAGCTGCTCAACCGCGGCTTTCGCGTTCCCTGAGCGGCGCGATCCCGGTCGACTGGCTGGTCGGCCAGTTAGTAGGGTTCTCGCCCCCGTGGATCTCAACGACACGCCCGAGCAGGCCGAGTACCGCGCCACCGTGCGCGAGTGGCTCGAGCGGCACCGCGCCGAGGCGCCGGTGCTCGAGGGCCCGGAGGCGATCACCGACGAGCAGGAGCTGATAGCCGCCCGCCGCGCGTGGCAGGGCAAGCTCGCCGAGGGGGGCCTGGCCGGGGTCGCCTGGCCGCGCGAGTACGGCGGCCAGGGGCGGGGCCCGATCGAGCAGGTGATCGTCAACCAGGAGATCGGCCGGGCCGGCGTACCCGGGATCCTCGACGCGATCGGGGTGGGCATGCTCGGCCCCACGATCATGGCCCACGGCAGCGAAGAGCACAAGGCGCGCTACCTCGGACCCATGCTCCACGGCGACGAGGTGTGGTGCCAGCTGTTCTCCGAGCCCGCCGCGGGCTCGGACCTGGCCGCGGTGCAGGCCCGCGCGCGCCAGCAGGAGGACGGCAGCTGGCGGCTGTCGGGCCAGAAGGTGTGGACCACCAACGCCCAGATCGCCTCCTTCGGCCTGCTGCTCGCGCGCACCGACCCCGACCTTCCCAAGCACAACGGCCTGACCATGTTCATCGTTCCCATGGACGCCGAGGGCGTGACCGTGCGCGGCCTGCGTCAGATCTCGGGGGAGGCCGAGTTCAACGAGGTCTTCTTCGACGACGTCCCCCTGTCGGCCGAGGCCCCGGTCGGCCCGGTGGGGGGAGGCTGGCGCACGGCGCTGACCACGCTGATGTTCGAACGGGTGACCATCGGGCTGGGCAGCGAGGGCCTGGGCTATCGCGCCGACCGTTTCGCGGCGGCGATCGCCTCGGACCCCGACGCCCGGCGCGATCCGGAGGTGCGCCGGCGCCTGGGCGAGCTCGCGAGCGAGCTGCTCGCCGTGCGCTTTACCGGGTACCGGACGCTCACCGCGCTGCAGCAGGGGCAGACCCCCGGGCCCGAGTCGGCGCTGGCCAAGGTCACGCTGGTCAACGCCGCGATCGAGGCTGGCGAGCTGGTGGCCGACGTGCGCGGTCCCGAGGCCCTGGGCGAGGGTCCCTGGAGCTACATGATCTCGTTCCTGCCCGGCCTGAAGTCGGCCGGGGGAAGCGAGGAGATCCTGCGCAACACGGTGGGCGAGCGCGTGCTCGGGCTCCCCCCCGAGCCGCGGCTCGACAAGGGCATCCCGTTCTCCGAGCTGCGGGCGCGAGAGCGCCAGGCGGCCGGCGAGGCCGAGCCCGCCACCGCGACGCAGGGGAACGGGGCGGGCGCCGGCGCCGGCGACGCCGCCTCCGGGGCGCGGGCTTGAACCTGGCTCTATCCGAGGAGCAGCGGCTCCTGCGCGAGGCCGCGCGCGGGACCCTGTCGCGCGTCCCCACCGTCGCCGCCGCCCGCGCCGCGCTCGACGGCGAGCCCACCCCCGACCTGTGGCCGGCGGCACGCGAGGCCGGCTGGCCGGGCCTGCTGATCGCCGAGCAACGGGGCGGCGCCGGCCTGGGCGCATTCGACGCCATGCTGGTCATGGAGGAGAGCGGCCGGGTCCTGGCCGACCCCCTGCTGCTGGGCCACCTTCCCGCCTCCGGCCTGCTCGACGCCGCGGCCGGCGCCCAGACGCCCGCGCTCGAGGCGCTGGCCACCGGGGAGCAGCGCGCCGCCTACCTGCCGGTGCGCCCGCCCGACGATGTCCAGGCGCAGTGGAGCGTCGACCCCCATGAGGGCCTGCGCCGCGGCGGCGCCCCGAGTCTCAGCGGCCGGGGCACCGAGGCGCGCGTGAGCGGACGGCTGTCGTGGGTGCCAGGCGCCCCGGGCGCCGACCTGCTCGTCGGCGTGGCCATCGACGCCGACGGCAAGCCGGCCGCCATCGCCGTCGAGGGCGCCGCCCGAGGAGCGTCGGTGAAGCCGGTGATGCGCTACGACGCCACCCGCTCGCTCGGCCACGTCGAGCTAACGGACGCGCCGGCTACCGTGCTCGACGCTCCCGCCGGGGAGGCGGCGGCGGCCTGGTTTTTGGCCCAGGCGCTGCTGGCGGCCGAGTCGGTGGGCGCCGTGCAGACCGCCCTGGACGTGTCGGTCGCCTACGCGCAGGAGCGCCACACCTTCGGGCGCCCGATCGGCTCCTACCAGGCGATCAAGCACGGGCTGACCGAGGTCCTGCGCCGGCTGGAGAACGCGCGCTCATTGCTCTACTACGCCGCCTGGGCGCGCCAGGACGCCCCCGATGAGTTCCCGCTGGCCGCCAGCGCCGCGCGGTCGGCCGCGGGACGCGCCCTGGACTTCGCCGCCCGGGAGATGATCTCCGTCCACGGTGGCATCGGCGCCACCTGGGAGCACGACGCACCGCTGTACTTCCGCCGCGCCCAGCTCTCGCGCCGCCTGATCGGCGGCACCGCCGACGCCAGCGAGCGGGTGGCGGCGGCGATGCTCGCCCGCGCCGACGCATCCGGCTCTCAGCCACCCGCCGACGAACAAGCGGGCACGGGCGAGGCCCACCCCGCCGAGGCGGCCCAGACGGTCTGAGTCCTGGCGCGGGCGCCTGGCCGCGCTAGCGGCCGGCGCGAGCGGCGCTCACCACGCGGCGCTGGGGCACGACCTCGGCGGCGAAACGCAGCGTGCCGGCGGCGCGGTAGACCGAGATCGGCCCCACGGTGGGATCCCCGGAGGCGAGGAAGCCGAAGCTTCCGAGGATCCCGTGGCGGACGCGCACGCCGAGCAGCGCCGAGGCGGCGCCGGCGCGCGAGCCGCCGCCGCGGGCGACCGCGTCGAGCAGCACCCCGAGGGCCTGCCCGGCGTAGGGGGCAAACGGCTCGACCGGTCGCGGCGCCACCTGACGCGCGAGCCTTCGCTCGAGCGTGCGCCCCGCCCCGGTGAGATGGGCCGGATCGCGACCGGGCAGGCTCACGAACATGCCGCGCGCGGCGCGGCCGGCGAGCTTGATCGTCGACTGTTGGGCAAATCCATCCGGCGCCAGCAGCCTGACCGGGCCGGCGTTGGGGCCGAGCACGGCGACCTTGTCGCGGATCAGGCGCCCCCCGTTCTCCTCGATCAGGCCGGCCAGCACGACCGCGTCGGGGTGCCGGCGCTTGACCCCGCGCAGCAGCCGCCGGTAGCCGCGGGCCTTGGGGTCCCAGGCGCGAAAGCCCACCACGCGGGCGCCCAGCGCGCGACTGGCCCCCCGGAACGTGCGCGCCTGCCCGAGGCTGGTGGGGTCCTTGGCCGCGTAGAGGACGAACGGACGCCGGACCCGGCGGCGGCGGGCAAAGGTGGCCAGCCCGGCCCCCTGGTAGGCGTCGTTGGGAACCACGCGCGCGTAGGTGCGCCGGCCGCTGGGATACAGGCCACGGGGCTGGCCCGCCGGACACCCGGGGGACGCCAGGGTCAGACACACCAGGGTGTTGCCCGGCGAGACCATCGCCGTGGCGCTGCGGTTCAGCACCGGGATGATGAGCGCGGCGCACCCCGAGTTGTAGGTGCCCACCACGCCCAGGACGGAGGGATTGCCGGCGTAGGCGCCCGCGTTGGCGGTGCACTGGGCCGGGTCCCAGGCCCCGGTCGAGGCGAGCGCGTCGTTGCAGGCCTGGTAGCCGACCGGCGTCGGCCCGGCCCGCCAGGCGCGATCGGCGAGCACCAGCCGGATCGCCGCCACCATCTGGCGCGAACGCTCCTGGGAGCCTCCCACCATCGGCAGGTCGGAGACCACCACCGCGGCCGGCGATCCCGATCCCCCGTACTCGACGGGGCCGCAGCTCGGGGAGGCCACCCCGGAGAACGCGGAGGCCGGAGCCGCGGGCGCCGGAGAGGCACCCGCCTGCCCGACCGCCAGGGCGGCAGCGGCGACCATAGCCCCCGTCGTCCACACCCGCGCACCGCCGATGCTCACCCGCGCGCCCGCGACCGTGCCGGCGCTCGCTCTGCCATGGTGCCGGCGCCGGAGCACCGCCGGATCCTAGCCTCGGGTCCGGTGCTCACCGTTGGCCGCGGACGCCTCGGGCGGGCCGGGGTGTCCGTAGAAGACTTCAAACGCGGGCACCAGCCCGTGGCGCTCATAGAAGCGATGGGCGTCGCGGTTGGACCTCGCCGCGGTCACCGTGAGCTCGCTCAGGCCCAGCTGCGCCATCCCCTCTCGCACGGCGCCCATGAGCGCCGTGCCCACGCCGCTGCCGCGCTCCTCCTCGGCCACCGCCAGCGTCTGCAGCTCGGCGATGCGATCACCGCTGGCCCAAGAGGCGTGGCCGAGCACCACGGTGACGAAGGCGTAGCCGACCGGGCGCCCGCCGCGCTCGGCGAGCACCACGAAGGTGTCGGGCTCCCGTATCCAGCGCTCGTACTTGACCAGCCTTCGCCGCCAGGACTCGTCGATGTCGCGCTTGGGGGAAGGGCCGATGCGGGGCGTGATACGGGCGTGGTGGACCTGAAGCGACTTCCACAGCGGCTCGAGCAGCCTCAGCTCGTCCGCATTCGCCCGGCGCGTCGTCACAACATCTTCGCCCCCGCTTGTCATCACCCGAAGACTAGGCCCGGCTTCCACGAGGTTGGTCTTCCCGTCTCGGCTGAACTCGCCGAGTCAGTGAAATGCCTGATCGCAACCCCCGTTGCGCCACAACACGGTTAATGTGTTTTGATCTCGGGCATGTCGCAATCCGTGAGCGGGGGCCTGAAGACGAAAGCTTGGGGGGCGTGTGGGCTTTGGCTTGGCGTGCTCCTGTCGCTGCTGCTCGCGAGCAGCGCCGGCGCGGCGCAGCCACCGGTGGGCCTTGGGACGGCGAGCAGCTTCGCCGTCCTTGCAGGCTCGACCGTCACGAACACAGGTCCAAGCGTGGTCAACGGCGATCTCGGGGTCAGTCCCGGCACCGCGGTGACGGGGTTTCCGCCCGGAACGGTCAACGGGACGATCCACGCGGCGGACGCGGTCGCGGCCCAGGCCCAGACCGACACGACGACCGCCTACAACGACGCCGCCGGACGAACCCCGGCCGTCAGCGTGTCCGGGGACCTCGGCGGATCGACACTCACGCCTGGCGTCTACAAGGCCTCGTCCTCGCTGGGGCTGACGGGAGACGTCACGCTCGACGCCCAGGGCGACCCGAACGCCGTCTTCATCTTCCAGGTCGGCTCGACGCTGACGACGGCGTCGAGCAGCCGCGTGCTCCTCATCAACGGCGCCAACGCCTGCAACGTCTTCTGGCAGATCGGCAGTTCCGCGACCCTGGGGACAAATACCTCGTTCAAGGGCACGATCCTCGCCCTCACATCCATCACGCTGAACACGGGCGCCACAGTGGACGGCAGGACGCTGGCGCGAAACGGCGCCGTCACAATGGACACCAACACGATCACCAGAGGGAGCTGCCCGACCCTGCCTCCCGGCAGCACTCCCGGCAGCACTCCCGGCGCCACTCCTCCCGGCGCCACACCGCCGGGCACCACACCGCCGGGCGCCACGCTTCCCGTCGCCATCGGCACGGCCATCTTGGCCACCATGCCGCCGCAGAGGCCCAATCGCTGCATCGGGGGCTTCCGGGCCGTGGTGACCGGCCTGCGCATCAGGCGGGTTGCCTTCTCGCTCGACGGCCGAAGCATCGCCACCCGGAGCAGGTCGCCGTTCACCGTTTCGGTGCGCAGCCTGTCCGGGGTTCACCGGCTCACCGCCCGGGTCACGTTCACGGACGCGACCCGCCCCGCGAACCTCAGGCTGAGATACCGAGCGTGCGGAGCTGCCAGGAGAAGGGTGCCTACCCGACGCCCGCGCCGGCCTCGCCGACCTTCCGGGTTCACGGGGTAAGCCCAACGCAATCCTCGCGCCGTGCTATACGCGATCGCGGTCGCGGCGGTCGCGTTGCCAGCTGGAGCCGCCCGGTAGGGGCGGCGCCAGGTGGGCGCTGGCACGACCGGAGTCTCCGGGGCGGACCGGCCCGAAAGCCCAGCTACGAGCGGCGATCTCGCGCACCACAACAAGCCCCACGACGGCACCGGCGGGCGCCCAGCCGCGCCATCATGGACCACCCTGTGCGCCTTGCCAGCGGACTCGCCACAGCGCTGTTGCTCGGCGCAACCGGCGCGGCAATAGCAGCACCCTCACGGCAACGCGCTAGTCGACCAGCGCCGAAAGGGACTCAGGCGCTCGCGATGCTTAACCACGCCACGGAGGCGTTCTCAAGCCCAAACCGTGGCTCCAGGCCAATAATGGTGGTGAGCAACACGCGACCAATCACGGGCGGGCAGACCGTGCTTCCGGTGATCGCTCACGCCACCGACCGGCGCGGCGCAGCCTGGCTAAGAGTGCTCCTTCCAGGCAGACCTAACAGCCACACAGGCTGGATCTCGACCCGCTCAACAACACCGGCGGTCACCAGGTGGCACATCGTCATCCGGATTTCAACGCGAACGGTGACGGCCATTCGCGACGGCCGCCCACTACGCACCTTCAGGGTAGTGGTCGGCCAGCCATCAACCCCGACGCCGTTAGGGCGCTTCTTCGTCGAGGAAACCGTGAAGCTAGACCACCAGGAAGCCGGCGCGCCGTATGCGCTGGCGCTCAGCGCCCGCTCGAACGTGTTGCAGGAATTCGCTGGCGGCCCGGGCCAGATCGCCCTTCACGGCACAAACAACATCGGCGGCGTCCTGGGCACCGCCGCCTCCCACGGATGCATCCGCTTAGACACCCAAGCCATCACCTGGCTGGCAACCCGCATCGGACCCGGCAGGCCGGTCACCATCACGCAGTGAGGAAGCCCGGTCCGGGTACCTCTGGCTTGGGGATGTGACGCATCAGCAGCGGTCGAGTCGGCGTCCGCTCTCCTTCTCGGGCGGGGTGTAGTTGAGCTCGTAGTAGCGGCACGAAGGTCAAATGGCGTGCGACGAAGCCCTCCTTGACGGTCCCGAACTGCGGCTCGTTCGTCTCCACGTCGACGTAAACGCCTTGCAGCTTTCCGATCTTCTCGCCGTTGCGGTCCACGAGCATCTTGTCGTGCCATTCACCGACGTTCCACTCGGCATCTTGCTGGTGCTCGGTCATCGTCTCGTCGCTCCTCGCCCCCTCCGTGACCTTGCGTAGCCGGGCGGTCTCTCCCGACCTCGCCGAGGAGCGCTCACCCCAGGACCGGCAAAGAGCGGTCGTGCGACAGCCTGGTCAGCGTGCGCTGCATGGTGGAGGTGACCACCCGATAGCCGTCGTCGGTGTCCGCCCGGGGGCCGAGGCGCTTCTTCAGGTCGATCGGCTTGAGCACCCGGATGGAGATCTTGGCCGGTATCGGGAAGCGCAGCGGCAAGTCGAGGATCGTGACGCCCACCGGCGGGCCGAGGACGGGCGGCAGCACCTTCAGCCGCAGCAGGCGATCCAGGCGCAGCCCGCGGGCCAGGCGGCGCCCGCGCCCCAGGAACAGCGCCGTCTCCTGTCCCCCGATGGCGACCACGGGCACGATCGGGACGCGGTGGCGCAGCGCGAGCTCCACGAAGCCGGTCCGATGGGCGAAGTCGATGTCGCCCGACTCCCACGACGGCCGGTAGGTCTCGTGATCGCCACCGGGATAGACCAGCAGGGCGGCGTCGCGGCGCAGGGCGCGCGACATGTTGGTCGGCGAGGCCGGGACGGTTCCGTAGCGCTGCACGAGGGTCCGGAGTCCGGCGAACTTGAACACCAGGTCGTGGGCCAGCTGGTAAAAGCGCCGCTGCGCTCCGAAGCG
Source organism: Actinomycetota bacterium (assembly GCA_005883215.1). Classification (GTDB taxonomy): domain Bacteria; phylum Actinomycetota; class Thermoleophilia; order Solirubrobacterales; family Solirubrobacteraceae; genus AC-64. The sequence goes on from VAYS01000026.1 coordinate 25,554, forward strand.
GTCGTAGAACGCCTGGGCGAACACGAAGCTGTCGGCGATCCAGGTCCCCCCGGAATGGTTTCCCACCAGCTCAGATAGGCCTCCAGCCAGCTGCGCGGGCTGTCGACGTTTTGCGCCATAGGGGTGCTCTACCCGTCTGACCGGCCAAAGAACTCGGCAATCGCCGCGTGCGTCTCGCGCGGGCGCTCGAGCTGGGGCACGTGACCGCATTCGAGCTCGACATGCCGGGCGGTGGGCAGCGCCTCGCTGACGTGGCGGGCAAACGCGATCGGCACGAGCCGGTCGTGGCGCCCCCACACGAACAGCGCGGGCACCCGCAGCATGCGCAGGCGCGGCCAGAACCCGTGTTCGCCCTCGGGTTCTTCGAGGTAGATCTGGCGCGCGGCGGCGTAGAAAGCGGCGCGGCCGCGGGGAGTCGTATAGGCGCGCAGGAACTCGTCCACCCCGGCGGCGGTCCATCCTCCGTGGGCGCCCGGGATCATGCGCCGGACCACCCCCTCGACGGCGCCCCGGGGCGCCACCTGCAGCAAGCCAAGCTCCGGACGCACGACGCGCAACAAGCTCGCCCAGTTGCGCTCGCGACGCCAGGCCAGCGAGGAGGACAGCAGCGCGAGCCGGCACACGCGCTCGGGGTGCTCGAGCCCGACCTCCAGGGCCACCCGGCCACCCATGCTGTTGCCGACCACGTGGGCGGACTCGAGCCCCAACGCGTCCAACGACGCCACCACCGAGCGGGCGAAGAAGCGGGCGTCGTAGGGGGCTCCCAGCGGCTTGTCTGAGTCCCCGAAGCCCGGGAGGTCGAGCGCGATCACCCGAAACCGGCCCGCCAGGGCGGCCACCGTGGTCAGGAAGGAGATCTTGGTGCCCCCCAGCCCGTGGAGGGCCACCACCGGATCGCCGGTCCCCGCTTGCAGCATCGACAGCGTCCCCACGTCCGTGGCCAGGGATCGAAACTCGAGCCGACCGGGCCGGCGGTCCCCGCTCGTGGCCGCCAGCAGGCCCACCCCGAGGTGAAGGTTGCGTCGCACCGTCAGGCGGCGGGCGCGAAACGCGCTCATGCCGCCCCGTAGGTCCTCGGCGATGCGTGCCCAGGTGGCCGCATCGGCGCTGAGCAGGGCGTCGGGTTGGCCGTTGGCCCGTACCAGGCGCGCCGCGTCGAGATCGACGAGCACGTCCCAGGATTCCTCCTCGCCGACCTCCAGCCGGATGCGGGCGCCCGGCGTAGCGTCGAGCACCGAGGGGTCGTAGCGATCGACCAAGGTCCGAAGCGCGGTCGGCGGGACGGACATCAGGACCTCGAGTATGGTGCGGCCTCCGCCGGGGCAGCCTCGGCGAGGAGCCCGGGCCGCGTCGGCCCCACGGCTAGCCCACCGCCGCTGGAGGACGCATGGACAAGACGCCGGTCAACCCCTGGAGCTGGCAAGACCAGTTCGGGTTCTCGCAGGCCTGGAGGGTCGACGGCGCCCAGTCGGCGATGTTCGCCTCCGGCCAGGTGGCGATGTCCGCCGAGGGCCAGGTGGTGGGCGAAGGCGACTTCGAGACCCAGGCCCGTCAGGCGTTCGAGAATCTTCAGACCGTGCTCCAACAGGCTGGCGCCTCCCTGGACGCCGTGGTCAAGCTCACGGTGTATCTAACCGACATCACCAAGCTCCGGGACTACACGCGCATCAAGGCCGAGTTCATGACCGGGAACCCGCCGGCCTCGACCGCGATCGGAGTCGCCGCGCTCGCGCTTCCCCAGTTGATGATCGAGATCGAGGCGATCGCGCTTCTCTAGCCGATACACGTTCGCCCTCAGTCGGTCACGGCGGCCATCCGCCGCGCCGCCCAGGCGGCGAGCCGCGGAGACAGGCGCTTGAGCGCGTAGGCGGTCCAGGACTCGATCGTGATCGGCGCCACCGAGCGGTTGCGGGCCACCGCCTTGAGGATGTTCTGGGCCACCCGGTCGGGCCCGTAGTTGCGCCTCTGATACAGGGACACCAGGCGCTCACGGGCCTCGGGGTTCTCCAGTGCGCCGCGCGCCCGGGCGGCGCGGGTGATCGGCGTGTTGATGATCCCCGGGCAGATCGCGGTCACCCCGATGCCGTGCGGGCGCAGCTCCTCGCGCAACGCCTCGCTGAGCCCGAGCACGGCGAACTTGGTGGCCGAATAGGCCACCAGCGCGGGGCTGGCGTGAAAGCCGGCCATCGAGGAGACGTTGGCCACGTGTCCGCCGGTGCCCCGCTCGACCATGGGCGGGACGAAGAAGTGGCACCCGTGCACGACCCCCATCAGGTTGATGGCCACGATCCAGTCCCAGTCGGAGAGCTCGGTGTCCAGCAGACCAGCGCCCAGCCCCACGCCGGCGTTGTTGACCAGCAGGTGGACCGCGCCGGCCTGGGCGTGGACGGCCTCGGCAAAGGAGCGCATCTGTTCGCGATCGGCTACGTCGACCGGGCGGGCGATGACGTCGCGTCCCAGGGCGCGGGCGGCGGCCTCCACCTCCTCCAGGCCGACCCGGTTTACGTCGCAGATCGCCAGGTCGGCGCCCCGGCGGGCCGACAGCAGCGCGGTCTCGCGGCCGATGCCGCTGCCCGCGCCGGTCACCAGGACCGTCCGTCCGTGAAGCTGTGAGGTGTCCATCGGCTCGCCGAGGGCAATATATGGTTGGCCGGGTGTCCACCGCCGCCGCCCCCGCCGCCCTCTCGCTGATCCCCTCTCAGGAGGAGACGCTCCTGCGCGAGGCGGTGAGCGGCATCTGCCGCCAGTTCGGCCGCGAGTACATGCAGCAAAAGCGCGACTCCGGCGGGCCGCCCAGCGAGCTGTGGGAGGCGCTGGCCAGCCGGGGCTACATGGGCGTCAACATCCCCGAGGAATACGACGGCGGCGGCCTGGGGATGGCCGCCCTGTCGGCCGTCGGCGAGGAGATCGCCGCCGCCGGCTGCGCCCTGCTGCTGATCGTCGTATCGCCGGCGATCGTGGGCAGCATCCTGGTCCGCCACGGCACCCCCGAGCAGAAGGAGCGCTGGCTGCGGGGCATCGGCGCCGGCACGACCAAGGTGGCGTTCGCCATCACCGAAGCCGACGCCGGTACCAACTCCCACAACCTCGCCACGTCGCTGCGCCGCGACGACGGGCGCTTCCTCCTCAACGGGCAGAAGACGTTCATCTCCGGCGTCGAGGACGCCGACGCGGTGTGCGTGGTGGCGCGCACCCGGACGTCCGACGGAGGGCTCGGCCTTCCCTCGCTGGCGATCGTCGACGTCGACGCCCCGGGGTTCACCCGCCAGCAGATTCCGATGGCGGTGCGCGGCGCCGACAAGCAGTGGACGCTGTTCTTCGACGACGTCGAGCTCGAGGAGGAGCGGCTGGTCGGCGGCGAGAACGGCGGCCTGGGCGTGGTCTTCGACGGGCTCAACCCGGAGCGCATAATGGGCGCCTCGATCTCCACCGGGATCGGTCGCCTGGCGCTCGAACGCGGCGCCGCCTACGCGCGCGAGCGCCGGGTCTGGGGCCAGCCGATCGGGGCCCACCAGGGCGTCGCCCACCCCCTCGCCGAAGCCAAGATCGAGCTCGAGCTGGCCCGCCTCATGACCCAGAAGGCGGCCGCGCTCTACGACGCCGGCGCGCCGGGGGCGGGCGAGGCGGCCAACATGGCCAAGTACGCCGCGGCCGAGGCGGGCATCCACTGCGTGGACCGGGCGATCCAGGCCCACGGGGGCAACGGCTTCGCGCTGGAGTACGGGCTGAGCGACCTGTGGTGGGGCGTGCGTGTGGCGCGCACCGCTCCGGTGTCGCGCGAGATGGTCCTCAACTACGTGGCCGAGCACTCGCTCGGCCTGCCCAAGTCCTACTGACGGGCGTCCTGCTCAGGGGATAGGGGCCGCTGGCGCGACCCGGGCTCATCGTCGCCGCGCCCCCGCCGCACGCCCAGGAAGCCCCATACCGCCAGGAGGGCGAGCCCCACCACGCCGAGCACCCCGCCCCCCACCACCGCCACCGGCTCCAGCGCGCCCCACGGCCCGGGTCCGGCGATCGGAGGCTCCCGCGCAGGGAGCCGAGCGGGGGTGCCGCCGGCCGCCGGTGGGCCGCCGGGCGGGGCCGCTGCCGGGCTGGCCGGAAGCGGGGGCGGGGCGGGCAGCTCGGCGATCTGGGCATGGGCGCGGGCCAGCGCCTGCGCGCTCGGTCGGATATCGATCAGCCGGGCGTAGACCAGGATGCGCTGGGTGGCGCTGTAAAGCGGGTGGCAGGCGGTCAGCACCAGCCGGTCATAGCCGGCGAAGTCGAACGCCGAGCGATAGCCGGCCGGCACGATCACCCGCCGCTCGACCGCGTAGGTGAAGCTCCCGTAGGGCGCGTCGAGGCTCAGGCGGTTCCCGCCCCGCAGGTCGTCCAGGTGCCGAAACGGCGCCAGGTAGGTGGTGCGGTGGCCGGCGATCGCCACCGTCCCCGTCTCGCCGGGCAGCGGCGTCTGGCTGTAGTGGGCCGGGCCCCTGCGCAGGCTCGCGGCGCCGGAGCCCTGAACGACCACGTAGCTCAGATGCAGCCGGCCGATGCGGATGCGGGCGAGGGCGTGGCCGGGTCGGGTGCTGGCGTTTTCGGTCCGGGCGAAGTAGCGCAGCGTGGCGCGCAGGCGCGTGCGCTGGTCGCGGATCGCGCGCACCTGGCCGGGCACGACGGCGAGGGTCCGGCGCTCGAGCGCGGCCAGCTCCGAGCGCAGGTGGCGCTGGTCGCGGGCGGCCAGGAACGAGGTGATCGGCTCCTTCCACAACAGCGTGATCGCCGTCTCGGCCAGCAGCAGGGCGCCGAGGGCGAACATCGCGCTGGACAGCCGGCGTAGCCACCGTGCCCGGCGAGCCCCTGGCTCCGGCGCCGGGTCGGGCGGGCGCTGGCGAGGCCGCTCTGCCACTGGCGGCCCCGCCATCTGCGCAAGCCCGGCGACTAGGCCAGCGTGCCAGCCGACGCGCGTCGCCGCACGACGACCGCCCCGCCGATGAGCCCGGCTCCGAGCAGGCCCAGGATCCAGACCTCAAAACCGGTGTGGGCGAGGTTGCTGCCCCGGCCGACCAGCGTGGCCGACTGCCCAACGTGCTTGAGGCACTGGGCGGTCGACAGACGCTTGCCGTTGATCTTGATGGTCTGGTTCTGGCAGTCCTGGCGGGTCACGGTGGACTTCGCCGCCAGCGCCGGGACGGCGGCCACGAACACCAGCGCAACCGCGACCGCCCCGAGCGCTAGGGCGCGCCGCGCGACTGAACGACCTGAGGTCATAGGCCCTCCTCCGAGGATCGGGGACGCGGCGAACCTACCACGAGGGCCGTTGCCTCACTTCGGCGGGTAGCGCCGAAGCCAGCGAGCGCCGGGACACCGCCGACTCATCGAGGGCCCCCTAGTAACTGCTCGAGCGCAAACGTAAGCACGCGACGGCGGGTTCGCCGGTCCAGGCCCTGGACGAACGTGCCCTCGGCCGTCGCCCGAAAGCTTTGGACCGCGACGGGCAGGTCCGCCTCCGATACGTGCCCTCGCAGGGCGTTGGAGAGCATCCGCGAGAGCAGACCGTCGAGGCGCGCGACGAAGTCGGCGACAACCGCGGAGCTGAGCGCGCGCTCGGTCATCGCCCCTCTCAGGCCCGAGAGCGCTTGGAACTGGTCGATGAACCACAGCACCCGTTCGATCTCGCCCACCCGCTTCGACGGCTTGCGGGCGGCGATCTCCCGGAGCATCCGCTCGAGCGTCGCGACGAACAGCTCGTCCTTGGAGGGGAAGTACCAGTAGATCGCGTTCTGCGCCACTCCGAGCTCGCGGGCGATCGCCGCCACCGAGAGCGCCGGATAGCCGCCCTCGCGCAGCCTCCGCTCGGCGACGGCCAGGATCTCGTCCATCTTCTCGTCGCGGCTCTCGGCGGGGCGCGTCCTCGGCATCGGCTTGACAGCCTCTCAAGAAAAGGTCTATTGTGCTTGAGACCCTCTCAAGGCTAGCCCTCGACATGACGCTCTCCCGCTTCCTGAAGTCCCTGACCCGGTTTCGCCGCGTCCAGCCCCGAGTCGGGCGCCTGCACGCCGCGCTCCTACAGCGCAGCGGCGGGCGCCTGCGGCGCTCGCGCCTGCTCGCCGGCGGCCAACCGGTGCTGGCGCTGAGCACCATCGGGCGTCGCTCCGGAGCTTTGCGCTCGACGGTCCTGGCCTATGTCCGGCACGGGGATGCCTGGGCGGTGGGGGCTCTCAACCTGGGCAGCGACCGACACCCGGCCTGGTGCCTGAACCTCCGCGCCGAACCCCGCGCCTGGATCGACGTCGATGGAGAGCGCAAGGCGGTGAGCGCACGCGAGGCCACCGGCGAGGAGGCCGAGCGGCTGTGGGGGGCGTTCGTCGAGCGGCTGCCGGCGATCGCCGAGTCGCGGGGGCTAGCCAAGCGCCAGGTACCGATGGTGGTGCTCGAGTCGCGCGGCGGCGCAGACGATCCGAGCGCCCGCCTGGGAATGCCATAGCACTGCTATTTAGATAGTGCTACTATCGCTCGTCCATGGCGAGCCGGCGGCGACTCACCCGGGAGGAGAAGAAGGCGCAAACGCGCGCCCGACTCCTGCGTGCGGCTGACCACGTCTTCGCCGAGCGGGGGTTCTTTGCCGCCTCGGTGGATGAGATCGCCGAGCGCGCCGGCTTCACGATGGGGGCGGTCTACTCGAACTTCGAAAGCAAGGGAGACCTCTTCCTGGCGCTGTTCGAAGAGCACCTGGTCGGTCAGATACGCGGCTACCTCGAGCTGTTCGAGGCCGGCGAGACCGTCGAAGACCAGTCCCGGGCGGGGGCTGACCGCTGGATGCTCTACCTGCGCGAGCATCCAGACTACTTCCCGGTATTTCTCGAATTCGCCGCCTACGCGGCGCGCGAGCCGCGCATGCGCGACGCGTTGGCCGGGCGGCTGGCGGCATTTCGCCAAGCCTTCGCCGGGATGGTCACACGCGGGGCGGCCGACCTTGGGCTCGAGCTGCCTTCCGAGGTGGCCGACCAGCTGGGCATCGTCATCAACGCGCTAGGCAACGGGTTGGCCCTGGAGAAGCTGGCCAACCCCGACGGCGTGCCGGACGACCTCTTCGGCTCGTTCATGGCGTTGCTCTTTCGGTCCCTGGCCAGCTATGCGCAGCGGCCCGAGCTCGACCTGTCCGCGGCGTCAAGCGAGACGGAGTCGCGGTGACGCTCCCCCCCGGCCCCCGGCTTCCCCCGCTCGCTCAGACGCTCGACTGGGTGTTTCGACCCACCCGCTTCATGTCGCGCTGTCAGCAGCGCTACGGCGACTTCTTCACGGTTCGCCTGCTCGGGCTGGGTGCCTCCGGCTCGGTGCCGGCCGTATTCATCTGCGACCCGGTCGCGGTCAAGGCAATCTTCACCGCCGACCCGGCGCTGGCCCCCGCGGGCGCCGGTCGGGAGGCCATGGAGCCGATGTTCGGTGCGCGCTCGGTGCTGTTGATCGACGGCCCCGAGCACATGCGCCAGCGCAAGCTGATGCTCCCCCCGTTCCACGGCGAGCGCCTGGCCCGCTACGCGGAGCTGATCGGCGAGATCGCCGGCCAGGAGGTCTCGCGCTGGCCGCGACGGAGCGCGTTTCGGCTCCAGGAGCGGATGCAGTCGATCACGCTCGAGGTGATCCTGCGGGTCGTCTTCGGCCTGGACGAGGGGGAGCGGCGCGACCTCGTTCGCGCCCGCATCAAGGCGCTGCTCGAGATTGTCGCCAACCCGCTCTCCGAGCTCTTCGCCGGCCTGCCCGAGCGCGTCGGCCCGGTCAACCTCCGCGCGCCATTCCTCAAGGCCCGGGACGCCGCCGACGCCGTCCTCTACGAGGAGATCTCGTCGCGGCGTGTCGAGCCCGGACTCGAGCAGCGCGACGACATCCTCTCGCTGCTGCTCCAAGCCCGCGACGAGAAGGGCGAGACCATGACCGACCGCGAGCTGCGGGACCAGCTCGTGACCCTCTTGCTCGCGGGCCACGAGACGACGGCCACGGCACTGGCCTGGGCGCTGGATCAACTGCTGCGCCGCCCGGACGCATTAAAGCGCTCGGTCGTCGAGGCCCGTGGCGATGAAGCCGAGCACCCGTACCTCGAAGCCGTCATCAAGGAGACGCTGCGGATGCGTCCACCGATACCGATCGTCGACCGTCGTCTGGCCGCCAGTTTCGACTTCGACGGCGTGCGGCTTCCCGCCGGCACGATCGTCGCTCCCTGCATCTACCTCATCCACCACCACCCGCGGGTCTACCCGGAACCCCACGCCTTTCGCCCCGAGCGCTTCCTCGACGCCGCCCCCGACGGCTACGCCTGGCTGCCGTTCGGTGGAGGCGTGCGACGCTGCCTGGGCGCAAGCTTCGCCCTGCTCGAGATGCGCCGCGTGCTCCAGACCGTTCTCGCCCGCGTCGAGCTCGAGCCCGCTCGCGCGCGCCCGGAGGCAATCCGCCGCCGCGCGATCGTCCTGGCCCCGCGGCGGGGCATGCCCGTGCGCGTCAAGGCAGAGGGGCGTCGCCTCCCGGCTCCTCGTCCGCCCGCCACCACAGCGAGCGCTCGGGCCTGAATCGCAGCAGCGGCCCCGGCGGTCGGCGCTGGCGGTAGGGCTCATAGCGCGCCGCGAGGGCGGCCATGCCCGCCGGCGCCTTAGCGGGTTCGAGCAGGTCGACGACGCCGAGCAGCTGCACCCAGGCGAGCTGGCCCCAATCGTCGGCGTAGCGGTCGATGCACAGCGCCGCCCGGGGTCGGTGGCGTAGGTAGCGCAGGCGGGCGGGCTCGGGGGTGCGCTTGGGTTTGTCGTCTACGGCGCTCCACACCGCGCCCTCGGCGACAGCGAAGGTAACGGGCAGGACGCGCGGATGCTCAGCGTCGTCGAGGAAAGCCAGCCGCGCGACGCGCTGCTCGTCGAGCAGGTCCCGCGCCCAAGAGGGCAGCTCATCTATCGTGGCCGCACCGATCGAGTCAGCCTAGAGCGACAGCGAGGAGGAGCGATGGAGGTTGGAATCGGGTTGCCGGCCACGATCCCCGGCGTGGAGCGAGACCAGTTGCTGGAGTGGGCGCGCCGCGCCGAGGCTCGCGGCTTCTCCAGCCTGGGCGTGATCGATCGCATCGTCTATCCCAACTACGAGCCGCTGATCGCGCTCGCGGGGGCCGCAGCGGTGACCGAGCGGATCCGCCTGACCACCGCGATCCTGATCGCCCCCTATCGCGTCAACGGGGCGTTGGTGGCCAAGCAGGCGGCCACGCTTCACCACCTGTCCCAGGGCCGCCTGGTGCTGGGCACCGCGATCGGCGCGCGCGAGGACGACTACGAGGCCTCGGGGGTGGACATCCACACCCGGGGCAAGCGCTTTGAGGAGATGCTCAACCTGTGGCGGCGCGTATGGGCGGGCGAGGAGTTCGGGACGGCGGGCGGGATCGGACCCCAGCCCCCCGGCGGTGGTCCCACGCTGATTCTCGGCGGCACGGTCGATGCCGCCTTTGAGCGGGCGGCCCGGTTTGGCGAGGGTTGGATCCAGGGGGGAGGCTCACCCGACCAATTCAAGGAGGGCGTGGCCAAGCTGGACGCGGCGTGGCGCTCGGCTGGGCGCGAGGGCGAGCCCCGCAAGATGGCACTCGCCTACTTCTCCCTCGGCGCGGACGCCGAGCAGGCGGCCGACCGCTACCTGCACGACTACTACGCCTTCCTCGGCGAGATCGCCGACATGATCGCCGGCAGCGCGGCCACCGACGCGGACACCGTCAAGCAGTACGTCGACGCTTTCGCGCAGGCGGGCTGTGACGAGTTGATCTTCTTCCCCAGCAGCGCCGATCCCGAGCAGGTCGATCTGCTGGCGGACGCGGTCAAGTGACGTCGACGGTCAGAGCCCGTCTCGCTCACCTCGGTGTGGGGAGCCCTTCGTACAGGGAGCGCCGGCCTTCGCGCGCGCCGTAGTAGACGAGCGCGAATGCCGACGCCGGGTCGGCCCACCACACGCCAGCCCAGGCATTGAGCACGAGCCCGACCAGCAGGGTGGCCGCGAGCATCCCGTCGATCATGGTCACCCGTGCCTCAGTCTGGAGGACGAGATTTCCCAGCCTGCTCCCCGTGCGGCCCTTCGCCGCCGCCAGGGTGAACATCGCACCCGCCGTCAGCGCGAGCCAAATGATGCCGGCGAGCGACTGGCGCGGGTGCGCGCCGGTGGTCAGGACGTAGGTCGACTGGACCAAGATGTAGGCGGCGAGCAGGAGGAAGGCCACGCCGATCGCCCGCAGCGCTCGTCGTTCGCGCTCGAGCGCGGCCAGGCCCCGTAGCTGCCAGACGACGACCAGCGAGGCGAGGATCTCGATCAGCGAGTCGAGCCCGAACCCGGCGAGCGCGACCGAACCGGCCGAGACGGCCGCCGCCAGCACGACGGCCGAGCCGACGACGTTCCAGCCGAGCGTCGCGTACTCCAGCCAAAGCCCGCGTCAGCGCAGATGGGCTGCGCGCGGGCGATCAGGCAGCAGCATGGCGCGAAGCGCCGCTCATCGAGTAGGCAGGCGCTCAGCGCGAGGCGACCGGACAGCGACGTCCCGCCGGGCGCCGTCGGCGTGCGGGCCGCCGCCTGGCCGAGGTGCAGGCCCCCGGGCAGCGGCGACGGGACACCTTGCGCCCGGTCCGGCAGCCAGGGCGAACCACCGGGTGACAGCCGCGCCCGGGTGCAAGCGGCGACGCCCGGCGTCTGGGCATGGTGGTTCCGTCTGGCATCGGGAAGCCCAGCTCGTCGTAGAAGAAGATGTTGAGGTTGACGCAGCCGGCGTAATTGATGTCCTTGATCCAGTTGGTGACGGCTTGGGTGGTGGAACGCGCCTTGGGCAGGCTGCCGGCGTGGTGCCAGAAGCGCGACACGAAGTTCTGGTCCCCCTCGGCCTGGGCCACCTGCATCATCAGCGACGCCCAGAAGTCGGTCCCTCCGTACATGCCAGGCGACCTGTTCATCGCCAGGGTCTGCGCGAAGGTCTGGCTCGACGCCTCGTACTCCCCGGCGAGCGCGACGACCTGGGCCCTGAACGTCTCAAATGGAGTGCCGGGGTCGGAGATCGAGCCCATCTTGAACGGCGCTCCCGGCACGCCGGCGGCGTCCATCGAGCGAAAGCGCATCCACACGGCAAATCCGGTCACCACCGGGTCCTGGTCGGGGGCGTGGAACTTCAGCTGGCGGTCCCAGAACCAGAAGCTGCGACCGAACTCATAGAAGGCGATCTGGGAGTGGAGGCCGTGCTGAGCGAGCTGTTGGTAGGCGTCCTCGAAATAGTGGGCGTCGAACTCGGTCCCCGTCTCGCCCGGATAGGTGCACCCGGCTCCGCAGGTCGTCCCCGCCGGCACCTCGGCGACCTCGTCGCGCCCGTGCAGCGAGTAGACCGGCTTGGGCGTGCCTCCGGTGGTGGTGCGGTAGTACTGCCATGCCCGGTCAAAGGCCGAGACCATCTTCTGCATGACCCTTGGATCGCGCGGCACCGAGGGATCGACCAGGACAGCCACGTACCGGCCCTGCCATGGAACCAGTGTGTCCTTGCAGGGCTGCGCGCATTTGTCGGTGGGGAACTGCGTGAACTGGACCGGCGAGAGCTTTTTGACCTGGTCGCGGGCGGCCGTCTGGGCCGGATGCCTTGGTCCGTCCGAAGCGCGGGCGAGGCCGGGCGCGATGCCAGTCACGACGAGGACGCTGCAGAGCGCGATCAGGACCGCCCAAGATGGCCGTTTCCTCCGCGGCATGGACGGCCAGTATCTCGCTGGCGCGCCCATTTGCAAGCGTCGGCGCAAGCCGGGTGCGTGTCCTGCCGGCTGGGGTCTAGCTGCCTACCCGCCCGGGGGCGCGGGTTGATGGCGCAAAAGTCGGCGCTGACCGAGTAATCGTCGGCGGTTGGGGGCCGGTGGTGTCCGCGTGACCGTGGTGATGAGAGTTACGGTGCACCGAGGAGCCGCTCGAGCGCGGGATCGGGGAACCTCGTGCGTTGTGCTCCCGGCGGCGGAACGTCAGGGACGAAGCCGGACGGATGACGATGTCGTTCTGTGCCCTTAGCGGCGTTTCGCTCGCCTGCGGGCGCTCCAGCTGAGCCGCCCCGTGCCGCCTTCGGTGAAGCGATTCTTCTGGGTCACGCCCTGGTTCGACACCCGGTGGATGTCGATGTGCAGGCTCCACTGGCCACCCGAGCGCTGGAACTTCCCGGTGCCTCCCGTCGCCTGGCAGCTCCACTCTTCCGCGCCGTCCGGAAGCGGGACGGTGCCGTTGCCGGTGCAGGCCCCGATGAGCACATCGCCGCGCGGATCCACGATCACCATGCTGGCGTGGACCACGAGGGTCCTCGGGGTCGGACGCTCGATCCAGCCAGCCACGTGGGTGGTGATCTTGCCGAAGGGATTTGCGCGCCCCTTCCACAGCTCGCGGAGCTCGCCCGTCTGGATGTTTACGACGTTCGTGCCGGCGCCTCTGTACGTGAACTTGCGGAGGGCGGACGTCCCATGAGGGACGCCCGCCGCGGTGGCGGTCGAAACTCCGAGGGCGAGCGCTAAGACAACCGCCAGGCGACCCTTCACGTCACCATTATCGGACCCAGGCTGCTCGGCGCAAGCGCTGGCCGTGGCACTGGCCGTGGCACCGAGCAACATCGACGCGCGCACGACGGTCTAGATGATGTCGTCGCGGCGCTAGGATCGCGCTGGCGTGTCGCGGATAGCTCGCGTTTGTCTCGCCGTGCTGGTGGCAGTCGCTGTTTTCGGCGCTGGCGCCGCAGGCTGCGCCTCAGCTCGGGATCGCACGGTCACCGAGTCGGCGAACGGCAAGACGATCCGCCTCGCCGTCGGGAAGGTGGTGGCGATCGAGCTGCGCGAGACTCCCGGCACTGGCTATGCCTGGCGAACCACGACCAAGCCGAAGCCGAGGATCCTGCGATTGCTCTCGGCCCGGTTCGTGCCGGATGCGCATCCACCGGGAGTCGTCGGCTTCGGGGGAACGGCCATATGGCGATACCGCGGAAAGCGCCCGGGGCGCACGTCGACGGTGATCAAGCTGTTCCCACCCGGAGTGGGCAGACGGGCGGTCCGGACATTCCGACTCACGGTGATCGCCCGTCGTCCTAGGAATAAGGCATAGCTGCCCTCTCGTGTCCCGAGTGGTAGTGGAGCCAGCCGGAATCGAACCGGCGACCTCCTGCTTGCAAATTGAGCTGGGGCAGTTTCCAGATCGTTTCCACGTCGTCTAGTCCCTTCCGGTCGAGCACTCGGCCTTGCCCGATTAGACGCCGCGCTCGGCGCACCCCGGATCCCGCTCAGCGATCATTGCGGCGATGCTCCGTTCCGGCCAGCCGATCCAGCGCAGCGCCGCCCTTGTCGTCCCGCTGGCGATCCTCGTCGGCGGTGCCGTCGGCTGCGGGGGATCAGCGGGGGCTGGCCAGCGCGCCCGCAGCAGTAAGACGACCGCCGCGGGGCAGGTGGCGAAATCGGGGGCGACAAGCGCAAAGCCGGCCTCGCAGGACGCAACGGCCAGGGTGGATGCGTCCTCGGACGCAGCGCTGGCGGCGAACCCATCGCTGATCGCGCCGGGAGCGCCGTCAGACGCCGAGATCCGGCGAGAGATCAAGGAGGCTCGCAAGGCGGGAATCGCTCTGCCGTCCGGGGACACGGCCGCGTCCTTCCAGAACTCGGCCTCCGGCAGCGCGGTCGCTGCCAGAGGCGCCGTGCCGGGCGGGGCTGAAATACCCGGTGCGATCTGGAATCCCCGCTTCCAGCCGATTGCGGACTGGATCGTTCCCGTTCTGCAGTGGGCTCATATGCACGGTTGGACGGGAACCGTCACGAGTGGCTATCGGACTTACGCCGAGCAAGCCTTGCTCAACGCGGCCGGCAGGTTCAGCGCTCCGGCCGGGTACAGCAATCACGAGTTCACCAGCTATCCCGGCGGGGCGGTGGATGTGACAAATCCGTCGCAGCTGCTGAGCGTGCTCACCGGCTACCCCGGTCCTCAGAAGCTCGTGGGGGGAGTTCTGGGGCCGGTCGACCCCGAGCATTTCTCCGCCACCGGCCGCTAGCCGCGCCCCTCTTGCGGTTGCCACTGGCTGCCAAACGCCGGGCTAGCCGGGGCGAAGCCGCTCGACGGCCACATCTGTCTTGCCCCGGTTGCTGCCGCTGGTTTCCAAATCGTTTCCGGGCTTGAGCGCCCTCGCTTTGGCCCAAGCATCAGCGGCGTCCACTATGCGCTTTCCCACCAGCGGAAGGGACTGTACGGAGAGGTAGGGTGCTGCTAGCGGTGTCGGTGCCTGGTGCGAAGGACGCACAGCGCTTTGATCACCTGGCTGCGTGCGTAGCCACCTGTGGGGGATCAAGGTTCACATCGGCGCCGACGTTTGGGGTTGGTAGGGGAGTTGATGTCGGCGTTGGAGTTGGCATGCGCCGGCGGCGACACGGTGCTCGAAGCGCTCGGTGGGCCAGCGACGGTGTAGTGGAAAGTCATCGTGGCGCCCTGCCGTCGGTGCTGGTCGCGGTCACCGCTAACGCGCGGACTCTGCCATGGGGCGCCCGTCCGGTCGCTCTCTGCTGTAAAACGGGGCATACGCGCCCGGCCCTGCGACTCGACTGGTAGCTGAGCTGCGTCCGTGCACCATAGCCAGCCGCCGTGAGCGTCAACGATCAGATATGGCTGCCGTGCGCGCCGCGGCGATGTCAGACTGGGTGTTGACGTACACCGAGGATATTGGTAGGTAGGGGCCGCAATGCTGCGTGCTGCTCATCATCTGTCCCGCATGAGGGCGCGGCTGCTGTTGTCCTGCACCGCGGTCATGGCCCTGTGCGCCGTGGGCATGTTTGGGCCAACGGGATCGCCATTGATGACAGTGGCGAGCGCCCGGCCGCTCATTAGTGCCCCTCCCCAAATGCTCAACCAGGCCCGCCAGCCGTGCGTCTTGTACAGCTGCGCCACAAACCCGCGGCTCCATCTCGACTACCAGCGCTCGCTACCCGGTGCTCGTTACTGCCAGCTGTATCCCTGCAGCCCCCCGATGGATCTGGTGCCCAACAACGGCTTTGACGACAACCTCTTCCCGCTTAATCCCGACTGGGCGTACTTCGTTGAGACCGGGCAGCCTCCCGATGCGAACCGACTCTGTAACGAGTTTAAGTATGTGGGGGGATCCCCGTTAGGCTCGCCCCCGTGCACGAGCCAGCCGGTTGACCGCGACGGGGCTGGGGGAGCGACCAATCGTATTTGTGCCAGAGGCCGCAAGCCCCACTCCGCTTACCACGGCCATGTCAACTTTGAGCCCGCGACTTACGAGGGAAGCCTCGCCTGGGACACTCACTCAAACTCTGTCTACGACGATGACGATTACGGCCTGCAACTTCACACCGTCAACGCCCATGGCGCTACCGCTGCCAATCCACCCGGCACGATCCATCTCGAGTTCAACTCCGATGAGACGATCGACAACTTCGACAATAGCCCGTGGTGGAAAAGGTTCCATAGCGCGGTTGACGGGAGCGATGCCAGGGCTCGGCAGGTCATCGACGGGCATCTGGCGGAGGTCACTGGCCTGGTGGGGCTCGACACGGCTCACACTCCGGCGGCGGAGTCCCATCCGGTGTATGCGATGGCCATCCGGACCTTCCGTAAGGTGGCCACCTCGGGCGTGCTGGCCGGCAAGGACCAGTGGTCGTTCTTCGCGCGAAGCTGGGGCGACGAAGGCTACTGCAGCCAGCACAACCACACGCTTCCGCCCGGCCGGCTGACCGTGCGGATTCCCTGGCTTGTAGGCAGGCGCGGGACCAGCGCTGTGCCCGAGCCCGCGAGCGGCGTGAAGATCGTAGGAATCGACGACGTTTGGCGTACCGTCAGCTCGGGCGTGACGGAGATCTCCGTGCTCAAGGGCGAAGGCGTGCTGCTCACGTTCGATCTCTCGGCCCCCACGTCCAAGCATCCTCTCTACTTCGGCACGATCGGCCTTCAGTGGACGTTCGCGCCACCGCCAACCAGTCGATCGACCGCGGCCAGCGCTCCACCTGTGACCCCGCGCAATAGCGCACGAGCGGCCCGGAGCAGGAAGAACCCGGACATCGAGGTGCAGGTCGAGCGCCTGTGGAAGCGCCTGCCGCAAAGAGTGCGCTCAACCGCGCGCGCGTTGCTACGCCGTCCGCGACTCACATTGCCCAAGCGACGGCTGAGGCCGCGCATGATCGAACCGCCGCTCTCCCCACAGCGCGCGATGGATGCGTTTGTCGCCCCTCGGCTCGACCCGCGCGTGATCGCCCGAAGCACGGCACAAGGTCGGGCTCTCTGTCGCGCGTACAAGAACCGCGTGCCAGGTTACCCGGGCATATGCCCACATGCGCGCCGCAAATAGGACGAAGGCCACCCCGGCTGGCGTCAGCAGCAGGGTCGTCGGCGGATGGAGCCAGCCGGAATCGAACCGGTGACCTCCTGCTTGCAAAACGGGTAGGGAACGTTGCCGCTGGTTGCCGCTAGTTGCTATCGGCCGGCATTCCGGTGCTTTTCCACACCGATCGCGCTCGTGGGTTTGCGGCTCGTTGCCACTAGCAGGTTCCAGATCGTTTCCAGAACGTTTCGTCGATGACCCTCACGTCCGCTTTCTGAGCAGCTCGACGACCGCGCCGATGTCGGCGTCCGCCCACCCTTGGGCGGACGCTTCCTCGAAGCACTGCTTCACGACGTCGGCGAGCGGCAGCAGTACCCCGTGCGACCGGGCGAGGTCCCCGGCCAACCGGACGTCCTTGGCCCCGAGCGTCGTCGTGAACCAGCCGTCATGGTCGCCCGAGACGATGTCGTCGAGCCGGTTATGCAGCGCGGGAGCGACGAGTGGCAGCTGACCAAAGTAGTCGCGGATGAGCTCGTCGGGCAGCCCCACCGCCTGAGCCGTCGCCACGGTCTCAGCGAGGGTGGCGATCCCGGACATGAGCAGGTAATTGGAGAGCAGCTTGAGCGTCGTCGCCACGCTCGCGTCCTCGCCTACGTAGACATGACGTCCCGCCTCGACGAGCACGCTGTAGGCCGGCGCCAGCCGATCGTAGAGATCGCGGGGACCACCGATCAGGTACCCGGCTGCGCCCGAGACGACAGCTGTCGGTGAGCCGAGGATCGGCGACGCGAGCAGACGTCCTCCGACCGCCTCGGAGAGATCCGCCGTGGTGTCTGGGGACACAGTGCTCGCGTCGATAAGAACGCCGTCGCCGAGGCCGGCAGCCACTCCGTCCGGAGCCGTGACGACGCCGCGCACGGCAGCGTCGTCCGCGAGCGAGGTGAATGTCGCCTCGGTTTCCTCAGCCGCCGCAGTAGGAGTCGCCGCTTCTCGGGCGCCCTTGGCGACGAGATCGTCGGCCTTGTGAGGGGTCCGGTTCCATACGACGACTTCATGACCGCCGCTGAGCAGGCGCTCGGCGACTGCGTGGCCCATTCTTCCCATCCCCAGCACGGCAAGGCGCATCGTCAGGCTCGTTCACCTGGTCGCATTGGCCTCATCGCTCGTCGCGCTGGGTGGTATCTGCATAGATCGCGAGCCAGGCAGTGCGTGCGAGCTGTCTCGAGAACGCTGGGTCGTGTCGCGGGGCGCGGGCGCGGACGTGCTCGGCGACGCTGCGCTCCACCGACCAGACCACGATGAACGCGGTGGAGCGTGGGTCGACCTCGGGCGCGACGCGACCGCTGCGCTGCTCCGCCTCGAGCTGCCCTCGCATGTATTCGGCGTACCCGTCGAGGCGCTGGCGCCAGAACGCCGCGACCGCTTCGTCGTAGCCCGCGACCTCCGCCACCGCGCCAAGGACCGCGGCGTGGCGCCTGTAGATCCGGGTCATGCGCAACATCACCTCGGCCAGCGGTCCGGTTCCACCCGAGTGGTCGTGCTCCCACCAGTCGTCCGACGCCGCAAACAGCTCGTCTGTGGCCCGCGCCGCCAGTCGGATCAAGAGGTCTGACTTGTCGCTGAACTGGACGTAGAAGGTGGAGCGCGCCACACCGGCCGCGCTCGCGATCGACTCCACGGCGAGCTCGGTGAATCGGCGGCCGTCACGCAACAGCGATTCGGTCGCCTCGAGCACACGGAGTTCCGCCGCGGCGCGGCGCTCGCGGTGCCCAGATGGGGGGCGGGTGACGCTTGACATCTTCCCTTGGCCGTACATACTGTCGGACATAGTGTCCGAAGGCAAGCTGGGTGTCCGGACGGCGCCGGTCGATCTGTCTGCGCACAGCTTCTGGGAGCAGCCCCAGGCCGCGCGCGAGCGTGCGTTCGCGCGGCTCCGGGCAGACGCCCCGGTCTCCTGGCAAGACCAGCCCGAGAGTCCGCTCGTGCCGACCGAAGGGCTGACGGGCGGATACTGGGCGGTGGTGCGCCACGCCGACGTGCGGGCGATCTCGCGCGACCCGAAGACCTTCTGCTCGGGCCGCGGGGTGATGTTCGAGGATGCGCCGCAGGAGTTCCTCGACGCTACACAGTCGTTTCTGCCGATGGACGATCCCCAGCACGCCAAGCTCCGGGGGCTCGTCCAGAAGGCGTTCGCACCGCGCCATGTGCGCACGCTCGAGGACGGCATCCGCGCCGACGCGCGCGTGATCGTCGACCAGCTCGAGGCCGGCGCCACCGGTGATTTCGTCGAGCGGGTGGCCAAGCGCCTACCCCTGATGACGATCATGCGCATGCTCGGGGCGCCCGAGGCCGACCACGAGCGCCTCGTGGCGCATGCGGACACGCTGGTCTCCTGGAACGACGCCGAGCTCCTCGCCGGGCGCGAGCCCCTAGCGGTGATCGGCGAGGCGATCGCCGCTCTCCACGAGGCCGCCACCGCGATCGCCGCCGATCGGCGCCGGCACCCGGCCGGCGACCTGGTCACCGCACTGGTCGGCACCGAGGTGGACGGGGCGCGGCTGACCGACTTTGAGATCGCCTCCTTCTTCGTCCTGCTCTCGGTCGCCGGCAACGACACGACGCGCCACACCACATCCCGGGCGATCAGGGCACTGTGCGACTTCCCCGACCAGCGAGTGGCGCTCCTGGACGACATCGAGGGACGCCTCGATACCGCCGTCGAGGAGTTCGTCCGCTGGGCCTCCCCGGTGATGACCTTCCGCCGCACGGCCACCCGCGACGCAGAGATCGCGGGCCAACCGGTCACCGAGGGCGACAAGGTGGTGCTCTTCTACCCCTCGGCGAACCGCGACGAGGCCGCTTTCCCGGAGCCCGATCGCTTCGACGTCATCCGCGATCCCAATCCCCACGTCGGCTTCGGTGGTGGCGGGCCGCACTACTGCATTGGGGCAGCGATCGCCCGCGCCCAGCTGAAGGCGCTCTTCACCGAGCTCCTGAGTGCCTTCCCGCAGCTCGAGGTCGGCGAGCCGCGCTACCTGGTGGGCAACTTCGTCAACGCCATCTCGGCGATGCCCATGGACGCCGGACCGCGGCGCAACTGAGTCTTGTCGGACAGGCGGCCGGCGCCGGGATGGCGCCAGCCGGGATCGAACTCGATGGAGCCAGCCGGAATCGAACCGGCGACCTCCTGCTTGCAAAGCAGGCGCTCTCCCAACTGAGCTATGGCCCCTCTATATCGAGTGTAGGCCCGAGCGCAGCTCGGGCGAGGCTAGCTGCGCCTACCGTCGTAGAGGTCGGAGTCCCCTCGGGCGATCAGGTCCTCGAGCTTGTCGTCGGGACGTAGCGCCGCGAGCCCGATCCTGATCGAGCCGACCAGGTTGCGCTGGGCGAGGGCGTCCTGAATGTCGGCCACGCGCCGGCGCGCCGTGCTGAGCGTGGTGTTGGTAAAGCCGCACAGGAACTCGTCGCCGCCAATCCGGACCACGAGGTCGTAGGTGCGAACCTGTGATTTGATCGCGTCGGCGAGAGCCTTCAGCAGATCGTCGCCGGCGGCGTGTCCCCCGTTGTCGTTGACCTGTTGCAGGCCGTCGACGCCGATGAACGCGAGCACGAACGGCTCGTTCGAGCCGGTCGCGCGGTCGATCTCGCGCTGCAGGGCGACCTTGCCCAGACCGTGTAGATGGACGCCGGTGAGATCAGCGAGATGAGCCCGGTGAAGGTCGATGCGGGCCTGGCGCCGATCGTCGGCGGCACGCGCCCGGTCGGCGGCGGCCTTCTCGCGATCCGTGGCCGCGCGGGCACGGTCGGCCGCAGCTTGGCTCCGGGTCCTGGCCAGCGATTTCTGCAGAGCCAAGATGGTCCCGTCTGGATGTCCGTCCGCCTCCCCGATCGCGGCCGCTCTGCGCTTTGCGGCGTCGTCGCGGGCCTCGGCCGCGCGGTCGCGGGCCGCCGCGGTCAGATCCCTAAGCCGGGCCATGTCGTCGCGCCGGGCGGCGGATCGTGCGCGTTCCAGGGCGCTGACGACGCGGCTCGTGGCGGCGATCTCTCGATCGCGTGAGGCGGCGGCGCGCTCCTCCCGCGATTCGTCATAGGCCCTCTGCGCGGAGGGCGTCGGCCGGGCGGTGACGTGATCTCGGTCGGCGGCCGCCTGATCGCGATCGGACGCGCGCTGATCGGCGTCGGCGCTCGCCTGGTCGGCGTAGGCGGAGGCCTCGTCGGCCTCCGAGCTGTCGCTATCGCCGTCGGAGGTCGTCTGATCGCTGTCCGAGTAGGTCTGGTCGAGGTCCGCGAGCGTCTGGGCAACCTCTTCGGCCGTCTGAGGCTC
The DNA here is from genome assembly GCA_005883215.1 of Actinomycetota bacterium. Taxonomy (GTDB): domain Bacteria; phylum Actinomycetota; class Thermoleophilia; order Solirubrobacterales; family Solirubrobacteraceae; genus AC-64. The sequence continues at coordinate 46,181 of VAYS01000026.1, forward strand.
GGCAAGGGGATTGCCGTCGACGCGCCCGTCGCCGTCGCGTTGATCGCGCGGGGACTCGGTGCCGCGGCCGTCCCTCGAGGCGCTCACCGCGCCGGCCCGTCCCTAGCGCTAGCGCGGCAGCCCGAGGAATTGGACCTGCCTGAGGGCGCTGCTATCGACCGACTGGGACATCCCGCGGCGGGCACCAGAACCTCCGGATCGCCCTGCGTGTCAGCAAAGCTCGGAAGTCAAGTCGTGCTGCCTGTCCGTGCGGGGCAGACCTCAGGCCAATGCCCTCCATTGCCAAGGCTAGCACCCGACGAGCGGCGCGGCCGATGTCTTCAGCCACGCGATGGGGATGGGTGGCCGGGCAGCTCGTCCTCGTCGAGAAGATCGGTGGGCCCGAGGACGAACACCTCGCACAGGAGGTCGGGGTTCTGCTGGCCTCCGCTCATGAACCCGATCACCCGGCGCCCGGTGGCGCGTTCGACTACGGCGACGAAGCGCTCGCGCATGACCTCCTGGAACTCGATCCGCTGGGCGACCACCGTATGGTCGCGCCCGCCCTCGAGCAGGGTCTGCTCGACCCGCGAGAGCCCCCCGCGCAAGATGCATACGACCAGGTCGTCGTGGTAGTAGGACTTCGCCCGGGTCGGGCCACGACCGTAGAAGTTCTTCAGCAACGCGACGATGCCGTCGGAGATCGCCGTGAGCACGTCGCCATGTGTGCCCTGGGTGGGTGGTTCGCTCAAGCCGGCCCCGGCTCCCGCTAGCGGGCGGAGACTGTGTCAGCCTAGCCGGAAGCGACTACTTGTCGAAGTCGAAGTCGCGCGGGGGGCGCTGCTCGAACCAAAGCCGATCGTGCTCTGGCGTCTCCTGGAGGAATTCCGGGGTCTCCTCGAGGACGTCTTCGCCCTCGCCTTCTTCGTGCTCGGCGTCGCCCGGAGGCGGCGGTGGGTGGGGCGGCTGCTCGCCACCCGCCTCGGCGGGGGGCTCGTCTGCGGACTCGGGCTCGACGTGGGCGGGGGGAGGCGGCGGCTCGGCGGGGTGCGGGGTAGCCGGCGCAGCGGCGGGCGGTGGAGTCTGGGAGGCTGGAGGCTCGGCGGGGGCCGGCGGAGGCGGGGGGGCCGGCGCCGGCGCCTGGGGTGGGTAGGACGAGGCCGCGTCAGCGGCCTCCTGATAGTGGCCCGCCTCGACGTCGTACTCGACCGTCTCGGGACCAACCTGGCCCATCCCGGGGTCGGCTGCCGGCGGCTCGGCGGCGGGCGCGTGCTCGGCGGGCTCGCCAAAGCTCTCCTGGCCGGGGATCGGCTCGGGGGGGGCCACCGCCTCCTCGGGCCAGGGCTCCTCCTCGGGGGTGGCCGCCGGATGCAGGAGGGTCTCCGCGTCGCCGGGGGGAGCCTGCTCGAGTCCCTCGACGGGGACCGGGGCGCCCCCCGCATCGTCCGTAAGCGCTGCGGGCGGATATGGCTCGGCCTCGGCCTGGGTCCCGCCGTTCTCGCCGGCGGGTGGGGGTGTCCCCTCGATCGGGGTTCGCACGGGCCCCAGCGCCTCGCGCTCCTGCCGGGCGATCTCGGTCGCGTCCGCACCCCGCCGCCGCTTGAGCTCCAGGTGCTCGCGGATGGCGTCGTCGAGCTGTCCCATCGCGGCCTTAGCCTACTGCGCGCGTACGGTCTTGTTCTTGCCTGCCCGCTTGGCGCGGTATAGCGCGGCGTCGGCGGCGGCGACCAGCTCGCGCGGGCTGGCGCCGGCGTCGTCCAGTGAGGACACGCCCAGGCTCGCCGTCACGTCTATGGTGCCCTCCTGCTCGAGCAGGGGCAGGGAGAGCCCTTCGATGCCCTCACGCACGCGCTCGGCCAGGTGGTAGGCGCCCTCGAGGTCGGTCTGGGGCAGGACGACGGCCAGCTCCTCTCCGCCGTAGCGCGCGGGGGCGTCGATCTCGCGCGAGTACTCGCGCACGATGCGCGCCACCTCCTGGAGGACCAGGTCTCCCTGCTGGTGGCCGTAGTCGTCGTTGATCCGCTTGAAGTTGTCGATGTCGAGCATGATCAGGCTGACCGGCTGCCCAAAGCGCCGCGAGCGTTCGACCTCGCTGTCCAGGGCCTCCTGAAAGCGGCGGTGGTTGAACAGCCCGGTGAGCTCGTCAGTCACCGCCTGTCGCTGGACGACCTCGTGCAGGGAGACGTTCTCGATCGATACCCCGGCCTGTGCGGCCAGGTAGTGGAACAGCTCCCGCTCGGCCTCGCTGAAGTCGCGGTCGGCGCGGGCCACCGAGATCAGGCCGAGCACCCGTCCATCGCCCGCGGGTCGGTCTCCGTCGCCCTCGGAGTCCCCGGCGCGCAGCGGATAGGCCAGCGCCCACGTCTTGCTCGTGGCGGCACGCGCCAGTTCCCGCGTCTGCAGGGCGTCTGCCTCGGCCTGGGCCAGGGCGTCGCGGAACGGGTCGAGGTCCCCCAGCCGGGCGCGTTCCTGGAGGGGCTCGCCGGAGCCGGCGCGCGCCGTCGCCCGTCCCCCGGCCGCCTGCACCCCCTCCACGGCGGTGCGCAGCACCAGCTCGAGCAGCGCGTCGCGGTCGAGGTTTGAGGCAAATGCTTGGCCGATGCGCTGGAGCGCCTGCTGCAGGCGTGCCCGCTGCTCGCGCAGCTCGTCCAGGCGCGACTCGAGCTGGCCGGACATCTTGTTGAACTCGTCGCCGAGCTCGGCGAACTCGTCGCGTCCGCTCACCGGGACGCTGGTCGAGAAATCGCCGGTGCCCAGCCGCCGGGCGGCGTCGAGGAAGCGGGCGATCTGCCCTTGCAGGCTGCGCGAGACCAGGACAGCGAAGGCAAAGGCGATGATGAAGAAGCCGGCCAGGATGGCGGCGGCGAGCTCGCGGCTGGCCGACACGTTGGACGCGGTCGAGCGGCGGTCAGAGAGCAGGATCACCCGCAGCGGCTGGCCGCCGAAGCCCGAGGCGGTAAACGACGCCAAGCGCCAGGGCCGCCCCATGAGGGTGGTATTGCCGACCAGCGGCAGGGAGGCCACGTTGGAGATCGCCACCGTCGAAGCGAGCAGGCCGTTGCCCGCCCGCAGGACCACCTGGACGTCCTGGCGCTGGGGGTCCTGCGTCTTGGCCTGCACGGCCCGGACGAAGCTCGCGGCCGAGGTCACCGAGACCTGTAGCTCGCCCAGCGGTCGTCGGCGCTGATCCACCAGCTGGCGAATCGCGGGGGCCGTCGCCGTGCGGTCGCCGGAGTCGGCCACCACCCGGCCGCCGCGCGTGACCACCACGCGGCGGGCGCCCAGCGCCGGGACCAGGTGCTTTACCCGGCGGCGCACGACGCCGGCGTCCTTGCGCGCCAGGGCCGACGCCAGCCCGGGGTCGCGGCCCAGCCGGTTAAGCACCGCCATCGCGCTGTCGGCGTCCTGCAGGTAGACGTTGGACGCCACCCGCAGCTTGGCCGCCACCGCCGCGTCTGACTTGCCGCTCTCGCTGTCGGAGATCAGGCGAAACAGGACGAACGCCACCGAGATCATCGGGACGATCACGATGAGCACGAAGAACAGGGTCAGGCGGTTGCGAAAGCTCATCCGGTCAAGGCCGGCGGCCAGAGGGAGTCGATCTGAGCGTAGTCCTCGGGGGCGACCTTCCACGCCGGTGCGCGATTGCCTGCGCTCTAGACTTCTGGGTCGGCGCGGCCGCAGCAGGTCAGATTGCGGCCGGGTTCCCGGGGCTATAGCTCAGTTGGGAGAGCGCCTGGATCGCACCCAGGAGGTCGGGGGTTCGAGTCCCCCTAGCTCCATCGGAAGGGGCCCGCTAGAGCGGGTCTTTTTCGTGGGCGAGTGGGGCGGGATGGGCGCATGGCGTAGTCGGGCGGGCTTGGAGGGCGGCCGGGTCCCCGACTCTCGGGGCCCGGGGTCGTGTCATCGAGGTCAGGCCTTGGTGCCGGTGGCGTTGGCGAGCCCGTGCCATGCGGTCTGGGTGATGGTTTCGACCAAGGTGGCGCGTGGTACGTCACGATGCTCAAGCCACCACAGCGCGAGACCGGTCATGGCCGAACGTAGTACCTCGGCGACGGGTTCGAGCATCGCTGGCCCGAGGCGAAGCGCGGGCTCGGCGGCGAGCAGGCCCGTGACGGCCGACCGCGCTGTGGCGCGCATGCCGGCATGGAAGGCGCGAATCTCGGGGTCGCCGGTGACGTCTTGAAAGAGCATCGCCCAGGCGAACGGGTTGGTCTCCACATAGGCAAACCAGGCATCTGCCACGGCGGCGACACGGCCTGGCAGGGACGCTTGGACGGTCATGCCCTCGGCGAGGGTGCGGAGCAACTCGTCTCGGTGGGTGGCCAGCAGCTGCAGGTAGAGGTCTCTCTTCGACCCGAAGTGGCGGTAGACGATCACCTTGGTTACCCCCGCGCGCTCGGCCACTTCGTCTAGGGAAACCTGGTCATACCCCCGCTGAGCGAATTGCTCGGAGGCCGCCCTGATCAGCGTCTCGCGCCGCTGGGCCGCCGGAAGTCGCTGGCGCACCCGGCGCTCGGTCTTCGGCCTCCGCCGGCTGGCGGTTGCTATGTCACTCATGGGTGACTTATACTACACCGCCCGATGGAAGGGAGCGGCATGCCAGTACTTGTTCACGATCCGGTCCGTCGCCAGCGTCTTGCGTTTTCGCGAGAAGGCGATGTTCTGCACGCGGAGGTGTATGCGGATCCGGGCGGCGATGTTCCGTCGCACTATCACCCATCGCAGGAGGAGCGGTTTGAGGTTCTTGCCGGGCATGTGCGATTCGACGTAGGCGGAAGGCGGATCGAGGGGGGACCGGGAACGCGCGTCCTTGCACCGCCGGGTGCGAAGCACGCGTTTCGCAATATCGGCAAGGTCGAGGCGCACCTGCGGGTTGAGGTCAAGCCCGCGCTCCAGCTACAGGGCTTTCTCGAAGAGGCCGCGGCGCTCGCCCGAGCGCGGCGCTACACCCGCCGCGGTCTACCCAGGCGACCGGGCGCGGTCATCGAGCTCGCCAACCTGATGGTTCGCTACGCGGACACCACGGTCATGGCGTTTCCGCCGCCGGTCATCCAGCGGCTAGTGCTTGCCCGCCTGGCGCGGCCGGGACGCAGGTGATCGTGACACGGCTAGGAGGCGGCGCTCTGCATCTCCGCGGCTTGCGCCGCGCTCAGGGGCTGTGGGATCCGGCGCCCGTCGTGTCGGTCGAGCCGCTCGTGTCGATGCCCGACGTCTGGGGCCCGTTCGAGCCGCTGGTGTCGGTCGACTCACCGCCCGACGACTGCCCCCCGCTCGAGCCCTCCGTCGTGGACTGGCCCCCCGACGACGAGGACGGCAGGACGTCCACCGAGGCTTGTGTCGAGCGTCCGGTCCCGTGGTCGGTGACCGTCGCGCTGTAGGTCCCGGTGACAACGTTGTTGGTATTGGCGAAAGTGTGGCTCCCGCTGCCGTCGCCACCGACGTCGATCGTGTAGTGCTCGAGGACTCCGTCCGGGCGGGTGAGCTCGACCGATGCGGTTGAGCTCGGGGTAAAGCCCGAGATGCTGAGCGTGAAGTTGTCGCCCCGATGCCCCGGGTTGGGCGAGAACGAGGCGCTGAGGTTCTGCGCAGTGCCCCCTGGCGTCGGCGCGCCTGCCGCCGTTCCGCTGTACGGCCCGTCGCTTCCGTCCAGGCCGGGAGTCCGGGGGAAGAGCTCGCCGGTGGCTGGGTCGTAGAGCTGAAAGACGTTGATGATCGTCGTCGATTGGTGGATGACGGTGATGTTCGTGGTGGAGAACCCCCTCCACAGCGGGCCGACGTAGCGAGGCTGGCTGAGCAGCTCGGGGGGCGTCAGCGGATTGCCGCAGTAGCACTTGACTACCGGGCTGCCGTACTTGTCGACGAACACCGCGGTGCCGGCCTCCAGCACCGACTGGATCGAGGTCGCCGTGCCGTTGTCGTAGCCGTGGTTGGTCACGCGCGTGTCGGTGCGTAGCAGCACCGCCGTGAGTCCAGAGACGTAGGAGCGGATCTGGGTCCTCTGAATGCCGAGTGTCGAGGCCCAGGCCCGAGCCTTGTCGGGGTTGTGCTCGAGGTAGTCGACCAGCTTGACCGCGTTGCAGCTGCGATGGTCGCGGGTGCCGCCGTAGAGGCCGGGGAGGTTGGCGCGGTAGGTCGACGGCCCTCCGCTCGAGCTGGCGGCGGCGGGGGGCGGCGTGATGCCGTGCCTGTCCGCGCCGACGGGCGGGGAGAAGGGGTTCGCCGTCGCCATCGCCACCGGCTCGGCGCGCACCTCGCTGGGCCCAACGACGCCGCCATGGGATGACGAGTGCCCGCCGCAAGCCGCGACGGTTAACACCGCCGTCGCCCCGACGGCGATCGTGCAGGCTGTGCGCTTGGCGTCCATGCCCTCCTGGGCGACTATACGCCGGAAGGCGGCCCTCACGACCGGCGTCGCTTGCCAATGGGCCCCAGACGCAGTTTGTGCTCAAGCGCAGCCAAACCGGCCGGGGACAGTCCTAAAGGCGCAGACCTCGCCGGCCCAAAACCAGCTACCCGCCGAGGACGGCTCCCGTCTAGGTCGCCGCTGGAGCCGGATCCTCCCGGACGATTACGGTGTCGGCGACCTTGATGATCTCGTCGACCGGCAGGTCAGCGGCGCCGGCGTGGGTGCGGATCGCCTCGGGGCTCGAGGCCTGGTAGACACAGACGGTGCCCACCGATCCGCCGTCCTCCTGCAGGACGTAGCTGCGGATCCAGCGGACGTCGTCGGGCATCTTCTCGCCCTCGGCAGTCGAGCGCTCAGCGGCCCGCTCGAGCTCATCCGGTGATCGCCAGCCGCTGCGTCGTAGGATCACGTAGGTATCCATCACGGCCTCCTCGGCCTCGTTTGCGTCGTTCGTTCTAACGCCCGCCGCTCCACGGCGTCAAGCCCAGTTCTCGACCGAGGTACAGTGCAGCCGGTGACTGAGCGGCCCCACGGATGGTGCTAGCAGGTGAGCAGCGCGTCGACTAGGTCCTCGCTGGACTCCGCGGCGCTGGCCGAGCTCGCGGGCCAATTTCAAGGACAGCTGGTTCGACCGGGCGAGCCCAGCTACGACGAGCACAGACGCGTGTGGAATGGGTCGGTCGACCGCTCTCCGGAGCTGATCGCCCGCTGCGCCACCGTCTCGGACGTGATCGCCGCGGTTCGGTGCGCGCGCCAGACCGGCCTCGAGGCCGCCGTCCGCGGCGGTGGTCACAGCTTCCCCGGGCTCTCCAGCTGCGACGGGGGGATCGTCATCGACCTGGGGCAGATGAAGACCATCCGCGTGGACCCCGACGCCCGCCACGCGAGCGCCCAGGCGGGGGTGCTGCTCGGGGAACTCGACGCCCAGACGCAGGCCTTCGGGCTGGCCGTGCCAGCCGGCATCGTCACCCACACGGGCCTCGCCGGACTTACGCTCGGCGGCGGGATCGGCTGGCTTCAGCGCAGATACGGGTTGACCATCGACCAGTTGCTGGCGGTCGAGTTGATCACCGCCGAGGGCGAGCTCGTCCGGGCGAGCGAGAGCGAGAACGCGGATCTCTTCTGGGGGATTCGCGGCGCGGGCGCGAACTTCGGCGTGGTGACGAGCTTCGAGTTCCGCCTCAACCCCCTCGGGCCCACCGTGCTGGCCGGGCCGATCGTGTGGGCCACCGAGGACTCGCCCAAGCTGATGCGCTTCTATCGCGAGTGGGCCGCCGAGGCCCCCGAGGAGCTGACGACGATCGTGGTGCATCGTCAAGCCCCGGCCATACCGGCCGTACCCCCCGAGCTTCACCGCCGGCCCGTGGTGATGGTCGGGTGCTGCTACGCGGGGGCCGTCGAGGAGGGGGAGAAGGTGATCGCGCCGCTCAGGCGCTTCGGTGCGCCATTGCTCGATCTCTGCGCACCCAAGCCGTTCCTCGTCCACCAGGCGATGTTCGACCCCACCTTCCCGCACGGGCGCTGGTACTACTTCCGCTCGCGAGACGTGGCCGAGCTCACCGACGAGGTGATCGATATCGCGGTCGAGCATGCGCTGCGTATCGACTCGCCCCACTCGGGGTTCCCGATCTTCCAGCTCGGCGGCGCAATCGCCGCGGTGGGCCAAGACGAGACGGCCTTCACCGGTCGCAGCGCCGGATTCACCATCAACATCAACGGGATCGCCGAGAGCGAGGAGGACTTCGATCGCCAACGCGAATGGGTGCGCGGACTCTCGGCGGAGCTCGAGCCGCATCAGAGCGGCGTCTACGTCAACTTCCTCATGGATGAGGGGGAGAAGCGCGTCCGGGATGCCTACGGCGTCGAAAAGTACGAACGCCTCAGGGCGCTCAAACGCAAATACGACCCCGACAACTTCTTCCACCTCAACCAGAACATCCCGCCGAGCTGAACCGCCAGGGCCGGGGCGCCATGCCGGCTCGCCGGCCGTGCGCAAGCATCGCCGGCAATCGGCTATCGAGCGCCAGCGCGCTGCCAACCAGGAGGACCGCATGACCGACATCCGTAAAGACCGCGCAGCCCTGTTCCGCAACCTGCAGAGCCCCGATACCCAGTCGCAGTTCTGGGCCCGGGTGGCAGACGACGTCGACTGGACGGTCTACGGCACCCACCCCCTGGCCGGGACCTACCGCAACAAGCAGGAGTTCCGGGACGCGACCTTCGGCCGGCTGTCTGGCGTGCTCGTGGGCGGGGTAAGGCTCGAGCTGCAGCACCTGTTCATCGACGGCGACACCACCATCGTGGAGCTGCGGTCGACCTCGACTACCGCGGAGGGGGCGGCATTTGCCAACACCTACTGCTGGGTCTGCCGCTTCGAAGGCGAGACGATCGTGGAGGTGCGGGCATACCTGGATTCGCTGATGGTGGCCTACACGATCCTGCGTAACGAGAAGTGACCGGCGTTTCAGCCGGGCCCGGCCGGCGGGTAGACCCCTGCCATGGAGGTGGAGGTCGACTTCTCCGGTGGATGGCCGCTCGCCGGCGATCTTCGGGCCCCGGAGGCCGCACTCGCGGCGACCGAGCTCGAGGCGGTACTAGGCGCCAGCGGAGGCGCGGGGGCAGAGATCCTCCTCTCCCACCGCGAGGGCGCGGGCGACGGGTTCCGGCGCCAGGTTGCGCCGGGCCAGCTGCGGCTCGAGGGGGACTCGCCGCGCGGCCTGCTCTGCGGCGCCTACGCCACGCTCGAGGAGCTCGGCGCGCGCTGGGACTGGCCGGGGCAAGACGCCAGCCCGGGCCGCGTTCGGGCGCGGCTGGCGGCCCGCCGCGAGGACGCGCCGGCGCTCGAGGGCCGCTGCCTGGTGCTCGGCGAGCGCGCGCTGCTGGAGGAGGCCGACGACTGGATCGTGTGGGCGGCGCGCAGGCGACTGAACGCGATCTTCGTGCACGTGAGCACGCGGCCTGACCCGGCGGGAGCCGCGCCGGAGGCGTTGTGGCGGCAGTGCAGGGATCGGGCGGCGGCCCTGGCGCGCGAGCGCGGGGTGGCGATCGAGCACGGCGGCCATCTGCTGCCCGAGCTGCTGTCGACCGAGGACCTGCGCGCGATGGCCAAGGGAGGCGCACCGAGCCGGGAGGGCCTGGGCATCCTGGAGGAGCACGTCCGCGCGCATCCGGAGGCCGACGTAGTGCACCTCTGGGGGGCCGACCTGCCCGCTGGCGGGGGAGGCGGCCAGGCGGCCTCGGAGGCCGCCCTGCGCACGGCAAACGCGGTGGCCGAGGTGGTGGAGGGGGTGAGTCCGAGGGCCCAGGTGGCCTACCTCGCCTACCACGACACCGAGGATGTCCCGCGGGGAGTGGCGCCGCGGCCCAACGTCTGCCTGGTGTTTGCCCCCCGCGAGCGCTGCTATGAGCACGCCCTCACCGACCCGGGCTGCCGGCGCAACGCTCGCCACCGCGAGCTGTTTTGCGCCCAGGTCGAGCACTTCGCGGCAGCCGGGGCCGCGCCGGCTCGCGTGTTTGAGTATTGGTTTGACGCCATCCTCTTTGCCGGCGGAGTTCCAGACCTCACGCAGACGATGGCGAGAGACCTGGCCTTCTACCACCAGGCGGGTGCCCACACCGTGCAGATGCTGATGACCGGACACGGCCGCTCGCCCCGCCCCCATCCCAATCTGCCGGCGTTCGCTCGCTTGGCCTGGAGCCCGCAGCCGCGCGCCGGCCCTACGTGCGCGCACCCCCCGACCTAAGATCCGGGTATGGCATCCGTCCGGGTACGGGGTCCGCTAAGGCAGCTCGCGGGCGGCCGCTCAGACCACCAGCTATCCGGCGCCACCGTCGTCGAGCTGTTGCGCGAGCTCGAGCGCGCGCACCCGGCGGTGGACGGCTGGATCCTCGATGAACGGGGGCTGATTCGCCGGCACATCAACGTGTTCGTCAACGGCGAGCGCGGCGGAGAGGCCACGGCGGTTGACCCCGATGACCGGATCGAGGTGCTCCCCGCGATTTCGGGAGGATGAAGGGCCGATGACCGAGCTCATCCTGGGAACCAAGAAGGGCCTGTTCGTCCTCGAGGGCGAGCCCGGCGGGGAGTTCGCCGTGAAGGCGCGGGCTTTCGCCGGGGAGCCGGTCGAGTACGCCATGCGCCATCCGCGCAGCGGGCGGATGTTCGCCTCGGTCACCTCGCCGTTCTACGGGCCAAAGATCTGGTACGCAGATGACCCCGCCGGCGAGTGGAGCCAGGCCGACGGCGTGGCGCTGCCCGAGGGCGGCGACGCGGCGCTCGAGCGGATCTGGCTGATCGTTGCCGGCGAGGAGGAGAATCGCCTATACGCGGGGGGCGATCCGGGCGTGCTCTTCGAGAGCGCCGACGGGGGCGCCAGCTGGGAGCTCAACCGCGCCCTGTGGGAGCATCCGACGCGGGGATCGTGGGAGCCCGGGGGCGGCGGGCTGTGCCTGCACTCGATCGCCCCCTGGCCGGACGATCCCGAGCGGCTGGCGCTCGCTATCTCCGCCGCCGGGGTCTGGCTCACCGAGGATCGGGGCGGGTCCTGGCGACAGGGCAACGACGGCCTCCTCGCCCGCTACGCGCCCGACGAGGCGCCGGAGGACTCGAGCGCGCTCTGCGTACACCACCTGGAGCGGGCGCCGAGGCAGCCGGAGCGGATGTTCATGCAGTTCCACGGCGGCGTCTACCGCTCCGACGACGGCGGCGAGAGCTGGGCGGATATCGGCGCCGGCCTGCCCTCGGACTTCGGCTTCCCGCTGATGGTCGACCCCGCGGATCCCGACAGCGCCTATGTCATTCCGCTCAAAGCGGACACCGACCGGGTCACGCCCGAGGGGCAGGTGCGGGTCTATGAGACCCGCGACGCCGGCGCGACCTGGTCCGAGCGCGGCGACGGACTCCCGCAGCACGATGCCTACCTGACCGTCCTGCGGCTGGCCTTCGACCGGGCTGGCGAGGGCTCGGACCTCGAGCTCTACTTCGGCACCACCTCCGGAGAGGTGTTCGCCAGCGGCGATGCGGGCGCCAGCTGGGCGAGCGCAGCCTCGCGTCTGCCGCCGGTGTACTCGCTCGCCGCCGCCGACTGACGCCGCCGGCCGCCCAGGAGTGCCCAGGAACTGCCCGGCTAGGCGAGCTCGAAGTCGCCGAAGTCAAACCCGGGCGCGACCACGCACGCCACCAGGGACCAATCCGCCAGCGCGGAGCCGGTCGCCGGCCTAGCCCACTGCCAGCTGCCGCCGGGGACGAGCACCTGCAGCTCCTCGCCGGCGCCCGGCTCGGGGCCCAAGCGGTGCTCGCGCCCGCCGAAGTTCAGGAGCATAGGGGCACCCGCGTGATAGAGCCAGAGCTCATCCCCCTGGACCCGATGACGCGCCGAGCGCACCCCGGCCGGCAGCAGGTAGAGGGCCGACGTGGCCAGCGCGCGGGGATCCGACCAGCCCGGCGGCGTGACGGCGATCGCCGACCGATAGGTCTCCCGATAGAAGCCTCCCTCGGGATGGGGCTCGAGGCCCCACACCTCGGCTGCCCTACCGGCGTCCATGGGCCCATCATGGCAGCGCGCCTGGGACGAGCGCCCGCCGTCCTAGCCGAAGGTGAAGGCGTAGCCCGAGACGTCGGGATCGAAGCGCAAGGCGAGGCGATGAGCCTGGGCGCCGGGCAAGGAAACCAACGTGTACAGCCGTTCGCCGCGCACGGTCAGCGCACCGTCGTGCACGTCGGGACCCGCCTGCCGAGCGCCGATGGGTCGACCGTCGAGGAGCACACGAACCCGGCGAGGCCGATTGCCCGCTGAGCTCAGCACGAGGTACACGTTGCGGGCCGTCACCTGGGCGTCGATGCCCGCGCCCGCGACGGCCGTGGCCGACTCGCCGGTGATCCGCCACATCCCCGAGTAAGCGAACCGGCTCGGCGCCAGGCGGCGCGGCGGCGCCTTGAAGCGATGCAGCCCCGGCTTCGGGGGCCCGGGCGACCAGCGCTCCGCCCGCGCAGCTCCCAGATACGTCTCCGGCGTGGCCTGGGCCGACGGGGTCACCGCCCCGTTTGGTCGGGCCCCGGGCCCCAGCCGCGCGCCATCGGCGGCCAGCAGGGCCCGGATGGCGCTCTCGGTGCCGGCGTAGTCGCCTTCGCCAACTTGCGTGTGGCGAACCTGGCCCCGGGCGTCGACCAGGTACTCCGAGGGCCACGCCTCGTTGCCCCAGGCCTGCCAGGTGGCGAGCTCGTTGTCCTGCACGACGGGGTAGCGCACGCCCAGCCGGCGGATCGCGTCGGCCACGTTGCCGGCGTCTTGCTCGAAGGAGAACTCGGGCGAGTGCACCCCGACGACGGTCAGGCCAAGCGGGCGGTAGCGCGCGTCCCAGGCCTCCAGGTAGGGAAGCGTGCGCAGGCAGTTGATGCAGGTGTAGGTCCAGAAGTCGATCAGCACCACGCGGCCGCGCAGGGCGGCCAGCGCCAGCGGGGCGCCCCCGGGGGTGTTGAACCACCGTTGGGTGTTGGCGAAGTCCGGCGCTGCCCCCAGCTCCGGCAGCGCCGAAGCTCCTCCCCCGCCATCGGCCGAGCGCGTCGCTCGCTCCTGGGCGACGGCAAAGCGCGATCGCGGGCGAAGCTCGGTCAGCCGGTGCGCGACGCTCCTCGAGCGCTCGAGCGCCGCGGTCAGGCTCACGTCGGGCAGGTGGGTGGCGATCTGCTGGTCGAGGCGCACGTCGAGCTTGGTCGCCATCACCACCGCGGTGAGCACCATCACGGCGGCGAGCGCCCGCTGCACGCCGGGGCCTCGCCCACCGGCGCGGATGGCGTCCAGCAGGCGCCGCCCGCCCAGCCCCAGCGCGAGCAGCGCCGCTCCGGTTCCGATCGCAAAGGCGATCCCCACCACCACGGCACCGCTCGACGCGGCGCCGACCGAGATCACCGCGGCCAGGATCGGCCCCGCACACGGCGTGTAGACGAAGCCCAGCGCGCCGCCCACCGCCAGCCCCGAGGCCAGGCCGGTCCCCCGCCCCCGGGGCCCTAGGCGCCCGACCGCAGACAGACCGGCCTCGAGGCGGTCACCCAGCGCCGGGACGGCCATTGCGACGCCGAAGGCCACCAGCGCCGCCACCGCCACATAGCGCAACGCGTTCGCCCCCAGCCCCACTCCGCTGGCCACGCTGGACAGCCCGACGATGGTCACCGCGAAGGTCACCACCAGCCCGATTGCCACCCCGATGGGGCGACGCCGACCTCCGCTTCCCGCCGCCGACAGCAGCGCCGGAAGCACCGGCAGCACGCACGGGCTCAGTGCCGTCCCGGCCCCGGCCAGTAGAGCGAACGCGATCAGGAGGAGCATCGTGGCGTCCGCAAGCTAGAACCCCCCAGTTGGGTTCCCATTAGGGATGGGAGACGCCGGCCCGGACGGGTGCTCAGGCTCCGTCGGGAAGCCAGGCGGCGGGCAACTCGATGGGGACGGGCCCCGGGAACTGCGGCAGCAGGCGCAGGGAGTGCTGGCCGCTGGGACGGCCTTCGATCAGCGAACGCAGCTGCGGGAACTCGAGCAGGATCCGGATCGAGCCGGCGAGCTGAAAGTCGGCGGGGTTGCCCTCCTCGGCGCCGACGACCCCCCTGTCGATGTAGCCGTCCACTCGCCCGAGCGTGGCCGGCAACTCGTGCAGGTCGCGGCGCACGGCGTCATCGGTCGCGCCGGAGACCCGAGCAAAGCGGCGGGCGACGGGCAGGTTGAGCGTGCCCATCAGCCCCGGCGCGGGCATCCCGGACAGCTCTCCCAGCCATCGTCTCACCGCCGGCTGACCCTCGGCGGCCCACCGAAATAGCCGCCGGGGGATCTCCTGCAGCTCGCGCTCTCCCCAGAACTCGGCCTCCTCGACCGCCGCCCGGCGCTCGGGGTCAGCCGGAAACAGCGGGGGGTGGGGCTTGAGCTGCTCGAGGAAGCGCGCGATCCGCAGCGAGCCCTGGACGCGCTTGCCGTCGAGCTTCAGGGCCGGGACCGTGCCGCCGCGGAACCCGACGGCCCGCAACATCACCGGGTGCATCCCGGGCAGCAGATTGGTCACCTGGGTGGCGATGCCCTTGCGCTCCAGCATCAGCCGGACCGCGTGCCCAGGGTTGGAGACCGCCAGGGAGTAGAGCCGCGCCTGCACGAGCTCAACCTACCGTGGCCGGCTCAGAGCTCGGGCAGTTCCTGGCGCAGCTTGGCGACGTCGGCGAACAGGTCGCCGTCGCGCGCGACCCGCCTCAGCACCTGCGCGATGTCGAATGCCAGGTACTCGGGGTCACCCTTGGCGCGAGCGCGCTTGACCTCGTCCCACGTCACCGGCGTCGAGACCATGGGCCGCTCGCGCGCGCGCACCGAGTAGGCGCAGACCGTGGTCTTGTGCCCGTCGTTCTGACTCCAGTCCACCAGCACCCGCCCGCGACGCACGTTCTTGGTCATGCGCGAAACGACGAGGTCGCTCATCTGCTGCTCGAGCAGCTCGGCCACGCTACGGGCAAATGGCTTGGTCTGGGCGTAGGTCACGCCCTTGGTATTGAGCGGGACGTAGACCTGCAAGCCCTTGGAGCCGGAGGTCTTGGCGAAGCAGCGCCGCCCCAGCTCCTCGAACAGGCCGCGGAGAACGAGTCCCACCTCGCAGCACTCGACAATCGTGGCCGGCTCGCCCGGATCGAGGTCGAACACGATCACCGTCGGGCGCTCGATCGCCCCGGCGAGTGAGAGCGAGGTATGGAGCTCGAGGTCGGCCAGGTTGCCCAGCCACACCAGAGTGGAGAGATCCTGGGCCAGGCAGTAGTCGATCTTGCCCCGCTTGCGCCCGCTGGGGACCTCCACCGTGGACACCCAGTCGGGGCGATGGCTCGGACATTGCTTCTCGTAGAAGAAATGACCTTCGACGCCGTCGGGGTAGCGCTTGAGGGTCAGTGGCCGGTCGCGCAGGTGGGGCAGCAGCGACGGCGCGATTCGGGCGTAGTAGTCGATCAGGTCTCCCTTGGTGAACCCGGTCGCCGGAAAGAGCACCTTGTCGCGGTTGGAGATCTTCAGGCGGCGGCGCTGGACCTCGAGCTCGGCGGCGCCGCCGGGCAGCTCGCGCGCCCGCTCCAGGATCCCGGGGCCCGCCGCGGCGGTCTTGGCGGCCCGCCCACGCGTTCCCGAGGACCGCCTCGTGGCGCCGCCGGCCTTGGTCGCCTTGGCCTTGTTCGCCTTGGCCTTGGCGGGCTTGGCCTTGGCGGGCTTGGCCTTGGTCGCCTTGGCCGACCTCGAGCGGGTCTCGGCGCCCCCCCTCTTGGTCGCTTTGGCGCGAGACGTGGCGCGGTCGCTCGCGGCGCCCTTGGACCTCGCGGAGCCCGCGCGGCGGCGCGCGGCGCCCCCCGACTTCCCCGACGGTCCGCGCCCGCCAGAAGCGCCAGAGCCGGGGTCGGCCACCGCCAGGCGGTCTTCGCGGATGACCTCGGCGGGGTCCTTGTCGAAGCGCAGACCCTTATAGGAGGGCGCCCGCAGGATGCCGGCACGCGTCCACTCGGAGAACTCGACCTCGGCGACCAGCTCGGGGTCGCAGAAGACCGCGTTGCGCGGCGCCCCCCGTCCGCCAAACGGGCTGGTGTCGCGCTCGAGCTGGCCCAGTCGCTGCCCCAGGTCGGAGAGGGTGGCGTCGGTAAAGCCGGTCCCCACCCGTCCGGCGAAGCGCAGCTCGCCGTCGTCGTAGTAGCCGACCAGCAGCGCCCCGATCCGCGCCCGCCGCCGCCCCTCGCCCGGCAGCCAGCCTCCGATCACGAACTCCTGCCGGCGCGTGTTCTTGACCTTGATCCAGCACGTGCTGCGCCGGCCCGCCTCGTACAGCGAGTCCAGCCGCTTGGCCACCAGCCCCTCCAGCCCCTGGGCGGCGCTCGCCTCGAGCAGGACGGCGCCGTCTCCTTGATGGGACTCGGGGGTCTTCCACGCCGGACCGTCGAGCGCCAACCGCTCCAGCTCCCGGCGCCGCCGGGTATAGGGAAGCTCGGTGAGCGAGCGCCCGTCCAGGAAGGGCAGGTCAAACGCCATGAACACGGCCGGGAGCTCGCTCGCGCGACGACGCACGGCGCTCTCGGAGGCCACGTGCATGCGCTCCTGCAGGCGCTCGAAGCTCGGGCGCCCCTGGTCGTCGAAGGCCACGATCTCGCCGTCGAGCACGGCGGTGCGCGACCCCAGAGCGCGGTTGAGGCGGCGCACCTCGGGATACTGGCCGGTGATGTCGCGCCCGGTGCGCGAGCGTATGCGCAGATGGCCGGGCTCGGAGTAGACCAGGGCGCGGATGCCGTCCCACTTGATCTCAAACGCCCAGCGACCGTCGTCGCGAGGGAGCGGGCCGGGGCGGGCGAGCATCGGCCGCAGCTGCTCGGGCAGGGCCTCGCGGTCGGGATCGACCGCCGGGTCCATGCGGTGGATCATCCAGTCCTTGGCCTCCCGACCGGCGCGAAACAGCGCGTAGCGGCCGCTCACGCGCTCCCCGGCGAAGGTGAGCACGATCTTCTCCGGCTCCCACTTCTCACACTCGTAGGTTCCGCGGTCCCACACGGTCATCGTCCCCGCGCCGTACTGCCCGGCGGGGATCTCGCCCTCGAAGTCCAGGTACTCGAGCGGATGGTCCTCGGTGCGGATCGCCTTGCGGTTGGTCTCGGGGGCGTCGGGGATGCCGTTGGGCACCGCCCACGAGGCGAGCACCCCGTCGCGCTCGAGGCGCAGGTCCCAGTGCAGGCGGGTGGCGCTGTGTTCCTGGATCACGAACCGGGGCTTGGTCGCGCGCCGACGCCGCCCCGCCCGACCCTTCTGGGCGGCGCCCGGCTCGGAGGTCTCGGCGAAGTCGCGCTTGGCGCGGTAGCTGCGCAGCTGGGAGGACGCCATCGCTCTGCCGGACGCTACCCGGGCGCCCCCGGCGCCAGCCGGGCGGCCCCGCGCCGCTCAGGAGGCGGCGGCCTCCGCGGTGGCGCTGGGCGCTGGGTGGGTGCGGGCCCACTCGACGATCGCCTTGGAGCCGTCGACGACCTCCCCGTCGTCCAGCTCCAGGGCGGGAACCCAGCTGTTGCCGGTGAGCTCCTTGACCCGCCGGCGCCCGCTGGTCTGGTTCAGCGCGTCGGGCAGCAGGCCCAACCCATAGGACTTGATCACCTGGGGATCGTGCCCCGCCGAGCGCAGCGCGCGGTAGGCGTTGCCGCAGGGGTGCCCCCCGGGGCGGGGGGACCGAAACGTTCCGTAGCACACATAGAGCTTCAACTGGCAGCCTCCTCTGGCGGAGCCGCGCCGACCGACTGGCCCAGCCGGGCGCTCATCACCTCGATCGCCTGCGGATTGTCGTCGATCAGCACGAAACGGCGTCCCAGCTGGCGACAGACGGCGCCCAAGGTCCCCGAGCCGGCGAAGAAGTCAAGGCACCAGCCTCCGGGCCTCGAGGAGGCGGCCACCATTCGCCGCACGATGCCCTCGGGCTTCTGGGTCGGATAGCCGGTGCGCTCGGCCGATGCGGTGGGGACGATCGTGTGCCAGAAGACGTCGGTGGGCAGCTTTCCCCGAGCCGCCTTCTCGGCCGTGACCAGCCCCGGCGCCATGTAGGGCTCGCGCTCGACCTCGGCCGAGTCGAAGTGGTAGCTCCTTCGGTCGCGGACGTAGACCAGGATCGTGTCGTGCTTGGCCGGCCACCGGCGCTTGGGGCGTCCGCCGTAGTCGTAGGCCCAGATGATCTCGTTGAGGAACTGCTCGCGTCCGAAGATCTCGTCGAGCAGTAGCTTGCAGTAGTGGGCCTCCCGGTAGTCGATGTGGAAGTACAGCGTGCCGTGCCGGGCTAGAAGCTCGCAGGCGCGGCGCAGCCGCGGCTCCAGAAAGGCGAGATAGTCGGCGAATCGGTCCTCGTAGGCCAGCGCCGAGAGCAGCCGCGAGCAGTAGCGCCGGCCGCCGAAGCCCACCCGCTCGCCGTGCGCGTCGGCCACCACCCGCAGGCGCCGGCGGCGCTGCTCGGCGCCGGTGTTGAACGGGGGGTCGATGTAGATCAGGTCGAACGCCCCCTCGGGCAGGAGCCCGAGCGCACGGGCGTTTTCACCCGCCACCACCAAGTCCTGATCCAATCGCCCGCCGGGGGGCAGGGCCGCGAGCTCGGCCACGCTCAGGACGCGCATCGTGGGGCGACCGTAGCCCACGCCCCGGCGGCGCACGGCCCTACCCTACGCCCGAGGCCGGGCTTGCGTATTCTGCGCCCGCGCCGCCCGTGACCGAAGAGAAGCCATCGGCCGACCCCACCGAGTCTCCCCTCACCTGCCTGGTCGAGATCCCCAAGGGCAGCCGCAACAAGTACGAGTGGGACGAGCGGCTGCAGGCGATCAAGCTCGACCGCTTCCTGTTCTCCTCGGTGGTGTATCCCACCGACTACGGGTTCATCCCCCAGACGATCGCCCTGGACGGCGATCCGCTCGACGCCATGGTGTGCGTGTCTGAGGCGACGTTCCCCGGCTGTGTGATCCCGGTCAAGCCGATCGCCCTGTTCAAGATGCGCGACGACGCCGGAATCGACGACAAGATCGTCTGCGTGCCGCTGCACGACCCCAACTGGGCTCACGTGGAGAAGCTCGAGGACCTCTCCCAGCCCCTGCGCGACGAGATCTCACACTTCTTCTCGATGTACAAGCAGCCCGAGGGCAAGGTGGTCAAGGTCGACGGTTGGTTCCCGCTCGAGCAGGCGCTGGAGGAGATCGAGACCGCCCACCAGCGCTTTGTGGACAGCAAGCCGGCGTGACCGACGCGATCCGCACCCCCGATGAGCTCCTCGAGGGTCTGCCCGACTTCGATCTGGAGTTCGCCTACCGCGAGCACGACGGGCTGCGCTTGGCGCACGTCGACTGCGGCGATGGGCCCCCGGTGGTGTTCATGCACGGCGAGCCGACCTGGTCGTTTCTATGGCGCCAGGTGATCCCGCCGGTGCGGGACGCCGGCTATCGCTGCATCGCCCCCGACCACGTCGGCTTCGGCCGTTCGGACAAGCCGGTGGAGGTGGACTGGTACTCCTACGACCGCCACACCGAGCTGACCGGCTCGCTGTTCGAGCATCTCGACCTGCGAGACGCCACCGTGGTGGTCCACGACTGGGGGGGCCCGATCGGCCTGCGGATCGCCGTCGAGCAGCCCGAGCGCGTCTCGCGCCTGGTGGTGATGGACACCGGGCTGTTCACCGGCCGCCAGCACATGAGCGACGCCTGGAAGGCGTTCCGCGACTTCGTCGAGCGGACCGAGGACCTGCCGGTGTCGATGCTGGTGCGCCGGGCCTGCCACACCGACCCCGGGGACGAGGTGGCCGACGCCTACGACGCGCCGTTTCCCAACCCAGCGTCCAAGGCCGGCGCGCGCGCGTTTCCGCTGATCTTGCCCCTGCGCCCCGAGGACCCCGGCGCCGAGGCCGGACAGCGCGTGCTCGATGCGCTACGGGGCGATCGGCGCCCGACACTCACCCTGTGGGCGGACTCGGATCCGGTGCTTTCGCTGCAGACCGGCGAGCGCTTCGCCCAGGCAATCGACAGCCCCCCGCCCGAGGTGATCGCA
Organism: Actinomycetota bacterium; assembly: GCA_005883215.1. Taxonomy (GTDB): domain Bacteria; phylum Actinomycetota; class Thermoleophilia; order Solirubrobacterales; family Solirubrobacteraceae; genus AC-64. The sequence continues at coordinate 66,113 of VAYS01000026.1, forward strand.
GGCGCCAGCCACTTTCTGCAGGAGGACAAGGGGCCCGAGATCGGCGCCCGGATCGCCGAGTGGCTTTCGGCAAACGACTAGAGCAAACGACAACAGAGGAGTCCGAGACCAATGAGCGATACCCAGCTCTCTCGACGCCGGCTCGTGGCCGGCCTGGGCACGGCGGCGGGCGCGGTCGCGCTCGGCGCCGGCTGCGGGTCGTCGGCCAAGAGCAAGACCACCACCACGACGCCCGCCCCCGGCGCCCAGTTCCCACACCCGGCGACGCCGGACGCCGCGCTCGACCTCCTGCGGGCGGGCAACCAGCGCTACCGCAACAGCCAGGTCGAGTTGCGCGACTTCTCCCCGGTGACCGAGCAGGCGGCCAAGGCGCAGAAGCCGTTCGCGGCGATCATCACCTGCGCCGATTCGCGGATCTCACCCACGCTGCTGTTCGATATCGCGGCCGGCAACCTGTTCGTCTCGCGGGTCGCCGGCAACACGATCGACGAAGGCATGCTGGGCAGCACCGAGTACGCGGTGGCCAAGCTCGGGGTCAAGGTGGTGGTGGTGATGGGACACAGCGACTGCGGCGCGGTCAAGGCGGCCATCGGCGTGGCGGACGGAAGCGCCCACTTCCCCGCCGACCACTACGGCTCGATCGGCGCGGTCGTCGATCGCGTCGTCCCCGTCGTCAACGGGCTGCCCGCCGGTCAGCGCACGCTCGAGCGCGCCACCACGGCAAACGCCAGCGCCCAGGCCAAGAAGCTGGCGGCCAAGGAGCCGGTCATCGCACCGGCGGTGGCGGCGGGCAAGCTGCGCGTCGTCTCCACCGTCTACGACATCGCCAGCGGCCAGATCCCGCTCTAGCCCACCCGGCCGCGCCGCCGCGCGGTGCGGGGCGGTCGCGGCCCGGAGCGGGGTCAGGCCGCCGGCGCCTCGGCGGCCTCGTCGGCGGCCGCGCCGTTGCCCGACGCCTCGCCGTCAGACCCCGACGGCGCGGCGGCGCTGGGCGCCGGCGCCGGCGGCGCTCCGGCCTCCAGCCCCGGCTCGCTGCGGGCGGCGCGCTCCTCGTAGTCGCGCCGCGTGTGGTAGTCGGCGTCGTAGAGCACCCGGTCGGCCTTGAGCGCCCGGCCGATCCATTCGGCCGCCGCCCGCGGCAGGAGCGACATGATGCGGGTGATCGCCTTGGTGGACTTGGGCACCCACACGTCGATGGTCCCGAACTGCAGCGCTTGCACGATCGCCTCGGCCACCTCGTCGGGCTCGAGCGTCTTTACCCCCCGCGTCTCCACCAGGCCGGAGCCCAGCTCGGTCTTGACCACCGCGGGCATCACGTAGCTGACGTCCACGTTGGCGCCCTGGTGGCGCAGCTCGCCCAGGACCGCCTCCGAGAGCCCGATCACCGCGTGCTTGGTGGCCGAGTAGGTGGCCCCGCCCGGGGCCCCGAACTTGCCCGCCTGGGAGGCGATGTTGACCACGTGGCCGCGGTCCCGAGCGATCATCCGCGGCAGCGCCAGCTTCATCCCCAGGATGACGCCATTGAGGTTGATGTCGATCATGCGCTGGGCCGTGGTGTCGTCCTCGTCCAGGAAGCGGCCGATCTGCATGATCCCCGCGTTGTTGACCAGCACGTCGATGGGGCCAAGCTCGTCCTGAACGCCGTCGAGGAAGCGCCCGAACGAGTCGCGGTCGGTGACGTCGAGCGCGAGCGCGATCGTCCCGCCGCCCAGGTCCGAGGCGGTGCGCCTGGCCACCTCCAGGTCGAGGTCGCCGATGGCGACGTGCATCCCCTGGCGCACCAGCGCCTGGGCAGTGGCGCGGCCGATGCCACGTGCGCCGCCGGTGATGGCGGCCACCTCTCCGGTCAGCCGACGGGGCTCCTTGGCCTTGGCCATGCGCGGTTCCTCCTCGTGCCTGTGGGCGACGGGCCCGTCACCGACCTCGGAGGCGGGCCTGGGGGCGCAACCGTATCGCGGCGCGCGGGGCCGCGCCACGGCGAGGTGAGCGCTCGGGATCGGGTAGCGTTGGCCGGCGCACCAGGCGGGGAGGAGACGCTTGCCCGACCAAGCCAGCCATCGGCCCCGAGTGCTCGCCATCGACGCGGGCGGGACGATGACCGACACGTTCATCGTCGACGAGGCCGGCGCCTTCGTGGTAGGCAAGGCCCAGACCACCCCCACGGACGAGTCCGAGGGCTTCATGAACTCCGCCCGCGACGCCCTGCGCCAGTGGGGCGACTCGCCCGAGGACGCCTTTCCCCTCATCCGCAGCGGGATCTTCTCCGGGACGGCGATGCTCAACCGCCTGCTCAGCCGCCAGGGCCTGCGGGTGGGGGCGATCGTCAGCGCCGGACACGAGGACGTGCTGCGCATGGAGCGCGGCATCCAGACCTACCTGGGCTTCCCCTACTCCGACCGGCTGCACGTGGCCACCCATTTCCACAACCCGCCGCTTATCCCGCGCGGTCGCGTGCACGGCGTGCGCGGCCGCGTCGACGTGTTCGGCGAGGAGGTGCTGCCGCTGCGCGAGGAGGACGCCCGCCAGGCCGCCCGCGCCCTGCTGGACAGCGAGGTCCAGGGGATCGTGATCTCCCTGCTGTTCAGCTACCGCAACGGCGAGCACGAGCAGCGGGTGGCCGAGATCGTGCGCCAGGAGATCGACGCCCGGGGGGCCAACGGCGCGGCCCCCGGCCTGTTTCTCTCCTCCGAGCTCTATCCCCAGCGCCGTGACCTTCCGCGCCTGAACTCGACCGTGGTCGAGGCCTACGCCGCCGAGCCCTCCCGCGGCACGCTGCGCGCCGTGCGCGATCGCACCAAGCAATCCGGCGCAGGGTTCGAGCTGCGGGTGATGGCCTCCCACGGGGGGACGATCTCGATCGAGGCGCGCGAGCTGGCCCGCACGCTGGTGTCCGGGCCGATCGGAGGCGTGGTCGGCGGGCGCACCCTGGCCGAGCGCCTGGAGGTGCCCAACGTGCTGTGCACGGACATCGGCGGCACGTCGTTCGACATCGCGCTGATCACCGACCGGGCCTTCGAGGTCACCCCCACCCCGGATATCGCCCGCTTCGTGCTCAACATGCCGCTGGTCAAGATCGACTCGATCGGCGCCGGCTGCGGGTCGTTCGTGCGGGTCAACCCCAACTCACTGCGCCCCGAGCTGGGGCCCGATTCCGCCGGCGCCCGGATCGGGGTGTGCTGGCCCGAGGGCGGCCTCGAGACGATCTCGATCACCGACCTGAACCTGGTCCTGGGGCGCATCAACCCCGACTACTTCTTGGGTGGCGAAGTCAAGCTCGACCCCGAGCGCGCCAGCGCCGCGGTCGGCTCCCAGCTCGCCGAGCCCCTGGGGCTGTCGGTGTCCGACGCCGCCGCTGGGGTGATCGAGCTGTTCGAGCAGACGCTGCGCAACGAGGCGATCGGGCGCGTGCTGGGCAAGGGATACTCGCCCGTCGACTACACGCTGCTGTGCTACGGGGGCGGCGGGCCGCTGCACGTGGCCGGCTACAGCGAGGGCGTCGCCTACCGCGAGGTGCTGGTGCCCGCCTGGGCGGCGGGATTCTCCGCCTACGGCTGCGCCTGCGCCGACTTCGAATATCGCTTCGAGACCACGGTGGACCTGCCCGTCGCGCCCGACGCCGACGAGCTCGACCGGGCCGGAGTGGGGATGCTGCTCACCGGCGCCTGGCTGGGGATGCGCGAGAAGGTGGCCGAGGAGTTCTCCAAGTCCGGGGTAGAGGGCGGGCACATCTCCTTCACCCACGCCGCGCGCATGCAGTACTTCGGCCAGCTCAACGACCTGGAGATCGTCTCTCCCCACATGGAGATCGAGGACGCCGACCAGCTTCAGGCCCTGATCGACGCCTTCGAGGAGGCCTACGGCAAGCTCTACGCCCGCAGCGCCCGCTCGCCCGAGCTCGGCTACGTCATCACCCAGGCGATCGTGCTCGGCCGCGCCGAAGTCGAGAAGCCCCAGCTCCCGGAGCTGCCCGAGTCGGGCCCCGAGCCGCCCGCCGGCGCGTTCAAGGACGGGCGCCAGGTGCGCTGGTCCCAGGCTCCGACCGCCACCGAGGTCCTGTCGCTGGAGGCGCTCGCCCCGGGCAACGTGATCGAGGGGCCGGCGATCGTCGAGTCCGAGGCCACCACGCTGGCGATCCCCCCCGGCCGCGGCGCGCGCCTGGACGGCCAGCTCATCTTTCACCTGTCGGCCGATGGCCAGGCGCCCTCCGCGGGCCGCCGCTCGGTGGCCGACCCCGACCACCCGAATGGAGGCTCGCCGTGAACCCCATCGTCGAGGCCACCCGCGCGCTGGAGCCCCAGGCCCCGCCGCTCGGCTGGGACGGACGCCGCCTGAAGGAGATGCTCGAGGAATCCGAGGAGCTGTTCGAGCGCACCGGCCATTACCTCGGGCTCGAGCGCCTGGAGCTCAAGGAGTCTGACCCGATCGGCTACGAGAAGCTGTTCTCGCGCCTGCGCGGCGGGCTGGTGTCCGCCCGGGAGACGGCGATGAACATCTCCGCCTCGCCGATCGTGCGCGAGCTGGGCGAGCTGTGCTTTGCCCTCTATACGCCCGAGGGGGACTCGGTCGCCCTGTCGACCGGGATCATCGTCCACGTCCACACCATGTCCGACGCCATCAAGTGGATGGTGCGCCGCGACTACGAGCGCAACCCGGGCGTGCGGCCGGGCGACATCTTCGCCAACAACGAGCCGACCATCGGCGACGTGCACAACGCCGACGTGCAGACGTTCGTGCCCATCTTCTGGGAGGAGGAGCTGGTGGCGTGGGCGGGTGGGGTGACCCACGTGCTCGACATCGGCGCCACCACGCCCGGCGGGGTGCCCGTGGGCCCCACCAACCGCCTCGAGGACGGCATCGACCTGCCGTGCATGAAGATCGGCGATCGCGACGAGCTGGCCGCCTGGCACCTGCGCCGGATCGAGACCCAGACCCGTGCGCCGATGTACTACCTGCTCGACGAACGCACCCGCCTGGCCGGCTGCCACATGATCCGCGAGGGGGTCGAGCGGGTGATCCTCGAGGAGGGCATCGACCGCTTCAAGCAATTCGTGCGCGAGGTGATCGAGGAGGGCCGGCGCTCGTTTAAGTCCCGCATCCGGGAGATGACCGTACCCGGGCGCTACCGCTCGCCGGCGTTCATGGACGTCACCTTCTCGGGCAAGCCCTCGCTCCCCGCCCACGCCCAGCGCGACTTCATGATGCACTCGCCGTTCGAGGTGCGCATCGACCGCGACGGCACATTCGAGCTCGACTACGACGGCTGCTCGGCGTGGGGCTATCACTCGATGAACTGCACGCCGTCGGGGATGCAGGGGGCGATCTGGGTGCAGTTCACCCAGACCCTGATCTGCAACGACAAGGTCAACGACGGCGCCTACCTGGCGCTGAAGACGAATTTTCCCGAGGGGACGATCTCCAACCTGGGCGACGCCCCGGGCTCGACCGGGATCGCCTGGGCGTTCTTGCAGCCGTCGTTCACCGGCTTTCCCCGCGTGATCTCGCGCGCCGTCCACGCCCGCGGCTTCATCGAGGAGGTGATCGGCGCCTACAGCGTCTCGGGCAACGTGCTCCAGGGCGGCGGCGTCGACCAGTACGGGAACCCCTCGGCGATCATGAACTTCGAGGTCGCCGCCCAGGGCATGGGGGCCAAGTACGTGCTCGACGGCACCGACTGGTGCGCGGCGATGTTCAACCCCGAGGGCGACATGGGCGACGTCGAGATGTGGGAGCTGATCTCGCCGTTCGTGTACCTGTCGCGCCGGATCAAGGCCTCGAGCGCCGGCTGCGGGCGCCACCGCGGCGGCTCCTCCTACGAGTCGCTGTTCCTGGTGTGGAAGACGCCCTTCTGGGAGGTGCAGAACCTGGGCACTGGGCTTTCCTTCAACTCGCCGGGCCTGTTCGGCGGCTATCCCGGCTCGACCGCCTACATCCACAACCTGCGCGCCAACGACCTGTTCGAGCGCGCCGCGGCCGGCGAGGCCTACCCGGTGGCCGACGGCTCCTACGAGGAGCCCGCGCTGCTTCACCTCTCCGGGGATCGCGAGCTGCGCCAGGACAACTTCACCACCCTGTCCCCGATCGCCTCTGGCGATCTCTATCTCAGTGTCATGAAGGGCGGCTCCGGGCTCGGCGACCCGCTGCTTCGCCGCCCCGAGGAGGTGGCCGCCGACGTCGCCGGCGAGCACCTGCTGGCGCGCTTTGCCGACGCCGTCTACGGCGTAGCCCTCGACGACGCCGGGCGCGCCGAGCAGGCCGCCACGGCGCAGCGGCGCGAGGAGATCAGAAAGGCGCGCCTCCGGCGCGCGGTTCCCACCCGGGAGTGGATGACCGGCGAGCGCGAGCGGGTCCTGGCCGGCGAGCTGATCCAGCCCCTGAAAGACATGTACGCCGAGTCGATGAAGCTCTCGCCGCGGTGGGCGGCCGAGTACCGCGGCTTCTGGGACCTGCCCGAGGACTTCGAGTTCGCCGACGCGGTGACCCCCACCGTACCCCTCGCCCACGCCCAACGCGGACGGGTGAAGCCCGAGGCGGCGGTGGCCGAGTTCCTGTCCGGGCGCGGCCAGGCGCCGGACCCGCCGCTGTCCGCCGCCCCCACCTCCGGGCGCGGCCTGGCCCCCCAGACGCTCGAGGCGCTGGCCGACGAGCGCCTGTCGCGCCGGGAGGTCAAGGACATCCAGTCGGGGTTCAAGAACCCCGACCGCTTCGACCAGTGGCTGGCCTTCCTGCAGGCCCGGGCCGGCTATCCGGAGGCGATCGTGCTTCCGGCGGGCGAGGGGCTGAACATCGTGCGCCGGGGCGCCGGCGACTACGCGGTCCGCTGCGACTGCGGGCACGACTTCTGCGACTGGCGGTCCAACTGGAAGCTCGACGCCGTGGTGTTCGTGCGCAAGACGGTGGAGGCCCTGCGCGAGGTCTATCCCGAGCGCGGGCACTGCGACCCCGACTGGATGGAGCTGCGGGAGTTCTACTGCCCCGCCTGCGCCCGCCAGCTCGAGGTCGAGGCTCTGACCCCGGGCTATCCGGTGGTGCACGAGTTCCTGCCCGACCTCGAGGGCTTCTACGAGCACTGGCTGGGGCGCGCGCTGCCCTGAGCGCCGAGATCGCGCTGGTCGACTGACCGCCTCCATATACTTGACTCGCCGGGTGCGGAATCGCCCCGGGCGTTGGGTTCTGAGGTATGCCGACCTTTCGCTACGAGGGCCATCGCCTGGCCTACACCGAGTACGAGCCGCTTACGCCGGCCACCCGGCGCGCGGGGCCGCCGGCGGCCGAGCGTCCGCTGGTGCTGGTGCACGGGCTGTTGCTCAGCCAGCGCATGCACACCCGCTTCGCCCAGGAGCTGGCCGCGCGCGGCAACCGGGTCATCACCATCGACCTGCTGGGCCATGGCGCGTCGGATCGCCCTCGCGACATGTGGCGCTACTCGATGACCCTGTTCGCGCGCCAGGTGGTGGGCCTGATGGACCACCTCGGGCTCGAGCAGGCGGTGGTGGGCGGGACGTCGCTGGGGGCCAACACCGCCCTGGAGGTGGCCGCCTATGCCCCCGAGCGCCTGCGCGGCGCGGTGATCGAGATGCCGGTGCTCGACAATGCGCTGCTCGCGTGCGCCGTGGCCTTCGCCCCGCTGCTGGTGGCGCTCACCTTCGGCGAGCGGCTCATGCGGGGCGCGAGCCGGGCCACCCGGGCGATCCCCCACCGGGGGGTGCCGTTCTGGGCCGATGTGGCGCTCGACACGCTCCGCCAGGACCCCGCCCCCAGCGGCGCGGTGCTCCAGGGCCTGTTCTTCGGCCGCGTGGCCCCCCACCGCAGCGAGCGGCGCCTGATCGAGACGCCAGCGCTGGTCATCGGCCACCACCGGGACCCCGTCCACCCCTTCTCCGACGCCGGGATGCTGGTCGACGAGCTGCCCAACGGGCGCCTGCTGGAGGCCAGCTCGCTGCTGGAGCTGCGCTTCTCGCCCGAGCGCCTGACCGCGGAGATCGCCGCCTTCCTGGATGAGTGCTGGTCTCAGGGCTCGCGTTCGGCCCGCGGGCAGCGGGCCGCGGCCGCCCGGCGTCGTCCCTCGTCCGCTCGGCCCGCGGCGGGCTCGGCCGGCTAGTCTCGCCCCCCATGGCCCGCCGCGAAGAGGAGAAGCGCCGCCGCCGCGAGGAGCGCGTGGCAGCGGAGCAGGCCGCGGCCCAGGCGGCGAAGCGGCGGCGGACGCTACAGATCGTCGGCGGGGTGGCGCTCGCCGTGGTGGCGGTGGCCCTGATCGTGGTCGCGGTGACCACCTCGGGAGGCGGGGGCCCCAAGCCCAAGCCCACCTCCAACGCCAACGACGTCAAGCTGCCCGCCGCCAAGATCACCGACCTCAACAAGGCCGCCGCGGCCGCGGGGTGCACGCTGCACGACTATCCGGACTTCGGCAACCAGCACGTGCTCACGCCGGTCACCTACAAGACCAACCCGCCGACCTCGGGCCCCCACAACCCGACCCCGGCCTCGGACGGCATCTACGATCCGGGCAAGGAGCCGGCCAAGGAGAACCTGGTCCACGCCCTCGAGCACGGCCGCGTCGAGATCCAGTACCGGCCGGGCACCAGCCCCACCCAGATCGCCCAGCTCAAGTCGCTGTTCGACGAGTCGCTGACGGGCAAGACCAACCAGGCCCCCCAGGCGGGCTACAAGAAGCTGCTGTTTCAGAACGGGACGAACATGCCCTACGCGGTGGCGGCCGTCGCCTGGCAGCACGTGATCGGGTGCTCCAGCTTCAACCCGCGCATCTTCGACGCGCTGCGGGCCTTCTCGGTCAAGTACGTGGACACCGCGCCCGAGTCCGGGGCGATTCCGTTCCCCGAGTAGGCGGGCGCGACCGCCGGCGGTTGTTGGCGCCCTACGCCGCTTCGCGCAGGGCCTGGAGCTCGGGACGGCCCGCCAGCTGGCGCAGGGCGCGAGCCTCGAGCTCCTGCGTGCGGCGCTCGGAGAGGCCGAGCTCGCGCCCGGTGCGGGCCACCGAGGCACCCTCGGCTCCGCCCACGCCGAAGCGCAGCCGGATCACCTTGCGCTCGAGCTCGGGCAGCTCGGCGACCGCGCGCTCGACCAGGTTGTCGGACAGGCCGGCGATGACCTGCTCGTCGAGCGCCTCCTCGCCATCGGCGAGCAGGTCGCCCAGCTCGGTGTCGCCGTCGTCGTTGACCGACTGGTCGAGGCTGGCCGGGGTGCGGGAAGCCTCCAGGATCTGGGTGACGTGATCGACCTCGAGGTCGGCGGCCTCGGCAAGCTCCTCGATCGTGGGCTCGCGGTCGAGTCGATCGGTGAGCTCGCGCTCTATGCGGTTGAGCTGGCGCAGCCGCTGCCCGATGTGCACGGGCAGGCGGATCGTGCGCCCGCCGTTCTCCAGCCCGCGCTGGATCGCCTGGCGAATCCACAGCGTGGCGTAGGTGGAGAAGCGAAAGCCCTTGCGCCAGTCGAACTTCTCGACCGCTCGGATCAGGCCCAGCGTACCCTCCTGAACCAGATCGGTCATGGACAGGCCGTGGCCCTGGTAGCGCCGGGCGATCGAGACGACTAGCCGCAGGTTGGAGTTGATCATCCGCTCCTTGGCCACGAGGTCGCCGCGCTCGATGCGCTTGGCCAGATCGATCTCCTCGTCGGGCGTGAGCAGGCGGTAGCGCCCGGCCCGCGCCATGAACAGGTCGAGGGTCTCGGGGATGGCGTCGAGCTCGTCCGCCCGCTCGGGGGCGACGGAGACGGTTCGGGTGTTGGGGGAATCAGCCATTTAAGTTCTCGTTAGAAAAGTCGACTTCTGGAGTCGGAATTATAGATCCAAGTAGTTGCTCTGTCAACAGTCTCCTCCGCCGGGCCCCAGGCGACGGGGCCAGAGGGGTCTCGCGGGGGCGCCGACGCTTTCCGAAGGGCTGTGCTACCCGGCCGCCGGGGGGTCCTAGCGGGGCCGTGGGACCTCGGCGCGGGCGGCGCCTAAGTCCAGACACCACCGGCGCCCAGAAGTTTCGGGCTTTCTTGGCCTCTGGAGGGGCGGCCGGGCGCTAGCCCTGCAGCGAGATCTCGTTGACCGACACGTGGGTGGGGCACTTGCCCGCCGGCCCGTGCGGAATCCACACCAGTAGGTGCCGGAAGCGCTTGTTGGCCTTGGCCAGGCCGATGCGGGCGTTTGACTTGACCCGGGGCCGGCTGGCCAGGTGCACCCAGCCCGAAGCGGGCAGGCTGGCGGGCTGTCCGGACTTGGCCCCGTAGATCTCCGCGTCCATGTCCGGCGTGTCGGTGGCCAGGTTGAGCTGCTTTACGCTCTGGGCGGATTTCAGATCCAGCCCCACGCCCGCTCCCACCTTGCATCCGGGCGAGGCCGTCTTGGCCGTCCACGAGGTCGAGGAGTCGCCGTCGATGGTGGCGGAGGGATCGCCGAAGTTCGAGTCGGGGAGGCCGCCGGGGTTGTAGGTGCTCGCGGCGTCGGTGTCGAGCACGATCAGATGCCGCGGAATCACCGGCTTTGGCCGAGACGGCGTGCTGGGGGTGCTCGTGCTCGGGGTGCTCGTGCTCGGGGTGCTGGTGCTGGGGGTGCTCATGCTCGGGGTGCTGGTGCTGGGGGTGCTCGTGCTCGGCGTGGCGGGCGCCGGCGTGGCGGGCGTGGCCGTCGGCTTGACCGGCGGTGGGGTGACCGTGGCCGGAGACGTGGGGGTCGGGCCCGCCGGGGGCGCGGCGGGCGGTGAAGTGGTCGCGGGCAGGCTCGCCTGCGCGCCCGGGTTGGTCACCGCCCGCTTGGAGTCCGAGGAGAGCGCCGCATAGCTGGCGGCCAGGGCGCCCGACGCGAGCAGCAGCGTGATGCCGACCACCAGGGCGGCCACGCGCCAGCCGGCGCGCACGCCCAGGCGGCCGGGGGCCCCGGTACCGCACTCCAGGCACCAGTACTGGCCCTCGAGCAACGGCGCGCCGCACGTCTCGCAGGCGCGCGGGGCGGGCGCCGGGGGCTCGGGCGCCTCGGCGACCGCCGGCGCAGCGGGCGGGGGGCTGTCGACCAGGAGGCTCGACACGCCCCCATCTTTACCAGGTTCGGCGCCCGTGGACCCCACCTTGCCGGGCCGGGCGGCGTGGGGATGGCCCCGGTCGGTCAGCGCGGCCGAGGCGGACCGCCGTCGACGATGTCGCGGCCGGTCGGGGTAAGCCGCTCGTCGAGCTCGAGCTGCCAGTAGTAGCGCGTGAAGGTCGTGCCGGCGCGAAACTCGCCCACGTGCGGTTCGACCGCCTGGCCCGCGGCCAGACGCACGATCAGCTCGGGGTAGCTGCGGCCGGGCAGGGCGGCGTACATCGGCGCCGGGAAGGCGCCGCCAAAGCGCGTGTTGACGTCGGTGATGCGCAGGCCCAGCTCCGGGTCGCGAAACGCCTGGACCGTGCACGGGCCCCGCACCCCGAGGGCCTCGACGACGTCGCGTCCCAGGCGCACGAGCTCGGGGTCGGCGATCACCGTGCCCTTGATCGACTCTCCGCCGCGCGACTCGATCATGGTGCGCGGTATCGCGTTCAGGCAACGCTGAGTGGGATCCGACAGGCAGTCGATCGAGAACTCTGGGCCGCCCATGGCCCGCTGGACCATCACCGGCTCGGGGATGTAGGCGGCAAAGAACGCCGCCTCGGCGGCGTCGTGGGCGAGATGGATCGAGCGGGCGCCCGAGCCGCGCCGGGGCTTGACCATCACCGGATAGGCCTGCGCCGCCTGGCCGGGCAGCACCGTCGGGGGGCTGGGCAGGCCCAGCCGCTCGAGCAGGAGGTGGGTCTCGTACTTGTCGAAGGTCGCCGCCGCCACATCGGGGTCGGGCAGCAGGGCGGGTAGCTGCCCCTCGGCCCGGGCCCGGGCCAGGACCTCGAGGTCCAGATCGGTCAGCGGGACCACCGCCCCCACGTCGAACTCGGCGCACAGGTCGACCAGGGCGGGCACGTAGGCGGGGTCCTCGATGACGGGCACCGAGCGGCGCACCTGCGCGGCGTACTGGGCCGGCGCGAGCGGGTTGGGGTCCACCGCCACGACGGTGGCGCGCGCGGCAAAGGCCGAGACGATGTCGTAGCGCTTTCCCACCCCGGTGAGCAGGACCGCCTTGCCCGCCGGCTCGCCCGCCGGCGCCGCGCCCCCCGGGGCCGGGTCCCCGGCCGCGCTCTCCGAGGTCATTGCACCCAGCCCCCGGTGTCGCCCTTGTACAGTCCGCCGCCGCGCAGCACCATCGCCACCGTGCGGGCCAGGATCTGGAGATCCAGCGCCAGCGAGCGGTGCTCGATGTACCACAGGTCGAGCTCGATCCGCTCGCTCCAGGGCAGCGACGTGCGCCCGTTGACCTGCGCCCACCCGGTCAGGCCGGGCTTGACCGACAGGCGCCCGCGCTGGCGCTCGGTGTACTGCTCGACCTGCACGGGCAGCGTGGGACGGGGCCCGACGAGGGTCATGTCGCCGCGGAGCACGTTGAGCAGATTGGGCAGCTCGTCGAGCGATAGCCGTCGCAGCAGGGTGCCCACGCGAGTGATGCGCGGATCGCTCTCGTTGACCGCCAGCCCGGCCCCGATCGACTCTGCGCCGGGGACCATGGTGCGCAGCTTGATGACGTCAAATGGTCGTCCGTCCTTGCCGATGCGGCGCTGGCGGTAGATCGGGTGACCGGGCGACTCGAGCACGATCGCCAGCATCGCCAGCCCGAGGATCGGCGCGCCCAGCGCCAGTCCCACCGTGGCCGCCACCACGTCCACGGCGCGGGCGAGCATCAGCGCGTGCCCTCCGCGGGTTCCCACTCGGCCGCGGTTCCCCGGCGCAGCCAGTCCCACAGGCCGGCGGCCACCGACGCCGTGGTGAGGACGTAGTAGCGGGCCACCAGCAGCCCCCGCAGGGGCAGCGGGCCGGCCGCCAGCGCCCCCACCAGCAGCGCGACCTGGGCGACGAACAGCACCACGTAGACCGCACCCGACCCCAGCAGCGCCGCGTTGGTGGCCAGGGCGATGACGTGCAGCAGGGGCGAGGCGTAGCGGAGCACCCGGTGGGAGAGCAACATCAGCCCGTAGCGCAGGCCGTAGCCGCGAGGCGAGAGCATCCCGCCGCGCAGCACGATCGGCCAGGTGTGGCTCATCATGCGCCGCTTGCGCGCGAACTCGCGCTCGATCGTGGGCACCATCTTCTCGCGCGCGCGCGCCTGGGGCACGTACACCGCCCGCCACCCCCGCTTGACCAGGTTGAAGGGAAAGGACAGATCGTGGCCCATGATCGGGTCGACGAACAGGTAGGCCTCCCGCCGGGTGGCGTAGATGGCGCCGTTGCCGGCGGTGATCGAGCCCAGCCTCGACTCGCGGGCCCGGAGCGCCATCTCATAGCGCCAGTAGACCCCCTCCTGGTTGACGCTGCCCGACCGGGCGCCGGCGGGGGCGACGAAGCGCACCTGGCCGCAGGCGTAGCCCACGCCGGGGTCGGCGAAGGCGCCCACCAGCCGGGCGAGGGCATCGGGCGCCCACAGGGCGTTGGCGTCCGAGAACGCCACCAGCTCGGCGCGCGACCGGCGGACCGCGGCATCCTGGGCGCGGATCTTGCCTCCCCGCGGCAACTCGAGCACGACATCGGCCCCGGCGGCTCGCGCCCGCGCGGCGGTGGCGTCGGTGCACCCGTCGCAGCCGACCACGACCTCCAGGCGGTCCGCCGGATACCGCAGCTCGAGCGCGTTGGCGACCTTGGCGGCGATCACCTCTTCTTCGTCGTGGGCGGCGACGATCAGGCTCACCGTCGGCCAGCTGGACTCGTCCTCCCCGCCCGGGGGCGAAAGCCGGCCCCCGTGCCTGGCCTCGCGCGGGAGACGCACGAGCGCCACGAGCACGGCGGCGTAGCCGACCTGGGTCCACACCAGCAGGGCCAGCGCGGCCCAGAAGGCGATCTCCAGCACGGTGATCACCGGGGCAGGCCTCCGGCGGCCGGGACGGGCGGCGACGCGCCGGTGCCGATCACGGAGCGGTAGAGCTCGAGCGTGCGACCGGCGATCGAGTCCCAGCCGTAGGGGCCGGCGGCGGCGGCGGCGCTGGCCGCGGCCATGCGCGCGCGCGAATCGGCATCGGAGAGCAGCTCGCTCAGCGCGCCGGCCAGAGCGCCGGCATCGCCGGGGGAAACCAGCCGCGCCGCGCCCGCGGCGGCGATCTCGGGGAAGCCGCCGACGTCGCTGAGCAGCAGCGGCTTGCCGAACGCCAGCGCGGTGAACAGCACGCCCGACTGGTCGATCTCGCGGTAGGGGAGCACCACCAGGTCGGCGCGGTCGAAGAAGGCCGGGATCTCGGGGTCGGTAACGAAGCGGGGCACCCAGCGCACCGAGGGCGGGGCGGCTCGGCGCAGGGGCGCGATGTCCATGCGCGGCATCCCCACCACCCACAGCTCGGCGCCGGACACCTCGCGCCAGGCGTCGATCAGGACATCGATGCCCTTGTAGGGGCGCATCAGGCCGAAGCACAGGACGATCGGACCCTCGACCTGGGCGAGCTGGGGGGCAAGAGGCACGGTGCCCCGTTGCTCGCGCAGGTAGGTGAAGGCGCCGTGCGGGATCACGTGAACCCGGCCGGGGTCGACCGCGAGCTCCTTTACCAGGCGATCGCGGCCGTGGTCGGAATGCACCACCACCGCGTCCACGCGCTCGTACAGGCGGCGCTGGGCCGCGCGCTGGCCGGGGCGCGCCTCGCGCGGAAGGACGTCGTGGGCGGTGAGCACCAGCGGGCGCCCGGACGGCAGCAGGTGGACGTCCAGGGGCTGCACGCTCAGCCACTGAAAGTGCACCACGTCGGCGTCCTTTGCCCGGGCGCGATAGCGCAGCATGTCGGGCACGTGTTGGGCCAGCTTGGCCGTCTGGCGCAGTCGCGACCGCGGCCGGGCCCCGCCGGGCGCCAGCCGATAGAAGTGCTCGGTAACCCGGTAGCCCGCGTGGCCGGGCACCGGGCCGTAGGGAAAGCGGCTGGTGATCAACTCGACATCTGCGCCCGCGCGCGCCAGGGCGGCGCTCAGGGCATGGTCGTAGGGCGGCGTGTAGGCCGAGGGGTCGACTAGGTGCACCCGCACGGCAGGAGACAATAGGTGGCGTGCCCGAAGGCCCTGACGCTTTGGCGCCAGATGCGCGCACGCCGCCCGCGGTCTCGTTTTGCATCGTGGCCACCGCCAAGCGCGAGCTGTTGCTGCGCTGCCTGGACGCGGTGGCAGGGGAGGCCGAGGGCCTGGGCCCAAGCAGCGAGGTGCTGGTGCTGGACAACGGATCCGGCGACGGGTCGGCCGACGCGGCGCGGGCCCATCCCGCGGGCCCGACGGTGATCGCCCATCGGGCTCGCCGGTCAAAGCCCGAGAACGCAAACGAGCTCATGCAACGCGCGCGCGGTGACTACTGCCTGTTGCTCGACGAGGACGCCGAGCTCGAGCCGGGGGCCGCCCGGGCGCTGTACGACGCCCTGGAGAACGACCCCCGGGCGGCGGGCGCCGGCGCCGCGCTGCGGGCGCCCGACGGCAAGGCGCAGCCCTCGGCCTGGCGCTTTCCCTCCGTGCCGGTGGCCCTGGCGGGCGCCCTGTTCCTGCACCGCCGGCTGACCGTGCAGAGCGGGGGCTCGGCGGCGCGCGAAGTCGACTGGGTGCAGTCGGCGGCGATGCTGGTGCGGCGGGGCGCGGCCGAGCAGATCGGCTGGCAGGACCCCGCCTTCTTCGTCTACTCCGACGAGGTCGACTTCTGCCGGCGCCTGCGCGACGCGGGCTGGCGCATCCTGCACGTTCCCGGAGCGCGGGCGGTGCACCACGAGCAGCTCTCCGCCGAGCGCATCCCGACGGCCCGGATCGTGGAGTTCGCCCGCAACCGCGACCGCTACATGCGCAAGCACCACTCGCCCGCCGCGGCGGCGGCGGTGCGGTGGCTGACCGCTTGGGCCTACGCCCTGCGAGCCCTGGCCGCACTTGCGATCCCCGGACACCGGCCCGGGCGCTACTGGGCACACGTCCGCGCCACGCTGCGGCCCGAGCGCGGGGAGGGCATCCGCGAGGCGGCCGAACGCCACAACCGCGCGCTGGAGGTCGGCGGGCGCCCCGCCGGCCTCCGGGACGCCTGACCGCGGCGGCCGCGATGCCCACCGCCCGGCCCGGCGGACCACCGGCCCGGCGGACCACCGGCTCAGCCCGCCGCCCGGGCGCGGGCGGCGCGCAGCCGGGCGCGCGCGGTGGCGGCCAGCGCGCGCCCCCGCGCCAGCTCCGAGGGCCGAAAGAAGCCGGTGCCGATCAGCGCCAGCGGAATCGCGACGAGCAGCACCAGCCCCACGACGTTGACCGCGAGCCCGGCCAGCGCGGCGGGGAAGTTGCGGGTGGTCACCCGCGCCCGGCCGGCGATCACCACGAAGACGACGAACAGGCCGTACAGGGCCCACCCCAGCGCCAACCAGGGCAGCGCCGCGTGGGCGCCGTAGAAGCTCGGCGCCGCCAGCAAGCGCACGGCCCAGCGCCCGAGCAGGGTCACGCCGGCCACCACGTATCCGGTGGCCAGCGCGTAGTAGGTGGTGACCAGCGCGTACAGGCGCGCCGCCTCGGCGTCGTCGGTCACCGAGTAGGCGAGCGGCGGCCAGGCATACTGAAACCCGCGCACCGCCACGGTGACCACCGTGGCGAGCTTGACCGCCAGCGCGTAGAGGCCGGCCGAGGCGTGGCTGTGGGCGCGGAACAGGTAGGCCCGGTCGACCACGTTGAGCGCGTACACGCTGGCGTCGGCGGGCACGGTCGGCAGGCCGAAGCGCAACAGCGCCGGCAGCTCGGAGAAGCGCAGGCGGGGACGCAGCCGGTGCCGGAGGACCACCCCCAGGCCGAGCAGGACCACGGTCGAGCCGACGAAGTTGCCCGCCAGCAGCCCTCGCGCCCCCTCGTGGGCGATGACCACGAGCGCCACGGTGAGCCCCACCGTGAGCAGGACGTTGCACACCGAGGCGACCAGGTAAGCGCGGGCTCGCTCGTCCACGCGCAGCAGGGCGTAGGCCATCTCCAGATTGGTGAACGCCCACAGTCCGAGGACGGCGATCCGCATGAGCGGGGGGTCGTTGAAACCCAGGAACAGGCGGGACAGGGGACCCGCCGCCGCCGCCGCGGCGAGCGCCGCCGCCGTGGTGGTGAGCAGCACTATCGAGGTGGCCAGCCGCGCGCTGCGCTCGCGGCGCGCGGGGTCGGCGTCGTCGTAGTAGAAGCGCACGAACGCCTCGCCGATGCCCAGGCGCAGCAGGATGCTCCAAAAGATCACCACGGTAAGCAGCGTCTCGGCGGCGCCATAGTCCGAGCGCGTTAGGTGGCGCGTGTAGACGGGCAGGGTCCCGACCGCAATGAGCTTGGACAGGATGTCCGACGCCTGGTAGGCGGCGCTCGTGCGCAAGAGGCGCTGCAGGTAGCCGAACACGGGCGGGCGGTCTCAGGCCGGTCCGCCGGCCCCGGAGCCCGGCGCCGCGGGCCCGGCGGGGGCAGCGGCCGGCGCGCTGGCGGTGAGCCCTCCAGACGCCGGGAGGAGTCCGGCGCGCTGGCGCCAGGCCAGGACAGTGCCGATGCCCAGCAGCGCCCAGGTGAGCGGATCTTCGAGGAAGTCGGCGTACAGCATGGTGTGCAACAGCAGCGCGGCAAACGCGGCGGCCACCCCGAGCCGCTGGGGGCTCGAGCGCACCCGATCGAACAGCCGGCCCAGGCAGGCCGCGAGCAGGGCCAGGTAGACCGCCAGCCCGATGACGCCCTGCTCGGCGGCGACGGTGATCGGGATCGTGTGCGAGGCCGACGCCGCCCCGGCGGCCGAGACCTGGTTGTGCGCCCGGTATTGGCGGATGAACGCCCCCGAACCCCAGCCCTGCAGGGGCCGGTCGGCGAACAGGTCCACCCCCCCGCGGATCAGCCGCGACCGCCCGCTGGTGGCGCGGTCGGCGCTTTGGGAGCTGCCGACGTCGAAGTGAAACGCGTGCGGGGCGAGGGCGACCGCGGCGACGCCCGCGACGAGCGCGGCGCCGGTCAGGCCGAGCGTCCAGGTGACGCTGAAGCGCACGGCGGCCAGTACCGCGAGCCCCAGGAGCAGAGCGGCCAGGCTGGATTGCGAGAAGCTCAGCAGCAGCCCGGCGAGCAGCAGGGCGAGCGTGGCCGCGAGCAGCCACGTCGTTCGCTCGCGCACCGACCACAGCAGGCCGGCGGTCAGTCCGAGCATCACCGCCATCAGGAAGCGCCCATAGATGTTGGGGTCGAAGAACAGCGAGTTCACGCGAAAGTAGGACTCCACCTGGTTGGAGGCGATGACCCGCGGGTTGAGCAGGAGCTCGCGGCGCGAGTATTCGAGGAAGCTGCTCCAGCGCCCGCATGAAGTCCGAGGAATAGGAAGCCTGAACCGCATACAGGCCGACGAGCCCCATCAGCAGCCACTCGAGCCCCCGCGCGCGCGGCCACGGCGCAAGCGCCGGACCGCGCAGTCGTCGAGCGCCATGCGCCAGCACACCCGCGGCGATGACCAGGTACAGCGGCACCAGCAGGTTCGACGTCGTGCCCCCCGATGAGATCGGGATGCGGAAGGGCAGCGCGGCGACCGCGAGCAGAGCGAGCGCGTGGGCGTGGCGGTAGATGACCGCCGCCAGCACCACCACCACGGCTCCGGCTCCGGCCGCCGCGGCGATCGCCGCCGTGGGATGATGGCGCAGCGGGCGAAGCTGGGGCGAGTCCCAGATGTCGGTGATCAGCAGGACCGGGGTCAGCGCCACCGCAAGCAGCATCGCCACCGCGCTCCAGCGCTCGACGCGCGGGCGCCCGGCGCCCAGGACGGCGACCGCGGCCAGCAGCGCGACCGCCACTACGCCGGCCTTCTGCAGATCGTGGCCGAGCGCGCTGACCGCCGGGACGAGCGCAACCGCGCTCATCGATGGATGGCCGGTCCGGTCCCCGGGGCGCCGGCGAGCCGGAATTCGTTGGGCAGCAGGAGGGTGCGGTGCTGGCGCGCGAGCCTCACCCGCACCCGGTACAGCCCGTTCGGCGCCAGACGTCGGTCGTCGCCGCGGCCGTCCCACACCAGCGACAGCTTGCGATAGGCGCGCAGGAGGACCGAGCGGGCGAGCGTGGCCACGTTCTGGCCCTGCTCGTCGACGACCCACACGGTGACCAGATCGGTGCGCTTGATGTGAAAGGAGAGCTGCTCGCTCGAGCGCTCGCCCGCGGCCTGGGGGTAGAACACGGACGTGGTCTTCAGGTGCTGGACGAGGGCGGGCCCGTGCTTGAGCCGTTGGGCGAGGAAGAAGGCGCCGATCGTGGCGAGCACGAGCACCGCGAAGCTCGTCCGCGCCAGCCGGGTCACTGCGGCGGCCGCCGCGGCGCGTCCAGGAGGGCGGTATCGGCGCGCAACCCCAACCGCAGCGTCTCCAGCGAAAGCACCTCGTCGGGCACGATGTTGCCCAGGTTGCACTCAATGCCGAATCGACGCAGGAACCACACCTGCTGCTCCTTGCGCGGCGCCTCGAAGATCAGCACCTCCGGGCTGACCGCGTGCACGATCTCATCGACCAGGCCCATGCGGATCTCGCCGTCGGCGCGGTAGATCCCGGCGTTGCCGCCCTCGCGCGCCTCGGTGATCACCTTCCAGGAGCCTGCCCGCAGCTCCGCCTGTATCTGCTCGACCCATCGGTAGGGGGCCATGATGTAGTCGGCGTCCTTGCTGCCGACCTCCGAGAAGACCACGAACTCGCGCGCCAGCCGCTCGATCAGCTCGCACTTGACCGCGTGCTCCAGGGTCACCGTCCCGTCGGAGACCTCGACGTGGCGCAGGCCCAGCTCGCGCAGGTAGGCCACCAGGCCATCGATACGGCCCTGGCGCAACGCGATCTCGGTTAGCGTTCCCCCCAGCACCACCGGCACGCCGTGGCGGGCATAGCGCTCGAGCTTGGCGGTCAGGTTGCCGGTCACCGGCGCGGTGCCCCAGCCGAGCTTGACCACGTCGACGCTGTCGCCGGCCACCTCCATCAGGCCGTCGACCTCGGCCACCGACAGCCCCCGGTCGAGCACGTGGGTGATCCCGTGCTCGCGGGGCTTGGAGGAACGCGCGGGGAGATCGAGGAAGGAGGTCATGGCGATCAACGGGCCGGCAGGCGAGCCGCTCGAAGCGACGGGCCCCGCCGACCGGCCACGCGCTAGCGGCTGTCGGAGCCTACGGTCACCACGACCGCGGCGCCGCGCGCGACCGTGCGCGTCGCCGCGTCCACGGGCTGCACGGCGTCCGGGCTGGTGGTGCCCAGGAGCTGGGCGACGGCCTGAGCCTGCGAGCGCCGCCCGCTGCCGTAGGCAACCGTGGTGGAGGTGTGCCCGTGGCTGGGAGCGTTGGTCACCGTCCCGATGCGATAGCCACCCTTGACCAGGCGATCGGCCACCGTGCGGGCCAGCCCGGCCGTGGTGGTGCCGTTCAGGACGGCGACCCGGGTGTGGCCAGGCGCGGTCGCCGCCCCCCCGGAACTCGCCCCCGGCACGGCCGCACCGGGTGTGGTGGCGGCGGCGGGCTTGTGCTTGGAGCCGCCCCCCAGCGCGCCGGAGATCAGCAGGATGAGCAGGACGACCACGAACGCCCCGGCGCCCAGGGCCACCAGCGCGCGGCGCCTCGCGGGTTCGGCGTCGGCTTCCCGGGGCGAGGCGGCGGCGTCCCGGGCGCTGTCCCCCCGCTCGGGGGGGCGCGGAGGTGCGCCCCCGGGGGAGGCGGGCGCTCGAGCAGACCCCGGATCGCGGCGAGCCGAGGGGGGCGGCGTACGTGGTGGAAGGCTCGCCGCTGGCGTACTACGGCGCAGGGCGGCCGCGGTGCGAGGCGCGGTGGCGGCGCCGGCCGGGGCTCCGGAGCCCGTCGGGGCCGCCGGCGAAGCGCCAGGAACCGGGGCCGCGCCCGAGCCCCGAGAAGGCGGACCTTCCGGCTGGGCGGGGGCGTGGGACCCGGCGTTGGGGCGATCGGCTGAGGCGGGCGGGGCGGCGCTCGGAGCCCGCCGCGGCGTGCCCTCGGGCGGGGCCGTGGGCTGCGAGCCGGCGGCGGGGGCCGGGGGCGCCCCGGGGGGCGATGGCGCCGGGGTCCGCCCCGACTGCGCGGGGGCCGAGCCGGGGGGCGCCGCGGCCGAGGCGGCCGGCGCGGGGGCGGGGGCGGGGGGCGCCGCGCCTGGCCCAGGGGGAGCCGGTGTGCCCGACTGGGGGGCGGGCTGGGACGCGGACTGGCCGGCCGGGGGGGCTCCCGCCGCCGTGGCCGGCGCCGGGAGGCCGGGGGGCGGGCGCAGCCCCGGTCGTGGGACCGCGCCGGGGGGGCGGCCGGCAGCCGGCCCCGTGCGGACGACGCCGCTGGGACGCGCGGGGCCCGGCGCACGGCGTCCCGCGGCGATCTCCGGGCCGGGGGGCTGACCCGGGCGGTCGGGGGCGCGACCGGCCCACTCCCGCAGGCGTTTGACCTCGCGCGCCTGGGCGAAGTACAGCAGCGCCAGGACCCCGAGGCCCAGGACGGCGGCGAAGCCGGCGTAGGCCCCATAGGTCTTGATCTTGTCCGAGACCGAGAGGGCGGCAAGGAGGCTGGCGGCCATGGGAGCGGGCATGTTAGGCGCGGGTCGCGCCGGCCGTGCGCATCGGTGGCGTGGCGCGCAGCGCCGAGAGCTCGGTGACCTTATCGGCCAGTCCGGCGGCGTCCCCCTCCAGCACCAGCAGGCTTATCTCCGAGAAGATCGCCTCTACCGCCTCGGCGGCTAGGGGGTCGCGCTCCGCGAGCACGATCTTCTCGGCCGGTGTCGGCTGGGGACCCTCGTAGGGGTTGAACAGCTCTTCGTGGAGCTTCTCGCCGGGGCGGCGGCCGACCACCTCGACGGCGATGTCGCGGTCGGGCTCGAGCCCCGACAGGTCGATCATGGCCCGGGCCAGCTGCACGATCGAGACCGGCTCTCCCATCTCGAGCACGAAGATCTCGCCGCCGGTTCCGAGGTTCCCGGCCCGGATGATGAGCTGCACCGCTTCGGGGATCGTCATGAAGTAGCGCGTCATGCGCTCGTCGGTGACGGTCACCGGTCCGCCCTGAGCGATCTGGCGGCGGAAGATCGGGACCACGCTACCCGACGAGCCCAGGACGTTGCCGAAGCGCACGGTGGCGAAGCGGGTGCCGGCAAAGCGCGCCGTGGCCGCTTCCAGCGCCCACTCGGCCATCGCCTTGGACGCGCCCATCACGGTGGCGGGCGCCACGGCCTTGTCGGTGGAGACGAGCACGAAGATCCCGGTCTGTTGCTGGCCGGCTACGGTCGCCACCACGCGCGTGGCCAACGCGTTGTTGCGGAAGGCCTCGACCGGGTTGGACTCCATCAGGCCGACGTGCTTGTAGGCCGCGGCGTGGAAGACCACGGTCGGCGCGTGCTCGGCGAACACCTCGCGCATGCGCTCCTCTTCCTTGCAGTCGGCGAGCACCGTGGTCAGCACCGAGGGATGAACGTGGCGGTCGTACTCCAGCTCACGCTGGATGTCGAAGAGGTTGTCCTCGGCGTGGTCCAGGAGGATCAGGCGACGCGGTCCGACGCGCGCGATCTGGCGAGACAGCTCGGCGCCGATCGATCCGCCGGCGCCGGTCACCATCACCACCTCGCTGTTGAGATAGGAGCCGACGCGATCGAGCTCCATGCGCACCGGCTCGCGGCCCAGGACGTCCTCGACCTTGACCTCGCGCATCTGGGCGATGTAGTTGGCGCCGCCGCGGAGAAGCTCGAAGACGGTGGGCAGGGTGCGGACCGGGATGCCGCGGTCGCGGCAGGCGCGCACAACGCGGGCGCGGGTGGCCCCGGGGGCGGAGGGGATGGCGATGATGACCTCGTCGGGCTCGGCCTCATCGATGATGCGGGCCAGGTCGTCGCCGGTGTCGCCCAGGACGCGGACCCCCTGCACACGGATGCCGTGCTTGGTGGGATCGTCGTCCATGAAGCCCACTGGCTTGAGCCCCAGCGGCCGGTTGCGCAGGATCTCGCGCAGCACGAGCCGTCCGCCGTCGCCGGCCCCCACGATCAGCACGCTGCGGGCGTCCTTGTCGGCGCGAAAGCCGCTCAGGGGCCGCTCGTGGATGGCGTGGGCGAGGAAGCGCACGGCGGCCATGAAGGTCAGCGAGAGCAGGAAGTACAGGGCGATGATCCCGTTGGGCAGCCCGACCGAGGCACTGCCGCGACCGGCCTGGCGGACGACCGGGTGCAGCACGGCGACCGCCCCCACCAGCGCCAGGGTGGACACGAACACGGCCCGCACGACCGCCTCGTAGTCGCGCTGGCCCGCGTAGCGCCACCAGCGCTTGTACAGGCGAAAGGCGGTGAACACGACGAGGCCGATGAGCACCGCCCACCACCAGGTGTTCTCCAGCAGCCGCTCATAGACGCCGCGAATACCGGTGTCGAAGCGCAGCCAGAAGGCGAGGTAGTACGCGAGCGCGACCAACGCCCCGTCTAGCGCAAGCTGTGGCACCGAGTGGCGGTGCAGGGGGAAGGCCGCGGAGCGGAGCCGTCGGCGCATCCGCGCCATTGTAAAGCGGTCCCGGCGGGCAACCGGGACGCCGGGCGTGCTAGGCGCCGCCCCCCGTCGCGGTAGCCCGCTCCGGGGCGGCGCGCAGCAGGAGCTCGACGAGCCGCTCCGGGTCGCGGCGCACGCGCCGCCCCCCGGCCTCGTCGGGCGCCCGCTTGACCAGCACGACCTGATCGGGGCTGCTGAGCCGCCGCAGCCGGCCCTGGGCGATGAGCAGCTCATCGACCGCCCCCAGGCGTCCCTCGAACGTCGTCCACACCGGGGTGCCCAGCGCCACCGCCTCGCGATTCATCGTCCCGCCGGCCGAGACGACCAGGTCGGCGGCGGCGATCAGCGACTGCGCGTCCAACGCCCCGGCGGGGACCACGAAGCCGCCCTGGGCCTCGAGCTCGGTCCTCTGCTCGAGGGTCCGCGGCAGCACCACCGTCTGCTCGCCGCGCAGGCGCTCGAGCACTCCCGCGAACAGCTCGTTGCGAAACCGGTGATAGAGCGAGACGTCGGGCGCTGTTCGCACCACCGCGATCGGGCGGGTGGGATCGAGCCCCAGCTGTTCGAGCACGGACGGGTCGGGGTCGAAGTCGGCCAGGTAGTACTCCTCCTTGAGGCCCGGGTAGCGCCCCAGCTTGCCCGCCACGCCGTAGCGAGCCAGGCGCTCGGGCGGGATCGCGTCGGGCACCACCACCGCCCGCGCCAGCCGGCCGTTGACCCAGTGCTGGACGGTGGCCCACTCGTAGTCGAACATCGTCGCGCTGGGAATGCGCAGGGCGGCCGCGGCGACCGTGAGGTCGTTCGATCCGTGACCCAGGGCCACGTCAAAGCGCCGCCCCCGGGCCCAGCGCACCAGGGCGGCCGAGCGGGTCGCCAGCCCAATCGCCTTGGCCCGCCTTCGCTCGCCGCGATGGCGACCGATCGCCACGTGCTCGATCCCGAAGCGATCGCACAGCTCTAGCGTCTGGGCGAAGTCGCGGGCGGTCACCTCTACCTCCCAGCCGCGGGCTCGCAGGCGCTCGATCACCGGGCGCATGACCAGCACATGGGGGCTGTTGGTCAGGTCGACCCAGGCGCGCATGCCAGCGACCGAAGACGGCTCAGACCGCGGCCCGGACCGCCGCCACTACCGCGTCGACCGCCGTCCCGTCCAGCGCCGCGCCCATGGGGATCGCCAGATGGGTCCGCGCCGCCTCCTCGGTGCCCTCAAGCGGCGCCTCGGCCAGCCCCACGCCGGACATGGCCGGTTGGAGGTGGACCGGCCGGCGGTAATAGGAGCTGGCGCCGATCCCCTGGGCCTCCAACCCGGCCGCCAGCTCGTCGGCGCGAGGATGGCGCACCACGTATAAGTGCCAGGCCGGGCGCGCACCCGGCGTTGGACGGGGCAGCGCGACCAGCTCGCCGAGGCCGGCCCGCTGGTAGGCCAGACCGGCGGCGTGGCGAGCCTCGGCCCAGCCCTCGAGGTGGGGGAGCAGTACGCGCAGGATCGCCGCCTGCAGCTCGTCCAAGCGCGAGTTGAACCCCACCAGCTCGTAGGTGCGCTTGTCGCGCGAGCCGTGGAAGCGCAGCATCCGCACGCGGTCGGCGAGCTCAGAGTCAGACGTGCACACCGCCCCGCCGTCTCCGAAGCAGGGAAGGTTCTTGGAGGGGAAGAAGCTGAAAGTCGAGAGCGCGGCCAGCGCCCCCGGGCGTCCGCCGGGGCCGCTCGAGCCCGCCGCCTGGGCGGCATCTTCGACCACGGGGATCCCCAATGCCCGGATCTCTGCTACCGGGGCAACGTTGCCGAACAGGTGCACCACGATCACCGCCTTGGTGGCCGGGGTGACCGCGGCGCGCACCGTGTCAGCGGTGACGCAGTACGTCTCGGGGTCCACGTCGCAGAACACCGGGCGCGCGCCGGTGGGCACGATCGCCTCGACGCTGGCGTAGAAGGTGAAGGATGGGACCACCACGTCGTCGCCGGGCCCGATGCCCAGCGCGCTCAGGGCGATCGTGATGGCGTCGGTGCCGTTGGCTACCCCGATCGCGTGGGCGGCCCCCAGGTAGTCGGCGAACTCGCGCTCGAAGGCGGCCACCTCGGGTCCGAGGACGTAGCGCCCGCCGTCCAGTACCCGCTGCACGGCCGCGCGCAGCTCGTCTCCCAGCGGCGACAGCGGCGTCGCCGTGTCGAACAGGGGCACGGGCATCCAGGGCCGAACGCTACCCTTCGCCGCCGTGCTCGTGATCGCGTCGCTCACGGACTCGCTGGTCACCTTCGTCACCGACGTGGTCCGCGACATCGGCCTGCCGGGGATCTTCGTGCTCATGCTCCTGGAGAGCGCGTGCATTCCGATCCCTTCGGAAGCCACCATGCTGTTCGCCGGGTTCAACGTCTCCCACGGCCACGACACCGTGGCGACGATCACGATCGCCGGCGTGGTGGGCAACCTGGTCGGGTCGTGGGTCGCTTATGCGGTGGGCTACTACGGCCGCGTCGGCCTGCTCGAGCGCCACGGCCCGAAGGTGGGCATCCGCATGCACCACCTGCAATCGGCCGACCGATGGTTTGAGCGCTACGGCGCCCCGTCGGTGTTCTTCAGTCGCCTGCTTCCGATCGTCCGGACCTTCATCTCGCTGCCCGCGGGCGCGGCGCGGATGCCGTTCTGGCGCTTTAGTGCCTACACGCTGGCGGGGTGCATTCCCTGGGTGCTGGCGCTGGCGCTGATCGGCCGCGAGGTCGGCGACCGCTGGAAGGACTGGCGCCACAGCCTGGAGTACGTGGACTACGCGGTGGTGGCGCTGATCGTGCTCGGCATCGCCTATCTGCTGATCCGGCGCTGGCGCCGGACGGGGCCGGCCGCGGATCCGGCTGGCTAGGTGCCCGCGGCGGGCAAGCCGCTGCCCGCGCGCCACGCGCTGATCCTCGGGCTGCTACACGGGCCGGCCGAGCTGCTGCCCGTCTCCTCCTCGGCCCACGTCGCGTTGGTCCCCTGGCTGCTGGGCTGGCCCTACGGGCGACTGGACGCCGAGTTGCGCAAGGCGTTCGAGGTCGGCCTGCACGCCGGGACCGCCGCGGCGCTGCTGGTGGGCCTGCGCCGAGGGGCGTGCGAGGCCGGGGTCGGGCACGCCGGCAGGGATGCGGTGGTGGCGGCGCTGTCTTTGGTCCCCCCGGCCGTGCTCGGCTACGCCCTCGAGCGACCGATCGAACGCCGCCTGGGCTCGCCGGGACCGATCGCCGGCGGTCTGCTGGTGGGCTCAGCGCTGATGGCGGCGGCCGACCGGCGCCCGGCTCGCCGGCGTCGGGGGTCACAGGCCGGCGCGGTGGACGCGCTCGTGCTCGGGCTGGCCCAGGGGGTGGCACTGGCGCCCGGGGTCTCGCGTCATGGGGCCACCCTGGCGGCGGCTCGGGCACGCGGGTTCGGCCGCGCCGATGCCGAGGCGCTGTCGCTGCGGGTGGGGCTGCCCGTGATCGTCGGGGCCGCGGCGCTCAAGGGCCTGCGCCTCGCCCGCCGCCGCCGCGAGCTGCCGCCGGGCACGGCGGGCCGCCTGGCGCTGGCGATATCGGCGTCGTTCGCCTCCACGCTGGGCTGTGGCCCGGTGATCGCCCGGCTGGGACGCGGGCGCCCGTTGCTCCCCTACGTCGGCTACCGCGCCGCGCTGGCCGCCGTGGTGATCCGCCGCCTGCGCAAGGAGCGGGCGCGGTGACGCGCCTAGGCGCCGCTCCACACCTCGCCGCCGGGGCGGTGCTCGGCGCGTACCCGCCAGGCGCTGGCGAGCGCCCAGAGCCGCTCGGGCGCCCGGGGTCCGGGGAGGTCACAGGCGGCGGCGACCTCGGGGGTCGTCAGATGACCCCAGCGCGCGAGCGCCTGCTCGGGGGAGGGCGAACCGGCGGCGGCACGCCGCGCGCCGGCCTCCTCGGCCGCCGCCACCCAATCGCTGCTCGGCCCGAGCACGCGGGTTTGGGCACCGGGTCCGCGAAACTCGATCGCCGGCAGCGGCGGCCGCTCGCCCCCGCCGAACTCGCGCGCGAGATCGAGGTCGGCGCCGAACGCCTCCACGATCGCGTGCGAGCCGAGGTCCACCCCGAAGCGCTGGACGTCCATTCCGGGCACCTTGCGCGCCTCGCCCACGAGGGCATCGGCAGTGTCCAGCTTGCGGCGCGCGAACGCGAAGCCTTCACGCAGCAGGCGCAGGTAGGCGCCCTCCAGCCCCTGCTCAGCGGCCGCTTTGACGGCCATGCAGGCGGGATACGAGCTGGCCGGGGGAGCGTCGAGCCACAGCCGCACGTCGACCGGCATCCCGCTGGCCGCGGCGGCGTCCAACCACGCTCGCATTGGGCCGGGCGAAGGTTCAAACTCCCTAGCCAACCCCGCCATCACGTAGGTGAACGACAGGCCTTCGCCGAACTGAACCTCGAGACGCCTGAGCTCGGGCTCCTGAGCCCATGACCACGGGCACGCCGGATCGGTGTAGTACGTGACATCCACCAGCGCCATGGGCGCACAATAGAGCCAGGATTAGCGCCGACTGGCTGCGCTGTGAGCACCCTCGTAGGCACACTCCTCAACGGCCGCTACCGACTCGATGCCCACGTGGGCGCGGGCGGGATGTCGATGGTCTATCGGGCCTTCGACACCGTGCTCGAGCGGGAGGTTGCGATCAAGCTCATGCATCGCGAGGTCGCCGCGCACGCCGACCAGCTCGAGCGCTTCCGGCGCGAGGCGCGCGCGGTGGCCCAGCTGAACCATCCCCACATCGTCACCGTCATCGATGCCGGCGAGGATCAGGGCGTCCCCTACATAGTCTTCGAGTACGTCGAGGGCGAGACGCTCAAGGAGCGCATCCGCCGCACGGGCCAGCTGCCCATATCCGAGGCGGTGGCCTACGCGATCGAGATCGCGCGGGCGTTGGAGTGCGCCCACCAGAACGGGATCGTCCACCGCGACGTCAAGCCCCAGAACGTCCTCGTGGATCCCGAGGGCCGGGCCAAGATCACCGACTTCGGCATCGCGCGCACGCTCAGCGAAGAGGGGCTGACCGCCGACGGTCGCGTCCTGGGCACCACCGACTACGTCTCCCCTGAGCAGGCGCTGGGGCACCCGGTCACCGGCCAGTCGGATCTCTACTCGCTGGGCATCGTCCTGTTCGAGATGCTCACCGGCTCGGTCCCGTTCGCGGGGGAGAACCAGGTGGCGGTGGCCATGAAGCACGTGCGCGAGCAGGTGCCCGACATCCAGACTCGCCGCCCCGAGGTGTCCTCGGTGCTGGCCGCGGTCGTCGACCGGGCCACCAGCAAGTCGCTCGAGCGCCGCTACCCCGACGCGGACACGATGCTGACCGATCTCGAGGATGCGCTGGCCCTCGAGACGGCGCGCGCCGGGCAGGCCACCGGCGAGGCCACCGCCGTGCTGCAGACCCTGCCCGCCAAGGCGCGGCGGCGGCTGCCGCTGCGCATGCGCGACGGCCGCCGCTCGGCGCTCGTGCTCGCCCTGGTCTTGGTGTTGGCCGCCGCCGCCGCGGTGGTGGTGATCACGCGCACCCACCGGGGCACGGGCGGCGCGTCCGACGTGCCCGCCTCGCCCCAGCTGAGCGCGATCTCGCTCGCCCAGGACGCGGCCCACGACTACAACCCGTATGACCCCTCGGGGGCCGGCACCCAGCACCCGGACACCGTGCAGCTGGCGGTCGACAACACCCCGGGCACCTACTGGGACACCGAGACCTACACGGGCGGAACGCTCAACAACAAGCCCGGCGTTGGACTGTACGTGGACGCCAAGCCCGGCGTGGCCGCCCGTCAGATGGTGGTGCAGACCGCCACCCCCGGATTCCAGGCCCAGGTGTGGGTATCCAACCGCCAGCCGCCCCGCCTGCTGTCCGGGAACAGCCCGCTCACCGCCGGGGGCTGGCAGGAGGTCGACGTCAGCGGGGGCCGGCCGATCACGGTAGGCGACACCCAGCAGATCACGCTCGACACCGCGGGGCAGCGGTTCCGCTACTACCTGCTGTGGATCACCAAGCTGCCGCCCGACGGCGACAAGGTCTCGATCGACGAGGTTGGCCTCAACCGCTGACGGCGACCGCCGAGGCGGGCGGTGCCCGGCGCGCCCACGAACCCGGCGGAGCCCCGCAAGGGGCGAAGCCGTTCAGAGGGGCTAGAAGGCGTGGGCGCGGTCGGCCGCGTGGCGGGCCAGCGCCAGCCGGCAGAGACGGTCCACCAGCTGGGAATAGGGGATGCCCGAGGCTGCGAACAGCTTGGCGTACACGCTGGTCGGGGTAAAGCCGGGCATCGTGTTGAGCTCGTTGACCAGCACGCGCTCGCCCTCGACGAAGAAGTCGACGCGGGCCAGCCCCGCGCAGCCCGCCCGCCGAAACGCCAGCAGCGCCAGCTCGCGGACGCGCTCGCGCACCGGCGCCGAGATGTCGGCCGGCACCATCAGGCGCATCCCGCCCGGCTCGTACTTGGCCTCGTAGTCATAGAACTCGTTGTCGACGGCGATCTGTCCCGGCTCGGAGGCCAGCGCCTGGTCGGGAGGCGGGTTGCCCAGGACCGAGCATTCGACCTCCAGGCCCGCCGAGGCCGCTTCGACGATCGCCAAGGGATCGTGGACGAAGGCCTGCTCGAGCGCCGCGTCCAGCTCGCTGGCGGCACCCACCTTGACGATGCCCACCGAGGATCCCAGGCGCGCGGGCTTGACGAACACCGGGAGCCCGAGGGCCTGGAGGTCGGCCACCGCGCCGTCGCCGTCGCGCCTAAACCGCTCCTGGGTGACCGCGCGGTAGTCCACCTGCGGCACGCCTGCGACGCCCATCAGCTCCTTGAACAGCACCTTGTCCAGGCACACCGCCGAGGCCGCCACGCCAGACCCCACGTAGGGCACGTCGAGCGCCTCCAGCAGGCCCTGGACCGTGCCGTCCTCTCCGAACGGTCCGTGGAGGGCGGGGAAGACGACCTCCGCGTCGCCCAACCCGCGAGCGGGCGTCAGCGCGACCTCGGCGTCGCCGTCGCGCCAGACGCCGTCGCGCCCGATCTCGATGAAGCGCGCGTCGTGGCCACCCTGCTCTAGCCCTTCGCGCACCGCCCGCCCGGAGGCGAGGGAGATCTCGTGCTCGGAGGAGCGGCCCCCGGCCAGGACCGCAACCCTCACGCCCGCAGCCCGTCCCCGGCTCCGGCTCCGGCTCCGGCTCCCGAGGCCGCCCACCCCCGGGGGGCCGGCGCCGAGGCCGACGGGGCGCCGGCGCCCGCCGAGCCGGTCTTGCCCGACCCCGTGCCGGCGCCGGGCTTGGTCGACCCACCCGATCCCGGGGTGCTCGAACCGCCCGAGCCCGGCGTCCCCGAGCCCGAGCCACCGGTGCCCCCGCCCGAGCCGCCCCCGGCGCCGCCCCCGCCCGAGCCGCCGCCGAAGGTGCCGATGGTGAGGGTCACCGTCGATCCCCGCCTGGCCTTCGTCCCCGCGGCTGGGTTCTGGGCGACGACGGTGCCGTCGCGGGTGGGGTCGGAGA
Source organism: Actinomycetota bacterium (assembly GCA_005883215.1). Taxonomy (GTDB): domain Bacteria; phylum Actinomycetota; class Thermoleophilia; order Solirubrobacterales; family Solirubrobacteraceae; genus AC-64. The sequence goes on from VAYS01000026.1 coordinate 97,098, forward strand.
TCGAGCGCATCTTGTGGTTGACCTTGAGCCCCTCGCGGGCGAGCTCGGCGTCGGCGGCGTCCTGGCCCAGCCCCACCACCGCCGACACCGCCACCAGGTCGGGCTTCTTGGCCACGGTCAGGGTCACGCTCGTGCCGCGCGCGGCGCGGACGCCGGGGTCGGGCGTCTGGGCGATTACCGTGCCCGGCGGCTCGGTGTCCGAGGCCTGATCGACGGTGTCCACGCCCAGCCCGGCGGCCTGGAGCGTCGCCCGGGCGTCGGCCACGCGCTTGCCCACCAGGGGGGGGACCGCGATCTCGCCGCGGCCGGTGGAGATCGTCACGATCACGCGCGAGCCCTGGGGGGCGTTGGTCGCGCCCGGGGGCGAGGTGGAGATGACGTGATCGCTGCCCACCGTGTCGCTGCTCTGGTGGCGCTCGGTCACCCGAAAGCCGGCCGCCCGCAGCTGCGCCGACGCCACCGCCCGCGCCTCGCCGGCCACGTCGGGCACGAGGACGGCGGCCGGACCGCCGGAGACCACCAGCGCCACGGTGCTTCCGCGGTCTGCCATCGTGCGCGCCGCCGGCGACTGCGAGATCACGTAGTTGCGGGCCACGGTGGCGCTGGTCGCCGAGCGCTGGGCGACCTTGAACCCCTGCCGGCGCAGGATCACCGCGGCGCGGTCCGCGCGGTCGTTGACCACGCTCGGCACGCGGCGCTGGTCGGTGGGCAACAGCAGCACGCCGGCCACTGCCAGGCCCACCAGCAGCGCCACCAGCAGGAGCACCCAGGGCCAGCGCCGACCCGTGCGCCGGGCCGGCTGCGCGTAGGGCACCGGAGGAGGCAGGTAGGCCTCGTCGGCCGGCGCTCCGTTGACCGGGGCGGACGGGGGCGGCGGCGCCGCGGCGGCCAGCGCCGCCCACTCGGCGGTCGAGCTCCCGGCGGGAGCGAGCAGCCCGGCGCGGGCGTGCTCGAGGGCGTCGATGAACTGGTCGGCGGTGGCAAACCGCTGGGCGGGGTCCTTCTCTAGGGCGTGGAGGACGACCCAGTCGAGCTCGGGCGTGACCGCCGGGTTATAGGCGCTGGGCGCGATCGGCGCCTCGGAGACCTGCTTGAGGGCGATGGTCACGGCGCTGGGGCCTTCGAACGGCACGCGCCCGGTGAGCAACTCGTAGATGACGATCCCGATCGAGTACAGGTCCGACGCGTCCGAGACGGCGTGCCCCTGCGCCTGCTCGGGTGACAGGTACTGCGCGGTGCCCATGATCGAGCCCGTGAGCGTGACGTCCGAGGCGCCGGCCCGGGCGATCCCGAAGTCGGTGACCTTGACCCGGTCCTCCTCTTCGATGATCACGTTGTGGGGCTTGAGATCGCGGTGAATGACCCCGCGCTGGTGGGCGAAGCGGGCGGCGCGCAGGATCTGGACCACGATGTCGATGGCGCGCACGGGCGCCAGCGGTCCCTCCTCCTCGAGCAACTCCTTGAGCGAGCGCCCCTCGAGATATTCCATGGCGATGTAGTAGGTGCCCTCCCACTCGCCCCGGTCATAGACGCTCACCACGTGCGGGTGCTGGAGGCCCGCCGCGTGGGAGGCCTCGCGGCGGAAGCGCTCGACAAACTCCTGATCCTCGGCGAAGCGCGGGTGCAGGAGCTTGAGGGCCACCCGCCGGCCGAGCTGCTCGTCAGACGCGCAGTAGACATCGGCCATGCCGCCCGAGCCCAGACGGCCCACCAGCCGGTAGCGGCCGTCGATCAGGGTTCCCTCGGCGAGCTCGGGCACGGGCCTAGCCACCACCACCGAGCAGGCTCTGGATCACCGCGCTGGCGATCGGGGCGGCGACCGTCCCGCCCTGGCCGTCGGAGCGCTCGACGGTGGCGGCGATGGCGATGCGGGGGTGGTCCAGCGGCGCAAAGGCGATGAACCAGACCTGGTTGACGTTCTGGCCCGGGACGATCTCGGCGGTGCCCGTCTTGCCCGCCACCTGGACCCCGGATAGGGCGGCCGCGGTGCCGGTTCCCTCCTGGACGACCTGGGACATCATCTGGCCCACGGCGTTCGCCGTGGCCGGCTTCATCACCTGGCTCATGGTGCGCGGGGCAACGCGCTGGACGGTGCGCCCGTCGCGATCGACCACGCGATCGGTCAGGTGCGGCGCCATCAGGCGACCTCGGTTGGCCACCGCGGCCGCCGCCAGCGCCATTTGCAACGGGGTGACGTCTAGCTTGTCCTGGCCGATCCCCATGCGCCCCACGTCGACCAGCGAGCTGGTGGGGCTCAGCAAGCGGCGGCCCTTGAACTCGCCGGACGGACGCAACTCGGCCGAGGGAAGGTCGAGTGGCAGCTGCGAGTCAAATCCCAGGCGCTCCATGTAGCGGGCCATCGTGGCCTTCCCCAGGGACACGGCCACCTGGGCCCAGACCGTGTTGATCGACTTGGTCAGCGCGGTGGTCAGGTCCACCGGGCCGAAGCTCTGGTTGAAGTCGTTGTTGAGGGGAACTCCGGAGATCTTGACCCCGTTGTCGCCGTTGACGGTCGAGGAGGGGGTAAAGCGACCCGAGTCGATGGCGGCAATCGCGGTCACCACCTTGAACGCGGACCCGGGCGGGTAGCCCGACTGGGTGACCCGGTCGAGCAGCGGGCTGCGCGCGCTGTCCTGGGAGAGGGTCTGAAAGACGCCGGGGCGCGCCAGCGTGCGGGGGTCATAGCGGGGCACCGAGGCGAACACCTTGACCGCGCCGTTGCGCGGATCGAGGGCCACCACCGCTCCCTTGCGCCCGGCCAGCTGGGAGATGGCGACCTGCTGGGCCTTGGGATCGAGCGTGGTGAGCACATCGTCGCCCTGGCGCTTGCGCCCGCGCAGCTGGTCGAGGATCGTGTTCACCGACGTGCGCTGGCCGGTCAGCTCGTCGTTGCGCGAGCGCTCCAGCGAGGCGTTTCCGATCGTGATGTAGGAGTAGCCCACGGCGTGGGCGAACAGGCCCCCGCTGGGATAGGTGCGCCGGAAGACTCCGCCGCCCGCGGGCACGCTGCGCGCCAGCACGGTGCCGTCGGCGGCGAGGATCTGGCCGCGGGGGATCCGCTGCTGCTCGAGTAGCTGGCGGCGATTGAGCGGGTTGGAGCGCAGCGAGCCGGCCTCGAAGACGGTCCAGCGCGAGGTGAACCCCACCAGGAGCGCGAAGAGCAGGACCACGAGGGCGAACAGGCGCAGGATCGCTTTGTTCACCGGCCGACCCCCGCGGCGAGCTGGCCCCGCTCGAGCCGGCGCATGAGGTCGATGGCGTCGGAATGCGAGCGCAGGGTGTGATCGAGCAGCGTACGGCGGCGCGTGGTATTCACCTCGGTGGCGTTGACCCCGGAGACGAAGCTGGGGCTGTAGAGGTGGATCCCCCCGGGCAGGTCATAGGGGACGCCTTGATAGAGCGTCACCTGCCCGTGGCTGTCGGTGCCGATGAAGTACACCGTCTGGCTGGCCACCCAGGCGCCGGCCGCAATCAGCGCGACCACGACCACCACCACCGCGGGCACCAGCCATCGCCGGGCGCGCGAGCGGGTGGGGCCGGCGGGGGCGGTTCGCGGGCGGCGGGGGCGGCCCGGCGGTGGCGCCGGGGCGCGGGCCGGCGCGCCCGCGGGGGCGCCCACCGCCGCGGGCTCCGCCAGGGCCTCCCGGACGGCCTCAGCGCGCAGGGCCGAGCCGCCGGCCATGGTCGCCTGATCGTCGCTGGTGGTATCGGCGACGGCCTCGGGCAGCTCCTCCAACCGAAACAGCACGACCGTGATGTTGGTCCGAGCGCGCGGGTGATCACCGAGCGTTGGGGATGGTGCTCGGCCTCCTCGGGCGTCAGGCGGCCGGAGCTGATCAGCTCGTCGACCAGGGAGTGGTCCCTGGTCAGGCGCATCAGCTTGCCGTCGCGCAGGCAATAGGCCCGGCTGTCGCCGACGTGGGCGATCGAGATCTCGTCATCGCCCACGTAGGCGGCGGTGAGGGTGGTGCCCATGCCCGCGTGCGCGGAGTCCGAGCGCGAGCGTCGGTAGATCCGATCGTTGGCCTCGCGGACCACCGCCGCCAGGCGCTGCTCGAGTCCACCGCCCCCGTCGGGGAGGCCGTCGGCGAACAGCTCGACCGCCATCCCCGAGGCCACCTCGCCGGCCTGGGCCCCGCCCATCCCGTCGGCCACCACGAACAGCGGCGCGCGGGCGAAGTAGGCATCCTCGTTGGCCCGGCGCTGGCGCCCGGTATGGGTGTCGGAGAAGTGATCCTCGGCTACACGCAGCATGGCCGGGCGCGAGAGGCGCTCATCCCTGCTCGTAGACGAACTCGCTGTCGCCGATGCGCACCCGGTCGCCGGTGTGCAGCGGCCGCGGGCCCTCGACGAGCTGCTCGTTGAGGTATGTGCCGTTGGTCGAGTGCAAATCCTCGAGCACCATGATGCCTCCCTGGGCCAAGAGCCGGGCGTGGCGCGACGAGGCGAAGGGGTCCTCGAGCCGAATGTCCACCGAGTCGCCCCGTCCCATCACCGCGCCCTCGCCGATGTCGTAGATCATGCCCGCCTCGTGACCCGGGGCATGGTCGACCACCAACCGCCCCTCCGGGGGGCCGAGAGGATCGGCGCCGGCCGCGGGGTGCAGGCCCGTGGCGTCCGGTGGCGGCGCGGCGCCACCGGGCGCGCCGCGCAGGTCTCTCAGCGCGCTCCGGGCGATCCACAGCGCGAACAGGTACAGCACCACCAGGAACCCGAACTTCAGCGCGACCGAGACCGGCTCGAGGGCCACTACTGCACCTCGAACAGCATCTCGGTCGTTCCCAGCTGGATACGGTCGCCCGACACCAGCCTCTGCTCGGTGGCCGCCGGCGTGCCGTTGACCCGCACGCCGTTGGTCGAGCCCAGGTCCTTGACCGCCCAGCCCTCGGGCCCGGGGACCAGCTGGGCGTGCCGGCGAGAGACGTTGGAGTCCCCCAGCACGACGTCGCAGTTGCGGCTCCGCCCCACCACGCCTCCGTGGGGGGGCACGAGGTGGCGCTTGCCGTCGACGACCAGCAGCGCGCGGCCAGGCCCGCCGCGGCGCTGGGCCTGGGCCTCGTTGAGCGGGGCGCGCAGCCGGTCCGACGTGCTGTAGATCATCGTGTGGCCGTGTTCGCCCTGCTGGACGCGGTCCTCCTCGGCCGGCCGCACCAGGCGGGCCTGGATGCCGAACTCCCCCAGCTGCAGGCGCTCGTCGGTGCGGAACTCGATCGCCGGTCGGGAGGCCATCGCCACCCGTTCGCGGCGGGCGTGCTCGAGCAGGTAGGCGGCCAGCTCGTCGATCACCTCGTGCTCTACCCCCTCATACCGGGCCCGATCCTCGGGCGAGAGCCACACCACGTACTCGTTGGGCACATACACGCGGGAGAGCGAGACCGTGCGGTGCTCGTCCATCTCCCGGGCAAGCTTGCGCGCGAGCTCCATCGGCCGCACCTCGGAACGAAAGACGCGACCGAACGTCCCCTCGACGAGCTCGGCGATCTTTGACTCGAGGCTTCTGAGGACGCTCATCTCACGCCTGCTTTCGGTGGCACCCTCACATCGGCGGACCCTCGGCGGGCCGGTTCGGCCCGGGGCGGCTCACCGCTTCGGGCCATGCTACGCAACCGGGGCCCGGCCTAGCGCAATGCGGGGCCCCGGGCGGGCGCCACCGGCGCCACGGGCCTGGTCCGCGCGCGCCGGGCCCACGTCCCGAGGCGCTCGCCCGCCGGGTCACGACGCGCCGGGCGGGCGGAGCTCAGCCCGACGGCGATGGCGCCGGCGGCGAGGCTGCCCAGCACGAGGGCGCGGGTTGGGTCGCCGGGGAGCGCCGGTCCCAGGGCGCGCGCGAGCTCGTGCGTGGCCAGGGCCAGGCCCCCCGCCCACGCCGCCGCCGCGGCGATGTCCCATACCGGGGCGCGCCCGCGAACCAGCCAGGGCAGCACGAGCGCGGCCAGGCCCCACACCGCGGCCAAGGCGAGCACCCCGCCCTCGGCCAACGGGGCCAGGGCGTGCGAGACCGTCGTGGCCAGGCTGGCCTGCCAGGCGTCGCGAGACGCTGTGCCCGCCGCCGGGCCGAGCAACATGCGACGGCCCAGCAGCACCTCGGCGAGACACAGCCACCATGCGCCCAGCGCGCCGAGCAGCACGCGCGTGGCTCCGCGCCGCGCCTGGCCGGCGAGGGCAGGAAAGGCGCCCGCCAGGCCCAGCGCGCCGCACACCGGCGCCAGCGCGGGCGCCGGTCGCCCGGCGGGCGCGCGCACCAGCAGGGCGTTGGGCAGCGCCAGCAGCGCCACGAACAGGGCGAGCCCCGGGCGCTGGGCGAGCGTGAGCCAGGCGCACACGGCGACCGCCGCCGCCGCCCAGGCCATGCGCGGCAGCGCCAGGGCGACCGCCGCCACCGCCAGTCCGGCGACCCCCGGGGGCAGCGGGGAGGCTGGGCCCAAGGCGGCCAGGGCGAGCGCGGCCAGGGCTCCGGTGCCGACCGCGCCGAGAGCGCGGGCGCCGATCCCCAGGGACGCTGGCGGACTCGGACCGATGGCCAGTCGGCGGCCGAGGTGCCTGAGCGTGGGGCGCCAGGGTCTCGGCGGCGGCGCCCAGCGCGGCTCGTCGTCGGCGTAGCGCGAGGCCCGGGCTAGGGCGCGGAGCAAGGTCGGAAGTCGAGCGCGGGCACGCGGATCGGGCGCCCGCGCATCGTCGATGGCGCCCACCAGGTCGGCGGGTAGATCGGGGCGGGGGCCGGCGAGGGAGGATGCGGCGGGCCCCGCGCGGCGCGCGGCGCGCGGCGGGTCGGGCTCCGGGGCGGGGCGCCGGCCGCCAAGCGCCTCATAGAGCACTACGCCGAGCGCATAGATGTCGGCCGGGGGGCCCACCGCGCCAGCCTGAGCCTGCTCGGGGGCCATGTAGCCCAGCGTGCCGACCACGTCGCCGGTGCGGGTGAGCGCGGGCTCGCCGAGCACGTGGGCCACGCCGAAGTCGGTGAGCTTGGCGCACTGGCCACCGGCGGCCCGGGCGTCGGGGACGATCACGTTGGCCGGCTTGATGTCGCGGTGGACGATGCCCCGGGAGTGGGCGTGCTCGACCGCTCGGCACAGCGACTGGCCGATCTCCATGACGTCCCGATCCGACAGCCCGCCCTGGGCGATGAGCTCGGCCAGGGTCGGGCCGACCACCAGCTCGGAGACGAGATAGAACGCCTCCTCGTCGGCGCTGGCCTCGAACAGGGCCACCACGGCGGGGTGCGCCAGGCGGGCCACGGTCCGGGCCTCGCGCGTCACCCGCTCGGCCACGAGGTCGCCACGTGCGCCCGCGGCCAGGGCCGAGCGGGGTATCCGCTTCACCGCCACCTGGCGTGCCAGCTGCACGTCCGTGGCCTCCCACACGGTGGCGAATCCGCCGTGCCCGAGCAGCCGCACCAACCGGTAGCGGCCCAACACGCAGGCGCCGGGTGCCGACCCGGCGGGCGGCGGGGTGGCGGGAGGCGTGCCCCTGGGGGCCGCCAGCGTGGCGTCGGTGGTTCGCACCGCCTTGGCCGTTCGGCGGCCGCCCACCTCCTCCTCCCCCGGCCGCCGGCGACCGGGGGCTGGCCGAAAAATTGCACCGATTCGCGCCGACGGCCGCGCTGGTCATACTTGCCGTCCAAACCTCCGCAAGGAGCGGACCTTTTTGTCGTTCTTCGATGAGGGTGACGAGCGGGTGGCAGGCGCCACGCGGGCCCCGCGGGCCCCGCGGCCCCCGGGCGGGGGCGGGGGCGGGGGAGCGATGAGCGACTCGCAGACGCTGATGGTCAGGCGCGCCGTGGCAGCCGGCGTCGGGCTGCTCGTGCTGATCCTGCTCGTCCTCTTGGTCCGCAGCTGTGTCGAAAACCAGAAGATCGGCGCCCTGAAGTCCTACACGCGTGACGTCAACTCGATCCGCGAGGAGTCACAGAGCCAGGTCTCTGGCCCCCTGTTCTCACTGCTGGGTAAGACCCGTTCGGCCGACTCGGCCTATAACCAGATCAACGAGTTCCGCGTCACCGCCCAGGAGGAGGCCAAGCGCGCGGCCAATCTCAACGTGCCCGGCGACATGTCCGGCGCGCAGCGCGCGCTGCTGCTCGAGCTCAACCTGCGTACCGAGGCGATCACCGCGATCGCCGGTCGCATCCGCGGTGCGTTGGTCGCCCCCGGGGCCGGGGGCGGCAACACCGCGCAAGAATCGGTCAACGCGATCGCCGCCGAGATGCAGGCGTTCCTCGCCTCCGACGTGATCGACCAGGCCCGGGTGATGCCGCTCATGCAGCAGGCGCTGAACGACAATGGCGTCCACAGCGAGGCCCCCACGCCGGGGCGGAACTTCCTCCCCGACCTGAGCTGGCTTGACCCGACCACGGTCAGCGCCAAGTTGGGCGCCGGCGGCGCGGCCAAGCCCAGCGGCCCGGTGGCTCCCGGCTCCCACGGCCACACGCTCAACGGGGTATCCGCGGGCGGTCAGGATCTGCAGGAGTCTCCGGCGGTCAACCGGATCAGCGGCGCCTCCAACCCCACCTTCACGGCCAAGTTCTCCAACACCGGCACCAACGACGAGTCCAACGTCAAGGTGGACATCGCCGTCACCGGGTCGGGCAAGCCGCTGAGCGCGACCAAGACCGTGGTCTCCAGTAAGGCCGGCACCGACACCAGCATCGACATCCCGCTGGGCGCCGCCGCCCCCACCGGCGTGCCCCTGCACGTGCAGGCTTCCGTCGAGCCGGTACCCGGCGAGACCGTGGTCGACAACAACAAGAAGACCTACACCGTCGTCTTCAGCAAGTAGTCGGGTCCGGTCTCGAGGCCGTCGGCGACCGTCGGGCGGCCGGGCGGGCGGCTACCTTGTGGGCGTGCACGGGCTCAACAGCACCACGGGGGTCGTGGCGCTGGCCGCCGCGGCAGTGGCGGTGATGGCCCTCATCGGCTGCCTGGTAATGGCCGTCTCGCTGCGGCGCCTGCGCGCCCGCCAGCGCGTGGTGCTCGGCGAGCGCGAGCAGCGCGATGTGGTCGCCCACGGCAGCGAGCTCGAGGCGGCCTTCGGCGCGCTGCGGGACTACGTCGAGGATGTCGCCCTGCGCCTGGACGCCCGGCTGGGGACGGCGGAGGGCGCCTTGGAGGACGCTCTGGCCCACCGCTCTTTGGTCCGCTATGACGCCTATAACGAGATGTCCGGGCACCAGTCGCTGTCGATCGCGCTGCTCGATGCCACCCACTCGGGGATCGTGCTCTCCTCCATCCACCACCGCGAGCAGGCCCGCCTCTACGCCAAGCAGGTCCGCCACGGCCAGGGCGAGTTGGAGCTCTCCCCCGAGGAGGCCGAGGCGGTGCGGCGGGCGACCGACGGACCCCCGCCGGCGGTCGAGGGCTAGATCGAGCTCGGCCGGCCGGCGCGCCGGGTCAGATCTCAGCATGCGCATCGGCTACCTGGGTCCCGAGGGCACGTTCAGCGGCGAGGCGCTGCGCGCCAGCGGCCCGCCGCCCGGCTATGAGGCCGTGGGGCTGCCCACCATCCACGACACGGTGATGGCCGTCCAGGAGGGGACGGTCGATTGGGCGATCGTGCCGATCGAGAACTCGATCGAGGGCTCGGTCGATCAGACCCTGGACGCCCTGGCCCTCGACGCCCCCGACGTGGAGATCGTCGGCGAGGCGGTCCACCCGGTCCACCACAGCCTGATCGCGGCGCGCGAACTAGAGCCGGCGGAGATCCGTACCGTCGTCTCGCACCCGCAGGTGATCGGACAGTGCGCCCGGTTCATCCGCGCGCTGCCCTCGGCGCACGTCGAGACCGCTCCCTCCACCGCCGAGGCCGTGCGCTCGGTGGCCGAGCGGCCCGACCAGGGACGGGCGGCGTTGGGCAACCGCCTGTCCGCCGAGCTCTACGGCTGCCTGATCCTGCGCGACCGCGTCGAGGACCACGAGGACAACGAGACCCGCTTCGTCTGGCTGGGGGCGCGCGCCGAGGGCGCCGGGCGCGGCGACGAGGGCGCCTCCGGACTGGGAGAGCTCCGGCCGGGCGCCGCGGGCGCGCCCCGTAAGACCTCGCTGGTGTTCTGGGGCACGGGAGCTTCCCGGCCGGGATGGCTGGTGGCCTGCCTGTCGGAGTTCGCCTCACGGCAGGTGAACCTGACGCGAATCGAATCGCGCCCCCGGGGGCACGGGCTTGGCCGCTACATGTTCTTCGCCGACCTCGAGGGCAGCGTCCTCGAGTCGCCCGTGGCCGACGCGATCGCCGGGCTGCGGGGGCGTTGCGACGACGTGCGGGTGCTCGGCTCCTACCCCGCCGCCTGACCTCCCCGGGGGGCGGGGTAGCGCCCGCCGACCCCCGGATTTCCCCGCTTTGCCGGGCCTGGGGCGCCCAGACGGTCGCTACACTGCGCGCCACCATGGCCTCCGTGGCGCTAGCAGAGCCAGTGGGGTCCGCGCCGTCGACCGAGCACAGGCGGCGTGGGCGTGATGGTGGCCGTGTGCTCGTGCTCAACGCGACCTTCGAGCCGATCAACGTGTGCACGGTCCGGCGGGCGATCGTGCTCATGCTCAAGGAGCGAGCCGAGGTCGTCGAGCACGCCGAGTGGGAGCTGCGCTCGGAGTCGACGGCGATCGCCCGGCCCGTGGTGATCCGCCTGGTGACCTACGTACGCGTGCCGCGCGAGGCCCGGCAGCGCAAGATCACCCGCCGGGCGGTGTTCGCCCGCGACGGCTGGTCGTGTCAGTACTGCGGCTCGGGATCGAACCTAACGGTCGATCACGTGGTTCCGCGATCCAAGGGGGGCAGTTCGACCTGGGACAACATCGTCGCGTCGTGTGCGCCCTGCAACCGGCGCAAGGGCGACCGCATGCCCCGCCAGGCCAACATGCGCCTGCGGCGCAGGCCCCACCCGCCCCGGGCCGAGGTCTTCATTCACGTATCCACCCCCACCGTGCCGGCGGCGTGGCGTCAGTACCTGACCCAGACGGCCACCGCCGCCTGACCACGGGCCCCGGCGCGGCGGAAAAGCACGAAGGGCGCCCTCGACGAGACGCCCTTCGCGCGCTGCTGTGACTGGAAGAAGTCGAGGAGGCGGTCCGGCGCCGGAGGGACCAGTCCCGGCGGCCATCTCGACGGTGTCCCGGGTTGGATTCCGCTAAGCGGCTCCAGCCTACGGCCTAGCGGCCGGTCACCTCCAGGGTCCCGTAAGAACTAGAACTCTCGATACGGACCACCTCCTTTCTCTGGTCCGCGGAGCGTAGCGAAACCTGGCGACGCGCTGGGCCGGCGCTTCGCGCTCGGTCCGTGGTGAGGCGGAGGCGGGCAGGCGGCGAGGTGGCGAGGCGGCGCGGCGGCGACCGGGGGGCGTCGGGAGGGGGACCGCGGCCCTAGGACTCCGTGCCCGCGGCGCTGTCGCCATCGGCGCCGTCGGTTTCGGGGGCCTGGGCCGCGCTCGCGGCGTCCGCGCTCGGGGCGTCCGCGCCCGGGCCGGCCCCGTTGCCCTCGATCACCGGCGCCGCGGTGTCGGCCTGGGCCTCGACCACTAGCGCGACGGCACTCACCGTGTCGTCGTCGCGGAGATTCATCAGCTTGACCCCCTGGGAGGCGCGCCCGTAGCGGTTGATCCCCCGCACGCCGGTGCGCTGCACCATGCCCGCCTGAGAGATGAAGACCAGCTCCTCGTGCTCGCGCACCACCAGGGCGCCGGCCAGAGCGCCCTTCTTGTCGGTGAGGGTGACCGTCTTGACCCCCATCGTGCCGCGGCCCTTGCGCGGGTACTCCGACACCGCGGTGCGCTTGCCAAAGCCGTTCTCGGTGACCACCAGCAACTCCTGCTCGTCGCGGGCGACGTCCATGGCGATGACCGCGTTGCCCTTGTGGGCGACGTTCATGCCCCGCACCCCGGAGGTGTCGCGCCCCATGGAGCGGACCTGCTTCTCATGAAAGCGGGCGGCCTGCCCCGAGCGCGAGACAATGAGGATGTCGTTGTCGCCGCTGGTGCGCCGAACCGCCACCAGCTCGTCGTCGTCGCGGATGTTAATGGCGATGATGCCGTCGGCTTCGATGCGGGTGTTGTAGGCACCGAACTCGGTCTTCTTGATCTGCCCCCGGCGGGTGGCGAAGACCAGATAGGCGCCTTCGCTGAAGTCGCGGGTGGCCAGCACGGACTGGACCCGCTCGCCCTCGCGCAGGGGCAGCACGTTGACCAGGGCGCGCCCTTTGGCCGTGCGCGAGGCCTCGGGCAGCTCGTAGACCTTCGAGCGATAGACCTTGCCGCGGTTGGTGAAGAACAGCAGGTAGTCGTGGGTCGAGCACACGAAGAGGTGCTCGATGAAGTCCCCTTCCTTCATGTCCATGCCGGTCACGCCCCGGCCGCCGCGCTGCTGCTGGCGGTAGGTGGTGAGGGGCAGCGCCTTGATGTAGCCCGAGTGGGTTATGGCGATGACCATCTGCTGGTCGGCGATCAGGTCCTCGATGTCGATCTCATCCTCGGCGTAGGTGATCTCGGTGCGACGCTGGTCGCCGAAGCGATCGGCCACCTCGTTGAGCTCCTCCTTGATCAGCCCCATCACCCGCGTCTCGTCCCCGAGCAGCTCGCGCAGCTCGCGGATGCGCTCGCTGACGTCGGTGTGCTCCTGCTTGATGGCGTCGGACTCCAGGGCGGTGAGCTGCGACAGGCGGAGGTCGAGGATCGCCGAGGCCTGGACCACCGACAGCTCGAAGCGGGCGACCAGCTGCTCACGGGCGCTGTCGCGATCGCGCGAGGATCGGATGAGGTCGATCACGTCATCGAGGTCGGCGAGCGCGATCAGCAGCCCCTCGAGGACGTGGGCTCGCGCCTCCTTCTGGGCCAGCTCGTACTTGGCGCGGCGCACGACGACCTCGCGCTGGTGGTCGACGTAGTGGCGGATCAGCTCGGGCAGGGCGAGCGTGCGGGGGACGTTGTCGACCAGGGCGACCATGTTGACCCCGAACGTCGCCTGCATCGGGGTGTGCTTGTAGAGCTTGTTGAGCACGACCTTGGGGATCGCGTCGCGCTTGAGCTCGATCACCAGCCGCATGCCGCGCTTGTCCGACTCGTCGCGTAGGTCGGAGATCTCGGGGATGCGCTTGTCGTGGACCAGGTCGGCGATCTTCTGGATCAGGCCCCCGTCGCCGCCCTTCTTGACCATGAACGGCAGCTCGGTGACGATGATTGCCTCCTTGCCGTGCGAGAGCGGCTCGACGTGGGCGCGGGCCTGCACGCGCACGCGCCCGCGGCCGGTGTCATACGCGTCGCGGATGCCCGCCCGACCGAGGATCACGCCGCCGGTGGGGAAGTCCGGCCCCTTGATGTGGCGCATCAGGCCGGCGACGTCGATCTCGCCATCCTCGATATAGGCCACCGTGGCGGCGATCACCTCGCCCAGGTTGTGGGGCGGGATGTTGGTCGCCATCCCCACCGCGATGCCCGAGGCGCCGTTGACGAGCAGGTTGGGAAACCGCGCGGGCAGGACGAGCGGCTCCTGCTTTCGCCCGTCGTAGTTGGGCGCGAAGTCGACGGTGTCCATATCCAGGTCACGGAGCGTCTCCATCGAGATTCGCGACAGACGCGCTTCCGTGTACCGCATGGCGGCGGCCGGATCGTCGTCGACCGAGCCGAAGTTGCCCTGACCGTCGACGAGCTCGTAGCGGAGCGAGAAGTCCTGGGCCATGCGCACGAGGGTGTCGTAGATCGCCGTGTCGCCGTGGGGGTGATAGTTGCCCATCGTCTCGCCGACGATGCGCGACGACTTGGCGTAGGGACGCGTCGGCCCCAGCCCCATCTCCGACATCGCGAACATCACCCGCCGGTGGACGGGCTTGAGCCCGTCGCGCACGTCGGGAAGCGCCCGCCCGACGATGACCGACATGGCGTAGTCGAGATACGCAGAGCGCATCTCGTCCTCCAGCGCACGGGGCTCGATGTTGCCGCCGCCGATGACGTCACTAGCTGCCATGTCTCACCTCCCGACGCGGATGGGCGGGGCCGACTTTCTGGCGGGGCACGCGATCAAACATCCAGGTTGGCGACGGCGCGGGCGTTTTCCTCGATGAACGCCCGCCGCGGCTCGACCTGGTCACCCATCAGCATGGAGAAGATGCGATCGGCGGCCGCGGCGTCCTCGACGGTCACCTGGGCCAGCGTCCGGCTCGCGGGATCCATGGTGGTCTCAGCGAGCTGGTCGTAGTTCATCTCCCCGAGTCCCTTGAAGCGCTGCAGTGAAACTCCCCGTGAGGCGACCTCCATCACCGCCGACCGCAGCGCCTCGAACGCCAGCGCGTCCTGGCGCACGTCGCCCAAGCGAACCTCGAACGGGGGCGTGCCCGCGAGCTCCACCAGCTGCGCGTGGACCTTGACGAACTGGCGGTAGTCGGGCGAGTCGAACAGGGTGCGGCGCAGCCGATGGGTGCGCGCCATGCCGGTCTTGACCTCGACCGCGCGCACGACGAGCTCGACGGGGTCCTTGGAGACCAATTCGGTGGCGTAGACCTCCCCCTCCATGCCCTTGCGACCCAGCAGCTCGATCGCCTCATCGGCGCTCGAGATCTCCTCGTCCAGCAGCGAGGACTCCTCCAGGAACGCGACCGTGTCGTGGCCGTGAGACGCCTGCAGCGACGACGCCCAACCCTCGTACTGCTTGAGCAGGCGGGTGAACTTCTGCCACCGCGCGGCGGTGAGCTTGAACTGCTTTGCGTGCCGGTCAAAGACGCTGAACTTCTCGAGCTTGTCGGCGAGCAGGAGCTCCTCGAGCTCGGTCTCCTTTTCGATGTAGCGCTCGGCCCTTCCGTCCTTGAGCTTGTACAGGGGCGGCTTGGCGATGTAGACGTAACCGGCCTCGATCAGCTCGGGCATCTCGCGGAACAGCAGCGTGAGCACGAGCGTGCGGATGTGCGCGCCGTCGACGTCCGCGTCACACATCAAAACGACCTTGTGATAGCGCGCGTTCTCGAGGTTGAACTCGTCGCGCACGCCGGTCCCGATCGCCGTGATCAGCGCCTGGATCTCGACGTTCTGAAGCACCTTGTCGATGCGGCTCTTCTCGACGTTGAGGATCTTTCCCCGCAAGGGCAAGACCGCCTGGGTGTTGCGGTCGCGCCCCTGCTTGGCCGAGCCGCCGGCCGAGTCGCCCTCGACCACGAACAGCTCGGCCAGGGCGGGGTCCTTGACCGAGCAATCGGCGAGCTTGCCCGGCAGCATCGAGTTCTCCAGCGCCGACTTGCGCCGCGTCAGGTCGCGCGCCTTGCGCGCCGCCTCGCGCGCGCGGGCGGCCTGCACTGCCTTGGTGATCACCCGGTTGGCGTCCTTGGGGTTCTCCTCTAGGAACTCGGCCAGCCGGGCGTTGACGATCGACTCCACGAAGCCCTGCATGCCCGGGTTGCCGAGCTTGGTCTTGGTCTGTCCCTCGAACTGGGGGTCGCGGAGCTTGGCCGAGATCACCGCGGTCAGCCCCTCGCGCACGTCCTCGCCGGCGAGGTTCTCCTCCTTCTCCTTGAGCAGCCCCTTCTCGCGCGCGTAGCGGTTGAGGGTGCGCGTGAGCGCCGAGCGAAAGCCCGACAGGTGGGTGCCGCCCTCGTGGGTGTTGATGTTGTTGGCGAAGGAGAAGATCGACTCCTGATAGGAGGAGTTCCACTGCATCGCCACCTCGACGGCGCCCTCCTCGGACTCGCCCTCGAAGTAGATGATCTTGCGCTGGACGGCTTCCTTGTTCTCGTTGAGGAAGACCACGAAGTCCTCGATCCCGCCCTCGTAGCGAAACTCCGCCCGGTTGCCCTCGGCCCGCTCGTCGACCAGCTCGATGCGCAGCCCGCGGGTCAGGAAGGCGGTCTCGCGCAGGCGCTCCTCCAGCGTGCGAAAGTCGAAGTCCAGCGACTCGAAGATGTCGGCGTCGGGCAGGAAGGTGATGGTTGTTCCGGTGCCCTGGCCCTTGGCCAGCGTGGCGCCCTTCTTCAGCGACGACTGGGGCTCGCCGCGCGCGTAGTCCTGGGTCCACAGGTGCCCGTCACGGCGGATCTCGACGTGCAGCGACTCCGCCAGCGCGTTGACCACCGACACGCCCACGCCGTGCAGTCCGCCCGACACCTTGTAACCGCCGCCCTCGCCGAACTTTCCGCCCGAGTGCAGCACGGTAAGGACGACCTCCGCCGCGGGGCGCCCCTCCTTCTCCATCACCGCCACCGGGATCCCCCGGCCGTCGTCGGTCACGGTGATCGAGCTGTCGGGGTGGATGGTGATCGTCGCCTCCGAGCAGTGCCCGGCGATCGCCTCGTCGACCGAGTTGTCAACCACCTCGTAGACCAGGTGATGCAGGCCGCGGACCCCGGTCGAGCCGATGTACATCCCCGGTCGACGGCGCACCGCCTCCAGGCCCTCGAGGACGGTGATGTCCTTGGCGTCGTAGGAGCCCTGGGACGCGCCGGAGTCCGTTGCTTTCTTAGCCAAACCTGCCTTCCGTTACATGCGAAAGCCCCGGATCACGCGCGGTCGAAGGCGGTCCGGGGCGTCGACGACTTGGTGGACAGAACAATAGCAGGTCGACCCCCCGGATCCGGCCACGAAAATGTGCCAAATTGCCTGCAAATCACGGACAAAAGGCCGCCTCGCGGCGGCCGGCTTCCCACCCCGGTTTCAGAACGCGCCGGGCGTCGTACGACAGCGCAGCGAGCGCACCCGCCGGGCGCCCATGCGCTGGTTGATCTGCTCGATCAGCTGGGGAGCCATCAGCTCGAGCTCCTGGCCCCACACCGCGCTGCGACAACTCACGGTCAGGACGCCGTCGCGCTCGGCCGTGGGGCGGGCCTCGGCGGCCACCGCCGGCCCCACCGCCTGCTCCCACACCCGCTGGATCTCGCCCAGCACCGAGGGCGGCTGGAGCCGGCTGGTCACGCGCTCGAGCGCCAGCCGGACCGGCCGCGGAGCTCGGCGCCTCACGCGAGGCCCCGTGTCCCGCTCACGCCGCCCGCGCCCCGGAGAGCACCCGCCCATCGCCGACCGCCAGACGGGTCGCCTCGGTGCCCGTGGCACCGGGCACGTGGGCCAGCTCGGTCGCCGTCACCACGGCCTGGCCCCGGCCGGTCAGCTCGCCGGCCAGCAGCTCGCGGCGCTCGGCGTCGAGCTCGCTCATCACGTCGTCGAGCAGCAGCAGCGGGGGCGACCCCCGCCGCTCGGCCAGCAGCTCGCGCTCGGCCAGCAGCAGGGCCAGCAGGGCCAGGCGCTGCTCGCCCTGCGACCCGTATACCCGCAGCTCTCTGCCCCCGCGGGCTAGCGAGATCTCGTCGCGGTGCGGTCCGTGCCCGGTGAACCCTCGCTCGAGGTCGGACTCGACGCGGGCGGCGAGCTCGGCGGCGAGCTCGGCCGCGGTCGCCGCACCGCTGCGCGGGCGATAGGCGAGCTCGGCCCCGTCGCGCAGCCCAAGCCGGGCGGCGTGGGCGCTGAACGGACCGGCCAGGGAGGCGATCGCCTCGGCGCGGTGGGCCTGCAGGGCCACCCCGCACGCGGCGAGCTCGGCATCCCACGCCCCCAGCGAGGCGGTGCTCGCACCGGCGGTGCGCACGCGGGCGAGGAGGGCGTTGCGCTGAGCCAGGACGCGGACGTAGTCGCGACGCGCGCCGGAGCGCGCGGGCCATAGCGCGGCCACCAAGGAGTCCACATGCGAGCGGCGCAGGGCGGGCGGGCCCTTGATCAGCTCCAGCCGATCGGGGATGAACACGCTGGCCAGCGGGCGGCGCGCGACGTCCAGGAGGCTGTCGACGGGCTGGCCGTCGACCGCCACGCGCTTGGCGCCCGCGCGCGGGAGGGCCGCGCACAGCCGATGGGTGCCCCCGTCGCCCTGCACGTCGAGCTCGACCCTGGCCACGTCGGCCCCGAACCGGATCAGCTCGCGCTCATTGCTCGTCCGGCACGACCGCCCCGTGCAGCCAAAGTAGACCGCCTCCAGGAGGTTGGTCTTGCCGGCGCCGTTGGGCCCGTGAACGACGTTTAGGCCCGGCCCCAGGGCGGCGTCGGCGGTTGCGTAGGAGCGCAGATCGCGGACGCGCACACCGGTGACCAGCACCGCGCGGCCACCCTCAGACGTTCAGGCGAATCGGCATCACCAGGTAGACGAAGCCGCCCTGGTCGGCCGACTCGATCAGGCCCGGCCGCAGAGGGCTGATCAGCTTGAGGACGAGGTCTCCCGACTCCACGCTCTCCAAGCCGTCGCGCAGGAACTCGGGGTTGAACCCGATCTCAAACGACTCGCCGTGAAAGTCCACCGGCACGGCCTCCGAGGCCTCGCCCACGTCGGGCGTCTGGGCCGAGACCGTGACTTCGCCCTCGCGAAAGCCCAGCCGCAGGGGCGCGTTCTTCTGGGCCAGCAGGCTGATCCGCCGCACCACCTCGGCGAACTCGCCGCCCGCCAGGCGCAGCTCGTGCTCGACCGAGTCGGGGAGCAGCTGGCGGTAGTTGGGGAACTGGCCCTCGATCAGACGCGAGGACAGCACGGCGCCGTCGATGGCGAAGACGATCTGGTTCTGGCGTGCGCTGACCCGCAGCTCCTGGGCCTCGAGCTGCGCCACGAGCCGGGCGAGCTCCTGCAGCGCCCGGGCGGGAACGTTGGCCTCCAGCTCGCCTGCCAACGGCTGCTCGAGCTTGGTCTCCTTGATGCTCAGGCGATAGGAGTCGGTGGCCACCATGCGCAGCTCGCTGCCCGAGGCCGACACCAGGATCCCGGTGAGCACCGGTCGCGTCTCGTCCCGCGACGCCGAGCGGGCAACCTGGGCGATCGTGGCCACGAACTCCGCCGCGGGGACGGTGACGGCGTCCTCATCGTTGGCGTCGGGCAAGGGTGGGAAGTCCTCGGCGCGCAGGGTGCGAATGTGAAATGTCGCCGACCCCGAGACCACTTCTACGTCCTGCTCGGTGGCGCGCGCCTCGAGCGACACCTCGTCTGCCGGTAGCGAGCGAGCGACATCGAGCATCAGGCGGGCGGGAAGGACGACCGTCCCGGGACGACTGACCTCGGCGCGCAGGGGAAGGCGCAGGCCCACCTCGACGTCGGTCGCCCGCAGCTCCACCGCCTCCTCGGCGACGACCTGGACGCCGGCCAGCGCCTGCACTGCGCTGCGGGTAGAGGCGACCCGGGCGGCAGACTGAAGGTCGGATAGCAGGTCGGCCGTCTTGAGCTCGATCTTCATCTGACCACTTCTTCGATTAGGGAATAGCAGTAGTAAGGGGTGTGAACAGCTCGACCAAGGTCATAACTCGGGCCAAGCCTCCTCGCAGGACGGAGGGCGCGGGCATGACGCGACGCAGGAGCAGGTGTGCGCGAAGCTGTGAGCAGAGGGTGAAGGATCTCAGGCGGGGCGGTCACGGCGGGTCCTCGAGTGTGCACAGGTGTGCCTAGTTCTACTGGGCGAGCTGACGGGTGAGGTTGCCAACGGCGCGTGCGGCGGGCTCGTCTTTGCCCAAGCGCCGGCTGGTGCGCTGGCAGGCCTTGAGCACCGTGCTGTGGTCGCGGCCTCCGAACGCCCGGCCGATCGCCGGCAGCGAGCACTCGGTGAGCTCTCGCGAGAGGTACATGGCCACGTGCCGGGGCCAGGCGATGCGTGCGCTGCGGCTGGGACCCACGAGTTCCTCGGGGGTGATGTGAAAGGAGTGACAGACGGCGCGCTGGATCGCCTCGACGGTGGTGGCGGGCGACGCATTTTGGGGGTAGAGCTCGTGGAGGACGTGGGCGGCCAGCGCAGCACTCAGCGGCTGGCCGGTGAGGGACGCGTAGGCGACGACCCGGATGAGTGCCCCCTCGAGTGCCCGTACGTTGGCGGTGACCCGCTCGGCGATGACTGCCAGGGGCTCCTCGTCGGAGAGCGGCACGGCATCGTGTTGCGCGCGCTTGCGCAGGATGGCCATGCGCATGTCGTAGTCGGGCGGGCCGACGTCGGTCACCAGGCCGGACTCGAAGCGCTCGCGCAGGCGCTCCTCGACGGCGCCGAGATCGCCCGGGAGGCGATCGGAGGTGACCACGAGCTGGCCACCGATGTCATAGAGGGCGTTGAAGGTGTGGAAGAACTCCTCCTCGGTGCGCGCCTTGCGCTCGAGGAACTGGACGTCGTCGATGAGCAGGACGTCGGTGTGGCGAAAGCGGTGCTTGAAGCGGTCCACCGCGCGCGCCTGGAGGGCGGCGACGAACTCGTTGGTGAACGACTCGACCGTCGTGTAGCGGACGGCGAGGCGCTCACCGTAGGTGGAGATGTAGTTGGCGATCGAATGCAGGAGGTGGGTCTTCCCCAGCCCGGGTGGGCCGTAGATGAAGAGGGGGTTGTACGCCTGGGCGGGCGCCTCGGCGACCGCGAGCGCCGCCGCGTGGGCCAGACGATTGGAGTCGCCGATGACGAACTGCTCGAACGTGAGCTTGGGATTGAAGGAGATCTCGGCCGCCGGCGCGCCCACGGCGGCGGCAATCGCGCCGGGCCGGCGCGGCGCCGAGTCGGCCATGGAGGGCGACAGGATGTCGAACTCGATCTGGGTGCCCGCGACGCTGGTGGCCAGCTGCTCGAGCGGAGCGCGGAAGCGGTCGACGACCCAGTGGCGGATCTCGGTCGGGGCGACGACCACCATCGTCGAGCCCGCCATCTCTCGCAGGGTCAGGGGTTCGACCCAGATCTGGTAGGTGGTCTCCGGCAACGAGCGGCGGAGCCGGGCCTGGACTTGTGACCAGATTTGCTCAGGCTCCACAGGCACGGCAGGGTGATCCGGCTCCTCTCGGAAACGGGCTCGACTGGATCCGTAAACAGGGGGCCGCGGGGACGACCCGGCGACGGGCGACTATAGCCGCGTGGCGCCGCGCCGGCGCCCGCGCCGCGCCGGCGATCGCGCAAATGGCGGGAAAAACGCTCGCCGCCCGGCAAACAGTAACCATCAGGTTGAGGTTGACTGCCACGCCCGGGATCGCCCGGCTCCACCGACGCCGCTCCGGCCCAGCGCGGGAGGCGATCGGACCGTGGGGGCCGCCCGTATACTGGGCGTGCCCGGCGATGAAGCGTACGTATCAGCCGAAGAAGCGAAAGCGGGCCCGCACCCACGGGTTCCGAGCGCGCATGCGCACACGCGCGGGGCGGATGATCATCAAGCGCCGGCGGACGAAGGGCCGTCGGCGGCTCGCCGCCTAGCCAACGTGGACGCGTCACGCCGTCGAGTCGGCGGCCGGGCGAGCAGCGGGCGCCTGTCGCGCAGCGCCGAGTTCGAGCGCGTGTACCGCCAGGGGCGCTCGCGCGCCAACCGCTATCTGGTGCTCTACTCGTTCGCCCGCCCCCCGGAGCCGAACGACGGCGACGAACCGCGCCTGGGGGTCTCGGTCTCGCGCAAGGTGGGCGGGGCGGTTGAGCGCAACCGGATCAAGCGCCTGTTGCGCGAGGCGTTCGCCGCCCGCCGCGACCGACTGCCGGCCGACCACGACTTCGTGATCGTGGCCCGCCCCGACGCCCGCGAGCTGGCCGAGGGCGGGGGCCTGGAGGCGATCACCGGCGCCTTGGACGAGCTGGCGGTCGGGGAGTCGGCGCCGGAGAAGCCCTCGTGACGTCGCCGAGCTCGACCGGCGGCGCGGCGCGGCGCGCTGGGGCCCAACGGGCGCTGGCGGCGCTCGTGCTCGCGCCCCTATGGCTCTACCGGCGGGCGATCTCGCCGGCGCTGCCCCGCCGCTGTAAGTACGAGCCCACGTGCTCGGCCTATGCGGTCCAGGCGGTGGGCGAGTTCGGCATACTCCGCGGGCTGGTGCTCGCCGCCTGGCGCCTGCTGCGCTGTAACCCGTTCAGCCACGGGGGCTTTGACCCGGTGCACGCCCAGCGCCTGTTCCGATCGTCCGGAGGCCGGGCCCCAGCGGCCTGAACCCCGACCCCCATGCCCTTGTTCTACGCCAACGTCCTCCAGCCCCTGATCGACGTCTTCGACAAGGTGCTGGTGTTCATCCACGACCACGTGGTGGGCGGCAGCTGGGGCCTGGCGATCGTCGGGCTGACCGTGCTCGTGCGCGCGCTGCTGCTGCCGCTGACCCTCAAGCAGGTCAAGTCGATGCAGTCGCTGCAGCGCCTGCAGCCCGAGATCAAGGCGCTGCAGGCCAAGTACAAGGACGACAAGCAGCGCCTCAACCAGGAGATGATGGGCTTCTACCGGGAGAACAAGGTCAACCCGTTTGGCTCTTGCCTTCCCCTGGTCGCGCAGTTTCCGGTCTTCATCGCGCTCTTCTATCTGCTGCGCCAGGACCTAAAGCAGCACATCTGCGCCCCGGTGATGAAGGCGGCGGCCAAGCTTGCCACCCCGCCGCTAGCCACGCCGGGAGCGGTGGGCCAGCTCCCGCCCAACGGCGCCTTCCCGGTCCACTACGCCAACGGCCACAGCTGTAGCCAGGCGGCCCACGCGGTGGGGGGCAGCGGCAACGCGGGCTTCCTGATGATCCCCGACATCACGGCGAAGGCCACGGGCGCCGTGCTGATCACGTTGATCGTGCTCTACATCGGCTCCCAGATGGCGTCGAGCCTGCTGATGACGATCACCGCCGACCGCAACCAGCGCCTGATGATGATCGGGCTGCCGATCGTCTTCACGCTATTCATCATCAACTTCCCCGCCGGGCTGATCGTCTACTGGATCACCACCAACCTGTGGACGATCGTCCAGCAGTACATCGTCCGCCGCCGACACCCGCCGCCGCCCAAGCCGGCCACCGCGCCGGGGGGCGAGCCGTCCTTCGGCGGCCTGCGGGCGCTGCTGGGCCGCGAGGAGCCGGCCGGCGGCGGCGGCAACGGACGCGCCCGCCGGGGGGACAAGGAGCGCGAGCCGGTGGGGGCGGCCAAGGGCTCGGGGTTCTCCAAGGGCGCGGGCCGTAGCGGCCCCCCGCCGCCCTCGCCGCGCAAGAAGAAGAAGCGCTCCGGCCGACGGCGGTGATGGACGAGGCGCTGCCCGCGGACCGGGGCGACGGGCAGCCGCCCGCCGAGCAGTTGCGCGACCTGGTCGAGACGATCGTCGACGGGCTGGGCATCGACGCGGCGGTCGACCTGGATGAGGACGAGGAGACGCTCACGGCGACGATCGAGGGCGAGGAGCTGGGGATCGTCATCGGCCGCCACGGCCAGACGATCGACGCCATCCAGCACCTGGCTCAGCGCGTCGTGCTGCGTGACCGCTCGGTGCACAAGGCGATCGTCGTCGACGCCGCCGGCTACCGCGACCGTCGGCGCGCGACGCTAAACGCCCAGGCCGACGCCGCCGCCGAGGAGGCGGTCCGCCACGGGCGCCCCGTGAGCCTGGACGCGATGAACCCCGGGGAGCGCCGGATCGTTCACGAGCGGCTGCGCGACCGCCTCGACGTCGAGACCTACAGCGAGGGCAGCGAGCCCGACCGCCACCTCGTCGTGGCGCCCGTAATCGAGCGTTAGGCGGATCTCCCACTTCCCCGGGCCCGCGTCCGGCCGCCCGCCGGCTGGAGGTTTCACGTTTTTCTATACGGTGAAACACGAGCGCGCATGCGCGACCCGGGCGCCCGTGAACCCTCCCCACCGCTGACCGAGCTCGAGCGCGGCATTCTCGTTGGCGTGCTGATCGGCGAGGGGTCCTTCGGCGGCGACGGCCGCCAGCCGCAGGTGACCCTGCGCATGCACGTGCGCCACGAGGCGCTCTTTCGCTGGCTCACCGAACGCTTCCCCCGGAGCCGGTTGTACGGACCTTACGGCCACGGCGGTCGCAGCTACTACCAGTGGATGGCGCGTGGCCCGGCGCTGGTGCACGACCTGCTGCCGGTGATAGAGGAGGTGCTCGACGAGCGCCTGGACGCCCACGCCGCCGCCCGCCTGGAGGCGATGAAGGCGCGCTATGCCGACTACATCGAGCGTGTCCGGTCGCGCGCCGCCTGACCTGGCGCCCGCGGTCCGCGCGCGCCTGGGCGAGCTCGTCGCCCGCCACGGCGCCCCCGGGGGCGCCGACGCGTGTCTCGCCCGCCTCCTGGAGCTGCTGGCCGCCGATCCCCATGCGCCGACCGCGGTCCGCGACCCCGCACGGGCGGTCGAATCCCACATCGCCGACTCCCTCGCCGGGCTGGAGCTAGCGGCGGTGCGAGCGGCGCGCACGCTGGCCGACGTCGGCTCGGGCGCCGGCTTCCCCGGTCTTCCCCTCGCCTGTTCGCTGCCCCACGCGCGGATCGCCCTAGTCGAGAGCGCCGGCCGCAAGGCGTCCTATCTGACTCGCACGGCCCGGGCCCTGGGGCGGGACAACGTAGAGGTCGTGGCCCGCCGCGCCGAGCAGTGGCGCGAAGGGCGCGGATCCCAGGACGCCGTGCTGGCGCGGGCGCTGGCCCCGCTGGGCGTGATCCTCGAGTATGCGGCGCCGCTGCTGCGAGACGGCGGGGTGGCGGTCGCCTGGAAGGGGCGTCGGGATCCCGACGAGGAGCGGGCGGGCGGGCGCGCCGCCGAGGCGCTGGGCTTCGATGGCGGCCAGGTGATCCCCGTCGCCGGTCCGGCCGGCGCCCAGGCGCGATACCTGCACCTCTACCTAAAGGTTCGTCCCACCCCCGAACGATTTCCGCGTCGCGCGGGAATGGCTGCAAAGCGCCCCCTTTGACCCCGTCCGACGCGCGCTCGTGCGACCGAGAGGCCGAGTCGCCTGTGGGGGGCCGCGCCCCAGCCAGAACCTGTGCTTGAGGGTGTGGCCCGCAAACCGCGGACGGCGGCCAACGGCGATTCAGCTGGACGGGCGGGCGCATGGAGTTCGCCCCCGAACCGCCCCACGGCGGACGCCGCCGACGAGGGGTTTTCCGCGCGCGCGTCCGACCGTGCCTGACGCTAGCGTGCGCGCCGATGACCACCGTGTATGCGATCGCCAATCAGAAGGGCGGCGTGGGCAAGACGACCACGGCGGTCAACATGGCGGCGTGCATCGCCGAGGCCGGCTACCGGACCCTGCTGGTGGACGCCGACCCGCAGGCCAACGCCACCGTCGGACTGGGCTTTCCCCGCGACTGCAGCCCCGGCCTGTATGACCTGCTGGCTGGCCGCGCCGAGCCCGA
Organism: Actinomycetota bacterium; assembly: GCA_005883215.1. Classification (GTDB taxonomy): domain Bacteria; phylum Actinomycetota; class Thermoleophilia; order Solirubrobacterales; family Solirubrobacteraceae; genus AC-64. The sequence goes on from VAYS01000026.1 coordinate 122,105, forward strand.
GGGCGTGGTGCGCGAGACGACGGTGGCGGACCTGAGGTTGCTCCCCGCCGGGCGCGACTTGGCCGCCGCCAACCTCGAGTTGCCGCGGGAGGCCGGCTCCGAGGGCCGTCTGCGCGAGGTGCTCCAGCCCATCCGCGAGAGCTACGCCTACCTGCTGGTCGACTGCCCGCCGTCGCTGGGTCCCCTGACCGTCAATGCACTGGTCGCCGCCAACCGGGTGCTCGTCCCCGTCCAGACCGAGTACTTCGCGCTCGAGGGCCTGGCCGGCCTGCTCGACACGCTCGACCTGATCCGGCGCGAGCTGAACCCCGCGCTGACGGTGGCCGGCATGCTGCTGACCATGCACGACGGTCGCACGCGCCTGGCCCAGGATGTGGAGCGCGAGGTACGCGAGCACTTCCCCGAGCTGGTCTTCCGCACCGTCATCCCCCGCAACGTGCGCGTGAGCGAGGCGCCCAGCTTCGGGCTACCGGTGACCCACCACGATCCTCATTGCTCGGGCGCCGAGGCGTACTTCGATCTGGCAAAGGAGGTGGCCGCGCGTGGCTGACCAACGACGGGGCATGGGCCGGGGCCTGGCGGCGATCCTGGCGGTGTCGGGCACCTCGCCGCGCGACGAGCTGCGCGAGCTCGGGGTCGACCTGCTCCATCCCAACCCGCACCAGCCGCGGCGTAAGTTCGATCAGCAGGCGCTTGCCGCGCTCGCGGAATCGGTGCGCGAGCGGGGCCTGCTCCAGCCCGTGCTCGTGCGCCCGCGCGAGGGGGGTGGCTACGAGCTGATCGCCGGTGAGCGCCGCTGGCGCGCCGCGCGCGCCGCGGGGCTCAAGACCATCCCCGCGTTGGTCCGGCCGCAGAACGACGCGGCGAGCCTCGAGCTCGCGCTGATCGAGAACATGGCGCGCGAGGACCTAAATCCGGTCGAGCAGGCACGGGCGTGCGCCGCCCTGGTCGAGGAGCTCGGGCTCACACGCGAGGAGGTCGGCCTGCGCGTCGGTCGCAGCCGGGTCGCGGTTTCGAACCTGCTCCGCCTGCTCGAGCTTCCCGACGAGGCGCTCGAGCTGATGGAGGCGGGCGAGCTCAGCGAAGGCCACGGCCGGGCGTTGCTGCTGGCGTCTGATCACGCCGATCGACGCCGCCTGGCGCGGGGGGCCGCCCAGGGCCAATGGTCGGTCAGAGTCCTCGAGCAGCGTGCCCGCGAGGCGAACGCCCCCGCCCGCCGCCCCGGCCGTTCGACGGCTGCCCGGGGAACTCATCCCGACCAGGAGGCGGCGGTGGAACAGATCGCCGAGGCCCTCTCGAGTGCCCTCGGCGCGGAGGTTCGCGTACGCACCCGAGGCGCCGGCTACCGCGCCGAGCTGGCCTTCTCCTCGCTCGACGAAGCGCTGGCCCTGGCCCGCCGCCTGCGCCCGCGCGCGGTCGCCTGAGCCGGGATCGTCGCCGTCTGCGCGGCGCTAGACTCGGCCGGCGAGCGGGCGATTAGCTCAGTCGGTTAGAGCGCTTCTCTGATAAGGAAGAGGTCCCAGGTTCGAGTCCTGGATCGCCCATCGGATCTGCCTTGGCCTCAGCCTCCGGCCCCCGCTGCTAGCCGCCGGTGCGCACGCCGGTATAAGCCGCCCCGCTGTCGACGCCCAAAGCGGGGTTGGACTTCGTCCCCATCAGCACGCAGGTGGTGGGGGACTGGCAGCTCACCCCCGCGATATCGGGCTCGTGCTCGGCGTCTGCGACGGGCGGCCCGAACTGGTCCAGCGAATGCGTACCCCAGTTGTCGGTCGTCGTGATCACGTAGCCGCGCTTCGCACCGGCGACGCACACGCCGTCGGCCGGACAGGCCACGGCCTCGAGGGCGAGGGGGTCGGCCGGGTCGATCGTGTTCTTGATCCGCATGGAGTTCCAGTGCCGCAGCGCCGGGTCGGTCGTGGTCACCACCTGGCCGCCGTTGGTGGGTTCGTTGCCGCCGCCTCCGACGGCGGTGCAGGAGCTCGGCGAGGAGCAGCTGATCGCCTTGAATGCGTCGACGGCATCTGCGTCGGTGGCGACCCAAGACCACTGAGCCCGGCCCCCGACGACCTGGAGCGTGCCGCGGTAGATCGACTCCGAGCCGGCGACCAGACATACCGTGGGCGTCGGACAAGCCATCGCCGCCAGGGTCTCGGCCGGCGCGGTGGGGATCGGGCCGGCCTGCCACAGCGATTGCGCACCGTCGAAGGTGGTGAAGACCGCGCCGCTGCCGGCCCCGTAGCACTGGTTGGGGGTGACGCACATTCCGCCCCCCGGGCCCGCGGTGACGTCGCCGGCGGCGAAGCGGAAGTTCCACGTCCGACCGGCGTCGGGGCTGGCGAGCACCTTTGACTTTCCGATCACCAGGCACTGCGGGTAGGCGAGGCAGGAGACCGCGGCGGCGTCGAGCGAGGTGATGCCCGGGAAGGGTGCCGTCCAGAACTGCCCGCCCGACGTCGTCTTGCCAATGTCCCCCTTGCCCGCGCCGACGCACACGCCGCTCGGGGCGCCGGCGGGGCAGTCGAGCACCCTCAGCGCGGGGACATCATTGACCAAAGTCCAATCCACCCCGGCATTGGCGGTCTCGGACCACCCGGCCGCGGCTCCGACCGCGGTACACGATGCGTTCGGTCCCGGGGGCGCGCCGCGAGCGCAGCCGATGCCGACCAAGTCCTTAGTGCTGGTTGTGCGGCGCGTCCACGTGGGGTGCGGGGAGCCGGCGTCGATGGTGCGGAGCGCCGCGCCCGCCGGCTTGGAGGTGATCCCCACGCACACGTTGACCTGGGGGCAATCGAGCGACGCGAGCACGGCTCCTTCCTTGCCCGGCAGTACATAGGGGTCACTCCACGCCGTCCACGGGGGGGAGATCGTTGTCGCCATGCCGCCGTTGTCGGCCGCCGTGCATCGATCCGGTGCGTCACACGCGATCGCGGTGGGGATGCCGAACGGTGCTGGCCCCACTACCTCGCTAGCCGTGGTGCCACGCAGGATCGCGCTGCCGGCCTCGTTCATCCCCGTAATACCGACCAGGACGCAGAGCCCGTCGGCCGGGCAGGCAAGATGGGTGTACGAGAGGGCGGGCGTAGAGCGCACCGGCTTGGCCCGCCGCGCCACCCGACGGCTCCGGGCTCGCCGCGTCCTCGGCGCGCTACTCCCGCGGCGCGGACGGATGCGGGTTCGGCGGCCCCTGGGAGCCCTGCGGACGCGCCGGCCCCGGGCCGACCGCCGGCCCCGGGCCGACGTACGAGCCGGCCCGAGCGCGATCCAGGTGCGCCCGTCGTCCGTCGAGCGCCAGATGCCCCCCGCCGGTCCGACGATCACGCAGGTGCTGGATGCGCCCGGATAGCAGGCCACGTCGGCTCCGACCTGGGTCGTCCCGCTAGCAGCGGTGCGCGCGGGCGGGAGCGGATGGGCGACGTCTGACCAGGTCGCGCCTGCGTCCTCGCTGCGAAACACGTGCGTCTTGGCGCTGGTCGTGCCGCCACCGCCGCTCGGGGTGCCGTCGCCGCTCGAGATCGTGATGCACCGCTGTCCGGCGCAGGTAACGGCGAGCAGCTTCTCCGTCGGTCCGCCGATCGGCACCCCCGACCAGGCCAAGGGCGGGGAGCCGGCGCCGGAGCGCAGCACCCAGCCGCCGGTGCCGACGGCGACGCACTGCCCCGGCGCCGAGCACGAGGCGCCCAGCAGCTTCGGGCTGCGGTCGAGCCAGGTCCACGGTGAGCGAATCCCCTGCGCACCGGCGCCAGGCGCGGAGGCCCCGATCAAGGCGATCGCCACTGGCACACACCACCGGATACGCTGGGCGCAGCTCCGTGCGATGGGGCGTGCGACCACGATGCGACACCGTACCCCACTCGCACGACTGGCTAGCACTGCTTCGCTGGCGCTCGCCGTCCTCGCCGCGATCCCCGGCCCGGCCGCCGCTGCGCTCATTCGCCTCCATAACGCGCGCCTGCACCGGGGCCGCCCGGCGGTGGTGACGGCGACGATCCTGTGGAATCACGCGGCCGCGCTGGAGCAGAACATGACCGTGGGCGACGTCCGCCTGGTCGCGGTCAGCCGGCACGGATCCCGGCCCACGCAGCTCGCCGCCTCGACCTTTTCCTCGTTGCCCACCCAGCCCAGGCAGCGGGTGCGCTACGTGCTGAGATCGGCGGTCCAGTTGACCGCGATCCGGCGCGGCAACCGCGTGGTGCTGACGGCCAGCCAGCACGCCTTCAACCCATCGCCCCTGGTCCGCACGCCGGTTACCTATGTAACCGTCGCCCAGGTGCAGGCCGGTCCCCACCGGGGCCGCATTGGGCGCTTTGACTGCTCCGACAGCCCGATCGTGGCGCAGGCGCGACTGGTGGGTTGTGACCTGGTGGGGGCGTACCTCGGACGCGCCCGGGTGTCTTCACCCGGTTTCGGCACCCGCCTGGAAACCGCGGACCTGACCGGCGCCGATCTCCGCCAGGCGGACTTGACCCGCAGCGGCATGGCCGGCGCCAGGGTGAACGGCGCAGACGCGAGCGGCGCGATCATCGACCGGGTGTCGCTGGCCCACGCAGAGGGCACCGGGCTCATCGCGCGGGGTAAGGACACCCAGCTGCTCGACTCGACGCTGTTCGATGCATACCTCGTCGATGCCGATTTCGAGGGCGCGACGTTCAAGGGGACGTCGCTCGGCCACGCCAACCTCCAAGCCGCGCGCCTGACCGGCGCTTCGGTGAGCGACGCCGACCTGACCGTGTCGCGGCTCGTCGGCGCCGATCTGCGCAACGCCACCATCGCGGGGCCGACCCTGTACTTCACCAACCTCACCGACGCCAAGCTCCGCGGCGCCAAGATCACTCCTTCGGATCCAGCGGCGCTGCAGTGGGCGCTGCTCTGCCGGACCGAGATGCCGACCGCCCGAGAGGGCGTGGAGAATCGTGACTGCACGGGCTGAGCGCGGCGCGCTCGCCGCCGCGTCGATCCTGTTCGTCGCGGTGCTGAGCTGGGTACCGGTGGCGAGCGCGGCCACGCCGCTCGTGCGGGTCGACGCCAGGCTCGAGCGGCCCTCCCAACGGTTGGCGGTGCTTACGATCACCGGCAGGGCACGGCTTGCCGCGCTGCGCCGTGGCAACCGCGTGGTTCTCACGGCGACCCAGCACAAGCCGTTGCCCAACCCTCCGGTGCCGGCCATCAACCAGCGCAGCTACGTCACCGTCGCGCAGCTGCGGGCCGGCCCCAAGCGAGGCCGCGTGGGCAGCGTGGACTGCTCGGACCGAACCATCGGCCCGGGGGCTCGACCCGGCGCGCTGCAGTACTGCGACCTGGTCGGCGGGTCGCTCGCCGGCGCGGACCTCTCGAGCGCGGACCTGCGCATGGCCGATATCACCGGAGGCGTCCTGCGCATGGCCGGTCTGAACAAGACCAATCTGGACGGCGGTCGTCTCGCCGGGGTGGACGCGAGCGACGCGGTCATCAAGGAGACCTTCCTGCGCGCCACCCTGGCGCCGCGGCTGGCCATTCGGAGCACGCTGGTGGATCGGGCCAATTTCTATGGCGCCGTCCTGAACAAGTCGGACTTCACCCGCTCGACCTTCCTCGACACCGCGTTCAACGCCGCGGGGCTCGACGGCGGCACGTCGTTCACCGGCACCACGCTCAACCACGTCGATCTCGCCTACGCCCGCCTGGTCGGCTCGAATTTCAGCGGCGCGAGGCTCGTCAATCGCTCGTCGCTGTTCTTCGCCAACATCACCGACGCGGATCTGCGCGAGGCGACGCTCACGGTGACCGAGGAGGGCGAGTCGCCGCTTCGCTGGGCCGAGATCTGCCGCACGACCCTGCCCGATGGGAGCGTGAGCCACCGGGACTGCCGCGCGCCCGCCCGCCGCGGCCAGCGGCGGCGGCCGGCTCGCCCTCGCTAGGACCTTCGTCCAGTCTGGACCCGCTGAGCGAATCGACAACGGCGCCCGTGCCGAAGCCGAAAGGGTGGGCGCCCCCGGCGCGGGCATCATCGACCTGTCTCTCCTGCGCGTTCAGGCGCGGATGGTCCAGGTGCACGTGTGGCTCACGTACGCGGTGTGCGCCGTGCTGGCCGGGTTCATCGCCTCGACCTGGGACCAGCCCCGGAGGTCCGCGCTGGTGGCGCTGGCCGGGGGTTACTTCCTGGTCGCCACGGTCGCCGCACTGACGGCCCGCAGCCGTGCGGCGCATGGTCGCTATCGCGAGGCGTGGCTGCTCCTGTGGAGCGCGGCCGAGGTCGGGTTGATCGCCGGCTTTGTCGTCGTCGACCGCGCCGTGGCCAGCCCGCTGGCGCTGCTCTTCTTCGTCCCCCTGCTGATCGCGGCGCTCTCCTACCCCGTGCTGCTGGTGGTGGCCATCGGGACCATGGAGATGATCGCCTACGTCGGCATCAGCGCCGACACCGGGACCTTCGACAGCCCCTACGTTCCGCTGTTCGCGTTCAGCATCGGCGTGGCGGCGCTCGCCTGCTCCTGGCAGGCCCACATCCACGAGGAGCAGCGCACGGAGCTGGTCGAACGCTCGCGCACCGATCCGCTCACCGGATGCCTAAACCGCCGGGGGTTCTACGAGCGCCTGGAGGCCGAGCTCGATGCCGGACGCCGTCTGGCGCGCGAGGTCACCGTGCTGATGCTCGACCTCGACGCGTTCAAGGCGGTCAACGACAGCCAGGGCCACGTGGCCGGCGACGAGCTCCTGTGCTGGACGGTGCAGGCGCTCGAGGGCGAGGTCCGCCCGATGGATGCGGTCGGGCGCTTGGGCGGCGACGAGTTCGCGGTGCTGTTGCCCACCTGCGGCGCCCACCAGGCCGCTGGCGCCGCGGCGCGCCTGCGCGCGGTGCTGGCCGCTCGTGTCACGGCCTCGATTGGCAGCGCCTCGTTCCCCAGCGAAGGCGGGGACTCGGACGCGTTGATGAGATGTGCCGACGCGCGCCTGTATGGCGAGAAGATGGACCGCCCAGGAGCCTGGCGCGGCGAGCACGAGGTGAGCTGGGCGACCGCGTTCGGCCGCGCGGTCGACGGGCGCATGGCCTCCCCCGACAAGCATTCTCAGGGGGTGGCCGACGTGGCCGAGGGCATCGCCGCCGACCTCGGCTTGGCGCCCGAGCGCCGGGAGCGCCTGCGCCTCGCCGGCCTGCTGCACGACGTCGGCTTCGTGTTGCTATCCGAAGATCTGCTGATGCGCCCCGGGCCGCTGACTCCCGAGGAGCGGGTGCGCGTCAACCAGGCGCGCATCGACGGGGCCACCCTGCTGAGCGAGATCGAGGGGCTGGCCGACGTGGCCGACTGGATCCGCCATTCGCACGAGCACTTCGACGGGTCGGGGGGCCCGGACGGGCTGGCCGCCGAGGGCATCCCCTTGGAGTCACGCGTGCTGCTGGTGGCCGACAGCTACCAGGCGATGACCAGCGCTCGCCCCTACCGGCCCGCGCTCACCCCCCAGGCCGCGCTCGCCCGGCTGCGCGCCGCCGGGGAGGGACAATTTGACCCGGCGTGCGTGGAGGCGCTGGTCGCTCACTTCGACGCCCGGCGCAACCCCGGAGTCGGACTGGGCGCCGAGCGCTCGGTGGCCTGACCGCTTCCGCCGCGCCCGAGGGGACTAACTCGGCCCCCGTCGTCCACCACGGCTACACGGACGGCGTGGGGATCTAACCGGCTCCATCCAAGCCTCCTGTCTGATAGGACTCGCGGTCGTCACCGGGAGGCATCCGCGTCAAGATTCGCGGCGAGGGGATTATGAGCAGGGCAGGGAAGAGGACCGGCCGCTGGTGCGGTCCGGCGATCGCGCTGGCCGCCGCCATGGCGTGGCTGGCGTGGGCGCCGGCGGCGCTCGCCGACGGGCAGGTGCGCGCCGGCGTCGCCATGCTCGACGGCACCTACCACGTGGGCAACTCGGCCGGGCAGTACGCGTCCACCCGCGACGGCGGCTACGGCGACGTCGATCCCCACGCCCAGCAAGTCAAGAACCAGGCCTCCTACGGCGTGCAGGCGCGAGAAAGCGTGCGCGCCCTGGTGGTCAAGGCCCGCGGGGGCCGCTGCGTGGCCCTGGTCAGCGACGACCACTACATCCCCCAGGACGCACTGTGGCGGCGCACCGCCCAACTCCTGGACGCCGACACCCACGGACTGATCAACAAGAGCAACCTGATCATGTCGGTGACCCACAACCACTCCTCGCCCTCCTACTCCTCCTTCGACTGGGGGGTGTGGACCTTCCAGGACGTATTCGACTTCCGCTTCTTCGACTACTACGCCCACCAGAACGCCAAGGCGGTCGAGCAGGCGTTGGCCAACCTGCACGACGTCCGCGTCAGCGGCACGGCCAGCTACTTCGACGCCTTTCACAAGAATCCGATGGGACCGACTTGGGCCGACGACGGCTCCCCGGCCGGCTTCCCCCGTCCCCACACCGACCACGACCTCAGCGTCGTCGCCTTCGAGAACGTCGACGACCGCGCCCACCCGCAGCCGCTGGGCACACTGATCAACATCGGCCAGCACCCCGAGGACCTGATGGGCTACAACCTGATCTCGGGCGAGTACCCGGCCGAGATGGAGCGCATGGTCGATCGCACGGCGGGCGGGGTGACCATGCTCACCCAGAACGCGATCGGGACCAGTGAAGTCGAGGAGGACCGCTGGCATCCGATCCACGACCGCGAGCTGTTCAACCACGCCCAGTACAACCAGATGGAGTGGGCGGCGCGCCAGCTGGCCAGCGCGGTGATCGGCGACGTAAACGACATCCGCGCCCAGCAGCCCAACACCGACACCAGCCCCACCCCCTACGGGGGCACCCCCTACCACGATCGGTTCGTGCGCTGGATGAGCGACTTCCCGGTCGCCATGGACGACCGCTGGTTCGGCGGGCCGATCTCCCACCCCTATCCCGGCGTCTCCTCCTGTCGCACCGATTCGGCCTTCCAGGGCGATCCGCGCCTGCCCGTCCTCGGGCTGCCCGATTGCGTGGACATGCCCTGGGGCGACTCGCTGCAGCCGGTGACCACGCTCGGCGGCCTCACCCCCGGCGTCTCGACCGACACGTTAAAGGGGCTGGGGATCCCCGTCCCCGACAACTACTCGGCGCCCTCCACCGGGGGTCTCGAAGACACCGTCGGCGTGCACATGCAGGCGTTCAGGTTGGGGGAGATTCTGTTCACGGTGTGCTCCTGCGAGCAGTGGGTCGAGCAGTCTTGGAACATCAAGACCCGCACCGACACCGCTCCCGGCAACGAGTACCTGGGCTATGACCCCACCAACCCGGTCCCCTACCCCAGCGAGCGGGGCCTCGAGCAGTGCACGCCCAACCCCGACGGCAGCCACCAGGACGACGGCGCCGGCACGGGCACCTGGACGTGCCAGCTCCAGGACATCTGGACCCAGAAGAAGACCAACTTGTCCGACCGGCTTGTCGAGCACATGCGCGCCGAGATCCTCAACGACGCCTCGGGCTGGGATGACCCGACCTGCAAGGAGATGGGCTGCGGCGCCCAGGCCGAGTCCGAGCCGCCGGACCTGAGCAAGGTCTACGGCAACTTCACCCACGACGACACCACCGCTCGCGACGTGCACGGCGGCGCCAGCCAAACCACCGAGTACGCGCGCAAGCGTGGGTACAAGCTCACGGTGACCATCGCGATGGCCAACGACTACAACGGCTACATCGCCTCCTATCGCGAGTACATGGACCGCGACCACTACCGCAAGGCGCTGACCGGCTGGGGTCCGCACTCCAGCGACTACTACGCCACGCGCCTGGCCCAGATGGGCCACGAGCTCAAGGGCGACCCCGCCGCCCAGAGCGCGCTGGACGCCCAGACCGACGTGGCGAAGGCCAGCTCCGGCTGGGCGTCGATGGCCGTCAAGGAGGTCGCCGACCAGCAGGTAGAGGACGCCAAGGTGCGCGCCGTCGGCGAGGCCTCCGCGGCCGCGGTGACCGCCTATGACCGCACGCTCCCCGACGACGGTCTGGGCTCGCCCTCGGACTTCACCCAGCCCCGGAGCGTCGAGCGCTTCGACGCCGCCACCTACACCTGGGTGGGGGGCAACAACTACACCGACAACCCCTACGTGACCGTCGAGCGCCAGGTGGGCGGCGACTGGATCCCGTTTGCCGACCAGAGCGGCGAGATTCCGGTGATCGTGCACTACCCCGGCGGCCAGGCCGGCTATGACCAGAACGCCCCGGGTCAGCTGGCCACCGGCATGGTCGGCTATCGCGTCGGCGGCCAGCCGTGGAAGTGGACGGCCACCTTTGAGGCGTTCGTCTCGCGCTTCGGGCTCGTCGACCCACAGGGCAGCGCCTACCAGGCCACCCCCCCGGGGACCTACCACTTCGTAGTCACCGGCGAGGCCCACCGCGGGGGCGCCGACGTCCCCTACCGCTACGTCTCAGACCCCTTCCAGGTGAGGCCCTGGAGCGGCATCACCGTCGACGACGCCAAGCTCGACCCGGCCGGGCACGCCACCTTCTCGGCCGGGCCCACGCATCAGATCCCCGAGCAGACCGTCCGCCGGACCGCCCGGCCTCCCGTCCACGCCGACGGCTCGCCCAACCCCAACGACGATCCGGTGACCTTCACCATCGGTCCCGTCGACTTCCCCGACCACGCCAACGATCAGGCAGCCACGGGCGCGCGCTTTCTCAACTCGCTGCGCGGCTACTCCGGCACCGGCCCCAAAGAGGTCGAGCACTACTGCCTGGACTGCAGCTTCCGCCCGTGGCTGGACGCCACCGACGA